>JAETRI010000009.1 GCA_021770245.1 Lachnospiraceae bacterium
CACCCCTGCCCTGCCCCGCGGAGCGTGATGATCGCAGAGGGGACCATCACGCTCCGCGGGGCAGGGCCGGGGTGGCGCAGGGGCTGCAGGGCCGTTCCTGCGTTTGTCCTGGGCAGGATAGAAGGCTTTATTCCATGCCGAAAATGGCCTTGGCGAATCTGGCCGCAACGCGCTCCCGGCCCGTGCGGTTGAGACGATAGCCGTCCGTCAGACATTCCTGTGCGGCGCTCTGTGTGATGGTGCCGTAATAGTTGTCCAGGATGCTCACGCCGTTTGCCATGGCCGTATCCACCTCGTATTGAACGTAATCGGGCAGCACACCGTTGCCCAGATTCGTCTTGTCCCCGTCGATGAGACTGCCGTTTTCATCCTCATAGGATCCGTAGGCAGGAGAGAGGATAACGATGCGGATATAAGGATAGGTCTGTTTGATCTGGGCAATGGAGGCGTTCAGAGCGCCGGCCCAGGTCAACAGGTTGATATCGTTATTTAAGTCCACGAGGGAACGGCCGTCCCGGTAATCGTTCAGGTCATACATCATGACGATCATGTCCACCGTGGAAAAGTCCACATTTTTCAGGGTATCCAATGCCGCTCTGGCAATATCCTGCCCCTGCGTAAGCTGATTGACCGCATGTTCCATCAGCGTATAGTCTCCTCCACAGAGGGATGCGGTGACCAGGTACAAGCTGAGCGCATCCAGGGGATAGGAATCCGAATACTCCTGGTACTTCATGGAAATACAGGAATTGGGAAAGGCACAGTTATACACCGTGGCGTCACATTTGGAGGCGATCAGCTCCGCCAGACCTTCAGGCCCCCGATCGTCGGAGAAGGGATCATTTCCGAGGCAGAGGATGGTGGTAATCCCGTCGTCTTCGCGTCCTTCCAGGAGCTTCCTGTCCAGCGGCTGAATATAGTCCAGCGCCTCCGTTTCATATTCGGTGGAGTCTGCGTTGGGATCATATCCCGAATCCTTGCCGATGTTCCACAGGATCAGGCGGATCAGGGCATAGAGTACCATCAGGACGATGATGCCGATGAGGACGAGATGGACGGTGGATTCCTTCGGACGCCTGCCTGCCTTCCTTCTGCGGGAAGGGCGGCGGGAAGAAACGCGCCGTCCGGAGAGGCGCCGCTTTCCGGTATTTTTTTTCTTCCTCTTCGGCGGACCGGCTTTGGCAGTGCTGTCCTCCGGGACGGATTCGTCCTCGGAAATCAGCAGGTCTTTTTCCTCCGGGTCGGAGGTATGGTCGATTTCGTTCATAGGCCCTCCCGTTCTTGTTCGTAGATCCGTGCTGGTTACAAGATTGCTCCTATCTTAGCATAGCCGGAAAGGCATTTCAAGTTATAATCCTTCTACGGTCAGGACAAACACATGAATGGCCCTGCGGCCCCTGCGCCACCCCTGCCCGTCCCCGAGGCGTGTGATGATCCATCGGGGACGGGCAGGGGTGGCGCAGGGGCCGCAGGGCCATTCATGTGTTTGTCCTGTTTCTACGGCGCAACGATGGAATCTTCGTTCTGCCTTAATTCATCATATAATTGGTCTATTTGTTTATACACGTCATCTTCGCTGATTTTATTGTTTAAATATTCCAGCTCAATTTCTATAATTCTGCGCGCCCGTTTAAAATCAAAAGACATTTTGGATAAATGATTTACCATCTCCTGTATATTTTCCGAATCGTCAATTCCGGACTTTTGCATGGTGAAATTCATTCTGCAATCAATAAGCGCGCTGTAACTGTATCTGGATATCGTATATTGATAAGGCGAGTCAGTCAATAACATATCAAGCGACGATACCGGTGATATGGGATAGACTTTCATGGTTTCAAATAATTTTTCCGGATCGGAGGGCTCCTCGACGTCCATTGATATTTCCCCGACGTCCGATTCTTCCATCCCTATTTCCGCTTTCACACCGGAATCCATATCCATTCCTGATATCGCTTCATTCAAAAGATTTATTTTTGTATCTAATTCTGTGAGTAAAACATCTTCCAAAAATTCGATTGTCCACTTTTCTTCCTGCCGTATCGTATTAAAATTTGTAAAAGTGATCGCGGTAGTAATACCCAAAAAAGCAACCATCGTATTGACAAGATAATCGTTAAAATTATTATTTGAAAGTACTTCCAATGTTTTCTTTAAGCTTGCCGCCCTGCAGTTATCAAAGCTTTTTCCTCTAATAAAACAAAGGAAAGCCCCAAGAATAAATATAATAACAGTTATCGCAATCAACATTTGTTTTCTCCTTTGTATTTTATAATTGCATCCCGACCGCAATATGGTTAGAATAGATTAAAAAATAAGCCTGATGGTTTATTTTTCAATCGCCATTTGCACCGCAGGCGGCCCAAATCGAATCGCAGATGCGAAATCGCATGCGCGTATTTCGCATCGCCAAGCCGCAGAGGATGCGGCTTGGATGTTGATGTCCCGTTTTCCGGCTCCGTCTTAGCCGGCTGCCGGAACGGGAGAGAATCGAGGTTACCGTATATGAAGAAAAAAATATCTCTGAAGGATATCCTGATGCTGCAGGCCGTAATCGTCATCTATACCCTTTCCGGTGTGTTCGCCAAGCTGGCCAGCGGAAAGGAGCCCTTGTCCGCCGGTTTCCTGCTGCTCTACGGGGCGGAGCTGGCGGTGCTGGGGATCTACGCCCTGTTATGGCAGCAAATGATCAAAAGGTTTGAACTTTCCGTAGCGTATGCGAACCGGGCAATGGCGCTGTTGTGGTCGATGGTGTGGGCACTCCTCTTTTTCCACGACAGGATCAGCCTGAAAAATGTGTGCGGCATATTGCTGGTGATTGTGGGCACGGTGATCATAAACGGCGCGCAGGAGGAGGTGCGGGATGGTAAATGAGAAAACGGTCTATTATCTGTTCCTGCTGGCGGGGGTGGCGGCAGCCTCCTTTTCCCAGGTACTCCTGAAAAAGGGATCCATGGGTGAATATTCCTCTTTTTTGCGGGAGTACCTGAACCCATGGGTGATAGGTGGGTATCTGCTGCTGCTGGTGTGCACCGTCCTGAATCTGTGCGGCCTGCGCGGGCTGTCCTATTTGAGCGGGCCTGTAATAGAATCTTTCGGCTATATTTTTGTTTTGCTTCTCGGAAGATTTTTCTTCGGAGAACGTATTACAGGGCGGAAACTCGCAGGCGTTGGCTGTATTCTGGCAGGGCTGCTTGTTTATTATCTGTAGGAGCGGCCTTGGGAGCATCCTGCATGGATCGAAACCATTTGCTGTAACGATGCATCCGGTATTCCACGGATAATTCCACGAGGCCGGTTTCACTGGCGCATTTTTCCTTCAGGGCAGCGCGTTCGGGCCGGCCCAGGTTCACATATTTTATGTAGGAAATGGCGAGTTCTGTCAGCTTTCCGCTGCAGGCGGGACAGTAGACTTTGTGGCCGTTGAGGATATGGATTCGACGGCAATACTTACAATAATGGATGTACATCATGGCGTATCACTCCTTTTCTTCTTTTATTTGTTTTCATTCTGTCATATTCTGCCGGATTTAGCAACGAAAGGAATTCGACAAAAAGGGCAAATCTTAAGAGAATATTAAGAAGGAAAAAGGCCAAAAGGAAGGGAGCGGAGGTTGAAGAAGGAAAGCGCATTGTGGTATACTGTCGTGTACGGCAGCCGTCCGGCGGCTGTTTTTACAGGGAAACAGGCCTGTTTTGCTTCAGGCCGAAACATGTTCTGGCGGTTTTGATGTGATGGAGATAAAAATGTCTGACAGGGTACAGGATTCAAAAAAGGATCGGGAAGAAGGGCCGGATATGTCGAACCGGCGCGATGAATTATTGTGGGAAATCAGTGAGGATGATTATGAAGAAACCCGGGATCTGGCGGAAGCAGCCGCCCGGATTGCCGAAATGGAGGCCGTCCGTCCGGCGGATGGGATGCGCCGGACAGGGATGAGCCCGGTTTCGGACGATAGAGAAAGAGAAGACAAGCGCGCGGAGGAGGCACGCCGGCAGGAGGCGGCCAGGCGCATCCGGGCCAGAGAAGAGCGGATCCGCAGCATGGATGAGTATGGCCGGGGGGAAGAGTATCCCGAAGAAGAAAGGGAGCATTCCCGCAGACGGGAAGAGTATCCCGAAGAAGAAAGGGGCCGTTCCCGTAAGCGGGAGGATTATCCCGGAGAAGAAAGGGAGCGTTCCCGTAAGAGGGAGGATTATCCCGGAGAAGAAAGGGAGTATTCCCGTAGGCGGGAGACTTATCCCGAAGAAGAAAGAGAGTATTCTCGGAGCCGGGAAGAGTATCCCGGGAAAGAAAGGGAGCGTTCCCGTAAGAGGGAGAATTATCCCGGAGAAGAAAGCGAGCATTCCCGGAGACTGGAGGATTATCCCGAAGAAGAAAGGGGCCGTTCCCGTAAGCGGGAGGATTACCCCGGAGAAGAAAGGGAGCGTTCCCGGAGACGGGAGGATTATTCCGAAGAAGAAAGAGGCCATGCCTCTGCAGAGGAAGAATATAACCGGACCGGAGAATCAGGGATACCGAAGACCAGGGGGCGCGTGTCGGATCCGGGGCGGAAGGACAGGGCCGGAAGCGCGCGCCGGTCTTCCGAAGAGCCGGACTATGAAGAAACGGGCAGACGCAGAAGAAGCAGGGAATATACGGATGCAGGGGAGCGGGACGGCAAAAAGGCCCGCCGCCCTTCGCAGCGGGAGCGGTATGCCCGGGATTGGGAGGACCGGGAACCGGACAGACGCGCTTCGTCCGGAAAGCGCCCGTCCGGGAAAAAACAGGAGAATCCCATTCTGGCCTTTTGGAACGGCCTGCAGACCATGGATAAAGTGGTGGGATTTACGGGAATCGCGGTATGTTTGTTCGCCGTAGTCACATTTGTCGTGGTGGCGGGAGCGAAAGGAACGGAAAAACAGGTAGAGGCCTTCGCACAGGTGGGAGAAAGCATGTCCCAGATCACCGTGGCCGGGGAGGGCACCTTCCTGGCGGTGGCGGATGCCCATATGGCGAGACAGCAGGCCGTCGAAGACGTGGAACAGCAGCAGGAGGAGGAAACCTACGAGGAAGTGGAGGATAACTCCGACGTACAGGTGGGTCTGAATATGACCTCCGTGGAAAAGGATCTGAAAATTAAGTTCGTGAACAGAAAGACGGGCAAATTGGTCCCCCATGTGGATTTCCGGGTGGAGATCAAGGGGCCTGACAAGACCTGGCAGGAGACGGACACGGACAAGGACGGAATCATTTATCTGACGGGACTGACAGGCGGGAATTATACGGTACGCATCGTGGGACCGGAAAATCCTGCGGGGTACGTCCTGCCCGTGGATGCCCAGAGCGTGACGGTGAAGGGGCAGATCGAATTTAAAAAGATAGACGTCAGCGACGAGATCAAGAGCGAATCGGAGGTCAATGCGGCTAAGGAAGACACGCAGGTAAAGATCCCGGTGGAATCCGTGATCCAGGATTCCGTGGAATGGGTCGAGTCCACCAAGACGCCAATAAACGGAGACGAAAACGCTTACGTGGAGATTAAAAAGGAAGACATTCCCGATCCCGCGGCCGTTGCCGGCCGGGAATATGCCCTGTTCGCAGGGATGAAGAGCCGGACGGACAGGGAAAACGAATCGGAACGAAGGGTTCTGACTCTTTCCGATACGACCCCGGTCCGGCAGGACCGGACCCAGACGGAAGGGCCGGATTCCCCTACGGAATCCTCCTCCGAGGAGCCGCCTTCTTCGCAGGAGCCGTCATCCACGGAACCGTCCTCTTCGCAGGAGCCGTCGTCCGAGGAACCGTCTTCTTCGCAGGAGCCGTCGTCCACGGAACCGTCCTCCTCGCAGGAGCCGTCGTCCACGGAATCTTCCTCCACGCCAAAGCCGGAAACGGTGAAGGTAACGGGCATCTCGCCCAGCGCCACCGCCGTCACCGTGAAGGTGGGAGAGTCGGTGACCCTGACGGCCAGCGTCATTCCTTCCAATGCCACCGACCAGACGGTGAATTGGAAATCCGGCGATACTGCCGTTGCAACGGTGAACGCCGGGACCATAACGGGAAAAAGCGTGGGAAGTACGACGATTACGGCGGAATCCCCGGACGGCCCTTTTGCGACGATCAAGGTGACCGTATCCGCAGCCACGGTTGAGGTTCAGAAGATCAACATAACGGGCGGGACCAGCATTTCCGTGGGCGGGACGCTGAAGCTGACGGCGGCTCCGGTTCCCGAGAATGCGGCCCTGGGCAGCGTCACGTGGACGAGCGGCAGCACGGGCGTGGCTACCGTAGACAGCACCGGGCTGGTGAAGGGGATCGCCGCGGGAAGCGCGGTTATCACCGCAAAAGCCGCAAACGGCGTGGCGGGAACGGTGACGGTTACCGTTGTGGCAGGAAAATCCCTTACCGTAAAGGAGATGACGCTCTCGGCCGGGGAGACGAAGAAGGCGGATTATGGCGCCACGGGGGAGATCGCCAAGACCACCTTTTCCATTGAAAACACCAAATTCGCCACCATAGACGCCAACGGGAACATCAAAGCGATCCGGGCGGGCGAGACAAAATATACCGTAACGGTGAAATACCGCGACGGAAGCACCATGAGCGATACGAAGAAGCTGACCGTCAAAGCGGCCAGCGTATCGGGAATTACCCTGGACAAGACCAGCGTTACGCTGAAGGTGGGCGAATCCCTGAAGCTGAATCCGAAGATCGAAACCGGCGGATACACCGGATGCCTGTGGTACACCTCGGATAAGGCGATCGTTTCCGTGGAAGAGCACGGAAACGGCACCATCAAGGCGTTAAAACCCGGCAAAGTGACCATCACGGCCTGCAGTTCGGAGGATACCTCCAAGAAAGCGACCTGTGAGGTCACCGTGGTATCGGATAAAGATCCGAAGGCGGATACCACCACGCCGCTCAAGGACAAAAACGGCAACAGGCTCTATTATAAGGACGCCAACGGTAAATATGTGGAGGCCGTAGTCGCGGACTATTATAAATATAATGTATTCTACAGATTAAAGGACAATGTGGAATATAAATATACAGGCTGGCAGAACATAGACGGCAAGAGATACTTTTTTGACAAAAACGGAAACAAGGTAACGGGCGAACAGACCATCCAGGGCGTGAAATACACCTTTGGCAGCGACGGGGCCCTGAATGCGGGATCCGGTGTGCTCGGCATCGACGTATCCCGGCACAATGGGAATATCAACTGGACGGAGGTAAAGAATTCCGGTGTGTCCTTCGTGATTATCCGCTGCGGCTACCGCGGGTCGGCCACGGGAGCGATGATCGAGGATCAGAAATTCCGGACGAACATCCAGGGCGCCACGTCGGCCGGGCTGAAGGTGGGTATCTACTTCTTTTCCCAGGCGGTAAACCGGGTGGAAGCTGTGGAAGAAGCCTCCATGACCATTGATTTGATTAAAAACTATAAAATTTCTTATCCCGTATTCCTGGATGTGGAAGCCGCAGGCGGCCGGGCAGACGGGATCGATGCGGGAACCAGGACAGAAATCATCAATGCCTACTGCCGGACCATGCAGGACAGCGGGTACACTGCAGGCGTCTATGCCAATAAAACCTGGCTGGGCTCTAAAATGAGCGTGGGAAGCCTCGGAAGCTGCAAGATCTGGCTGGCCCAGTACGCCGCCGCGCCCTCCTATAACGGCAGATATGAGATGTGGCAGTATTCCTCCAAAGGGAGGATTGGCGGGATCAGCGGGGACGTGGACTTAAACATCAGTTATCTCGGTTATTGACGGTAATGATGTCCGAATCAATTAAATATGGAAACCCTTATTGGTAATTCAGGAATTTTGTGGTATACTATGTGAATATTGAGGCCAGCAGCGGCAGTCTGCGCTTTTTTGGCGGAAAATAAGTCGTACAGGCCGCCCCGGGCGGCAGAATGAGAGGAAAGATGAGAACCTATCTTGTAACGGGAGGAGCCGGCTTCATCGGTTCCAATTACATCCATTATATGTTCCGAAAGTACGGGGACGACATCCGGATCATCAATGTGGATGCCCTGACCTATGCGGGAAATCCGGAGAATCTGAAGTCCGTGGAGAACAGGGAAAATTATACGTTTATCAAGGCCGATATATGCGATAAGGAAGCGGTCGAAAAGGTTTTTGCCCAAAACGACATCGACCGGGTGGTGCATTTCGCGGCGGAATCCCATGTGGACCGTAGTATCCGGAACCCGGAGGTTTTCGTTCAGACAAATGTGCTGGGAACCGCAGTGATGCTGAACTGTGCCCGGGCCGCCTGGGAACGGGAGGACGGAAGTTACCCGGAGGGAAAGCGGTTTCTGCATGTCTCTACGGACGAAGTGTACGGTTCCCTGGAGAAGGAAGGGGAATATTTCTACGAAACCACGCCCTATGCGCCCCGTAGCCCTTATTCAGCCAGCAAGGCCGGCTCGGACATGCTGGTGAAGGCCTATATGGACACGTATCGCTTCCCGGCCAATATCACCAACTGTTCCAACAATTACGGCCCTTACCAGTTCCCGGAAAAGCTGATCCCTCTGATCATCAACAATGCCCTGCAGGGAAAGAAACTGCCGGTCTACGGGGACGGTAAGAACGTGCGGGACTGGCTGTATGTGGAGGATCATGCCAAGGCCATCGATATGGTGCAGGAGAAGGGAAGGCTTTTTCAGACTTATAACATCGGCGGCCATAATGAGAAACAGAATATCGAGATCGTCAATATCATCATCGAAACGCTGCAGGAGATGCTTTCCGAGGACGATCCGCGTAAGGCGCTGGTGTCCAAAGAGCTGATCACCTATGTGGAGGATCGGAAGGGCCATGACCGCAGATACGCCATCGCGCCGGATAAGATCCGTTCCGAGATCGGCTGGGAGCCGGAAACCATGTTCGCGGAGGGGATCAGGAAGACGATCGCCTGGTATTTCGCCAATGAGGAATGGATGCGGAATGTGACCAGCGGCGAATATCAGAAATATTACGAAGAAATGTACCGATAAGCGGGCATATGCAGCCGGGCGGCGCCGCTGCCCGGCGTACCGGAGTCCCCCGGATGGGGAGCCGTCTGCGGCGGCAGAATGAGAGGAGCCATGAAAGGAATCATACTCGCGGGAGGGAGCGGGACGAGATTGTATCCGCTGACCAAGGCGATATCAAAACAGATCATGCCGGTTTATGATAAACCGATGATTTACTATCCACTTTCCACCCTGATGCTGGCGGATATCCGGGAGATTTTGATCATTTCCACTCCCCGGGATCTTCCCATATTCCGGGAACTGTTCGGGACGGGGGAGCAGCTGGGGCTTTCCCTTTCCTACTGCGTGCAGGAGACGCCCAGGGGATTGGCCGATGCCTTCCTTCTGGGAGCGGATTTTATCGGTAAAGACAATGTGGCCCTGGTGCTGGGGGACAATATTTTCTACGGTCAGAGCTTTTCCAGGGTACTTCGCAGCGTGGCGGCCCGGGAGCGCGGCGCGACTATTTTCGGGTATTATGTGCGGGATCCCAGGGAATACGGCGTGGTGGAATTTGACGAGAACGGAAAAGCCCTCTCCATCGAAGAAAAGCCCGAAAAACCGAAGAGCAATTATGCGGTGCCCGGGCTCTATTTTTACGATAATGACGTGGTGGAAATCGCCAGGGGTGTGAAACCTTCGGCACGCGGGGAAATAGAGATCACCGCTGTGAACAACGAATATCTGCGCAGAGGGACGCTGCAGGTGGAAACCCTGGGCCGGGGATTTGCCTGGCTGGATACGGGAAGCCATGATTCGCTGCTGGATGCCGCGGATTTTGTGGCGGCTTTCCAGAAGAGGCAGGGGCTGTATATCTCCTGCATCGAGGAGATCGCCTATAAGCGCGGTTTTATCTCCAGGGAACAGCTTCTGAAGCTGGCGGAGCCGCTTTTGAAAACCAACTACGGGCAGTATATGGTGGAAGTGGCAAACGGGCTTTGAGGAGGGAAAGCGGCGGTCCGTCGGGGCGGCGGAATGGGAAGAAGTATTGCGGATGGCGCCTGCGGCAGGCAGGGAGAAAAGGGGGAAAGGCAAGGGCATAAATATGGGAAAAATTACGGTAGAGACTTGTGAAATAGAAGGGCTTCGTATCATTACCCCCACCGTATTCGGGGATGAGCGGGGCTATTTCATGGAAACCTATAATTATAACGACTATAAAGAGGCGGGGATCGACGAAGTCTTCGTCCAGGACAACCAGTCCGCCTCCAAAAGGGGGGTGCTGCGCGGACTGCATTTCCAGATCCGTTTTCCCCAGGGGAAGCTGGTGCGCGTCGTCAGGGGCGAGGTCTTCGATGTGGCCGTGGATCTGCGGGAAGGTTCTCCCACGTTCGGGAAATGGCACGGCGTACGGCTCAGTGAGGAGAATAAGAAGCAGTTTTTCGTTCCCAAGAACTTTGCGCACGGCTTCCTTGTGCTTTCGGACTATGCGGAGTTCGCTTATAAATGTACGGATTTCTATCATCCAAACGACGAGGGCGGATTGATGTGGAACGATCCGGAAATCGGGGTTGAGTGGCCTATCCCGGAGGGAATGGAACCGATCCTGTCGGAAAAGGACAAAAAGAGGGACGGGCTTTCCGTATACAGGAAAAACCGCCTTGCCTGGGAACGGTAGAAAACGCACGCTGCAGGGAAGGGGCCCGGAGAAAGAGGGCTTAAGAAGCGCCGCCTGCGGCGGCAGAATACGAGGAAGCATGAAGGACCACAATCGCTGGAAATTATCCCTGAAGGGAAAGGGAATCAGCAGGAAAACGGGGATCACTCTGTTTACCTGCGTCATGATGATTATGGGGGTGGCTATCGTCTGCTACCACAATCCGTTGGCGGATCCCGTGGACGAACGGATTAAAAAGGTCATCGCCTGCGCGCTGATCGCTGCGGCCGTGGGCGTTTTCAATGCCTTTTACGATAAGATCACGCTGCTGCCCGTGGAGCTGTACAATAACAGACGGCTGATCTGGCGGCTGGCCAAAAACGATTTCCGCAGGCGGTATGCCGGCTCCTATATGGGGGCAGTCTGGGCCATGGTACAGCCGGTGGTAACGGTGGCGCTGTATTATGTGGTGTTCCAGGTCATTATGCCGCAAAAAGCCAAACTGATCGGGGGAGGGATAGAGGTTCCCTATCTGGTATTTCTCACTGCGGGGCTGGTGCCCTGGTTTTACTTTTCCGAGGCCCTTACCAGCGGGATGATGGCGCTTCTGGAATACGAATATCTGGTGAAGAAGGTGGTGTTCAAGATCAGCATCCTTCCCATCATCAAGATTATTGCCGCCACCTTTATCCACTGCTTTTTCGTTCTGGTGCTGCTGGTGATCGCGGCCTGCTACGGGTTCTATCCGGGGGTGTATGCGCTGCAGATTTTCTATTACAGCTTCTGCATGTTCGTTTTGGTGCTGGCCATCAGCTATACCACCTGTTCCGTGGTGGTCTATTTCCGCGATCTGCAGCAGATCGTGGGAATCGCGCTCCAGATCGGCATGTGGGCCACCCCGGTGCTGTGGAATATCGGGGATTTCGGGCCCAGGGCGCAGATGCTTCTGAAAATCAATCCGCTGGTGTATATTGTGGAGGGTTACCGCAGCTCCATCTATGGAGGGGAATGGTTCTGGGAGGATTTTTATTCCACCATGTATTTCTGGATCATTACGGTGGTTCTGTTTGTTATCGGAACGTTGGTATATAAGCGGTTGAAAGTACATTTTGCGGATATTATGTAGCCTGCGGGATGTGTGCCGCCTACGGCAGCATGCAGCATGGAGGAATGCCATGGAAGAACGACAGCTTGCCATTCATGTAAAGGGGCTGAATAAGGTATACAAGCTTTATGCGCACAATCGTGACCGGCTCGTGGATTCCCTTGGATTGGCGAAAAAGAAGCGATACCAGGAGCATTACGCCCTGCGGGGGGTGGATCTGGATGTGCGGCAGGGGGAATGCGTGGGCATCATCGGTACCAACGGATCCGGAAAGTCCACCATCCTAAAGATCATCACCGGCGTGCTGAACGCAACCGACGGGGAGGTGGAGGTGAACGGCCGGATCTCCGCTCTTCTGGAGCTGGGGGCGGGCTTTAACCCGGAGTATAACGGGATCGAAAACGTCTATTTAAACGGGACGATGATCGGGTTTTCGGAAAAAGAAATAGATGAAAAGCTTCAGGATATCCTGGATTTTGCGGATATCGGAGACTACGTGCACCAGCCCGTGAAAACATATTCCAGCGGTATGTTTGTAAGGCTGGCTTTTGCTGTGGCCATTAATATCGATCCGGAAATCCTGATCGTGGACGAGGCGCTCTCCGTGGGGGACGTGTTTTTCCAGGCAAAATGCTATCATAAATTCGAGGAATTCAAGAAACAGGGAAAAACAATCCTGTTTGTCAGTCATGATTTGAGCGCGATCAGCAAATACTGTGACAGAGCGGTGCTTTTGAACAGAGGGGTGAAGCTGGGGGAGGGAAGCCCCAGGGAAATGATCGACGCCTATAAACGGGTGCTTGTGGGCCAATATGAGGAGCCGGAGGATACGGCCGCAGCCGGTGCGGCCGGAGAGAAGCCGGAGGAGAGTACCACATCCGACGACGGTCCGGCCTGTTCCCGGGATGCGTCTTTTGACGGGATGCAGCAGGGAATCAATCCCCATCTGCTGGAATACGGCACGAAGGAGGCCGAGATCGCATCCTATTACATGACGGACGACGGGGGAACGGTAACCTCCACGATCCTTAAGGGGGGATCCTTTACCCTGCATATGGAGGTGGACATCCATAAAGATATTACCGCTCCCATTTTCGCTCTTTCCATCAAGGACATCAAGGGCGTGGAAATAACGGGCACCAATACCATGGTGGAACGCGCCTTTCTGGAGGGGGTGCATGCGGGGGAGACGGTGGAGATCACCTTCACCCAGAAGGTGCGGCTGCAGGGCGGGGAATATTTGATTTCCCTGGGGGTAACCGGCTACGAGGGGGATGTTTTTACGGTGTATCACCGCCTGTACGATGTGATGAATTTAACGGTGGTCTCCGATCATAATACCGTGGGATTCTTTGACATGGAGTCCGATGTGAAGGTAAAACGTTTGGAACGGCCGTTGTCCGTCTCCGACGCACACGGAAAGGAAAAGAATGGGATATGACCGAACAAATCGGAAAAGTTACGTTGGATCTGTCCCGATACCCGGGAGAGGATCTCTACTGCGACGGTACGGTGGAGGACGAAATCCTGGAAATCGTGAAGCATACGCCGAAGGAAGGTTACCGGAAGGCCATTGAAGAAAAGAAGAGCTGGCCGGTTTTCTACCATCTGTCCGCCCAGAGGGAAAACATCGTTTCCTGGCTGCCCATGGACAGGAGCACAAAGGTGCTGGAGGTGGGGAGCGGCATGGGTGCCATTACCGGCGCGCTGGCCAGACGGGCGGGAAGCGTAACCTGTGTGGACCTTTCCAGAAAACGCAGCGAAATTAATGCTTGGCGCAACAGGGAATGCGAAAACGTGACGATCCATGTGGGAAATTTCAATGATATTGAACCGGATCTGCCCTGCGACTACGACTATGTGCTTCTGGTGGGGGTCTTTGAATACGGGCAGAGCTATATTCCTACGAAAACGCCCTATGAAGATTTCCTCCGGATCAACCTCCGCCACGTGAAAGCGGGCGGAAACCTGGTTATCGCCATCGAAAACAAGATGGGGATGAAGTACTGGGCGGGCTGCCAGGAGGATCATTTGGGCGTTATGTTCGCGGGGATCGAAGACTATCCGGACGGCGGAGCGGTACGTACCTTTACGAAGGGAGGCCTGGAACGGCTCCTTTCGGCCTGCGGCGTGGAGGAATACCACTTTTATTATCCCTATCCGGATTATAAATTCGCGGATACCATCTATTCGGACGCTCGTCTGCCGCGCACCGGGGAGCTTACCCGGAATTTGAGGAATTTCGACAGGGACAGGCTGCTTTTATTTGACGAGAAAAATTCTTTCGACATGGTAATTCGGGAAGGGTATTTTCCTCTGTACTCCAATTCCTATCTTCTGCTTACGGGCCCGGCCCCGGAAACCGTCTACACCAAATTTTCCAACGACCGCGCGGAAATCTATGCGATCCGGACGGATATCCGGGAGAAGGAAAACGGGGAAAGATGGGTGTGCAAGTATCCGGAGGGCCCGGAGGCAGCAGAGCATATGGAGGATATCCACCGCTTCTGCGGGGAACTGAAGGAACGTTATACGGACGGAGGCCTGTATATCAACGAAAGCGTGCTGGAGCGGGACGATCAGGGCCTGCCCTGGGTACGGCTGGAATATCTGGAGGGCGCCACGCTGGAGGAGCTTTTGGATAAACGGCTGGAGGAGGGAGACGAGGAAGGCTTCGAGAAGCTGTTTTCGGAATATTTGGAGAAGGTGCGTTTCCGGGAGGAGATCCCCGTTTCCGACTATGATCTGGTCTTCGGAAATATCATCGTCGATAAAGAAGGAAGATGGAACCTGATCGACTATGAGTGGACCTTTGAGGAACGGGTGGATATGGAGGCGCTGGCCTGGCGTGCCCTGTACTGTTATCAGATGGGAGACGGCCGCAGGAAGAAGCTTCCTTTGAAGCGTTATATGGAAAAACTGGGCATCAGCGATAAGAAGGCTGAGGAGTACCGGGCGCGGGAGAGACGTTTTCAGAAGGCGGTCACCGGGAACCGGGTCTCCGTTTCCGATATGCGCCTCCTGCTGGGTACGAGGGCGATGGCCTGGCAGGGGCTGTTCGAGGAAATGGATCAGAATGTGGTGGAAATCTTCGAGGACGACGGAAGCGGCTACAGCCCGGAACGCTCCTACCATCTCTACCCCAGCTATCTGGTGGTGAACCGGATGCGGCTGGAAATTCCGGTGGGAGAGGAGATTTGCGGAGTGCGCATCGACCCGTCCGAGGGCTCATGCATCATCCGGATGCAGGCCGCCAGGCTGAACGGGCGTCCTCTCGATTTGTCCGATAAACGCGTGCTCGCCATGAACGGCTGGGAAATGAGCGAAAAGGGGGAAGAAAAGCCGGTATTTTTCTTCCACACAGGGGACCCGAACATTAACATCCGCCTGGAGAGTGTCGCCAGGGAGGGAAAAGAAATCTTGGAAGTGGAATTTGAGATAAACAGGCTGGCGGAGGAAACCGCCGCCGCCCTGGATCGAAATCTGAAAAGGAGACGTTGGTTTTGAATATAAAAAGAATGCTCCAGGCGCCGCTTCGCAGGAGGCAGACAGGAAAATACGAGGCCAGGATCAAGGAACAGACCGTTTGTTACCATGACTGGATCGTCAAAAAGGAGAGAAAGGAACGGGCCGGCCGCCGGGAAGCGGGGCATGACCTTTCCATGGCGTATCTTTCCATGACCCGGTGCGGGAGCGGTTTCGACCTGTCCGGGGAGGACGCGGATATTTTGGTTTTTCACGGAGAGGACGGCAGCCCGGAGGCGGAGGACATGGCGCTGGTGGCGGACTTTTTCGCAAAGCATCCGGAAACGTCCCTGGTTTACGGGGACGAGGACGAACGTCTGGCCGTAAACGGCGGGCGCCGGACCAATCCCTGGCTGAAACCCGACTGGTCCCCTGACACGCTGATTTCATATTTTTATTTCGGCAATTTATTTGCGGTAAAAAGAGAAGAAACGAAGGATATCCCCTGGCTGGGCAGCGGGGATTGGAAGAAAAACGTATACGACTTCTGTCTGCGCGTGTCGGAGCGGGAGGGCGCGGTGGGCCATGTGGACAGCGTGGTTTTCCACAATACCAGACCCATCCGCCCCTGGGGCATGCCGGGAGGAGAGACGGACTATGAGGAGATCAAAAGGCAGGCATACATAAGGCGAGGCTGGCCTTTGGCCCCCTCCGGAAAGGTATCCATCATCATTCCCTCCCGGGACAATCCGGGCGTACTCTCCACCTGTATCCATTCCGTGATGGAAGCCAGCACCTATCGGGACTTCGAGATCATCGTGGTGGATAACGGAAGCAGCGCCGGGAACCGGGCGCGGATCGAAAGGATGATGTCCCAGATGGCGGAGGAATGCCGGTTCCGCTACGTGTATCAACCCATGGAATTCAATTTTTCCAGGATGTGCAACCTGGGCGCCGGGCTGGCGACCGGAGAATATATCCTTCTTTTGAACGACGATATCGAGATCATCCAGGAAGACTGGCTGGAGAAGATGATGGAAAAGGCGCAGCTTCCCCATGTGGGAGCCGTAGGGGTAAAGCTGCTCTACCCGGGTACGCAGACGATCCAGCATGCGGGAATCACCAATATCCGTCTGGGCCCGGCGCACAAGCTGCAGTTCCGTTCGGATAAAGTGGACTACTATTTTTATAGAAACCGTCTGGCCCTGGACGTATTGGGGGTAACGGGCGCTTGTCTTTTGGTGAAAAGAAGCCTGTACGAAGCCGCAGGCGGCCTGAAAGAGGAGCTGCGGGTGGCCTTTAACGATGTGGAATTCTGTTTCCGGATGCATGATATGGGCTATATCAACGTGGTACGCAACGACGTGGCCCTCTATCATCACGAATCCCTCAGCCGGGGACAGGACGACAGCGTGGAAAAGCTGAAACGGCTGCATCAGGAGTTAAACCGGCTGTATGAGCTGCATCCCTCCCTTTACGGCAGGGATCCCTATTATCACCGCTATCTGGTGAAAGACGTGCTGGATCATGAATTCTATGCGGGAAACCGTTACGAATACGAGGACAGGGTGGACCGGGTGATTCCGGAGGCCCTGCCGGAGGGGCTCAAACCGGAGTGGAACAACGAAGTGCTGCGCATGGGCGTGGAGTTTGCCGGAGATATGGATAAATGGCAGACGGGAAAGGCCGGCGGCGGGGACTACTTTATCCAGGGCTGGTGCTATGCCCTTCAGGTGGACAACAGCCAGTACCGTTTTCATGTGATTTTAAAGCCGGAAGGCCGGGGCGACGGTCCCGGCGCGGTATGGAAACTTCCCGTAAGCCGCCAGTACCGGCCGGATATCCAGGAAAATCTGGGACATCTGCAAAGGATGGCGCTCACCGGCGTCTGTCTGCAGTTTCCCAGGGCGGCCCTGCCGGAAGGGGAGTATCGGATCGGCTTTTTGTGGGAGGATTGTTGTTCCCGGCAGAGACTGTACCGATGGACGGCCGAAACCATGAGGATATGCCATTGAGAGCGCATTGATTTCATTGAGGCGGCATCGCAGGCGACGCCCGGGATCTGCATAGGGCTGAGTTCAAAAGCGGACTTCCCGGCGTTCGATCGGCGGCGGTACCGCAGGCCGTGCCTGTGTCTGCATAAAGTAAAGTATGGGTGTGGGAATGAGCGAAAAGGATTATAAAGAGGCATACGAACAGGAGCATTATAAATGTACGTATCTGGCAGCCCGGGTGGCGGAGCTGGAGGATCAGGTGGACGATCTGCGCTTTAGGCTGGATCGGATCAGGAATAATCCGATCTGGAAAGCCAGCGCACCCTTCCGCAGATGCATGCATTTCGTGATCCGTCAGAAGGACCGTTTGAAAAACTGCGGAAGCATCGGCGGCGTGATCAGTAAATTAAAGTACAAGGCCAACGAGCGAAAGGCCATGCGCCGTTACGGGACGGAGAGTTTCCCTTCCCCGGAGGAACGAAAACGGCAGGAGGAAACGGTTTTTGACCGCATGATAAAGGTAAGCATCCTCACCCCGCTCTACAATACCCCGGAAAACTTCCTGCGTGAGATGATCGGTTCCGTGCGCGCGCAGACCTACGGAAACTGGGAACTGTGCCTGGCCGACGGGTCCGACGACCGGCATGACCGGGTGGAAGAGATCTGCCGGGAATATGCCGGGCAGGATCAGAGGATCGTCTATCGGAAGTTGGCAAAGAACGAGGGCATCGCGGGGAATACCAACCAATGCCTGGCTATGGCCACGGGGGAATACATTTCCCTGCTGGATCATGACGACCTGCTTCATCCCTGCGTTTTGTACGAGTATGTAAAGGCGGTAAACGAGCAGGGGGCGGATTATGTCTACTGCGACGAGGCCACCTTTAAAAACGGCGATATCAACCAGATGATCACCATGCATTTCAAGCCGGACTATGCGGTGGACAACCTGCGGGCCAACAACTATATCTGCCATTTCAGCATGTTTGCAAGAAAGCTCCTGGACGGTACGCAGCTGTTTCGCACCAAATTTGACGGCAGCCAGGATCACGACATGATCCTGCGGCTGACGGACCGGGCGGAAAAGGTGGTGCATGTGCCGAAGCTGCTGTATTATTGGCGTCTCCATTCGGGCAGTGTGGCTTCCGGCATCGAGGCCAAGCCCTATGTGGTGGAGTCCGCCAGGGGGGCCGTGGCGGATCATCTGCGTCATCACGGCTTTTCCCATTTTACCATCACCAGCACCAGGGCCTTTGAGACCATTTTTAAAATTAATTATGAAATCATCGGGGAACCGAAGATATCCGTCATCATCCCCAATAAGGATCATGTGGAAGATCTGCGCCGGTGTATTTCTTCCGTGATAGAGAAATCCACCTATGCCAACTATGAGATCATCGTGGTGGAAAACAACAGCACCACCAGGGAAATCTTCGCCTATTACGAGGAACTTTCCAACAATCCCGCCGTCCGGGTGGTAACCTGGGAAGGGGAATTCAACTATTCCGCCATCAACAACCTGGGCGTGTCGGAAGCACAGGGGGAATATGTACTGCTTTTAAATAACGACACACAGGTAATCACCGTGAACTGGATGGAGGAGCTTTTGATGTATGCCCAGCGGGAGGATGTGGGCGCCGTGGGCGGGAAGCTGTACTATCCGGACAAAACGATCCAGCATGCGGGAGTGGTCATCGGTCTGGGCGCCCACCGTACGGCGGGGCATACCCACTACCGCCAGAAAAGGGAAAATCTGGGCTATATGGGAAAACTCTGCTATGCCCAGAACGTATCCGCAGTCACCGGAGCCTGTCTGATGGTAAAAAAGAAGCTCTATGAGCAGGTGGGCGGCCTGGATCCGGATTTCGCCGTATCCCTGAACGACGTGGACTTCTGCCTCAGGCTGCGCAAGCTGGGCTATCTGAACGTATTCACCCCTTTTGCGGAGTGCTATCACTATGAATCCGTCTCCCGCGGCGCGGATAATACGGGCGCAAATGCGGCCCGCTATGAACGGGAATCCGCCCTGTTTCGGGAAAAATGGCGGGCGGAGCTGCAGGCGGGAGATCCATACTATAATCCGAATTTTTCTCTGGATAAAAGCGACTATTCTTTACGAGTATAGAAAACTATGGTATACTGTCCGCAAAGGACACAAGGTCGAATGCGTGAAGACGTATCTGCCGAACTTGCCCGGGCAGATACGTCTTTCCCCGTTTGACGAACGAGACGGATACGATATCATAGGCGGGTGTAAGTAAAGGAGGAAAAGTGCGATGGGTTACATGGAAGAGTACAAGTTCTGGCTGGAGGATTCCTATTTCGACGAGAAAACCAAGGAGGAACTGAAAGCAATCGAAGGAAAACAGACCGAGATCGAGGACCGTTTTTACAAAGAACTCGAATTCGGCACCGGCGGCCTGCGCGGCATCATCGGAGCCGGCACCAACCGGATGAATATTTATACGGTAAGGAAAGCCACCCAGGGCCTTGCCAATTACATCATCAAACAGGGCGGCGAGAAAAAGGGAGTCGCCATCGCCTATGATTCCCGCTTCATGTCCCCGGAATTCGCGGACGAAGCGGCCCTGTGCCTGGCGGCCAACGGTATCAAGGCCTATGTGTTCGACGAGCTGCGTCCCACACCGGAGCTTTCCTTTGCCCTGCGCACCCTGGGCTGCATTTCCGGTATCGTGGTGACGGCCAGCCATAATCCTCCGGAGTACAACGGCTACAAGGTATACTGGGAAGACGGCGCGCAGGTGACGGCCCCCAAGGATAAGGAAATCATCTCCGAGGTAAAGGCGGTCACGGATTACCATTCGGTGAAGACCATGGATAAGAAGGAAGCCATCACCCAGGGCCTGTATCAGGTCATCGGTTCCAAAATCGACGACGCCTACATGGTGGAGCTGAAGAAACAGATCATCCATCCGGAAGTGATCAAGGAGATGGCGGACAACATCAAGATCGTCTATACGCCGTTCCACGGCACGGGAAATAAGCCCGTGAGAAGAGTCCTGTCCGAACTGGGATTCAAGCATGTGTTTGTGGTCCCGGAGCAGGAGCTTCCGGATCCGGAGTTCACCACCCTGGATTACCCCAACCCGGAGGATCCCAAGGCTTTCACGCTGGCGCTGAAGCTCGCAAAAGAGAAAAATGCCGACATCGTCATGGCCACCGACCCGGACGCCGACCGTCTCGGCATCTATGCGCTGGATAAGAAGAGCGGGGAATATGTCCCCTTCACAGGAAACATGTCCGGAATGCTGATTGCGGAATACATCCTGCGGGAACGCACCGCCACCAAAACCATGCCGGAAAATCCTGCCATGATTAAAACCATCGTCACCACCAATATGGCGGATCCCATCGCGGCGGATTATAACGTAAAACTGATCGAAGTGCTCACCGGGTTCAAGTTCATCGGCGAGCAGATCAAGCTTTTCGAGCAGACAGGTTCCAACCATTACGTGTTCGGCCTGGAGGAAAGCTACGGCTGTCTGGCGGGCACCCATGCCAGGGATAAGGACGCCGTCGTGGCGGTGATGTGCCTGTGCGAAGTGGCTGCATGGTGCAAGAAGCACGGCAGGACCCTGTGGGATCAGATGCTGGAGCTCTACGAAAAGTACGGATATTTCAAGGAAGATCTGTACACCATTACCTTGAAGGGGATCGACGGTTCCAGGCAGATCGCGGAGATGATGGATAAGCTCAGGAAGAACCCGCCCGTACGCTTCGGCGAGCTGGAGGTGCTGAAGGTACGCGACTATGCCACGGGCATCACAAAGGACCTGGCGACCGGAGAGGAAACGCCCACCGGGCTTCCGGAATCCAACGTGCTTTATTTTGATTTGACCAACGATTCCTGGTGCTGCGCAAGGCCTTCCGGTACGGAGCCCAAGATCAAGTTCTACATGGGCGTGAAAGGAACCAGCCTGGAGGATGCTGCGGCCAGGAACGCGAAGCTGACCGAGGAATTGAAAGCCGTGATCGAAGGATAACGATCGTTACGGGGTTTCATGACCGTCGGCAGATACATGTTTTGAGAACATTTTGTGCAAAGGAGGGAAAGGCATTTGCCGTCGGCAGATGCCTTTTCGAATCCGTGCCGGTTTTGGCGATTGAAGGAAGACGGTATCGCAGGCTCTGCCTGCGATATGCAGGGGTATAGTTTGAAACTCCGTTTCAAACTTTCATTGCTGGCAGTATCGCAGGCTTCGCCTGCGATATGCAGGGGTATAGTTTGAAACTCCGTTTCAAACTTTTTATTGCGGGCAGTATCGCAGGCTCTGCCTGCGATATGCAGAGGTATAAGTTATGTTCACTTTCAGGGGAAAAGCCGGACGGCTGGCGGAAAATATGAAAAGGGCCTGGGGATACTGCAGACGGAACGGCCCGGCTGCTGCCGGCACGGCGATCGCGGAACGGCTGTTGGAGCAAAGGGAGGATTATGTCTATTGCCCGCCCGGGGAAGAGGAGCGTTCCAGGCAGCGTCTGGCAGCAGGGGAGTGGGAAAATCCGCCTCTGTTTTCCGTGGCGGTACCCGCCTATGAAACGGAGGAACCCTTCCTGAAGGATCTGTTGGATTGTATGCAGGATCAGACCTGGCCCTTTTGGGAGCTGATCATCGCGGACGGAAGCGGGAGCGACAGGATCGCCCGGGCGGTGGAGGGACGCCGGGAGAAAAGGATCCGTTACGTAAAGCTGGCAGAAAACCGGGGGATCGCGGAGAATACCAACGAGGCGGTCCGCCTGGCCCGCGGAGAATATATCGGTCTGCTGGATCATGACGATCTGTTAACGCCGGATGCGCTCTATCGGATGGCCCATGCCCTGCGGGAGAAGCGCAGGCAGGGAATCGATCCTGTTTTCCTGTATTCGGACGAGGATAAATGCGACCGGGACAAAAAGAACTTCTTTGCGCCCCACCGGAAGCCGGATTTTAACCTGGATCTGCTGCTTTCCAATAACTATATCTGCCATTTTCTGATGATGGAAGCCGGGCTGCTCGGGGAACTGATGCTGCGGCCCGGGTATGACGGCGCCCAGGACTATGATCTGGTGCTGCGGGCGGCGGGAAAGGCGTTGGACGAGGGCAGGGAGGATGTATGCGTACACGTGTACGGAGTTCTGTATCACTGGAGATGCCACAGCGCTTCCACCGCGTCGAATCCAGGCAGCAAGAACTATGCCTACGAGGCGGGGAAAAGGGCTCTGGAGGACTTCGCCGCCTCCCGGGGATGGAAGGTAAAGGTTTCCCATACGAGGCATCTGGGCTTCTACCGGACGGAATTCGGCCCGGAGCTTTTTAGGCAGCGGGAAGATGTGGGCGCCCTGGCCTGGCCGCTGCCCTCCCGGGGAGGGAAGCTGGTGAGCGGGATCTATGACCGAAGGGACGGGGGCGTCCGGATGCGGTATGCCGGACTTTGGAAAGGATTTAGCGGCCGTTTCCACCGGGCCGCGCTGGCCCAGGATGTGGAGGCTGCGGACATCCGTTCCATGCAGGTGAGGCCGGAATGGGAGGAAGCGTTTCAAAAAGCGCTGTTCGACCTGCGCTCCGGCGGGGAACCGGCGGAAATCAGCCTGGAATTTTGCGCCAAAATAAGGGAAAGGGGCCAGCGGATCCTGTGGGATCCCTGCCGGAGGGACGGATACGTTGAAGACCACCGTGATAATCCCGAACTATAACGGGGAAAAATATCTGAATAACTGTTTAAGAAGCCTGGAGGGCGCCGCAAGGGGGGAGTTTGCGGTCCTGGTGGTGGACAACGGTTCCACGGACGAAAGCCTGAAGGAGGCCGAGACGCGTTATCCCTGGATCCGGGTGATCCGTTTTCCCGAGAACAGGGGCTTCTGTGCTGCGGTGAACGAAGGAATCCGCGCCGCCGGGACGCCCTTTGTGTTCCTTTTAAATAACGATACCGTTATGGAACCGGGCTGCATCCGGGTGATGGAGAGGCGGATGGAACGGGAAAGGGATCTGTTCTCCCTGTCGGCCCGGATGGTCGATATGGCGGATCCCTCCCGCTTGGACGGGGCGGGGGATTTCTACAATGCCCTGGGATGGGCCCGTGCGGCGGGAAAGGGGAAGCCGGCGGAATGCTGTCTGCGCCGCCGGAACGTTTTTTCGGCCTGTGCCGGGGCCGCCATGTACCGGAGAAAATATCTGGAACACACGGGCCTTTTTGACGAACTTCATTTCGCTTATCTGGAGGACGTGGATCTGGGCTACCGCGCCAGGATTATGGGCTACCGCAATGCCTATGAACCGGACGCAGTGGTGCGCCATGCGGGGAGCGCTTTCAGCGGGTCCCGTTATAATCCCTTTAAAATCACCCATTCCTCCCGGAATAACGTTTATCTGATTTATAAAAATATGCCCTTGGGGCAGATTCTTTTGAATCTGCCGTTTCTGCTTGCAGGCTTTGCCATAAAGGCCCTTTTCTTTGCGCGGAAGGGATACGGCCGGATCTATTTCGCCGGTTTGCGGGCCGGCCTGGCCCTTTGCCGAAGCCCGGAAGGGCGTGCGCGCAAAGTCCGTTTCAAAATGTCCCGATTGGGGAATTATAGTAGGATACAGATGGAACTATGGTTGAATCTGCTTCGGCTTGCATAATTTTGTCGATTAAGGAAAATTTAAGTTGTACTTTTAAGATAATTATTGTACAATACACTTTGTATATGGGGAAACGGGTGAAGCCATGATCAGGGATAACCAGCGATATTTTAACCGGCTCCATGTTATTGTGGATGCGCTGGTGATTGCAGGCTCCTATATACTCGCGTGGTATTTATATATTGGGAGCAATCAGAATAATGCGGGTCCGGCGGTGGGCGTACTGGATATGAGAATATATTTCAGCGCCCTGTATTTTGTTATTCCCGGATACTTGGTACTCTATTATTGGTCCAGCCTCTATTCGCCCAAGCGGGTGCAGCGCAGCGAGACGGAAATCGTGAACATCTTCCGGGCGAACGTGATCGGTGTGACCATTTTTCTTGCGGTTCTTTTTATTGCCAAAGATTGGAAAGAGCTGCAGCACTTTTCCCGGGGTATGGTCGGATGGTTCTGCATCATCAATACGGTGAGCAGTATTTTGGTGCGGGCGCTCATCCGCTATTTTTTGCGCTATGTGCGTAAAAAGGGATATAATCGCAAGTATATCCTTCTGGTGGGATATTCCAGGGCGGCGGAGGAGTATATCAACCGGATCAACACCAATCCCCAATGGGGATATGTGGTAAGAGGGATTCTGGATGATAAGGTGCCCAGAGGAGCAAGCTATAAGGGAGTAAAGGTGCTGGGTGGCATCGACAACCTTCTCTACATTCTGCCGGAGAATAAGCTGGACGAAATTGCCATCACGCTGTCGCTGGCAAGCTATGACAGACTGGAAGAGCTGGTAAACCTATGTGAGAAGTCGGGCGTGCATACCAAATTTATCCCGGATTACACCAGCCTGATCCCCGGGAAACCCTATATGGAGGATTTGGTCGGGCTCCCGGTGATCAATATCCGATATGTGCCCCTGACAAATACGCTGAGCGCCTTTGCCAAAAGATGTGTGGATGTGGCAGGCTCTTTTCTGGGCCTGATCGTTATATCCCCTCTTCTTTTGCTGGTCGCGCTGCTGGTACGGGCCACGAGCCCGGGACCGGTGCTCTTTAAACAGGAAAGAGTGGGACTGCATAACAAGACGTTTATGATGTACAAGTTCCGTACCATGCGTCTGCAGCAGGAGGGGGAAGAGAAGAAGGGATGGACGGTAAAGGGAGATCCCCGCGTCACGAAGGTGGGAGGTTTTCTGAGAAAGACCAGCCTGGACGAGCTTCCTCAGCTTTTTAATGTGCTCAAGGGGGATATGAGCCTGGTGGGGCCCAGGCCGGAGAGGCCGCAGTTCGTGGAGAAGTTCCGGGAAGAGATTCCCCGCTATATGATCAAGCACCAGGTTCGGCCGGGTATGACCGGATGGGCTCAGATTAACGGATACAGGGGCAATACCTCTATTATTAAGAGAATTGAGTATGATATTTATTATATAGAAAACTGGAGCATGACCTTTGATATTAAAATCCTTTTCCTTACGTTTTTCAAAGGATTTATCAATGAAAATGCTTATTAAATATCCAGAGAAATACATGAAAGAAAAAATCCGGCCCATGGAAGGAAGGCCCCTGTCTTTTGGAGGCAGTTCGGACCGGAGCCGCCTTTGGCGGCGGAATGAGAGGTACTATGGCAACAAGAAACGGATATGAGGGAAGAGGTAATACAGGAAGAAACGGCGGAAACCGTTCCGGAAACGGAAGAAGCCGTATGGAATATGAAGAGGATCGTCCGCGGAGCCGAAGCCGTTCGGAGTACGAAGAGGATCGTCCGCGGAGCCGGAGCCGTTCGGAGTACGAAGAGGACCGTCCGCGGAGCCGGAACCGTTCGGAATACGAAGAGGACCGTCCGCGGAGCCGAAGCCGTTCGGAGTACGAAGAGGATCGTCCGCGGAGCCGAAGCCGCTCGGAGTACGAAGAGGATCGTCCGCGGAGCCGAAGCCGCTCGGAGTACGAAGAGGACCGTCCGCGGAGCCGAAGCCGCTCGGAATACGAAGAAGACCGCCCGCGGAGCAGGGGCCGTTCGGATTACGGGGAATCCTATACGGGAGGTTCGGGAAACGGCGGGTCAAGGAAGGCGCCTGCCCGGAAGAAGCAGGCGAAGAAGAAAAAGCGGATTATTATGTTTACGGTGGAAATCCTGGCTCTGGTCGTCCTGGGCGTGGTGCTCTGGGGCGTCATGAAACAGACGTCGGTTCAGCATATCACGGTGAACGAAGAGGAGATCGCCCAGAATTTTAACGATACGGTGGAAGAGAATCAGGCTATGAAGGGATATCGGAATATCGCTTTGTTTGGCCTGGATGCCAGAGACGATAACCTGGGTAAGGGGAACCGTTCCGATACCATCATGATTGCATCCATCAATATGGATACGGGGGATGTGAAGCTGGTATCCGTATACCGGGACACTTATATGAACCTGGGGAACGACAGATACAGCAAGTGTAACGCGGCCTATGCGGCGGGCGGTCCCCAGCAGGCGATCATGATGCTGAATATGAACCTGGATATGAATATCACCGATTATGTATGCGTAGGCTTTAACGGACTGATCGATGCGGTGGATGCCCTGGGCGGCGTGGAGATCGATATCCAGGAGGCGGAGATCGAACATCTGAACAATTACCAGGCGAGTATGTTCAGTACGGAGGATCATCCCAAACTGACGGACGACTATGTGAGGGTAACCCATGCGGGAAGGCAGACCCTAAACGGCCTGCAGGCTACCGCTTACTGCCGGATCCGCGCCACCGCGGGAAGCGATTTCAGACGGGCGGAAAGGCAGAGGACGGTGCTGATGGCCTGCTTTGAGAAGGCCAAGACCGCGTCCATCGGTTCGCTGAACGATGCCATGAATAAACTGCTGGGGGGCTATGTGGCTACCAGCCTGGACACGGCGGAAATGTTGGAGATCCTTCAGAACGTAACGTCGTATCGGATTGTGGAAACAGAAGGGTTTCCCTTTGAAGACAGCCGGGCCACGGGCAGGGTAGGGCAGGCCGGAAGCTGTGTCATCCCTCTCTCCCTGGAGTCCAATGTGGCGAAGCTGCATCAGTTCCTGTTTCCGCAGGAGGAAGAATACACGCCTTCCGATGCGGTGAAGAGCTATAGCAGCCGCGTGGCCAGCGATACGGCGGGATGTTATTAGAGAGCGCACAAAATGCGGCGCGGGGGATAAGCGCTGAAGGAAGCTTAGAACCTTCTTGATTACGAAAGTAAGAATGCAAAGGGGCCAGGATTGACCCCTTTTTTCTTTCAATTTAAGAAGAAAAGGATATGCATATATGGAAATAGATGTGATCATCCCGTCCTATAAGCCGGGAAGGGAATTCCTGGAACTTCTGGAGCGGCTGGAGGAGCAGACGGTTTTGGCAGAACGGATCCTCGTGATGAATACGGAAAAGAGGTATTTAGACGAGCTGACGGGCGGCGCAGATCTGAGGGAGCGTTTCCCGAGGGTGGAGGTGTATTTCCTTTCGAAACAGGAATTCGACCACGGAGGGACCAGGAACCGGGCGGCCGGGAAATGCGGCGGGGATATTTTCATCTGTATGACTCAGGATGCGGTCCCGGCGGACAGACATTTGATCGAGCGGCTGACGGAGGCGCTGGAGAGGGAAGATGTGGCGGTAGCCTATGCCAGGCAGCTGGCCCGGAAGGACAGCGGGGAGATCGAGCGTTTTACCCGCAGGTTCAACTATCCAAAGGAGAGCTGCGTGAAGGGGGCGCAGCAGCTGGAGGAACTGGGAATCAAGACTTTTTTCTGTTCCGATGTGTGTGCGGCCTATAAAAAGAAAATATTTGACGAGTTGGGAGGATTCACGGAGCATACCATGTTTAATGAGGATATGATCTATGCGGCCGGGGCGGTGCGCGCCGGCTGGAAGATCGCCTATGCCGCCCGGGCCAGGGTCTATCATTCCCATAACTATTCCTGCGGGCAGCAGTTTCGGAGGAATTTCGATAACGGAGTGTCCCAGGCTCAGCATCCGGAGGTTTTCTCCGGGATATCGGCCGAATCCGAGGGACTGCGCCTGGTGGGAAGGACGGCAGCCCATCTGTGCCGTGTGGGAAAGCCCTGGCTGGTGGGAAAGCTGGCGGCGGAGAGCGCCGCGAAATATGCGGGTTTTTTTCTGGGAAAGCGTTACCGGCATCTGCCCGGATGGGTGGTGAAACGGTGCAGCGCGAGTAAGGATTATTGGACTTAGGCGGCGGAGAGCGGGGAAACCGCCGCGGACAGACAGATTCCCCGGGTCAGAAAGCCGCCTGTGGCGGCGGAAGGTGAGGAAATATGTGCGGAATAGTGGGATATGTGGGAAGGGCCCAGGCGGCCCCCATTGTGCTGGACGGGTTGGAAAAGCTGGAATATCGGGGCTATGATTCCGCCGGAATGGCGATCTTCGACGGGGAAAGGATCCATATCACCAAATCGGTGGGCAGGCTGAAGGTCCTGCAGGAGTTAACCCATGACGGAGGCACCATGCCGGGCTGCCTGGGAATCGGGCATACGAGGTGGGCGACCCATGGCGCACCCAGCGACGAAAATGCCCATCCCCACTTCAATGCCAAAGAAACCATTGCCGTGGTGCACAACGGGATTATAGAGAATTATCTTCCGCTGAAGAAGAAGCTGGAGGGCAGAGGATATACCTTCCGCTCCGAAACGGATACGGAGGTATTGGCCCATATGCTGGACTATTACTATAAGGGCGACCCGATGGATGCCATCATCAAGGTGCTGCATCGGGTGGAAGGCTCCTATGCGCTGGGGATCCTTTTCGCGGATTTCCCCGGGGAGCTGTTTGCGGTACGAAAAGACAGCCCGTTGATTGTGGGACAGAACAAGGAGGGCTGCTTCATCGCCTCCGACGTGCCCGCCATCCTGCGCTATACCAGGGAAGTGACCTATATTGAAAACCAGGAAATCGTTCGCCTGACAGCCGACGGCCTTCATATCTATAATGTGGACGAGGAAGAAGTGGAGAAGACCCCCGTCACCATCGAGTGGGATGCGGAGGCGGCGGAAAAAGCGGGATACGAACATTTCATGCTGAAGGAGATGTATGAACAGCCGAAAACCGTGACGGATACCATCAGCCCCAGGATGCGGGGAAACGAGATCATAATCGAAGAACTGGGGATGGACGACGGAAAGCTGCGGCAGGTGAAGAAGCTGCATATCGTGGCCTGCGGCTCCGCCTATCATGCGGGCGTAACGGGTAAATATGTGCTGGAAGGTCTGGCCAGGATCCCCGTGGAAGTGGATCTGGCTTCGGAATTCCGCTACCGCAACCCCATACTGGAGGAAGGGGCCATGGTGGTGGTGATCAGCCAGTCGGGAGAAACGGCGGATACGCTGGCCGCCCTGCGGGAATCCAAGAAACGCGGCTTTCCCGTGCTGGGAATCGTGAATGTGGTGGGAAGTTCCATCGCCAGAGAAGCGGATAACGTGATGTATACCTGGGCAGGGCCGGAGATCGCGGTGGCTACCACCAAAGCCTACAGCGCCCAGCTGGTGGCCCTGTATCTGCTGGCAATGAAGCTGGCCCAGGTAAGAGGGACGGTGACGCAGGAGGAGCTTGCCGGGATGATGGATGATCTGCGCCGCCTCCCTGACCAGATCGAACTGCTGCTCAACAACAAGAACCGGATCCAACGCTTTGCCAACCGCTATATTGCAGCCCGGGACGTGTTCTTCATCGGCCGGAGCATCGATTATGCCATTTCCATGGAGGGCTCTCTGAAACTGAAGGAGATTTCCTATATCCATTCGGAGGCCTATGCGGCCGGAGAACTGAAGCACGGGACCATCTCCCTGATCGAAGAAGGGACCCTGGTGGCGGCCGTGTCCACCCAGCCGGAGCTGTACCAGAAGACCATCAGCAATATGGTGGAGGTAAAATCCAGGGGCGCCTTTGTGCTGGCGGTGACCTGTGAAGGAAACCGGGAGATCGAAAAGGCTGCGGACTATGTGATTTATATCCCGCATACGAACCGTTTTTTCACCAATTCCCTGGCGATCATCCCCCTGCAGCTTTTCAGCTATTATGTGGCGGTGGGAAAAGGCTGTGACGTGGATAAACCGAGGAATCTGGCGAAATCCGTTACGGTGGAATAGTGGTGTGCTGTCTGAGACAGTATCGCAAATGCCGTCTGCGATATGCAGGGGGATAAGAAAAGATACTCTTTTTCAAACTTTTATTATAATTCTGTCACAAAATAAACACAACTGCCTTATATACTGGGGATGTAAAGAAGGAAACAGGTATGGTTGCCTGAGAAAATATCAAAACGACGGAGAGTTCGGAAAGGAGTAAGGGTATGTTTGAAAACGAAAATCTCACGAACAACAGGCAGGAAGAGATGAACGGGTCTCAGGCTGCCCAGGGCGGCAAGGAAGAGGCCCCTATGCAGGACGCAGGGCAGAATCAGAATACGGCAGGCTATGGAGGAAGGGAAGGAGGCCGTTTTAACGGTACTTATTCCAATAACGCATCCTGGCAGGGAAACGGGGGACCGGCAGGTCATGACGGCTCTTTTTACCAAAACGGACAGACAGGATACGGACAGCCCCAGGGAAATTACAGCGGTTACGGGAATTATCAGTCCTACCACGGCAATTACCAGTACGGCAGCGGCGATTACGGAACCGCCCCCGGAAGGACGGGGAGAACGAAGGAAAAGAGAAAAGGGGAGAAAAAACAGACCGGCGCCATTTGGAAGAAGCTGGGAATCATGGCGGCCTGCGGTGTCTGCTTCGGTCTGTTCGCAGGGGTGAGCTTCCTGGCGGTGAGCTCATTGGGAGGAAGGACGAAGGAACAGCCCTCCGTCCGGATGACGGAAGAGGGCGGACAGAGCGCGGAGCCCGCTTCGCAGGGCAGCGCCGGGATCAAGGCTACCGTAACCCAGGGAAGCACCAGCGCCGTGGTGACGGATGTGACGGAGGTGGTCGAAGCGACCATGCCCTCCATTGTTTCCATTACCAATCAGTCGGTGGCGGTAGCCAGCTTCTGGGGCCAGACCTTTGAACAGGAACAGGAATCTGCGGGAAGCGGCATCATCATCGGCCAGAACGAGGAAGAACTTTTGATCGTGACCAACAATCATGTGGTGGCGGATTCCAATAAGCTCTCCGTTAAATTTATAGACGACGAGGTGGCGGAGGCTCAGATTAAAGGCACCAGCCCCTCCATGGATCTGGCCGTGATTGCCGTGAAGCTGGAGAATATCGGAAGCGACACCAGGGAGCATATCAGCGTTGCGACCATGGGGGATTCCGATTCCCTGAAGGTGGGAGAACCCGTGATTGCGATCGGGAATGCCCTGGGTTACGGGCAGTCGGTTACCACCGGCGTGGTCAGCGCGCTGAACCGTACCCTGGAGGTGAGCGAGACCGGCACCAGCAATGCCCTGATCCAGACCGATGCGGCCATCAATCCCGGTAATTCGGGCGGCGCCCTGCTGGATGTGAAGGGCCAGGTGATCGGCATCAATTCCAACAAGATCGGCGGCAACGCGGTGGAAGGCATGGGCTATGCCATCCCGATTTCGTCCGCCCGTCCCATCATTGAAGAATTAATGAACCGGGAAACGAGAGAACGGGTGGAAGAAGAAAACAGAGGCTATCTGGGCGTGTCCATCATCAATGTGACCGCGGCCATGGCGGAGGCCTACAGCATGCCGGAGGGTATTCTGATCGCCCAGGTTTATCCCTCCACAGGCGCTCAGGAGGCCGGGCTTCTGAAAGGAGATATTATTGTCGGCTTTGCCGGTTCCACGGTGACCACCCAGGACGACCTGGCCAACGCCATGCAGTACTATGCGGTGGGGGATGTGGTGGAGCTCTCCATCATGAGAGGGAACATTACGGACGGGTACGAGGAACAGAAGGTTTCCGTGAGGCTGACGTCCCAGGAAGCCATGAACGCTACGAAGAACTAACGGCCTATGCCATGCCGGTCGGGGCATGTACCCGAAACGGAAAGAATGCGGACTCCGGGAAGCGGAAAACGCCTCCCCCGGCCAGGACAAACGCTAAGACTTTAGGCGGCTTCTAAAGAGGCTGCACCAAAGTCTTAGCGTTTTTTAGGATGCCGGCCCGCCCTGTCTGCCGGTAACAGCCACCCCGCAGGCTCCCGGACGCCGGGGCGCACAGGGAAGGATCCCGCCGTCCGGGAGCCTGCGGGGTGGCTGTACTGTTACGCCTGCCGTGAGTTTATAGAAAGTTCACTTGTTTGGATTTCGGTTATGCATTATAATAAAAACGGCAATGTGAGCGGACTTTATGGTCCGGCATGGAAATTTCAGGAATGGGTGGGCCGCATGGAACGGCAGAATGAGAGGGAAAATGAGCGATTTTGAAGATAGACCGGCGGATGAGGGGGAAGAGATCAGGGAAGAGAGCAGCCCAAACGGAGGAGAGGACGGGAAAAAGGGGGAGGGCGCAGAGAGCCCGAAGGAAGGAAAAGCGCCGGAAACCGGAGACGGGAAGCAGGAGTCCAAATATGAGGATGTGTGTTTTATCTGCCGCAGACCCGAAAGCAAAGCGGGTAAGATGTATCATCTTCCTAACAGTATCTGCGTCTGCGACGATTGTATGCACCGGACGATGGATGCGGTGAGCCAGTATGATTATCAGGGGCTTCTGAACAATCCGGAGCTGCTGAATATGCTCAATAACATCAATAAAGACGGAAAATACACCAATATCAGCTTTGTGAACCTTTCGGATCTACAGGGGAGCGGAGGAATTCCCAATAAGCAGAAGATTAAGAAAAAGGCGCCGAAGGATAAGGAGGAGCAGCCTGTCCTGAACATCCGGGATATCCCGGCTCCTCATAAGATCAAGGCCAGCCTTGACGAATATGTGATCGGGCAGGAAAAGGCGAAGAAGATCATCTCTGTGGCGGTCTACAATCATTATAAGCGGGTGGCCACCAATACGATGGACGATATAGAGATAGAGAAATCCAATATTCTGATGATCGGCCCCACGGGCTCGGGTAAAACATATCTGGTGAAAACGCTGGCCAGGCTGTTGGACGTACCGCTGGCCATTGCGGATGCCACTTCCCTTACCGAAGCGGGCTATATCGGCGACGACATCGAGAGCGTGGTTTCCAAGCTGCTGGCGGCTGCGGACAATGACGTGGAAAAGGCGGAGCGGGGGATCATTTTTATCGACGAGATCGATAAGATCGCCAAGAAAAAGAACACCACTTCCCGGGACGTGAGCGGCGAATCCGTGCAGCAGGGGATGCTGAAGCTTCTGGAAGGTTCCGAGGTGGAGGTTCCGGTGGGCGCCAGCAGTAAAAATGCCATGGTGCCCCTCGCTACGGTAAATACCAGGAATATCCTGTTTATCTGCGGCGGCGCGTTCCCGGATCTGGAAGATATCATCAAACGCCGCCTGACAAAACAGTCCACCATGGGTTTTGTCGGGGAGCTGAAGGATAAGTACGATAAGGATCCGGATCTCCTGGGCCGCGTGACGGTGGAGGATCTGCGCAGCTTCGGTATGATCCCGGAGTTTTTGGGGAGGCTTCCCATCATATGTACCCTGCAGGGGCTGACGCAGGAGATGCTGGTGCGCATCCTGAAGGAGCCTAAAAATGCAATTTTAAAGCAGTATCAGAAGCTGCTGGACCTGGACGAAGTGAAGCTGGAATTCGATGAGGATGCCTTGGAGGCGATTGCGAAGAAGGCCACCCAGAGAGATACGGGAGCCAGGGCGCTGCGCGCTATCATCGAGGAATTCATGCTGGATATTATGTATGAGATCCCCAAGGACGACAATATAGGCCGGGTGACGATTACGGGTGACTATATCCGGGGTACCGGAGGGCCCGCTATCCAGATCCGGGGAGCGGGATATGCCCTGGAGGATCAGAGCGCAAAAGGATAAAATGCTGCGGAGACCGGAAAGGGGAAAGACACATATATTGGTAGAAAAGGTGCGGAGCATTTTTTCATGACCTGTAAAGAAAAAATATTGTCCGAGGATTTTCAGGATATCCTGACGAGCTATTTCGTGGAGGGGGATCAGAAAACGGAGACGGATCGATACTGCGCTATCCCTATCAGCGACAACCTATGGTCGGTCTATTATGACAGATCTTACCTCCCGGAGCTTTCTTTTGCCGATTATAACTATCGGTTTGTGACGGAAATATACGGATTAATGGATGTGTCTTTCCCGGAGGTGGCGGGCGGCGGATTTGACCCGCAGCCTCTGGTCCATTCCGGGATTACGGCGGTTCAGAGGGAACCCCTTTCCCTGACGGGACGGAATGTGGTGATCGGCTTCGCGGACACGGGGATCGACTACAGGAATCCTGTTTTTCGCAGGCCGGACGGAAGCAGCCGGATTCTTGCGGTCTGGGATCAGACCATACAGGACGGAACGCCGCCGGAGGGATTTTGGTACGGCAGCGAATACACCCGGGAGCAGATCAATGAGGCGTTAAGACAGGAGAATCCGCTTACGCTGGTTCCCACGGAGGACGAGATCGGCCATGGGACGGCCACGGCTGCCGCGGCTGCCGGAAGCGCGTTGAATGACGGTCTGGGCTTCATCGGAGCGGCTCCGGACGCGGAGCTCGTGATGGTAAAGTTAAAGCAGGCCAAGGAATTTATCCGGGAATTTTATATGCTGCCCCGGGATGTACCGGCCTATGAGGCGAACGATATTGCCCTGGCCGTAAAATATATCAATTCTTTTCTGATCCCCTATGCCAGGCCCGTGGTCACGTGTCTGGGGGTAGGGCGCAGTTTCGGTGCGCACCAGGGCACCTCTGCCCTGGATCGATACCTAAGCGATGTCAGCCTGGACTTCAACCGTGTGGTGGTGGTGGCCGGAGGAAATGAAGGAAATACGGGCCACCATTTTTTCGGAAATGTGGAGGGCTCGGATCCTGTATCCGTAGAGCTGCGGGTGGAGGAACAGACAAAGGGATTTATGGTAGAGGTATGGGGAAACATCCCCAATTATTTCAATATGGTCATCCGTTCGCCGGGAGGGGAGGAAGTGCCTACGATCAGCAGCCGGGTAAAGGGGAGATGGGAGTACCGGTTTGTATATGATAAAACGCTGCTGCAGGTGGATTATCAGCTTAACGACCAGATTACGGGAACCGAGGTGGCGGTCCTGCGGTTTGAGGATCCCAGCCCGGGCATCTGGACGCTGCAGTTCCGCCAGGAGAACCGGAACGATGAGGGCTTTTTCCATATGTGGCTGCCCATCCGTCAGTTCGTGGAGGGAAGGGTGGAATTCCTCCAGCCCAGTCCGGAGACCACTTTGACATCCCCTTCTTATGCTACTGCGGTGCTTACCGTTTCGGCTTATAACAGCAGGAACAACAGCTTTTATATTAATTCCGGCCAGGGCTTCGGGCCGCAGGGGAAGATCAAGCCGGAGCTGGCTGCCCCGGGTGTGGATATCTCCACCGTGGAGGGGATGCTTCGGGGTAGAGCGGTGGTGGGGAGTGCAACAGGGACCTCCATGGCGGCCGGCCTGGCTTCCGGCGCCTGTGCGCTGATCCTGCAGTGGGCAGTGGGAAGAGGGAATTATTCCGACATTAACGGGGTGGGCGTGAAGAATTATTTGATTCGCGGCGCCGCCCAGGATGCGGCTTATCGTTATCCCAGTCCGCAATGGGGGTACGGACGCTTGGACATGGAAGGGACGTTCGACTGGATCGCGGGGATATGAGAATGAGGGCTTCGCAGGCAGCTCTGCGGGGCCCTTTTTGGCTGCTGCCGCCTCCAGTCAGAGCTGCCGTCCGTGCACTGGGCCATTCCTGTGTTTGTCGTGACCTTGGCCGGCGTGGTATTGAAAGATGCACCATAGTATGATATCGTAGCTTTATCAAAGGCAGAATACGCATGAGTGGTGATAGAGGTATGTGGGGATGAAGAAGATGATAATGCAGCTCAACAGAAAGCAGCAGGCGCAGCTACAAGAGATTAAGGAATGGGCAAGAGAGAATGGAAATCAGATAAGCTACTTGGCTCTTCAGGACCTGATTAAATATGAAAAGCAGCCAATTACTGATGATGAGGCAATGGTCAACCGGATTATTCATGAACTGATAGAGGATGGAATCACTGTAGAACCATTGGACGATGGAGAGACGTATCAGGCGCAATCTGCAGATCAGGATGGGTTTGTACCGGCTCTTGTGGAGATTACACCTCTTACGCAGAATGTGTCGAATCTAATAGAACGGTTATTTAACAAAGAAATAGATTTAAATCCTGCATTTCAAAGGCGCAAAGATTTGTGGGATAAAGAGAAGCAGAGCAGACTGATTGAGTCGTTGATGCTGCGGATTCCTATTCCCAGTTTTTATTTTGATATGGTTCGTGAAGGAGAATGGAAAGTCATTGATGGATTGCAAAGGCTTACGGCATTCCAAAATTATTTGGTGGGAGAAGAACAGCCGACAAAGGATGGCGAGAGGGCGCTGGTAAAACGGAAATTCGAGGGGCTTCAGTATTTAAAGGATTTTAATGGAAAAACATTTGACGAGCTTCCGCGACAATATATCCGTAGGATCAAAGAGGCCCAAGTCATCGTATTTGGAGTGCAGAAAGGTACGCCGGAAACTGTAGTGTATAATATTTTCCAAAGAATTAATACGGGTGGATTAAAATTAGAATCCCAAGAGATAAGAAATGCTATGTATCATGGAGGAGCATCAGAACTGGCCCAGAGACTGGCAGAAGGAACAGAGTTTTTGGAGGCTACATTGTATGCTGTAAAACCGGATAGAATGGCGGATCAGGAATATGTGATACGTTTTATGGCTTTTACGGAGCTGGATTATCAGACAGAATATAAAGATGATATAGATAATTTCCTGATTCTGACAATGAAAAAAATAAATGAATATGAGGATAGAGAGCTAGAACGTATAGAACAAAACTTTTTAAAAGTCATGAGATATTCACACAAAATTTTTGAAAGGAATGCCTTTCGTAAAATCGGAGACGGAGGGAGAAGAGGGCCGATCAATAAGGCACTTTTTGAATTGTTTTCTGTTTGCTTTTCCGAGTTAAGTGAAAAACAATTGGATAAAATAGTTACAAAAAGAGAAGATTTTATGAAAGAATATGAAAAACTATTTCAAGAGAAAGAATTTGTTTCTGCTCTAAAATCGGGTAAAAGGACGGATTTTGTCAGACGGATTAATAGAGGCAGAGAATTAGTGAGGAAATTTTTATGATCAATGAACTGGAAATAAAAAACTTTAAGTGTTTTGAATCGCTTCAATTGGAGCTAAGGCCGCTTAACGTCCTGATGGGGCTCAATGGTATGGGAAAATCCACGCTCATCCAAAGTTTACTTCTGCTTAGACAGTCCTATCAAGAGAATGGGCTGCATGGCCTGAAACTGAATGGAAGATATGTAATGTTGGGCAATGGAAGTGACGTCCTTTCAGAGCGGGCAGTAGACGAGAAGATAACATTTTATATTAAAGAAGATACGGGAACCTTTTTTTCACAGTACGATTATATTCCTGAGTCTGATTTATTACCAAATTGTCAGTTTGAGGAGGAAATTTTAGAAGACAGTATTTTATGGAATGATGGTTTTTTGTATCTGTCTGCTTATAGGATCGAACCACGTGCTTTATATCGTATCGCGGATGAAAAAGAGGTTATGAAACGTGATTTCGGGAATAATGGAGAACTGGCTATTCACTATTTAAATATATGCGGACATCAGAAAGTCGAGAACAGGTCCGTGACATACTATTCTGTAGAAGATCATTCTCTAAATGAACAGGTGAGGTATTGGCTGTCATTGATTGCGCCAGGGATACTGCCACAGATATCCGTTAATCAGGATCTACGAAATGCGGAACTAAAGTATGCATTTCGGGAGGGGCCAGAAAGGACAAATGCCTATAAGAGCGTCAATGTGGGGTTTGGTATCACCTATGTATTGCCTGTTCTTATAGCTTTGCTGACTGCGAAACCAGGCGATCTTTTGCTGCTGGAAAATCCGGAAGCGCATATCCATCCCGCAGGGCAAAGATGGCTGGGAGAACTGATCACGCTGGTTTCTGCAGGGGGCGTGCAGATTATAGTGGAAACACATAGTGACCATGTGATAAATGGGATTCGACTGGCGGTAAAAAAGAAAAAGATTTCTTCGGATGAAACGGGTATTTTTTTCTTCTATAAGGACGCGGAAGATGATTATAAGCATAAAGTGATCATGCCCAAGATTGATCAAAATGGGAGGATAGATATTTGGCCGGAAGGTTTTCTGGATGAGTGGGATAATATTTTGTTGGAATTACTATAGATGAGGTGTACATGAAGATTGTTGTGAATGATTTGGCATTTAGATTCCCTTTGTACGAAAAAGATCGTACCTCGGAAGCAGTAAAAAAGTTTATATTGATATGTAGAAAATTGGAATCTATAAGCTGTCATAATGTGGAACGGCTTGTGCGGTCGGAAATCGACAAAGAAAGTGAGCTTTATCCAACCGGAACTTTGTACCGGGTCATTCGTGATATCTCTGATAGGGACGATAGAAAGTATTTTCTTGGATTGTTAGTGAATCGGGAGAAAGCAGATGTTCTAATTGATGAACCGTTTATTTACAAGGATTTGGCATCATTTGCATGTGCGGCCGCAAAAGAAGACGCATTAGTCAGCCTGGAAACCGATGATGGATTTAAACAGATTGAGATCAAAGGATTTATTGGAAGACAAAAGGTTAAGATAAGAAATATTTCCTGTGAAGATCATCTCAATTATTATCGCGATATACTTGGAATGAGAATTTATAAAGCGAATGACGAAAAACATAAAAAAGATAGAGAAAATGCGTATGGTAAAGGAAAAACTGCAAGTCCTATGAATTTGTCTGATAAGGAGGCACAGAAACTGTTGGACGAGGCAATCTGGATCAAGCAGCGTTTGTATGCAAGAAAGGGAAACTGTAATTATGCATTTCAGAATACGCAGGATTGCATATATCATGGGTACATAGCGGATGATCTGTCGGATGATATTCTGTCGGAGTTATATGGGAAAAAGTGGGATTAGGTATTTGAATATGTCGGGGTATCGGATGTGGCGGCTTTTCCTCGCAGGGCTGATCCTGGCAGTCTGTATCCTGCCGGGACTTCGTGCGGATGCGAAGGAAGAGGCGGACAGGCCGGAGGCGGCCGGCGAGGGACTGGTGGGGCTCCTGGGAAGCCCTGCGGCGACCGTGGCCGCGGCGGATACCACCGGAATGGAATACAGGAGTTATCTGCAGCGGGTGGAGGGGATCGACCGGATATCCGAGCTGCCGGACCGGGGATTTACGGTAATAGAATCCCAGGTATTTAGGGTAGAACTGGAGAATTTCGGGGAGGTTTCCTTTGTCCCGGCACTGGACGAACGATATCACAGGCTGGTGGTGTTTCTGGAAGGCCAGGACGGGAGCATCCTGTATCGGACGCAGGAGCTGGCAGCCAATTACCTGGCCCGGGGGAAGATGATGCAGGCCGCAAAAGGGATTGCAGGAGTTTCCTTCCAGGATGTGAACGGAGACGGACTGACGGATATCCTGTTGATCGCTTCCTGTACGGACGAGGGCGCTTTTCCCGCAAAACGCGTGGTCCGGGTGGGGGATGTGCTGTTCCAGGACGGCAGGGGATTTTATCGGGACTGGAGGCTGTCGGATGAGATCAATCGTTTCGGCATGAACAAAAGCCTGAAGCTGATGGCGGCCTTCGTCATGGACGGGGATTCCACGGAATTTCTGTATACGGCGGTAACCCTGGAGGAGCTGCTTTCCCACGGATTTGAAATCATAAAGGAACAATGCTACGTCAGAGAGTTTGAAAAACTGGGAAGGCTTCGCGTGGTACCGGGAACCTTCCGGGCGGCCGGATATGATATGTTTTTCATCTATCTGGTGAACGAGCAGGGAAATATTGCGTGGAGTTTTCAGCCCATGGGGGATTATGACAACCTGTATGCTCTGCGCGGGATGACCTGCCGGGATGTGGACGGGGACGGGATGAAGGATATTGTGGTGCTGGCCCGGTACAGCAGGGAGGACGACAGGGGCGGTATGACGGTGGAAAGCGATTATGAGATCTATTACCAGAGAACGGACGGTTTTGATACGGACACCGGTTTTAAGGCCACGTATCGCTGCGAAGATACGGACACAGTGGAAGAACTGGTGGAAAAGGCCCGGGCATACTGGGGCTGGTCCTATGTGGGGTAGGTTGAAAAAAGGCCCGATGGCCTTTTTTCAACCCGGCAATTTGCGCCGGAGCGTCACAAATTGTTATGATGGCAGACGAGAATTCGCCTCCGCGAATTCTCGTCGCCCCGTCGCGAAAACGCTCCGGAATGCGAGGTTAGATTGAAAAATAAGCCCGATGGCTTATTTTTCAATCGCCATTTGTGCCGCAGGCGGCCCAAATGGAATCGCAGATGCGAAATCGCATCCGCGATTTCGCATCGCGTGTGTGCCCGGTGGGCACACGCTCTAACGGGTGAAAGTCCCCAATCCGCCCGGCAGTGGGAAGGATACAGCCGAAGCCAAGGGTGTCCACCGTGAGGTGGAATCTGAAGAAAGGATTAGGCAAAACTCTGGCTTACTACATTTGAGGCTAAATGCAAGGATAAGATTGCGCGGCAAATCAAAGTCCAATAACTGCACGGAATCGCATTTAGTAATTATGGAGCGAGTATAAGAGGGAAAGAGCGTGTGAGTACCCGGGGAGGTCTCGTGGACGCATCCAATGCAATAAAACATTTGCGGAAGCGGTTGAAACAAGATTTATCACGAGAAGTCAGCAGAGGTCATAGTACCATGGCGGTTGCAAACGTTATGGGAAGGACTGAACTTTAGGAGATGTGAGTAAATGAATGTAACCAAAGATAGGTATAAGGACAGACAACTTCATATGGAAGACTATCTGCAAATGGTATCTGCGGAACAGAAAGAGTATGCGGAAGTGCCCGTCTATCAGCGGATTACTGAAAACAACCACATCATCACGGACTTTTGGAGGGACAATCTACTGGAATTGATTTTGCGGGAAGACAACTTAAACAGGGCGTACAAGAGAGTGAAATCAAACAAAGGCAAAGGTGGAATTGACGGAATGCAGGTGGATGAACTATTGCCCTACCTGAAAGAAAACCAGAGCGAAATCATCCGGAAGATACGGGAAGGGAAATACAAACCCAACCCAGTCCGCAGGGTAGAAATACCAAAAGAAGAAAAGGGTAAGGTCAGGGAATTAGGAATCCCCATTGTCGTAGACCGCATGGTGCAACAGGCGATAACCCAGGAATTGACGATCCTGTATGAGGAACAGTTTACAGAGAGCAGTTATGGATTCAGACCGGGGAGAAGCCAGCACGACGCATTGAGAGCCTGCAAGAGAAATGTAGAAGAGGGATATGTGTATGTGGTGAGTATGGATTTAGAGAAGTTCTTCGATACGGTAAACCACAGCAAATTAATAGAGGTAATGTCGCGGACGATCAAAGACGGGCGAGTGGTATCATTAATACACAAATACCTGAACGCAGGAGTATTGCAGAACGGATTCTTTGAGAAGACGGAAGAAGGAGTGCCGCAGGGGGGACCGTTAAGCCCACTGTGCGGGAACGTGATGCTGAATGAACTGGATAAAGAACTGGAACGCAGGGGGCACCGATATGTGAGATATGCGGACGATGGGCTGATATTCTGCAAGAGCAGGAAGAGTGCGGAACGATCGCTAGAGAACATCATTCCCTATATAGAGGGGGAGCTATTCCTGAAAGTGAACCGAGCCAAGACAACAGTAACCCATGTGAGCAAGATGAAATATCTGGGATACGCATTTTACCGGAATAAAGGAGAGTGTAGATTCCGGGTACACCCGAAGACGATCCGAAAGATGAGAGCCAGGATAAGGGAGATAACCCAAAAGAATAAAGGATGGAGTAATGTCTACCGGAGGAAGAAACTAGAGGAGTATGCCAGAGGGTGGATAAATTACTATAAACTTGCAGACATGAAAAGACTGATGAAGGAGACAGACGAATGGCTCCGGCGCAGGATACGTGCAATCTATTGGAAACAATGGAAAAAGGTAAAGACGAAATATCGAAACCTGAGAGCATTAAAGCTCGAGGAGTGGCAGGTACGTCAGATAGCCAACAGTCGGAAAGGTTACTGGAGGACAGCGAAGATATTAAGTGTGGGCCTTACCAATAAAATAATAGCCAAACTGGGGTATATATCCATGCTTGACTATTATCTGAAAGTTGCGTGAAAACTAGAGAACCGCTGTATACCGAACGGTACGTACAGTGGTGTGGGAGGTCGGCTACTCAACTAATGGGTAGCCTCCTACCCGATATAGGACGCGGCATGGAGGGGTAGTGCGATGATAAAAATATTGATTGTGGACGACGAAAAGCCGATATGTGATCTGATTGAGATGAACCTGTCCGCCGCGGGATACCATTGTACCGCAGTGATGGACGGGCTGGAGGCGCTGGATCTGATCGAACAGCAGAGCTTTGACCTGATTCTCCTGGACATCATGCTGCCCGGCGCGGACGGCTATGATATTATGGAGTATATCAGGCCGCTTCAGATTCCCGTGATTTTCATTACGGCCAGGCATGAGGTGCGCGACCGAGTGAAAGGGCTCCGGCTCGGGGCGGACGATTATCTGGTGAAGCCCTTTGATATCGTGGAACTTGCGGCCAGGGTGGAGGCGGTACTCCGGCGGTATAATAAAACGGAACAGATTCTGGAGGCCGGGGACGTAGTGGTGGACGTGGAAGCCCGCCGGGTGACCAAGGCGGGACGCCCGGTGGTGCTCACGAATAAGGAGTTCGGGCTGCTGGTCTTGTTTCTGAGAAACAGAAACGTCGCGCTTTTCCGTGAGACAATCTATGAAAAGGTATGGGAAGGGGAGTACGACGGGGACAGCCGTACCCTGGATCTGCATGTACAGCGCCTGCGGAGGAAGCTGGGCTGGGAACACTGTCTGGTGGCCGTCTATAAGGTGGGATACCGCCTGGAGATTTGAAGACGGCAGACCGAAAATTGCAGTCTTCCTGATTGGGGTACGCGCCAAGGGGCGCGGATAGGAGCAATGAGGTGCCGCCTGCGGCGGCGGGAGGGAGGGGAATTTGAAATTCTCCACAAAACTGTTATTATGCACCATGATGCTCATGGCGGCGGTTCTGGGCCTTTCCGGGTTTTACTTTGTCAATTATGTATTTGAATCCTCCCTGGAACGGGAGATTCAGCAGGCTTTGGACGAAAGCAGCATCCTGCGGTTCGCTTTTGAGACCGCAGCCCTGAACGTACCGGTCAAATACGATGTGCTGCCGGACGGCAGCGTGTTCCAGATTGCGTCCAACATGGAGACGGGAAGCCAGGGGGCCGGGAGGCTTTTGCGTATTACGGACGAAGACGGGAACGTGCTCTATGCCAGCGAAGGGTTTGAGGCGGACGGAAGACTTCTGGGGCAGACGGAGGAGGGGAGGAAGACCTACCGGGTGATCGAAACGGGGAAGGATTTTTTCATCCATACGTCCAGTACGGTTAACGCCCTGGATCGGCTCCTGTATTTGGAAACGTTAAAGGACGTATCGGAGGTATTCCGGGAAAGGGGCCTGGGATTTTCGGTTTACAGACAGCTGACGATTCTCATGCTGCTTTTGGGTACGGTGATCATGCATTTCATTTCCTCCTGGCTGACCAGGCCGGTACGCCTTTTAACCAGGGCCACAAAACGGATGGCTGCCGGAGATTATTCTTACCGTGCCAGAAAGGTCAGCCGGGACGAACTCGGGGCACTGACCGGGGATTTCAACCGGATGGCGGCGGCTTTGGAAGAGAACATCGAAAGGCTGGAAGAGGAAATCCAGGCCAGGGAGGATTTCGTAGGCGCTTTTGCCCACGAACTGAAGACTCCTTTGACCTCCATCATCGGTTATGCGGACATGCTCCGATCCCGGAAATTGGACGAAGAAAAGAGCTTTCTTTCGGCAAATTATATCTATACGGAGGGCAAAAGGCTGGAAGCCATGTCCATACGGCTTTTGGACATCATCGTTACGAGGCGGGGGAAGGCGGAGCTTGCTGCAGTACCGGTGAAAGCCCTGTTTGGCTATCTTAAGGATATGTTTGCCGTTCGGGAGGATATGGAATATCAATTTACTTATGAAGAAGGGACGGTACAGGCGGAGGCCGGGCTGATCGAGACCGTGTTGGTGAACCTGCTGGACAATGCCTGCAAGGCTTCCGAACCGGGAAGCAGGATTGAGGTGGAAGGCAGAAAGACGGAAGAAGGATATCGCTTCACGGTTCGCGACTATGGGATTGGCATCCCGGAGAAAGAGCAGGCGCGGATCACGCAGGCCTTTTATATGGTGGATAAATCCCGCTCCAGGAGCAGGAACGGGGCGGGCCTAGGCTTGGCCCTGTGCACGGAGATCCTGGCTCTGCACGCAAGCAGGCTGGAAATTGAGAGCGCGCCGGGAGAGGGGAGCCGGATCGGTTTTCTCCTTCCGGAGGCAGCGGAATGAAAGGGTTCATATGAAAAAAGGTGGAGCAGGAAGATTCCTTCTGTCGGCGGCAGCCCTTATGATTACGGCTCTGTCCATATGGGGGCCGGAGGCTTTGGCCGAATATAAAGATCGGGCGGTGCTCAATCAGATTCATACACAAGAGGCGCCCGCGGAAGGGGAAGGATACCGATACCGCTTGGGGATGGCGGAAAAACTGCATATTCTCTCCAAATGCCTGGAAGGCCAGCATCCTGCGGAAGGCAGGACGGAGCGGGGCGAAGTACCCGAGGATTATCAGGAGGGGACCTATGCTTTCATCATCAATCACAGGGGACCTTCGGGAAAGGAGATCACGCAGGAGCAGATCTATACGGTCTGTGAGGACGGGATGGCCCGGTTGAAGGAGCTGGGAATTCTGCCCGGGGAAGTGCGGGAAATAGAAAAAGAGGACTATGATGCCGTTCTCTATTCCGCCATAGACGTGCCGGACCCGCAGAACAACGTGGCGGTATGGAAAATCAGCCTGACCGCCAGCCAGGCGAACGCCGACCGGAGAAACCGGCTGATCGATGCATATATCGACGCGGACGACGGCAGGATCTATGAATTCTATGCCCGTACCTCTTTAAGCTGGGAAGAAATTGATCCGGATGAAATCATGAGACAGTGGAGCGCTTATATGGGGCTGGGAGAAGCGCAGCCCTATGAGTCGGACAATCCGCTGATGGAGAATACCCCCTGCTATAAGAGGTACAGCGTTCCGGGGGCAGAGCGGACGATCGTGACCGTAGGCTTTTATGAGGGGATCAACGAACTGTTTTTAAAGATTTCCTGAACCGGATTCCGGTGGAAAACGGATGATGCAACTATGATACAAAAATGATGAGAATATGATACAAAAATGATGAGAATATGATGCAGGCCCCGGCTAGACTGTGTATGTAGGTTGAAAAATGGCTGAACAGCCGTTTTTCAACCGGGAATCTGTGCTGGGTAACACGGAAGTGCTGCCTTATGCACGAAAGTTCCCTTTGAATTGAATGCCGTCTTGCGACGGCAGAATGGCGGTTAGATTGAAAATCGGCAGCGGTAGAACGGGAGTCGGAATGTACACAGGATTGGCTTATTCGGGCAGCAGGAGAAGGCACAGAAGCAGGGAGTTAAGAAAGGTAAGACTGGGGGCCATATTGGCGATAGAGGGCTGGCTCCTTTTATTTTTCATGATACAGGTGCTGAAAATAGGGGGAATCGGCCTGTCGGCGGTACATAGGGAGCAGTCCGCCGGGCGCTTTGGAGGAGCGCAGGGACAGGGCATGGAGAGAGGGCTTTTGCAGGAGAAATTCTTCTCCCCCGAGAAGTTCCTTTTCGGGGAGAACGTATCTTTCCGCAAAAAAGGGCTGCTGCGGGAGGAGACTGCGCCGGATCTGTATGAAACTTTATTCGGGATGCACGAGATTCCGCTCATTGCCTTGGACGCGGGCCACGGAGGGACGGATGCAGGCTGCTGCGCGGAGGGGATCGAGGAAAAAGAGATTAACCTGCAGATCGCAAAGCGGGTATCGGAAAAATTGGCCGGAATGGGTTACCAGGTTCTCATGATCCGGGAGGCGGACGATTCTTTCGGCCCGGAGGACCGGGTGAGGCTGGCTAACTTCCGAAGGGCGGACGCATACATAAGCATCCATCAGAATTTCTACGAGGAAGACACGGCGGTAAGCGGTATGGAGACCTGGTTTTATGGGGCGGATGCTTCCCGGGACAGCAGGCGGCTGGCACAGCTGATTCATCGGGAAACCGCGGTGCAGACGGGGGCCGCAGTGCGGGAACTGCGGGACGATGCGGATTTTTGCGTGACGGGGAAGACGTCCATGCCGGCCTGCCTGATCGAAACGGGATTTTTATCCAATCCGCAGGAACGGGGACTGCTCGCCACGCCGGAATATCAGGAGAAGATTGCCGACGGGATAGCGGAGGGGATCCGGCTCTATTTTCAGCCCAAGACCATGTATCTCACCTTTGACGACGGCCCTTCGGCGGAGAATACCGGAAGGGTGCTGGATATCCTGAAGGAGCGCGGGATCAAGGCCACTTTTTTCCTGGTGGGAGAAAATGTGGAGAAAAATCCGCAGATGGCGCGGCGGATTGCCGAAGAAGGCCACACCATAGGGATCCACTGTTACCATCATGACTATGAGGAAATCTACGAGAGCGTAGACAGCTATCTGGAGGATTTTGAAAAGGCGTATCAGGCAGTGTACGCTGCCACGGGAGTGGAAGCGAGGCTGTTCCGTTTCCCGGGAGGGAGCGTCAATGCCCATAATAAGGGTGTATACGAAGACATTATAGAGGCGATGACGGAGAGGGGATTTATTTATTACGACTGGAATGCCAGCCTGGAGGACGCCTTTGGGAGGGCGGAACCGGAGGAACTGATCGTCAACGCGAGGGAGAGCACACTGGGGAGGCAGCGGGTGGTTCTGCTGGCCCATGATATCGTTTATAATACAGGGATGTGCCTGGAAGGGCTGCTGGATGCGCTGCCGGAATACCGGATGGAACCGCTGACGGAGGAAACGGAACCGATCCGGTTTGCCACGGGAAAATCCTGACTAAAATTCCATGGCAGTTGAAACGCCCCGCAGGCTCCCGGACACCGGGGAGCGGAAGCCTGCTTTGTAATTTAACGTCCTTCGGCCGTTATAGATATTCCCGATAGGCGTCCTCCGGGGCGTCCAGGAAGCAAAGGCCCACGATTCCGCGGCCGGTGTGGGCGCCGATGGCACAGCCTACGGTGGAAATGCAGATATCCGCGGGGTGCAGCTGCTCCCGGATCAGATTCAAGGTAAAATGCAGCGCCTCTTCGTCCTCGCCGTGGCAGACGGAAAGAAGCTGGGACTGCGGATCCGCGCCGTGTTCTTTGGCATAATCCACCAGGGCCTTGAGGGATTTCTTGTGTCCGCGGACGGTTTTGAGCACCTGGAGGGAACCCTTCTTATCCACGATCAGCACGGGCTTCATATCCAGGGCTTCGCCCAGAGTACCCTTCCATTTGGAGAGCCTCCCGCCCTTGATCAGGTAGGCCAGCGTGCGCACCGTAAAGACATGGCGGATATGCGTGCGGTAGAATTCCGCCGCTTCCAGCAGGGTTTCCTTGGGAGCGCCGTGTTCCTGGAGGGTTAAGAGCTTCCGCACCAGAAGGCCGAAGCCCGCGGAGGCGCAGAGGGAATCCACAATGGTGAGATCGAAATCCGGATAGTCCTCCAGAATGGTGGCTTTGGCTAAGTTGGCGGCATTAAAGGTACCTGCAATACCGGTGGAGAAGCACAGGTAGATCACGCTGTCTCCGTTTTTGGCATAGGGGAGAAAGGCCTCCTCAAACATGGCAGGGTTGATATGATAGGTTTTCACATCCCGGGAGGTATCGTCCAGGATTTGATAGAATTCTTTGGTATGGATGGTCTTTCCATCCAGGTAGTCTACCTCGTCGATCACCACGGGGGTGGGGATGACGTGGAGATTGTAACGTTGGATCACTTCCTCCGGAAGGTCGGAAGCGGAATCGGTAATGATTTTCAGCATAGCTCCTCACATTCTGCCGTAATGACGGCTTCCCAATCAAACTGATCCGTATGGGAGACAGCGTTTCAGCCGCCCATTTTATCCAGAAGGTGTATTTTAATATCGTAGAGTTTTTGGGAGAGGTCCACGTAGACCTGGTGGGGGTTCACGAGGCGCTTCGTCTCATCCCACAGGGTATCCAGCTCCCTTTTGCAGTATTCCCGGATCTCCATGACCGGAGGAGAATCGTAGACCCGCCTGCCGTCCAGAAACACGGGAACCATCAGCTCCCGCATGGTATAGGTCCCCGCTTCCAGGCGGGTTTTCTTCCAGGGCTCCAGAGGGTCGAAAAGCAGCAGAGGCTGATCGGGTGAGAAGGTTTCGTCCGCCAGGGCGATCAGATCGGCCTTGATCTTGCCCGTATCCTTCTCATAGATCCGGTGGATAACCTTATTGCCCGGATTCGTGACCTTCTCCGTATTTTCGGAAAGCTTGATTTTGGGGATGAAATTACCCTGCTCATCCATGATAGCGGCCAGTTTGTACACGCCGCCGAAGGAAGGCCAGTTTTTGGAGGTGATCATATGGGTACCGACCCCCCAGGAGGTGACTTTGCAGCCCTGTGCCTTGAGACTGTCGATCAGGTATTCGTCCAGATCGTTGGATGCGGAGATGACCGCATCCGGGAAACCGGCTTCATCCAGCATCACCCGCGCCTTTTTGGACAGATAGGCCAGGTCACCGCTGTCCAGGCGGATGCCGTAAAAGGTCAAAGGCACCCCTGCCGCCCGCATCTCGGTAAAAACGCGGATGGCGTTGGGAACGCCGGATTTCAGAGTGTCATAGGTATCCACCAGGAGAATACACGCGCTCGGGTACATATCCGCATAGGTTTTGAAGGCGGTGTATTCATCGGGAAAACTCATGATCCAGCTATGGGCATGGGTCCCTTTTACGGGAACATCAAAGAGCTGGCCGGCCAGTACGTTGCTGGTTCCCACGCATCCGCCGATCATGGCAGCCCGGGCGCCGTAGATTCCGGCATCCGGTCCCTGCGCCCGGCGCAGACCGAATTCCATGATGCCGTCTCCCCTGGCCGCATAGCAGACCCGGGAGGTCTTGGTGGCGATGAGGCTTTGATGGTTGAGTATGTTTAGGATAGCCGTTTCCACGAGCTGGGCCTCCATGATGGGAGCAATAACCTTAATCATGGGTTCCCGGGGGAACATCACGCTGCCCTCCGGGATGGCATAGACGCTGCCGGAGAACCGGAAGTTTTTCAAATAATTCAGAAAAGCATCCTCAAAGATGCCAAGTCCCTTCAGGTAGGAAAGCTCGTCCTCCTCGAAGTGCAGATTTTCAATGTATTCTATGACCTGCTGCAGGCCCGCGCAGATGGCATAGCCGGATTCCATGGGGTTGCTGCGGTAAAAGGCATCAAAGATCACGGTCTGGTTACGGTCCATGTTCTTAAAATAGCCCTGCATCATGGTGAGCTCATACAGGTCGGTCATGAGGGTAAGGTTCCGTGTTTTCATGGAGATTCCTCCGCTTTCATATGGGATGTGGCGGCTTGCTGGAATGCCCAGGAGAGCCGTCGGATATCATCCCTATCATACGCCTGATTCGGACGGAAAGCAAGAAAAATCAAGAAGCCGGCAAACGCATGAACGGTCCTGCGCCCGTCTCCCTCTCCCGGACGGCCCTGAGACGCATGGTGATCCATCGGGGACCATCACGCGCCGCGGGGCAGGGGTGCCGCAGGGGCCGCAGGATTGTTCATGCGTTTGTCCTGATTGGAGGCGCCGGGTTTACGAAAACCAGCTGTCGGTATAGCGGTCAATGAAGCGGTTTTCATATTTGGAATAAGTGATGCGCTGGGCATGATAGAGGCCGAAGTAGCCGGAGAGCATGTAGCTGGTGGCCACGGCGATGAGATAATAATAGGCGTCGGAAAAACCGAACAGCTCAAAGGCGATGAGCAGAGAAGCCATCGGGCAGTTGGTGACGCCGCAGAACAGGGAAACCATGCCGATGGATGCGCCCAGGGAGGCCGGGAGGCCGAACAGGCCGGCGGCACAGCAGCCGAAGGTGGCCCCGATGAACAAAGACGGGACGATTTCCCCGCCCCGATAGCCCGCGGCAATGGTGACGGAGGTAAACAGGATCTTCAAAAGAAACGCCCAGGGCAGAGCCTGTCCTTCTACGGCTCGTTCAATGATGTTCATGCCGGTGCCCAGATAATCCTGGCTGCCGCAGAGCAGGGTGAGGAGGATGATCAGAACGCCGCCTGCTGCGATCCGGATGTAGGAATTGGGCAGGAAGCGGTGCATCAGCTTGTGGAAAAGCTGCAGAGAGAGGCAGAAAAGGATACTCACCACGGCACAGCATCCCGCCAGCAGGATTGCCCGCAGGCCGGACGGGAGGGTAAAGGCCATATCGTTGGAGACATGGAAGATCTCCTCCGGTACGCCCAGGGTTACGGCCACCTGACGGGATACCAGGGCGGCACAGATACAGGGAACCAGAGCGGCATAGTACATGCTGCCGACGCTGGCCACCTCCATGGCAAAAAAGGAAGCGGTCATGGGAGTGCCGAACAGGGCGGAAAAAGCTGCCGCCATACCGCTCATCAGGATGATTTTCTTGTCCTCCTGTTTGAGGCGCAGCAGATCCCCCAGGGATTTACCCAGGCTCCCGCCGATCTGCAGCGCGGCGCTCTCCCGTCCCACGGAACCGCCGCCAAAGAGTGTGATCACGGTGGAGACAAAGATGAGAAAGGTCATTTTAGGGGAGAGGTGGATATCGCCGTGGAGGCTTTCGATGATGGAATCGGTTCCCCGGTTGCTTTCATAGTGGAGTGCTCTATAGAGAAAAACGATGACCAGCCCGCCCAGGGGCAGCGTGAGGAAGACCCAGGGGAAAGCGCTCCGCAGGGCCGTGGCATTCACGAGACACCAGGAGAAGAGCGAGGATACCAGACCCACCACGGCGCCTGTTAACCCGCCCAGCGCCAGCCAGCGTATGTACTGTCCTGCGCTGTGCAGGACCGCCGTGAGATTTGCTTTGATAGTTTCTTTCATGCTGTGACTCCCATCTATCGTATTTTATAAGGCTCCCGGGTTTTATCGGTTAAATGCAGCCAAAGGGCGGCCGCTGTACAGGAGGCCTTGATGCCGGAAACCTCCCGATAATGACAGGGATGCTTTTTCCCGTTGTAGATCTACGATAACAAACGCCTTATTCGGATATCTATTATCATACGCCACAGTGCCGATTATATATGATCGTCAGGTTTTACGCAAGGGGCGCACTCGCTAAGTGCCGGCGTTTTTGGATGGTCCCCTCTGTGATCATCACACGCCGCAGGGCCGGGCAGGGGTGTCACAGGGGCCGCAGAGCCTTTCCTGCGTTCGGCGTGCAGGCAGATCAAATTTCTCTTCCGTATTTTTACGTACATGCTCCGTCTGGAATTTACAGGTAAAGCATAGTATAATATTGACCGTGGAGTGAAAGCTTTCGATCCTGCAAAAACGGTATGGAAAAGCAGATTGCTGGACTGCCGGAAAGACAGACGGCCGGATCGGGATACAAGACGGGAGGGGGACGGAGGTACTTATGTCGCAGACGACCAAACGGGCATTGGAGGCATCGTTAAAGAATTTGCTCCTCCAGAAGCCGCTGGACAAGATTACGATCAATGATATTGCTGAAGACTGCGGAATCAGCCGGATGACATTCTATTACCACTTTAGAGATATCTATGACCTGGTGGAGTGGGCCTGTGTGGAGGATGCCACCCGGGCACTGAAGGGGAAAAAGACGTATGATACCTGGCAGGAGGGTTTTTTCAATATTTTTCAGGCAGTACAGGAAAACAAGCCGTTCATCATGAATGTCTATCATGTGGTGAGCCGGGAGCGTATCGAACAGTATCTGTATCCTCTGATTCACAGGCTGCTCCTGGGAGTAGTGGAGGAAAAGGCGGCGGATATGGAGGTAAAGGAAGAGGACAAGCAGTTCATTGCCAGTTTCTATGAATATGCCTTTGCGGGCATCATGCTGGAGTGGATCGGAAACAAAATGAAAGAAGATCCGGCCGTCATTGTGGAGCGCACCAGCAGGCTGCTCCAGGGGAATATCGTCCGGGCATTGAATGCTGTTCGGACAGATCGACCCTTACATTTGGAGGCAAATGATTAAACTTTGTACAATCTATCCCGTCATGATAAAAGTTTTATCATGGCGGGATTTCTGTTTATTGTGGTATGAAAAACCCCGCTCTATAATCAAACCATCAAAACAACACAGCCGCAGGGCGGTTTGGGAAAGGATGGTATCTTATGTATTATTCGAGTGGAAATTATGAAGCGTTTGCCCGTCCCGAGAAACCGGAGGGCGTGGATCACAAATCGGCATATTTTATCGGAACGGGCCTGGCGGCGCTGTCCGCAGGCTGTTTCCTGGTGCGGGATGCCCAGATGCCGGGATCCCACATCCATTTCTTTGACCGGGATCCGGTAGCGGGAGGCGCGTGCGACGGCTGGATGTATCCCGAAATCGGATACGTCATGCGGGGCGGCAGGGAGATGGACAATCATTTTGAGGTCATGTGGGATCTGTTCCGCTCTATTCCCTCCATTGAGACCGAGGGGATCAGTGTCCTGGATGAGTATTATTGGCTGAACAAGAAGGATCCCAATTACTCTCTGTGCCGCGCCACCGAAAAGCGGGGGCAGGATGCCCATACCGACGGTAAGTTTGGCCTAAGCGACAAAGGGGCGATGGAACTGATGCACCTGTTCTTTACCCCGGACGAGGAGCTTTACGACAAACGCATCACCGACGTATTTGACGATGAGGTGTTTGACTCCAATTTCTGGCTGTACTGGCGCACCATGTTTGCTTTCTACAACTGCGAGAGCGCTTTGGAAATGAAGCTTTATATGCAGCGCTTCATTCACCATATAGACGGCCTGCCTGACCTGCGGGCCCTGCGTTTTACCAAATATAATCAGTATGAGTCCATGATCCTGCCCATGGTGAGGTATTTGGAAGCCCATGGAGCCCAGTTCCACTTCAATACCCGGGTCATGGATGTGCGTTTCGACATTCATAACGGCAGAAAGCTGGCAAAACGGGTGGAACTGCTGCATGACGGCGAGCAGGAGTTCCTGGATCTGACCGAGGATGACTACCTGTTCATCACAAATGGCAGCAATGTGGAGAATTCCACCATCGGCGGCCAGGATAAGCCCTGCGAGTATATCCCAGATATCCGCCCCGGCGGCTCCTTTGATCTGTGGCGGAAGATTGCCGCCCAGGATCCCTCCTTCGGACATCCGGATAAGTTCTGTACGGCGCCGGAGGAATGTGAGTGGATGGGCGTTACCGTAAATACCCTGGACGACAAAATTTTGCCATATATTAAGAACATATGCAAACGCGACCCGCTTTCCGGTAAGGTGGTCACCGGCGGCATCGTATCGGTACGGGATTCTTCCTGGCTTTTGAGCTGGACGATCAACCGCCAGCCGCAGTTCCATTCCCAGCCAAAGGGCCAGTGTCTGGTATGGCTCTACGGCCTGTTCCCCAACCGGCCCGGCGATTATGTAAAGAAGACCATGAAAGACTGTACCGGTAAGGAGATCTGCATGGAGTGGCTTTATCATCTGGGAGTACCCGAGGAGCAAATCGAGGATCTGGCGGCGAACAGTGCGAAAACGGTACCTACCATGATGCCTTTTGCCAGCTCCTACTTCATGCCGCGTACCGCAGGCGACCGGCCTGACGTGGTGCCGGAGGGCGCAGTGAATTTCGCTTTCCTGGGCCAGTTCGCCGAGGTGGAACGGGATACGGTGTTCACCACCGAATACTCCATGCGTACTGCGATGGTAGCCGTCTATACCCTCCTGAATGTGGATCGTGGTGTGCCGGAGGTGTGGGGAAGCCTGTATGATCTGCGCGATCTCCTGGCGGCCTCCATCAGCCTGCGGGACGGCAGACCCTTAACCGAGATGGATATGGGCTTCAAAGAGAGGATAGCGGTTAAGAAGGCGCTGGAGAAGATCGCAGGCACCGACGTGGAAAAACTGTTGAAAAAATACCATGTGATTTGATCATCCATACGCGTACAGGAGAAAATTGCGCCGGGGCCGTTACGGCCCCGGCGCAATGACATTGGCATACGGAAGGAGCGGCATCCGGACGCAGTCATGCGTTTGTCCTGCCCGGCGCCGGCGGAGAGTGATGGGCTGGGCTGCCGCAGGGCCGTTCCTGCGTTTGTCCTAAACTGCGGAAACTCAAGCTTGACAACGCGCCGCCGCGGGCTATATAATACCGGAAGAAACAGACAAAGGCCATGAGGAAGACAGTATCCATCCTTCCAAAGGGACAGCGAGCCGGCGCAGGTGGAAGGCCGGTGCGAGTAGGGGATGGGGAAGATCACTTCTGAGCCGCAGGCTGAAAGGGCAGCGCGAGTTTCCCCAGTAGGCAGTGCCGGAGTTCCTCCGTTATAGGAAACCATATTTTCCTGATGAAGCATCTGTGTTATTTCTGCCGGCGGGCCGGCGGTGAGGTCTTTGCCTTCTCTGCCATAGGGGACGGCGGCTGGTATCATAAGACGTTTTATCAGGCCGTATGATGAAGCGGGTGGTACAGCGAGAACAAGACCTCGTCCTTCTTACATAAAGGACGGGGATTTTTTTTATGAAGAGCCCGCGAAAAAATAAGGAAGCGGTTCGGATATCTGTCGGGCTGAAAGGGACCGGACGGCTGCAAAGGAAAGAAAGGATGGAGAGCATGTCACTTTACGCAAAAGTAAACACTGACCTGAACTTCGTGGAACGGGAACACGAGGTGGAGAAATTCTGGGAAGAAAACCGGATTTTTGAGAAGAGCATGAAAATCCGGGAGGGCTGTCCTGCGTATACCTTCTACGACGGGCCGCCGACGGCCAACGGGAAACCTCATATCGGCCATGTGGAGACCCGCGCTATCAAGGATATGATCCCCAGATATCGTACTATGAAGGGCTGCCTGGTGCCCAGGAAAGCGGGCTGGGACACCCATGGCCTGCCTGTGGAACTGGAAGTGGAGAAGCTTCTGGGGCTGGACGGAAAGGAGCAGATCGAGGAATACGGGATTGCGCCTTTCATCGATAAGTGTAAGGAAAGCGTTTGGAAATATAAGGGTATGTGGGAGGATTTTTCCAAAAAAGTCGGCTTTTGGGCCGATATGGACGATCCCTATGTGACCTATCACGATAATTATATCGAGTCCGAATGGTGGGCTCTCAAGAAGATCTGGGATAAAGGCCTTCTGTACAAGGGCTTCAAGATCGTCCCCTACTGTCCCCGCTGCGGTACGCCCCTGTCCTCCCATGAGGTGGCGCAGGGCTATAAGGACGTAAAGGAACGGTCCGCCGTGGCCCGTTTCAAGGTGAAGGGGGAAGACGCCTATATCCTGGCTTGGACCACCACGCCCTGGACCCTGCCTTCCAACGTGGCGCTGTGCGTGAATCCGGACGAGGCCTATGCGAAAGTAAAAGCGGCGGACGGTTTTACCTATTATATGGCACAGGCCCTGCTGGATACGGTGCTGGGCGGACTGAACCGGGAGAATCCGGAAGCGCCCGCCTATGAGGTGCTGGAAACCTATATCGGAAAGGACCTGGAGTATAAAGAATACGAACCGCTGTTTGACTGCGCGGTGGAAACCTGCGCAAAACAGCATAAGAAAGCGTTCTATGTGGTCTGCGACCACTATGTGACGCTCACCGACGGTACCGGTGTGGTGCATATCGCTCCCGCCTTCGGTGAGGACGATGCGAACGTGGGACGTAAATATGACCTGCCCTTCGTACAGCTGGTGGACGGCGCGGGCTGTATGACCAAAGAGACGCCCTGGGCGGGGATGTTCGTCAAAGATGCGGATCCGGAAGTGTTAAAGGCCCTGGATCGGGCGCAGCTGCTATTCTCCGCGCCTAAATTTGAGCACAGTTACCCTTTCTGCTGGAGATGCGATACGCCGCTGATCTATTATGCCAGGGAATCATGGTTCATCAAGATGACCGCGGTGAAGGAGCAGCTGATCGCTAATAATAATACGATTAACTGGATCCCGGAATCCATCGGCAAAGGCCGTTTCGGGGACTGGCTGGAAAATATCCAGGACTGGGGCCTTTCCAGGAACCGTTATTGGGGCACGCCCCTGAACATCTGGCAGTGCGAATGCGGGGAGATGACCTGTGTGGGAAGCCGGGAGGAGCTGGAACGTCTCAGCGGCAACCCGGAGGCGGAGACGGTGGAGCTGCACCGTCCCTATATCGATGCCATTACCCTTCCATGCCCCGCCTGCGGCAAACCCATGCACAGGGTACCGGAGGTGATAGACTGTTGGTTCGATTCCGGCGCCATGCCTTTTGCCCAGCATCATTACCCTTTTGAGAATAAGGAACTTTTTGATAAGCAGTTCCCGGCCCAGTTCATCTCGGAGGCAGTGGATCAGACCAGGGGATGGTTCTATTCCCTGCTGGCGGAATCCACGCTGCTCTTTGACACCACCTGCTTTGAGAACGTGATCGTGCTGGGGCTGGTGCAGGATGAAAACGGGCAGAAGATGAGCAAGTCAAAGGGGAATGCCATCGATCCCTTCGATGCCTTGCGGGATTACGGTGCGGACGCTATCCGCTGGTATTTCTATTCCAGCAGCGCACCCTGGCTGCCCAGCCGTTTCCATGGTAAGGCGGTGGTCGAGGGACAGAGAAAGTTCATGGGGACGCTTTGGAACACCTATGCTTTCTTCGTGCTGTACGCCAATATCGACGATTTTGACGCTTCCCGATATGCGCTGGAATACGATAAGCTGCCCGTGATGGATAGATGGCTCTTAAGCCGTCTGAACACTCTGATCACGGAAGTGGATACCCGCCTGGACGCATATCAGATCCCGGAAGCGGCCAGGGCCCTGCAGGATTTTGTGGACGAATGCAGCAATTGGTATGTAAGAAGGAGCCGGGAGCGTTTCTGGGCCAAGGGTATGGAGCAGGATAAGATCAACGCCTATATGACCCTGTACACCGCGCTGGTGACATTGTCCAAGCTGTGCGCGCCCATGATCCCCTTCATGGCGGAAGAAATCTACCAGAATCTGGTGAGGAGCGTGGACAAGGAGGCGCCCGAGAGCGTGCATCTGTGCGATTTCCCTGTGGCGGATGCGGCTTGGGTGGATGAAAAGCTGGAAAAGGATATGGACGAGGTGGTGAAGCTGGTGGTCATGGGACGCGCCTGCAGGAATACCGCCAACATCAAGAACCGCCAGCCCATCGGGACCATGTTTGTGAAGGCGGCGGGAACCCTGGACGATTTCTATAAGGAAATCGTGGAAGAGGAGCTGAATGTGAAGAGGGTGGTATTTACGGAGGACGTGAGGGATTTCACCACCTATACCTTCAAACCGCAGCTTCGCACGGTGGGCCCGAAATACGGCAAACAGCTGGGCGGCATCCAGAAAACCCTGTCTGCCCTGGACGGAAACGCCGCCATGGATGAGCTGAACGAAAACGGGGTTCTGGCCTTTGAGGTAAACGGCGTAAAGGTGCTTTTGGCCAAGGAGGATCTGCTCATCGAGATGTCCCAGAAGGAGGGCTATGTCTCCGAGGCGGATAACCAGATGACGGTGGTGCTGGACACCAACCTGTCGGAGGAGCTGATCGAGGAAGGCTTCGTATATGAGATCATCAGCAAGATCCAGACCATGAGGAAGGATTCCGGCCTGGAGGTGATGGATCATATCCGGGTATCCTTTACGGGAAACGAGAAAATCGCGCGGATCGCCGCTGCCAATGAGGAAGTGATCGCAGGCAAGGTCCTTGCGGAATCCATCGGTACAAATGAGGGCCTTAAAATCCAAAAAGAATGGAACGTGAACGGAGAAAAGGTTACGATCGGAATAGAGAAGGAGGAAGGACATGCGTGGTAGAACAACATCCCGGAACTTCGATAAGGAACTTTTTAAGAAAAACGTGAAGGACAATGTAAAAACCCTTTACCGCAAGACCCTTGAGGAGGCCACGGAGCGTCAGATCTTCCAGGCCGTGGCATATACCATCAAAGACGAGATTGTGGATAACTGGATGGAAAGCCAGCGGCAGTTTGAGAAGCAGGATCCCAAGATGGTGTATTATATGTCCATGGAATTTTTGATGGGGCGTGCCTTGGGAAACAATCTGATCAATCTGCAGGCCTACGAGGGCGTGGCCGAGGCTCTGGAGGAATTGGGGCTGGATATCAACCGGGTGGAGGATCAGGAGCCGGATCCGGCGCTGGGCAACGGAGGCCTGGGCCGCCTGGCGGCCTGCTTCCTGGACTCCCTGGCCACCCTGGGCTATGAGGCCTATGGCTGCGGGATCCGTTATCGGTACGGGATGTTCAAACAGCAGATCCGGGACGGATTCCAGGTGGAGGTACCGGACAATTGGCTGGCGGACGGCAATCCCTTTGAATTGCGCCGCCCGGAATATGCCAAGGAAGTGAAGTTCGGCGGCTATGTGCGGGTCTATGTGGATGAAAACGGCCGCAATTGTTTTAAACAGGAAGGGTATCAGTCCGTGAAGGCGGTGCCCTATGACATGCCCATCGTGGGGTACGGCAGCGGCCTGGTGAATACCCTGCGGATCTGGGACGCGGAGGCGGTGGAGTGCTTCCATCTGGATTCCTTCGACAAAGGGGACTATCAGAAGGCGGTGGAGCAGGAAAACCTGGCCAAGAATATCGTGGAGGTGCTCTATCCCAATGACAACCATTATGCGGGAAAAGAACTGCGCTTAAAGCAGCAGTATTTCTTCATTTCCGCTTCCGTTCAGACGGCGGTGGCCAAATATATGAGATCCCACGACGATATCAGGAAGTTCCATGAGAAGGTAACCTTCCAGCTCAACGACACCCATCCCACGGTGGCGATCGCGGAGCTGATGCGGATCCTGATGGACGACTACTATCTGTCCTGGGAAGAGGCGTGGAACGTGACCTCGAAAACCTGTGCCTATACGAACCATACGATCATGTCGGAAGCGTTGGAGAAATGGCCCATTGAGCTGTTTTCAAGGCTTCTGCCCAGGATCTACCAGATCGTGGAGGAAATCAACCGCAGGTTTGTGGAACAGGTGGCCAGACAGTACCCCGGTGATCAGAATAAGATTGCCAAGATGGCTATTATCTATGACGGCCAGGTGAAAATGGCCCACCTCGCCATCGTGGCCGGCTATTCCGTAAACGGCGTAGCCAGGCTGCACACGGAAATCCTGAAACATCAGCAGTTAAAGGATTTCTACGAAATGATGCCGGAAAAATTCAATAATAAAACCAACGGTATTACCCAGAGAAGATTCCTGCTCCACGGCAATCCGCTTCTGGCGGACTGGGTGACCGACCATGTGGGAAGCGACTGGATCACGGATTTATCCAAGATCAGCGGTCTCAAGATCTATGCGGATGATGAAAAGGCCCAGCGGGAATTTATGAACATCAAATACCGCAACAAGGTGCGTCTGGCCAAATATATCCTGGAGCACAACGGCGTGGAGGTGGATCCCCGTTCCATTTTCGACGTACAGGTGAAACGGCTTCATGAATATAAAAGGCAGCTTATGAACATCCTTCATATCATCTACCTGTACAATGAATTGAAGGATCATCCGGAAAGGGATTTCTATCCCAGGACGTTCATCTTCGGAGCCAAGGCGGCGGCTGGTTATCATACGGCGAAGCTCACCATCAAGCTGATCAATGCGGTGGCGGATGTGGTGAACAACGATCCGGCCATCGGCGGCAGGATCAAGGTAGTGTTCATTGAGGACTACAAGGTATCCAATGCGGAATGGATCTTTGCGGCAGCGGACGTATCCGAGCAGATTTCCACGGCCAGTAAAGAAGCATCCGGTACGGGCAATATGAAGTTCATGCTCAACGGGGCGCTTACGCTGGGCACCATGGACGGCGCCAACGTGGAGATCGTGGAGGAAGTGGGAGAAGAAAACGTATTCCTCTTCGGCCTGAGTTCCGATGAAGTAATCCAGTACGAGAACTACGGCGGCTACTATCCCATGGATATCTTCAATAACGATCCGGATGTGCGCAGGGTGCTGATGGAGCTGATCAACGGAACCTTTGCCCCCTATGACACGGAGCTGTTCCGTCCGCTGTACAATTCCCTGCTGAACACCCAGAGTACGTCCAAAGCGGATATGTACTTCATACTGAAAGATTTCAAATCCTATGCGGAGGCGCAGAACAGGGTGGAAGCCGCCTACCGTAACGAGAAGGCATGGGCCAGGAGCGCCATTCTGAACGTGGCATGCTGCGGCAAATTCAGCTCCGACCGTACCATCCGGGAATATGTGGATGAGATCTGGCATCTGGATCCGGTGGTGATGCCCAGAGAGGATACCAAGTCGAAATAAGCCTCTTTCCGGGGAGGAGCCGCCCTCGCACCGGCCCACGTCGCGTTCCTGTACGTGTCGTGGGCCGGTGCGGGAATGACCTCCCCGAAAAGGGGCTTTTGAACGGGAAAGGAGAAGTATGCTGGATATCTTAATGGTAACGGATTATGTCTGTCCATACTGCCTGGTGGCCAAGGAGGCATTGGGACGCGCCCTTCGGGAAACCGGGATCGAGGCCCGGATCCGTACGCAGCCCTTCGAACTGACCGAGGAGCCGAAGGAGAGGGTGGATACCTATCATGATGAAAACAGGAGGGCGCATTACAGGATCCTGGAGGAACCCGCGAAGGAACTGGGATTGGACATGAAGCTGCCGCCTGCGGTGATTCCCCGTCCCTATACGCGGTTTGCCTTTGAGGGATGGTACTTTGCCTGTGAGAAGAATTGCGGGGATGCCTATCAGGATCTGATGTACCGGGCCTATTTTATCGAAGAAAAGGATATCGGCGATCCGGAGGTGCTCGCCGGTCTGGCCGGAAGGATCGGGCTGGACGGAGAGGAGTACCGGACGGCCTTGCTGGAAGGGACCTATCGCACGAAGGAAAAGGAAGCGGTGGCGTATGCAAAGGACGTGCTCCGGGTGAAAACGGTTCCGACGATCTATATAAACGGGAATAAAGTAAGCCCGGAGAGATATACCGCCCATGAGATGACGGAGATTTTGCGGCAGGAGGAAAGAAGAGCCGGCGGTAATGCGTCGGAAGGAGAGAGCGAGGAACAAGGGGAGGGAAACGGATTTAGCTGCGGAACGGACGGGTGTGGCTGAAGGATGGCAAAACGGCCGCGAAACCGCAAAGGGCGCGGCATGAAAGGGGTTAAAATGGAGAATGGCTTTCGGAAATATATAACAGGGCTGCAGCATATCGGGGTCCCGACAAACGACTTGGAAGAAACGGTTTCCTTTTATGAAACGCTGGGATTCCGGCCTGCGTTTCAGACAGTGAATGAAGCGGCAGATGAAAGGGTGGCATTCTTAAGGATGGGGGATGTCACGATTGAGATATATGAGAATAAGCAGGCGGCGCTGGTAAACGGGGCATTGGATCATATCGCACTGAACGTGACAGATATTGAGGAAGTATTCAGGATGGCAAAAGAAAATGGATTTTGTTTGCTGGATGAGGAAATACGGTTTCTCCCTTTTTGGGAAAACGGGGTAAGGTTTTTTACGCTCGTGGGGCCGAATCAAGAGAAAATCGAGTTCAGCCAGTATTTATAGTATAAGGGGGAAGCCTGTGTGATTGAGGTGAATCCAAGATAAAAACAGGAATTTTCCTGGCTGGTTGATGCGGACCGGTATCATTACCGGTCCATGGATTTTCATATTTCCCAGACGGTATGGATTCGAGAAAGGTATACGGGAAAAGGCCACGGTCAAAGCAGCTAACGATTTATCGCTATCTCCTTTCCTATCCAAATGGCTTTGGAATCATCATTGTGTCCTATTTCTCTGGTTTGCGCAATCGGTATATCATTTCCCGCAAATAACCGTATCAGAGAAATGATATCCGGCTCGCAATGGTTGGCTTCCATTTCACTAAAAGTGCCAAGCAGGATTCCCTTTATTTTTTCAAACACACCACAGGATTTAAGCTGCGAAAAATAGGTTATCATCTGCGGGACTTGGCCGCCCAAAGATTCGATTAGAAGAATTTTATCTGTAACATCAGGAAAATATCTTGTTCCTGCTAATTTTAAAAAACATCTGATATTTCCGCCTATCACAACTCCTCTTATAAAACTGCCTTGAATAAAACGAAAGGATGGATTGAACAAATCTGATTTATTGATAAAGCGCTGACGTTGTGTATCTTGATAACCACCATGCACCAGATTTTTAATCTGATATAAAACACTGCTTTTACCTGTCTGCGAATATATTGCATTTATAACTGTCGTAAGATCGCTATATCCCCAAAATGTGGCTTTGCTGTTTTTTATCTGTTTATAATCTAACTCATCCAATACCTCATTGGCTATATCTCCGCCGGATATATCGTATATATTTTCGACATCGGGATTGGAAAAAAGCTTCATCAATTCATTCGCGCGTTCTTTTCCGGTACCTGAAAGAACGCCATTTTTTTCATATATGCAGTTGCTGACGAGGACATTCTTCCCGGCCTTTTCAAGAAAAGCGATAAGATTCTGATTTTGCTCTTCCCACGCTGCTTTTTGTGCATTGGAACAAGCAACGATTCCTACTGAATTCATACGACATCTCCTATGCATTTATACCGGAAGTTACATCATATGCCGGATAGTGATAAAACCGGTTGTTGTATTCTTTCACCAATAGCCATAGAGTTTACACTCTTGGTTTATGTACTGCAATCAGTATATCAGATGTGTTTAGGAAGTATCAATAAAAAGAGTTTAATATTAGGAAAACAGTTCAGCCACCCCGCAGGTTCCCGGACGCTTATGCGCACAGGAAGGATCCTGCCGGAAGCCCGCTGCCCCTTTATCCTGATGGTTAAGAAAAAAACATATTGACAATTTTCTATGTGATGCATATAATAACACATAGACAGCTATCTATGGGAGGTGATTTTGAGAGATGGACGAAAGAAGAACTGCGGCAATCTTCAAAGCATTTGGTGATGAAAACCGTATTAGAATTATAAAACTATTGCGTTCGGGTGAAAAATGTGCCTGCAAGCTGTTGGAAGAAGTTCATGTAACACAGCCCACGCTTTCTCATCATATGAAAATACTTTGTGACGCTGAAATTGTTGTAGGACGCAAAGAGGGAAAATGGACGCACTATTCCATTTCAGAAAAAGGCGTGAAGCAGGCAAAGGAATGTTTGGAGCAGTTGACAACACTTGATGTTGAATACAAAAACAGGTCGTGCTGTGAAAAGTGAGGAAGTTTATAGATTGCTTTTTTGCACGGCTTATAAAAGCACCAATATATAGATACATTTCAATATAACTATATGAAAGGAACTTTTTATGGAAGCATTAAAAATTGGTTGGGACTTTTTTCAAAAGGAAGCCCTTAGTATGGGATGGCTGAGTAGGCTCATATCAAGTATATTGAATGCCTGCGGTTTAGATACTACAAGCAGAGTAGGCGGCAGCGTTTGGTTTTTCATATACGATACGATTAAAATTATGGTCTTGCTCGGCGTGCTGATTTTGATTATTTCCTATATTCAAAGCTATTTCCCACCCGAAAGAACAAGAAAGATACTTGGCAGATTTCACGGAATATGGGCAAATATCATTGCCGCCCTGCTCGGTACGGTAACGCCGTTCTGTTCGTGTTCTTCAATACCTTTGTTTATCGGATTTACAAGTGCGGGCCTGCCGCTTGGCGTTACATTTTCCTTTTTAATTTCTTCGCCAATGGTTGACCTCGGCAGCCTTGTTTTACTGATGAGCATATTCGGTTGGAAAGTTGCCGTTTTGTATGTTCTTCTCGGTCTGGCAATTGCCGTTGTCGGCGGTACGCTCACTCAAAAACTGCATCTTGAAAATCAAGTAGAGGAATATATTCGAAACGGTCATTCTATTGATATTTCACAAGAGGAACTGCATTTCAAAGATCGTATGAAATATGCCTGGGGACAGGTCGTTTCAACAGCGAAAAAGGTTGCTCCGTATGTTTTGATAGGCGTAGGTATTGGCGCAGTCATTCATAACTGGATACCCGAAGGTTTTATTGTCAAGGTACTTGGGGATAACAATCCGCTTGGCGTTGTGCTCGCTACTATCGCAGGTGTTCCGATGTATGCGGATATTTTTGGCACAATCCCGATTGCAGAAGCCTTACTTGCAAAGGGTGCTTTGCTCGGCGTTGTCCTTTCGTTTATGATGGGCGTAACTACTCTTTCTCTCCCGTCAATAATTATGCTCCGCAAGGCAGTTAAGCCAAAGCTGCTCGGCATTTTCATCGCAATATGCACAGTCGGTATTATCGTTGTAGGTTATTTCTTCAACGCAATACAATATCTTATTGTTTAATTTCAGGAGGTTATTACTATGGCATTATTTAATTTCGGAAAGAAAAAAGAAGAAAAGAAAACACCTGCCCCGGCTTGCAGTTGTGGATGTCCGAAAAGTGAAGCGGGAGAAATCACAAATGACTGCCGCCCCGAAGCAAAGGACGGAATTTGCTGCATTAAGGTGTTAGGTGCAGGCTGTAAATCCTGCCATGAGCAGTATGTGAACGCTAAACAGGCAGTAAATGATATGGGGCTTTCCATAGAGGTCGAATATATTACTGATATGCAGAAGGTAATGGAATACGGCGTAATGAGTATGCCGGCCCTTGTCGTCAATGAAAAGGTTGTTGCTATGGGCAAAGTATTAAAGGCAGATGAAGTCGTGGCTTTATTGCGAAGGTGAGGATTTTAAAAGCGGAAAAGAAAAAACAGAATGGGTAAAGTGCCTGTTTGTGGCAATAAACTTATGACAAAGCTTCCTTTCGCACTAGTGACGGGCAGGGACGGCGCAGGGGCCGCAGGGTCGTTCATGCGTTTGTCCTGTTTGCCCTGGGGTTTTCTATAGTAAAAAGGAAAAACTTGTGGTATTATTGTGTGGCAGGAAGTTACAAATACAAGGGAGAGCCTGAAATGAATACCTATCAGGTGATAGATGAAAAATTTGGGAGAGGGCCATGCATCCTATATGCATATCTCACATACCAATTCCGGGAAAAAGGATAATGCGACGCCTCTGTTCGACTGGGGGAAATATTATGAGAAGGACGGCAGGATCGTTATGCCTGTATCCGTTCAGGAGCATCACTCCTTTGTGGATGGGATACATATTGGACAGTTTGCGGATATGCTCCGGAAATATATGGAATTATTTTAGGCATTTAACAATCATTTCTTGAGCCGCAGGGGACGCGGCAGGAAAGGCATCGCGATGGAAAAATACAAGGAACGTATCCCCATACTGATGATGAAGGACAAAGGGGTGGAACAGGCCTGGGGATGGGCGCTCGATAACCTGCTGCGGATCAACACGGTGCCCTGTCCCAGAAAGAGGTATAACAGAACCGGACTTCTGGCGGAAAAACCGGGGCTGATGATCCGGGCCGGGGGAGACTATCCCACGCCCTGGACCAGGGATGCGGCGGTAAATGTGATGAATGCAGCCTGCTTTCTGGAGCCGGAAGTGGCCCGGGATACCCTGTGGGCGGTCTGCGAGAGGGTGGACGGGAAATTATGTTTTCAGATGGATGACCAGAGCTGGGATAAGGTGGTCTGGGTGACGGGGGCATGGGTTTATTATTTGGCGACCGGAGATTCTAAATTCCTGGCGGCAGCATGTGAGACGGCGGAACATTCCCTTGCCATGTTGGAGGAGAGGCAGTTCCATCCGGGGTTCGGGCTGTTTATGGGAGGCTCTTTTTTCAATGACGGGATTGCCGGTTACCCGGCCGCGCTGCATGAGGAGGGGAACCCTTCCTCCTTCGTGGGAGACCATCCCGGTCCGGGGCGGATCATGACGCTCAGCACCAACTGCCTGTATTACCAGGCATACCGGATCCAGGAGCGGATGACGGCGCTCACGGGGGAAGCGGAAAAGACGGAGGGATACCGGAAACGCGCGGATACGCTCCGGGATGCGATCAACCGGCATCTTTGGAGAAAGGAGGAGGGACGTTACTCTTATTTTCTCTATCCGGACGGCAGCACGGACGATTCCCAGGAGGGCTGCGGGATTTCCTTTGCCATCCTTTCGGGCGTATGCGGCGCCGTGCAGGCGAAGCGGATCCTGGAGGGCTGTTACAGGAGCCCGAGAGGCCTGGTCTCTATCTGGCCTCCCTTTGCCGGGATTTCCTCGGAGGAAAAGCCGCTGCGTCATAACAATATCATCTGGCCCTTTGTCAACGGCTATTTTGTGACGGCCGCTGCGAAATATGGCTATGATAAAATCGTGGGAGAGGAAATCAGGAATCTGGCCGGCCTGGCCCGGGAGGACGGCGGGACCTTCAGCGAAATCTACCATGCGGGGACGGGAAAGGCGGACGGCGGCTGGCAGTGCGGACGGCCCTGGAAGTCAGTACCGAACCAGACCTGGTCGGCCACGGGATTCATCCGCGCCATCGTATTCGGCGTGTTCGGGATTACGCTGGGGGAAGAAGGGATTACCTTCCGGCCCTGCCTGCCGGAGGGCTTCGGGCCTGCCGTATTGGAGGGAATCCGTTTCCGGGATACGATCTTGGATATCCGTTTAACGGGAGCGGGAAGCCGTATTTCTTCCATGCGGATAGACGGGGAAGAGGCGGACGGTATCGGATTCAAATCAAAGGGAAGGCATCGGGTGGAAATCCGGATGGAGGAAGCCTGATCCGCGGGAAAACAGAAAAGGCTGCTACAGTATACGGCAGGGACACAACAGAACGTACGATGCCTGTGGCAGGCATGCGGTACGGTTAGTTGCATCTGTCATTTTGCAGCAGCCTTGATTGATACGGATAAAGGGAGCAGGAAATCTCCGATTTCATGTCGCGCAGCCGCGCAGAGCGCGGCATGCCGGTCAGCGCGAAATCTTCGATTTCACAGGAAACGAAAGTTTCCTTAGCCTGATTTGAATGCCCGCCGAGGCGGGCAGATGGGAGTCAGCGCGAAATCATCCACCGCACCCGCATCAGCGTGAGACGGTTACGCGCGCTGGGGGAGAAGTGAAGGAGATCCTCCAGACGATCGGCGGGCACCTGGATATCTTCCAGGGTGCGTTTTGCCCCGATTTTCCGATAGAGGCCGTCCAGTTCCTCCGCCGTGGGGATGGAAGATACGATTTCCCGGATTTTGGGCCAGGCAGCAATGAGCATATCCGGCGTTACGTCCTTCATGCAGTCCGGCGTGTTTTCCTCTCCCACGGAAGGAAAGAGGACGGGGCCGTAAAAGGGTTCCAACTCGGCTGGGGAGGGAAAGGCATAGGGATGTACATAGGGACGGATATCCTCGATCCCTGCCAGCTCGTGATAGATCCGGGAGGCGAGGATGGTTCCCACGCCCACTTTCTCGCCGTGCAGAGCATCGGAACGGAAGGGGAAAGCGGCAGGGCCCATCTCGATGAGATGGGAAATGTGATGTTCGCAGCCGGAAGCAGGCCGGGAATTCCCCATGAGCTGCATGGCCAGGCCGGAGAGGATCAGTCCGTAGGTGAGCTGTTCAAAGGCCTTTTCTTCCTTGGCGGTCAGGCCGGTGCAGCAGGAAGTGACGGCCTCCACCGCCTCCCGGGTCATCCTCTCGATCTCGGGACACAGGTATTCTCCGGTGAGGGCATGGGCGACTTCCCAATCCGCCAGGGCCGTATATTTTCCGAAAATATCCCCCGCTCCGCTGAGAGCCAGATGCAGGGGCGCTTCTTTGATGATATCGATGTCTGCCAACACAAAAACGGGAGCCACGCCGGGCATGGTTTTCTTATATCCCTTCCAGGTCATGGCGCAGACCGTGGAGCAGAAGCCGTCCACGCTGGCGGCGGTAGGGCAGGAAATAAAGGGGATTCCCCTCTGGTTGGCACAATAGCGCGTGGTGTCATGGATGGTTCCGCTTCCTATGGCGATCAGGTAGTCGATATCCTCCGCCAGCTGTTCCTGTACCATGCCCACGGCAATTTCATTGGCATGCAGATTCTCCGGATTCAGAATGATTTCCTGGTCGACGGGAGGATGGATCCCGTTTTTGGCGTGATAGGTATTTTCATCGTAGATGGCCGCACGTTTTCCGGTAAGGCCGTATTTGGCCGTATAATGATCCAGCCGCTTCATGCAGCCGGGCTCGATGACGGCTTCTTTTGTGGCCATTTCATGGCTTCTGCCACAGGAGCAGGGGCCGTTTAATTTAGCGCTGTCAATGATCATGAGAAACCTCCTTGGGTGGAATGGGGCCGTATTCCCTACAGCCCGGGATTGTTATGGGGATACCCGCCAAGGCGGGCGGATGGAAAGAAACATTTTATGTAAACAGGCGGTTCGAACCGAGCCGTATCCGGTATTTATTATAGTACGGGGACGGGAAATTGTCCATAGAAAATGAAAATAATTCAAAATAAAATCGAAAGAAACGTAAAAACAGAAAGAAAATGAAAGAACGCTTGAAAGAGGAGAGGGAAAGAGGCTATAATAATGAGAAAAGTATCGATATTCTAAAGAAAAAGGGGGTTGCATGATGAATCAGGAAGAACGGCGGAAATATATTCTGGCACAGCTGCAGGTGCGTTCCTCCATTTCGGTCGCCGAGCTTTCGGAGGCGCTTTGCCTTTCGGAGGTTTCGGTACGGAAGCTTCTTTCGGGGATGGAGCAGGAGGGCGTGTTAAAGCGTACCTGGGGAGGGGCGGTGAGCGCCTACGGATCCCTGCGGGAATTTTCCCACCAGGAGAATGAGATCCGCAATATTGCGGAAAAGCGGGAAATCGCCAGGGAGGCCTATGACCTCATCGGGGACGGGGAAGCGGTGTTTTTGGACAGCGGGACGACCACGCTGGAGCTGGCCCGGCGGATCGTGGAGGGGCCGAAACGGAATGTGGTGGCCTGCACCAACAATATCCGCGTGGCCCTGGAGCTGGCCAAAGCGGAGGATATCCGTAGCATCATCATCGGCGGAGAGCTGCGCACAAATATTTACTCCTGTGTGGGCTATCTCGCCCAACAGGTATTGAACGGACTTTTTTTCGATAAGAGTTTCCTCAGTGCGAACCACTTCAGCCTGGAACGGGGATTTTCCACCCCCACGCTGGGGGAGGCGGAATTAAAGCGGACGATCCTGTCCATCTCCAAAGAAAAGTACATGCTGATAGACTACAGCAAATTCGGAGACGATTCCATGGTGCTCATCGCGCCGCCGGAGGGCCTGGATGTGCTGGTTACCGATTGGCATATACCGCAGGAGGTGGCACAGGAATTTTCGGACAGGGGAGTGCGGCTGGTAGCGGCAGGCCCGGGAAAGAACACGATATAGGCGGACGGGGCCTTGGCGGCGTCGTCCGACAGGCCCAGGATCCGGAAAGTATAATTCGTGTTATAGGTCCGTACATAGAGGATGTCGTCCAGCCGGATGATATAGTCCGGTTTAGTTTTTACGGGCAGCTGATTCAGGATGCGTCCCGTCCGGAGATCCAGCTGATAGAGATAGTCGTCTTCAGCGGTGAAGCCATAGCCGCTGAGGATTACGTCGCCGACGATCTCGAAATTATAGGCGTTGCTGACTAAGGGCTCCGATTTCCACAAAAGCATGCCGTCCGTTAGGCTGACCGCACCAAGGTAGGCATGATAGGGCATGCTTTCCGCATATGTGCCGTGCCCCACGGAGAAAACGAGGAGGCCGCCGCATATTCTGGCCCACCAAATCCGCTGCTCCCATCCGCTATCCTGCGTGCCGTAGCGGTAGGAGGAAAAATCCAGCGTGCACAGAAGGGAAAGGGTGCTTTTGTCATAAATACAGAGAAGATAGGCATCCCAATACTGTTCCCCATAAAGGGCATACTGATAGGATTCATCCAAACCGAGCTGGATGATGCGCAGGCCGCCGTCCAGCGTTTGGGGAATGTGAGCCGGCAGTTCGCCTGTCTCTCCCCAGTCCGGATTCGGCACGGGAACGGTCAGATCCGGCAGGCCGTTTCCGTCAAACCATTCCTCTTCATCGGTGATGGCATTGGGCCTTTCCGTAAGAAGCTCCAGCTGCAGGGCATCCCGGCTTTCCTTAGGCGCTTCGCCGCCGTAAAAATAGCCCTGTCCGGGGTTGGATACCCGGATTTCCCGGATCCAGCCGCTTGGATCCTCGTCGGAGGGTTTGGAATTTCCGGAGGAAATCGGACCGGAAGAAACGGCGGCCGGTTCTTCGGCCGGGGATGTACTTTCTGCCAAGGAAGTTTCCTCCTGTGAGGCCTCCGGGGACTGTGCCTCTTCGCCGTAGGATTCCTCCCCGGGGATCGAAGGATCCTGGGGGCCGGCTTCTTCAGGGGCGCCGGGTGCGCCACAGGCAGAGAGGCAGGCTGCAAGAAACAGCACTGCGGCCATACGGCGGATGTTCCGGGAAAACGGGCGGGGCAGATATGCCCGGACGGATGTTACATTTACAATTTTCAATCTAATCTCCATTCCGGAGCGTTTACGCGACGGGGCGATCTGCCATCAAAGCTATTTGCGACGCTCCGGCGCAAATAGCCGTGTGAAAAATAAGCCATCAGGCTTATTTTTCGCACTATCCTCCATGTCACATCCTTTGCGGCTTAGCAATGCAAAGCTCACACGGGTGATTTCGCATCTTCGATTTCGATCCGGGCCGCAGGGCCCGGCGCTATCCTTATGATAGTGGAAAGAAAGGGAGGACGCAAGGAAAAGATATCGATTCCCATATTTTTTTCCGGGAAAGGATATGATAGAATAGAGACAAGAGCGGCGGCCGGAAAGCGGCGCCGCAACGGGAAATCTCTCGAATACAGAGGCCGCTTGGGGCGGCGGGAGGAGAGGAAAGATGCTGAAGGAATTATATTTGGAAGAAAAACCGGAAGAAGGGGAACTACAGGAACGCCTGGAGGAGGCCAGGACCAGGCTGTTTGGCATGCAGCAGACGATCAAGGAACGGGGGCTGCCCGTCCTGGTCCTGTTTGAGGGCTGGGGCGCCGCCGGAAAGGGGAGTACCATCGGAAAGATTATCCGGAATATCGATCCCAGACATTTCAAAGTGGCCACCACGGCAGCGCCCACGGAAGACGAACTGCGCAGGCCGTTTTTATACCGCTACTTTATCCGGATTCCTGAGGCCGGAAAATTCACCTTCCTGGACGGGGGCTGGCTTGAGCAGACTGCCGGAGAAGTGCTGGAAGGGAAACTGAATGGAAAAGCTTATGCGGCCCGGATCGAAAGCATCAAACGGTTTGAACGGCAGCTGACGGACAACGGATATCTGGTGCTGAAGTTCTTCTTTCACATCAGCGAAAAGGAACAGACGCAGAGGCTGGAGGCCCTGCTGGCGGACAGGGATACCGCATGGCGGGTGAGCAGATCTGACCGGTGGCAGAACAAACATTACGAAAAATGCAGGAGGGTATGGGAACGCTGCCTGAAGGATACCCATGTGCCGGCGGCGCCCTGGTATATCGTGGATGCCAAATCGAGGAAGTGGGCACAGCTCCAGGTATTGGAAGCCATGTGTCAGGGGATCGAAACGGCGCTCGCCAATCATGCCCTGGCGGTCCCGCTTCTGGCCAATACCTGGCCGCTTAAGAAAATGCCGAAGCTGGCCCAGATCCCTCTGGATAAGAGCCTGGAGGAGGCAGAATACAGGGAGGAGCTGGAGCGGCTGCAAAAAAAGCTGGGCGAGCTCCACAATCGGCTATACCGGAAGCAGGTACCCCTGATCATCGCCTATGAGGGATGGGATGCCGCGGGAAAGGGCGGGAATATCAAAAGGATCACGGGAGCGCTGGATCCGAGGGGCTTCGAGGTGCATCCCATCGCCAGTCCGGAGCCCGGGGAGAAAGCCCGCCATTATCTCTGGCGTTTCTGGATGCGCCTGCCCAAGACCGGCCATATCGCCATTTTTGACCGGACCTGGTACGGCCGGGTGATGGTGGAGCGGCTGGAAGGCTTCTGCTCCGTCAACGACTGGCAGCGGGCCTATAACGAGATCAACGAATTTGAGAAGGAATTGACGGACTGGGGAGCGGTGGTGATCAAGTTCTGGGTACAGATCGACAAAGAAACCCAGCTGGAGCGGTTCACCGAGCGGCAGAATACGCCGGAAAAGCGATGGAAAATCACGGACGAAGACTGGCGGAACCGGGAGAAATGGGACGCCTATGAGACGGCGGTTGACGAGATGCTGCAGAAGACCAGCACCGTCTATGCACCCTGGCATGTCCTGGAGTCGGTGGATAAGAAGTATGCCAGGATCAAGGCGCTGAAGATCGTGATCGGCGAGCTGGAAAAGGTGTTGGGAAAATAGAAACGGTACGGATGAGGGAGGGCCGCCTTGCGGCGGCAGAATGAGAGGAAAGATGGCAGACAGGAAAGAACAGATGGGAATGAAGGAAATCAGAAAGCAGGTGGTTCCGGCGTTTGAGACAGAGGGCGTCGTGGAGAAGATAGAGCCCCATGGAAACGGCCACATCAACGAGACGTACAGGGTTACCTGCCGGACGGAAGAAAACGGGATAAAGCAGTATGTGCTGCAGCGCATCAACACGGATGTTTTCAAAAATCCGGATGAGCTGATGGACAATATCTCTCGGGTCACTTCTTTCCTGAAGGAAAAGGTGGAGAAAAACGGAGGAGACCCCCTGCGGGAAACGTTGAGCATGATCCCGACGAAGGGAGGCGGCACCCTTTGGAAGGACGGAAACGGCAATTACTGGCGGATGTATGTGTTCATCGACGGCACCGTCTGTATGGAGAATGTGGAAAAACCGGAGGATTTGTACAGCAGCGCCCTGGCCTTCGGAAATTTCCAGAGGCTGCTGGCGGATTTCCCGGCAGCCTGCCTCCATGAGGTGATTCCCAATTTCCATCATACGCCCAGCAGGTATGCGGATTTTAACAGGGCGGTGGAAGCGGACGTGTGCAAAAGGGCAGAAGGAGTTGAGGAGGAAATCCGTTTCGTCAGGGATCGGGAAGGGGATTTGGCAGCGATCAGCAGCCGTCTGGAGGACGGCAGCCTCCCTCTGCGCGTGACCCATAACGATACCAAGCTGAACAATATCCTTTTTGATGCGGCCACAGGGGAGGGACTGTGCGTGATCGACCTGGATACCGTCATGCCCGGTTCCTCGCTGTATGATTTCGGGGATGCCATCCGTTTCGGCGCCAGCACGGGAGCCGAGGATGAGAAGAACCTGGATCTGATTGCCTGCAGCCTGGAGCTGTTTGAAGCTTATACCCGGGGATATCTGAAGGGATGCGGCGGCAGCCTGACGGCGCAGGAGATGCGTATGCTGCCCATGGGCGCAAAGCTTATGACGTTGGAATGCGGGATGCGTTTCCTTACGGATTATCTCCAGGGCGATACCTATTTCCGGATCCATCGGGAAGGGCATAACCTGGACCGGGCGCGTACTCAGTTTAAGCTGGTACGGGACATGGAAGAGAAATGGGATGCGCTGGAGGAGATTGTGGAGCGGGTGAACAAAGAGTAAAAATGATAAATTCTCTGTTTCCCGCTGCAATTTTACAACATCCCTGCCCGGAGCCGGCGGTCTGTGGCTATCACAGACCGTCGGCTCTATCGGGAATTTAGGTTACTTCCTTATCATCTGCCGCCCGATGTGGGCTTTTTTAGTACATCTATTTCTGATCTGTGCGGCCCACCAGATAGTCGATGGAGCAATTATAAAAATCCGCCAGTTTTATCAGGATATCTACGGGAAAATCCCGGACACCTCGTTCGTATCTTGAATAAACATCCCTGTGAAGGTCAAGCGCTGAGGAGAGTTCCTTTATCGTAATATCATGATCGATCCGCATGTCTTGTATCCGCTGAAATTTCAATAGCTCTCCCCTCCCTCATCCCCTTCCTTTGGAGAATAATTCTATAGACAGAGTATACAGATAATGCTATAATCTTAAGTATTTATAAGACCGTTTGGCCTTATAAAAGGAAAATTATGGCAAAAACGGATCGGTAAGAGGCTTGAGATATAATGCGGGTAAAAAGGATAACAGAGATCGTAGTTCTTACTGTTTCTGTGATAATAGGGATCTGCCTGACGGGTTTTCCGGAAAAAATGGCAAGATATTCGGATTGCGTGGTAAGCAGGGAACGGGCGGAGGATATCGCCGCAGGACGGCAGGAATCCGCAGGCCTGGTAGAGAGGCTGTCCTTTGGCGTGGAAACGTTGTTTTATGATGCTGCGGAGGAAATGTTTTACTATTCTCTTATAGAAGGGAATAAGGATGCCTATGATCCCCGGATCAGGATAGAAAGCAGTGAAAAAGATGTAAGGCTGGCCTTTTTAGAGAAAGAGATAACCGCGGAGGGGATCGGGAGCAATGAGACGATAACCTTCCTTGCCTATACCGATACGTCCTACCACACCTATCATTTGAAATGTACGACCCTGCCGCTCATGGATATAGAATGCCGGGGGGAAATACCGGACGAAACCATACCTATGGAGATCACGCTTTTCGATAACGGTATCAATGCGGCGGGAAGGCTTGTATGCTCCGAGGGGGAGATCCGTCTCAGGGGCGGTACGACAAGGGCATATCCTAAAAAAGGATTCCGCTTTTCTTTAAGGACGGAATCAATGGGTGGCAACATACGCCCCAACCATGTATCTTTACTGGGGATGCGTCAGGATGACGACTGGCTTTTGTATGCGGCCTATAATGATCAGGAAAAGGTTAGGAATGTTTTCACCTCCAATCTCTGGAAAGAATCCTGTGCGGCCGATAACGCTCTGGGAATCGATTTTGGAATGGAATACAAGTATCTGGAGCTTTTTATTAACGGGAGATATTGGGGGCTGTATGCGTTAGGGTATCCCATAGATGAAAAGCAGGTATGTATCAATGAGGACAGCGACGAGTCTGTCTTGTATAAGCACGGACTGCTGGGAAAAGAAGGGAACGAAAGCCTGCAATTTACAAAGGAGGGAGACATCTTCGGACGCCTGGACGATTCACCGGATGAGGAGCTGCAAAAACAGGCCTTTCTGCAGCGCTATTATCATGATCTGTATCTCCATGCACAGGATGATAAACGGCTGTACTCCGGTATTGATATAGAGAATGCCATCGATTTTTATCTGTTCATTAACCTGGTGCAGGGGAAAGATAATGTGAGCATGGAGAAGAATTTTTTCATCCTGCTCCGGAACGGGAAAGAAGGTGCGAAAGCCTTATATGCGCCATGGGATCTGGATCTCACCTGGGGAAACCAGTTTATCGGCGTATGGGAGAAGAATTATACCTATCCCTATGCATGCACGGAGGATTCCAATTGTATTATTGAAAGCGGATACATAAGCCAGCTGCTGTTTAATGATGATGCGTATATATGGGGAAAGATGTTTGAAAAATACCGCCTGCTGAGAGAAGATAAGTGGTCCGAAGAAAAGATCGACGCGCTGCTGGACGGATATGAAGCCGACATCTTTGCTTCCGGGGCCTTCCGCAGAGACATGGAGCGATGGCCGGACGGAACATACGGAAATGCTGCGGACGGATTGGATATTTTTCGCGCCTATGTGAGGAACCGTTTACGGGAAGCGGATCTGTATTATGAACGTCTTGAAAACACATACCGGGAAACCTCCAATCTTTTTATCAGGCGAAGTACGCAGTACAAGGACTTTTTGGAGCGGGATTTCCTGATAGAAATAAATGACCACGAGAGGTTGTCCGATCCTGCTTATTCCGATTTTTTGGAGTATATGGGAGTTGACGTTTCTGCCGTTTCAGAGGATGTGCATTTTATATTGGCAAACCCTGTTTTGGAAGAATGCGAATACCTGCCGGCGCTTTATGAAGAAGCGGGGCCAAGAGAAACCTGTATCGGGAGGCTCTCCTTTACGGAGCTTAGAGAGGGCGTCTATAACGTAAAGGTGGACGGCGTGGAGCACTATGATACGACGATCTTCTCCGAACCTGCAATCGGAATGGCTGTCATAAAAGGCACGACCATCTGCCGTTTTGATTTTACGGACGGATATGACATGGACAATAAATGGAAGAGCAGCTTTGAGACGTTCTCCCACTATATCAAGGCGCTGTCCGGTACGGATTATCGGGCCGTAGTGGAGATCAATAATCCCGAGCTCTGGCAGGAGGATCGATATACCGCATTGTTTGAATGCCTGGGACTTCCCAAAGAAAGCTTCCATAAGGATACGGATTTTATCGTATGGAACGGCCCACAAAAGTCGGCGTTTGCGGTGGACGGTTTTCATGCTTCCGGCAGCAGCTGTGATTCGCCGCTGGGCGCACTTAGCGTATTTGCGAACGAACTGGGCGAATACGGCGTTTATCTGGACGGAAGAGAATGCTATGTCTGTTCTCCGGAAGAAAATGTAAATGTGGATATCCGTGTCGTATTATTGGATCCAAAATCCTATGACAGAGCAGATATGATAACCTTTTCGGACGATCTGCGGTGAAGACGGAGGTGGGTCGTTATTAAAAAATACAGAAATGAGTGGAAATACTGCTGCTGTGCAAAGGAGGCGGGCATGATAGACAGCCGTCTGTCCGCCATACTCGACCGGGACAGCCATAGCGGCGCCAACGGAAAATATGAGGTCCACAATCTTTATTTTGACGATTATAAGGATTCCTGTACGAGGGAAAACGATGCGGGAGTGTCAAAGCGTTTCAAGTATCGTATCCGGTATTATGGGGATCCGTACGGATACATGAAACTGGAATGTAAGGAGAAGCTGAACGGATATTGTCATAAAGAAAGCTGCCGGATTTCGTTAAAGGAATACGAGATGATAATAAAAGGGAGAACGAATGAATTGATCTGGCGGACAGAGGAACCTTTGCTAAAGCGATTCTGTATCAGCTGTATGACAAGACGGTTCGTTCCGAAAATGATTGTGGAGTATGAAAGGACCGCATATATCGAGGAGATCACCAATGTACGCATTACCCTGGATGAGAATATTTCCGTTTCGGATGAGCTGCTTTCTTTCCTGAGCGGAGATCATATGCGATATCCTGTCCAGGAAAAGGGGCAGTATGTCCTGGAAGTCAAGTTTGACGATATCCTGCCCAGTTATATAAGACATATCATTACGGACCGAAATTTGGTCCTTACCTCTTTTTCCAAGTATTATGTGGGAAGAAAAAAGATACAGAGTATGGTGAGGTGAAATAAAATGGAAACTTTCAAAACGGTTTTAGAAAACGTCATAAATTCATATTACAATCCTGTTATCCATACATCGGTGGTCGTTTCAGTGCTGTTCGTAGTTTTTTTACTCAGCATGTATGAATTCCTGGTCTATAGATTGGTATCGCACCGGGCATTCTATAACCGGTCTTTTAATATCTGTATTGCAATCCTGCCCTTCTTTATTTCCACAATTATCCTGTGCCTGCAGTCCAATTTGGTTATCACGCTGGGAACGATAGGCGCGTTGGCGATCATACGTTTTAGGACGGCGGTAAAGGATCCGGTGGATATGCTGTATCTCCTCTGGGCGATCCATACGGGGATCGTCTGCGGCTGTCAGCTGTATGAGGTGGCTGCACTGACTTCTCTTATCGTGACGCTCGTGCTGATCCTGTTGGAGCATATTTCCATCGGAAGAATGCCCTTTGTGCTGGTGCTGAACTGTCTGCCGGAAGACGAGAAAACGATTCTTGAAAAGATAGGGGAGCAGGTCAAAAAATACAGGGTGAAGAGCAGGAACTATACGGATAAAGGGCTGGACATGGTCCTGGAACTGTCTGTCAAGTATCCGGAGAAGCTTTCGGAGTCGATCAGGACGGAAAAATCCGTGAAGAAGTTTTCTATAATAGAAACACAGAATCCCGTAAATTCAAGGGTTTTTCTTTGAAATGTAGGAATACTCACGAAATAGACTGCTTCCTTACACCCTCTGATACTTGATTCTGCCCTTAACTACACTTCCCGTTTCATCCTGTATATCCTGTCCAGATGAATCAGAAACTTCTTCCTCCACAATGAACTCGGCAGGACAACCGGATAGCATAGTTCCGATAATAATTGTACCATCCGCTCTATGCGCCTGGCAACCCTTTAGTAAGGTTTCTTCGGTAACGGTATCCCCAGTCAGGTCAATTAACGTTCTATCTCCGTAAACAATTTTGTTTACCGACATTCAATCACCCCGCAATCGTTACCGTAGTACCTCCCGCAGAATTAGAACTTTCTACATAGGGAATCGCACCCACCACAATCTGAGACAGATAGTTATACCCATCATCCGGCAGAATTGTCTGCTGGACGGTAGACGGAGAAACTGTTTTGGTCTGGGCATTTACATCCTCAGTTCCGGTCATGTTCCCCTCGACTCCAAGGACGGTAACTCCACTCCTGATATTTCCCGGAACAAGTTTCGCTTTCTCTGTCTCATCGATTTCTACAATTCCTGAACCGTCGTGATACCCAACAGGAACCACATACGAATCGTCTTTCCCTGATATGGTTCCCGCAACAGCACCGTGATTAGGCATGGTTCCGATTACCTTGCTGCCTCTGGCATAGCCCGTTTTTCCTTTCAGAATCTCAGCCGCCGTAACTGTCGCATCCGTAGAGTCCACGTCAAATGTACAGGTTCCGGCAATCGCTTCCCCGGATTTGTCATGGGCAGTCTCACCGGCGAGAAGTTTGTCCGGTGTCACGGAATCCCCTGTGAGATCCATCAGGGTCTTTCCACCGTAAACTACTTTGTTATAAGCCATTCTCAACATCCTTTCCGATATATGCAGTTATTCCGCCCGAATCATTACCGGTCTCATAGAACGGAACTTCTTTTACAACGACATCTTCTTTCAGTACCCGGTTACTGGTGGGGAGCACCTGTTCCTCGAATATCCTTGGGACGATTTTATACTCCCCATCATAAATATCGTATTCTTTGGTAACAGACACTTTTCCCGCCAGTCCACCAACACTCGACAATGTCCCAGACAAAGAAGCCTCGGCAGCTATGAAGCCGGATAAAGTTTCCAATGCGTTGATGCTTCCCATGTCAGTCCACCTCTTCCGTTATTTTCATACTCCCCTTGGTGATGAATGTGTCCACTTCTCCGGTAACTTTGGTAAGCTGAATATCATAAACATACTTCCCAAATGCCAGGTTTTTTGTATCTGCCGGTTCAAGTATCAGCTTCATCGTATCGATGGGAATGTCTTTTACCAAAAGAGGTTCTTCTTCCTCATACGATCTCTTCATTGCGAACCGTATGGAGTCTCCCTCGACCGGGAGATATTGGCTCCCATCCGACTGTGTAATCGAAATGAGAGCCATAAAAGTATCGCCTCTGGTGAGGGTGATGGTAGTGCCCTGAACGCTATAACTCATCTTCATCCCTCTTTTCCAAAATATAATTTACTTGTTCTCTGTCTTATTGTACTGCGCCGCACTGATTCCCAGGATTACGCCAAGGAATGTGTCCACTGCCGTGATGGTGCCCACCACCTGCTCCCCGCAGGGCAGCCCCCAGATTCCTGCCAGGGCGAAATATAAGGTGCCCGCCGCCGGAAGGAGATACTGTGCGATCCATTTCAAAGTGTCATAGGTTTTGTTACTCATCTTCATGATTTGCTTCCTCCTTGTATTGTGATTTGTGTATATGTAATTTGTTTACCTCGTTCATGATACGTTTTGCGGAGCCGTTCCCGCCCATCTTCTCATACGGCTTATAGAGATACTCATAGAGATTTTCGTATTCATCGGAAGTGATCCACCCCCGGTCAATATATGACATTCCCAAGTACATGATCCGGTCATGCCCCAGACCTATCAGCATCTCAGTCTTTACGTCTTTTTTCTCTGCTCTTTTGGCGATATAAGCCCACAGCCCAGAAGACGCAAGAACTGAGCTAAAAACTGTCAGCAGTATCTGCATCCAGCTATCCATCTACATTACCTCCTTCAGTTTTTTGTGGCAACTTATTAGTCACGACCATCTTTTTCTTGACAATCGTAATGGCCTTGTCAAACAGTTCTTCGTACAGGCTAATCAAATTTTGTCGCTGTTGTCTCGACAATAATTTATAAAAGCTGCCCATCCAGCTGCGGAACATATTCTCCACATGCTCATACAGGATTTCCCCGTTCTGGACTTTGACAGCCAGTTTTTTCAGTTTCCTCCTCATCGTGGTAACACGAGTTGGATTGATCCGCTTAATGATTTTGCCGTCTTTCGTAAGGCTGTAGCGAATCTGCAAATATTTGTAGGTGCTCGAAATCTTCACAATCCGGGTCTTTTTCATGTTAATATGAATGCCAAGCTCTTTTGCAATCGCACAAATGTTTTCCAGCAAATCCTGCAATTCTTCCTTGCTCGGGTTCATGATGTACCAGTCATCCATATACCGCCCGTAAAACTTCTGCTGCCTGACGTACTTCACATAATTGTCGATACGGTACGGGTAATAGATGCCGATAATCTGAGACAGCTGATCACCAATATTGACAGACTTATACATCCATTTCTCGCCCGTCAGCTGGTTCTTTGGAATCTCCCGATAGTCAAGCTTATTAAACGTATCTTCCATGCAGGACGCATATTCCTCATCCGACATATAAGAAACATCAATCTTGAATCCATCAAATATAAGAGTGAGCAGCCAGTCAATGAATTCGTCATCGTCGAACAGCTTCAGCAGCTCCCTCTTTGCTATCTCATGTATGATATTGTCATAAAACTTGGAAAAATCCCCGAAAAGTATCCATCCCTCATTACCATGTAGCTTGTAGTAACGGCGGAGATGAACCTCGAAACGATCCCTTTGATGCGAGATGCCTCTGTCCTTGATGGAAGCACCGTTGTCATAAATGATATGTTTACGGACTTCTGGAAGAAGAACTTCGTCGCATAAGACGTGCCGTACAATCCGGTCACGGATACGAATGCTCGTAATAGGCCTGACCCGGCCTCTTTCGGACAGCGAGAACTCCTCAGCCGGTCCATTTTGAAGTGTACGGTTGAGAAGGTCATCCTGTATGGCAATAAGATACCGCAGGAAGTTTATCATGAACTTCTGGGTAGTCTCCTTCCATTTGCTGCCCTTAATCGAGGCCTTGTAAGCCTTATACAAGTTGTTAGCGTCACAGACTATCTCCTCATACGTCATAAGATTATTCACCGTTATAGCAATACTTACCGTAGTAAATTGCGTCCGGCTTTGCTATTTATCCTTGATGGAAAGGACAACATCTCCTTCTCTGTTGGTTAGGCAGAGAATCCGGACGAACCCCATTAGAGTTCGACGCGTTGTTGTAGTTCGTATTGCCATTGTTGTTCACATTAGCGAAATTCGTCCCAGAAACGACGCAAAATTAGATGTTACCCTGCTGCACGTATGACTTGATTTTGTTGTCCCGCTGACGCCACTTCTTTATCAAACCGATTTCTCGGTCGATAGCTTTTACATACCTGCCATAAACATTCAGGTCCACCTCAAAGGTCTCCACAACACGCTGCAGTTCTTTGATGATCTGTTCGCAGTTCACGATAGCAGAAGACTGGTAGTCCCTCCGCGTTTCATATTCCCTCATGGTAGTCGGATAGATGCTGTTTACCGCTCTGACATTATTGGTCATAAGCGTTGCCAGATGATCTATTTCCTTCTTATGGGTCAACATCAGATAACGGTATTTCTCGAAATCCTCCGTATCATCCTTTCCATAAGCATAACGGAGCTGGACGAAATGCTCCAGGTCTTTCACCCCAAAGTTTCTCTGCATGAACTCCCGCAGCATGTTGTGTAATTCCGTTGAGTACGTAATGGGCTCGAACTTTGACTCTGTCCGGTCACTTACCAGGACGCTCATCAATACTCCTTACCAGTGATTTCCTGGAATTCCGCCTCGGTAATCCAGCCCATCTTTACGGCGTTACGGACGCGGGTCTCCTCCCACATCTTCATATCGTAGTAGCGCTTTACTTTCTGGTAATTCTTGCTATGTTCCATGGTGTTCCTCCTTCTTTCAATCTTCTTTCTCTTAGATCTCCACGCCGGCCATCATTGCGACATACTCGATGTCGGACTGCATTTTGATTTGTTTCAGTTCTGCGGCGGTAAGATCACGGAGAACAAACCAATACTCATCTCCAACAGGAGTAATCTGTACCAGTTCCATGTTCTCATGAAACTCGTCATTTTCGCCGTCATTGATTACGACCTCAGAACAGTTGCCATCGAAAATTTCTGCGGCAACAGGCGCATCGGAAATGAAATTGTTTCCGTTGAGCCGCAAGTTCTTGATCTCTGTTCCGTCAGCAAGGGTTATCTTATAGATTTTCTCATCCATTTCTATCGTTCCTTTCTTTTTTAACATATTTTTTAGTCACCTATATACGGTTTCAGACAAGGGGGCACAAGGCCCCCAGATTTCCTAACCCCTCAGACCGAAGACCGGACGAACCCCACGAGAGTCCGACGCGTTGCCGCAGGTCGAACGGCCATCGCCGCTCACACGAGCGAAATACGTCCCAGAAACGACGTCTCTCAACCACTGGTTCTGTCTTGCAGGATTGATGAATCTCGGATGTGCAGCCATGAGCGCAAGCTGAGTTTTGTCGATGGTATAACGGTTCGGCACGAAAGATCCGTCTCCTGCAGGAGTAAACACCAGGCTTCCATACATCATGATTTCATTCGGCAGCTCAACCTTGGAATCATACCAGGCGCCTGCGGACGGATAGCCATTGCTCACAGCATTCGTCAAATACTCGCGATGATTCAGAACTGCAGTCTCGCCAAATGCGGCATACACCAGTGTCTTGGCATTTTCCAGATTCTCCGTGTACATCTTAGAGCCTACATAGCCGCCAGTCGTGATGTTCGTCTCATTCATCTTCGCTGTGTACAGCTGGGAATCGGGCATAACTACCAGATGGTGGGTCGTGCAAGCCGTATCGCCGCTATTCCACCAGTAATCCATATCCACAATTCTCCAGACTCTGCCGCCGATCTCCCAGTAATCACCCAAGAAGAATCTCTTGAATGTGCCGTTGGCAATGTTGGTCTTCTGTTCGGAAGTCAGAGCCGCTCCCAGATTCTTGCCGCGGAACGTGTTCTTACGAACCTCCAAAGGGGCGCAGGCATCCAGAATAGCCCACAAAGCGTCATCCACTGTGATTCCCTTATTTCCTGCGGATGTGTTGATCATAATCTTGTCTGTCTTAGCGACTGCCGTGGACTGAGTCAAATCGGCCACATTCATCACCGTTAAGTAATCCTTGGCGTTTCCTGCCTCGGCCAGAGCTTTCAGCAAGTCCTTTGCCAAAATTGTCTTTGTGCCGCCAGCGCCGTCTACCAAAAGAACGTTATCCGCCGGCAGAGTTGAGACTAAAGCATAATCCGTAATTTTCATGTTTCGTTTACCTCCTAATGGTTTTATTTTTTTACAAATACAGCCAGAGAACGGATCGGATTATTTCCGCTATCAAGTATTTGTTCTGTGGAATAGCCCCGAGTGTCAAATTTTCGGTCATTGCTGTCCTTGACATCATCCCTCTCGGAGTCGAGGAGAACATATCTCCCCTTGTTACCGTTGTGGTTATCTCTTAGCCAACTGTCTACCTGGAAGCTATCAGGAATACCCTCCAAGAATTTCGCCAGCAGTCCGTTGTATTCTCTGCTTTGCAACGGATCGCCGACATTGTCCTGTACCGACTCTTTTTTTGAGTCCAAAATGGTTTGCAGATACACAAATGTATTGTCGAACATAGCAGCCTCCTTTCATTACATAGCCAGCTTAGCTACTCCTGTGATAGATTCGCCAAAACTGTCGAGGAGGTCTTCGGTACGTTTCGTAATAGTTTCAACCTGCTCATATTCGCTGAGCAGCCATGAGCCGCCATCGGAAATAGTTTGATAGAAAGCGTGGTCGAGAACCAAATTAAGAATGGTTTCCTGAAGTGCTTTTACCTGTTCATTGAGACTTACCACCTCTTTATAAAGGTCTACATCTTTTACAGCAACGAACTCCACAACCCTAGACTGGACATCTCTTTCTTCGGAATCCTGAAGATTTTGATTGTCCGAATCTGTAACAAATTCAAAGACGGAATGTTCATCCCTCAGATTCTCTTTGAATTCCGTGTAATCTGTCTCGAACTTTTCCTGTCCTTCGACCGTGGCAAACTCGACAATCTTTGTCTTTATCTTATCCTGCCCGTTATCAAGGACATCCCCGTTCTCCTCGGATGCATAATCGTAAATGGAATGGTCAGTGGCCAAATCGGACTTGAAAATTTCCAACTCGTCGATCCGCTTCTCCAAATCAGCCAGCTTTGCGGCAAACGCCGAAACATCCACGGAATCAAGAACTTCCCTTATCGAATCCCACCAGTTCATGAAATCCGTATTCAGATTGTCTTTCCAAGTGTTGTAATCTGTCTGATTGGTGTTTACGTATTCCTCAAACCAAGTCTGCCACAGGACTTTCCATTCCTCAGCAGTCCGCTCTATTTCACCGGAATGGGTATTGTAGAAATCTTCCCATTGTTTTTCCCAGTTAAGATAAGTCTGCTGAATCTCGGCGGTTTGAGAATCGTACCACTTCCTCCATTCGTTTTTCCAAAAGGCGTTTGTTTTGTTCATATCAGCAGTTTCGTTCTCATAGAAGACCTGCCACTGATCCGCCCATTGTTTAACAAGGTCGTCAATACTCATCTTATCAAGTGGTGCCGTTACAAATGGACAGTCACTGGTTCCAACCTTATTTGTGATATCAGCAGTACGAATGGAAGTCACTCCTGCGGCAACTTTGATATAAGCTAATGGATACTGCCAGCGGTTCTTCTCTTTGATCATCGCCGGCGGCTTAGCGTTCTTCGAGGTCGGCGTCCCTTTAACGATTTTGATTGTGTTTATTCTTCCTTCTTTACGAGCATCTACTTCCAAAACAACGGCATCAACACGGTCAAGAATCACTTCTGACTGCGGTACCGTAAGTGGAAGAATCGAGTCGTTATAAGTCCAAGTGTGGTTAAACCAGGCACGGCCTGTTCCGACACTGATCATCATTCCACTGTTCTGACTTACCATCAGCCTGGAACCGACATGCTGAAATACGCCATCCCGGATAACACCGTCAAAGATACTTCCGAACTGTATAGAGCTATAGCGTCTATCATGTTTTAATGAATCGTAAAAACCACTTGTCACCATATTCTGTTTCCCTCCTTTCGTTATTCTAATACTTGGAAAGTAGGATACATGCTATAGCCGTTTGTATCCTGAACTCTCATTATTTCTGAAACTCGGACTTTGGATTCCATGCCATATTCATTTACAATCTGAACAAGATCGCCTTTGACAAAATCCTCGCCATATACAAAAGTCTTCCTTGCCTCGATTTCTCCAGTAAACGCCTTCATATAGACATTTTCTGCCAGCTCTTCGGCACCACGCTGATCCAGCAGAGCGTCCATTAGTTCATCAATCTCTTTCTGATCGGCCACAATCTTAGCCTCATACTCCGCTATCTTTTGCTTACAAGTTACAATATTAGCCTCATACGTGGCTTTGTTCGACTCATATGCCGATTTGGTTTTGTTGTACTCAGCCGTAGCGCTATTGTATTCTTTCGTTTCGTCGTCCAAAGTTTTCTGGTTGCTTTCTATGACGTCTTCATACTTGGATATCATATCCTCATAATCTTTTAGTTGAGACTCATAATTAGGGAGCACCTTTTCAATTTCCTCTTTCTTAGAGTCAACATCTTTCTTGGCGTCTTCGTATTGCTTTTTTACAGCTTCCTGGCTATCAATCGCCTCTTCATACTGAACGAGCTGAGCATATCTCATTGTTCGCTCATTGGTGATTTTGCTGTTGTAATTGCTAATCTTGTCGCTGCATCCACTTATCAGATTGGCATAGTTATCAGACTGAGCCTTATAATTGTTTCTTGATGCCAGCTGAGTTTTTTGAGCAGCGGTTAATGAATTCCCGTAATTGGTTATTTGGGTATTATAGTAGGAGATCCGTTGGTTAAGGGCAGATATTCTGGCTTCGTAATCGGATTTAAAAGATATATAGTCGGACTTCGTCTTATTATAATCCGTTGCCGTGGAATTAAACTTGGATGTCGCATCGGCCAGCCCCTGTTCGTTTTCTTCCAGTAATTCTTGCCATTTGTTCAATGTTTCCCGGTCTTCATTCAGTTGATCTGAATACTCATCCGACTGAATATCTCTTGCATCGGTGTAAAGTTCCTTTCTGGATAAGCCAGTCCCTCCACCGACAATTCTTTTCTTTCTCGCACTCCCTTCGCCCTCTCCTGCCACCAGTACAACATTCCTCAAAGTCTTCCCAGACTCCAAATAGTCGCTGTTTACGATGTTCTCGTATTTTGGTGAAAATATAACATAAGGATTGTCATCCTGTTCGTAGGACCGATCCTGCCCATGAATAAGGCAAAACTCGAAATGCCCGTCTGCCGTCATGGATACATCAAACCCGAGCTGATATGTGTCACAAATTTTAAGGACAACATCATAGAGATTATCACCGGTATACTGGGCTCTGTGAGTCAGATTTATAATGTAAGGGTCTTTCGACTCTACAAACCTGAATTCCGGAACCTTTCTGTCAGGCAGCTTCGGGTTGATGATAGCGTCGTCCAAAAGTTTCTTAACCCCTGTTTGGATCTTTCCTCTTACGGATGTCTGTTCCCACACGATTCTCCGCTCAAGCAAAGATTCGAGACCTCTTCCTGAAACGATCAAATGGCTTCCTGTTTCGGTATTAGTTGAGATCTCGATATCTTCTATAACCATTGCAGACGCAGATTCTTTCAACCAAACATAACAATCGAGTTTAGCCTCCATTTTCTCCTGGATCGTGGCAATGATGCCCATCATGGCGTCGCTGACCGGCGTATAAAACTCGAAGTTTCCATACCCATTGTACCGTTCAGTCCATATAAAGGATTCAAAGACGTCGATGTTGTACAAACTTCTGAACTCATTATCGATGATAAATAGTTCCATCTTCAAACCCCCTCATAGATGATTCTGTTCTCGATTTTAAACTGAAGATTCTCAGCCCCCTCGTCTGCCGTATAGGCAAATATATTATCGCCCTTTGTAAGCTGGAACCAGTCAGATTCTTTATCCAAAGCATTCAGGATATTGGTATAAATACCTCCCCTGAGCAGGCTTATATATTTATTACCTCTGACCGTTGAGATGATGATATCATCACCAGCGATAATTCCAGATCCAGTTAAAGCCGCTATTTTGCTGTTGTAAATCTTCATCACTTCACGAGTTCCAGTATTGTAGATCGTTATATTACCGGCGTCGCCGATTGCATGAATGGTTATGGTTACACCGATTTCGGAATCGCCGTCGTAGTAAATGGTCTTCTCAGTCTCGTTTTCAATCGAACCGAACTCCAAAAGCGGCTCAGTCAAAGACTCATTTGAAAATACAAATTCAAACAGCGGCTCAATTCCAAAAAACACAGTTACATTTGTTCCGTTCTCCCCCGCAGAATAAAGATAAGGGTCCGAACAAATCAATGATATCTGGTTCGATTCCTCTTTGCTGAATATGTCAGGCTCATTTGTTTCGACAACGCCGTCCGTTTCGACAATCCTGTTATCGGTTTCAATAAGAAACTTCAAATTTTTCTTGATAGGAAAGTATTTGTAGGTGTTATGCCTCGCGTCTTCAATGGTTGGGGCAAACGTAAAGAACATATGAATCGTAATGTTCCTTTTTTCTACCCTTGCCGAATTGAACAAAGATCCGTCCATCGTTGCCAAATCTGTCATATTCACGTTGGCCTTTGGAGGGCCAAGACCAGTTATGCTGGAAATTATCATCCCATGCTCGGGATCATCTTCCGCTAAAGTGATCTTGACCGACTCCCCAAGGTAATTTGTAATGGTTACTGATTTTATCACGTAGGGTTCACCGCCTTTCTGAACGCAGAAAACTGATTGTTCGTCTGCCGATAAATTTCAGACCTCGACAGTGACTTAGGTGAATAGTTGTTCTGCACGAAACTAAAAGTATTCGGTGCAGGCTGTTGATAGTTGCTAGGATTTTCAATGCTGGGCGACGATTCTGCTTTCCTGCTTCTCGATGCCTCCACTGCCTTGTTATACGAGACAGACATATCCAACCCTTTAGAGAACAAGGAATTGATTTTTCCGACTCCATTTTGAACATTGGACAGATCCAGAACCGGTCTTATTGTCGGGTCGGCATCCATTTCTCCGTTTACGATATCGGACACATGCGCAATCGCCGATTTCATGGAATCGATAGCTTCCCTGCCCATAGACGTCCCAGCATCGCCGATACGCCCAAGATAAGCACGGATGCCATTCACCATTCCCAGATCCACATTCTCACCAATCTTAAAGAACACTTTCGACGGAGAATGCTCGTCAAGTTCTTTTTTCGCTGCTGCAACTGCTTTCTTTGCCGCATCAATCGCCGCGTCCGCAATCTCATCGATCTTGCTTCTGATTCCGTCTGCTAATCCCTGAGCAGCATTCGCGCCAACCGGTCTAAGATCGCCGCTTGTAAGGTTGTTGCTAAACGCATTCTTAACAGCGGTGCATACCCCTTTTGCCGCCTCAACTGCAGTGCCCTGCTTGCTGATAATTCCGTTCGCCAGCGCCTGAACAATATTCTGCCCAATCGTGTTGAACGTGCTGTTTGGTAACTCAGCTTTGAACTTGGAAACCAGCGCTGTGCAAAGATTCCTTGCCGTTGTAAGAAGCGACGATTTTTTCGCATTCATGCCGTTAATTAAAGCCTGGATTACGTTCTGTCCAATCGTATTGAACGTGTTACTCGGCAGAGAAGTCCTGAACTGTTGTATCAGCGAGGTGCAAAGATTTCTCGCCGTACTCAACAACAGCCCCCTCTTTGAAGTCATTCCGTTGATGATTCCTTGGATTACGTTCTGCCCAATCGTGTTGAACGTGTTGCTCGGTAAGCCCGTCTGCATCGTCTGAACCAACGCCTGGCATACTGCAGAAGCAGTCAGCAATATCACCGCTTTTTTGGAAGCAATTCCATCGGTAACGCCTGTTCCCAGACTCTGTCCAGCAGTAGTCCCAGATGCGGTCAGAGTGCCGACCTGCGCCTGCATTGTTGATGTGACTGTTGTTAATAAAGCCGTCACTCCCTGCTGTACTTTCTCATTGGCATTTGTGAAAGCCTGAATAAATCCGTCGATGCCGTTGTTCCCCATGGTTGTTAAATCACTTGCAAACCGTGTAAATCCAGACGTATCCACTCCAGATATGCCGTTCGCCATGTCCACAAGTTTCCCAAGCTCCACTATCACGGCATCAAGAAGTGCTGTGTCGATGCCAGCGATCGAATTGTAATATCCAGCAAACGATTGTCCAAACTTTTCCAGACTTTGGCCGAATGCTCCAATATCGTTATCACCTGTAAACCAGCTCACAAGACCACCTGTATTCGGCAGATTATTCGCCAATTCACTGAGAGCTTTCGCCGCATTGGCCGATGCCGTGACCACAGTAGGCTGCACGTTGGCTACATCCTGTGCATACTTGGCTATGTGAGGACCAAACTTCTCCAGTTCCTCACCAAACTCTGAAAGGGTGTTATCGCCCATAATCAATGCTGCTAAACCACCAGAATTAGGCAAGGTTGATGCCATATCCGATAGTACCTGCGCAGCCTGAGCAGAAGCCTTCACTGCCGCCGGATCTACACCATTAACATCCTTAGCATACTTGCTGATGTGCGGGCCGAACTTCTCCAGTTCCTCACCAAATGCCGAGAGCGTATTATCGCCCATAATTTTAGCGGCCAATCCTCCTGAATTTGGAAGTGTCGCCGCCATGTCAGCCATCATTTGTGCTGCTTCCGCTGAAGCTTTCACCGCAGCAGAATCCAGCCCTTTCACCTGATCCCCATATCTTTTAATATAAGGACCAAACTTCTCCAGTTCTGCCCCAAAATCAGACAGATTATTTTCTCCGAATATCTTTCCGGCAAGCCCTCCACTATTAGGCAGTTTTGATGCCATCTCAGCCAGAGCAAGTGCCGCATTAGAAGAAGCGGTTATCACTTCCGGGTTGATACCGGCAATCTCATCAGAGTATCTCTTAAAATATGGCCCGAATTCAGCCAGTTCCTCGCCAAACTTCACAAGGCTGGTTCCTCCGGTAAACCATTTAGTCAGTCCGTCCAAAATATTAGCTGCCGTCAAGAGCAGAATCGTCTGCGCAAGAGCGTTGACCCCCTGCAGCATAGCAGGATCGATCTTTTTTGCTCCTTCGATAAATCCTTGGGCGTTAGTCATAAAATCAGTCAGGTCCTGACCAATCTGCGGGAACTGTGCCGAAATACCGCCAAGGAATCCCCCGACAATACCACCGATAAATTTCCCGATAGCCGTACCTACACCCTGTAGTAAATCTCCTCCTTCCCCTACCAGCCACTTCAATCCCGGCAACTGAGCAAATGCACCGACAGCGGCCAAAACCAGCGACATTTCGGCAATCACCACTCCCATACCAAGAACGCCCGCCATAGCCCCGGGTATCAGCCCCGCAACGGCAGAAAGCGCAAGCATAATAGCCGAAAGCAAACCGATACCAACAATGCCTTCCAAAAGAACGTTGGTGTCAATCCCTTTCAAGGCATCCACAACACCCTTAAAGAACGCACCGATCAGGTTCACAGCTGCTTTAATCAATTCTGGAAGCCTCGCCGCAATCGCGTTGATGACCCCAATCAGGAAGTCCATCAGGTAAGTCACTATGTTAGGTCCATGCTCCGCTAAGGATTTCAGTACTTCCTCGATCAATGTAAGTACGCCCTCCGCAATCGGCGGGGCACATTCAACTATGACATCCACTATTGCAAGAACAATCGCTTTCACTGCCCCGGCAATAGCCGTAGCACTGTTTGCAATAATCCCGAGCACTCCAACAATCAGAATTTCCAAGGCGGCCACCAACGCCGTTACACCGGCCACGCCGGAAACAGCCAGAGAAGCCAGCCCCGCTGAAAATGCCAAAATGCCCACGCCGCAAGCAGCAACCGCCACCCCGAGTAATGCCAACGCTCCGGATAAACCAAGGATTGCTGGAACCATAGGACCAAGTACCGCCCCGGCAATACCCAAAACCGTAAATGCCCCGGCCAGAGCCAGTAGCCCTTTTCCAATTTCCGCCAAGCTCATTGAGCCAAGGGATTTCAATACTGGAGTGAAGACAGCAAGTGCCGCCGACATAACCAGCATTGCCGATGCTCCCCCGAGGGTTCCTTTCATAGCATTGAGCGCTACTGCCAGAATCGTCATGGACCCGGCCAGGACGACCATGCCTTTTCCAATTTCTTCCCATTTCATCCCACCGGCATCCTGAATAACACTGCCGATGATTTTAAGTGCTGCTGCAACTTCGACCAATCCGAGCCCAATGCCGACCATATTTTTAGGCATAAGGTTTACAGCTACTGCTACGGCAGCCAATGCACCGCCAATTCCAATTAATCCTTTTCCAATCATTTCAATGGACAGCGACCCGATATCTTTAATCGCTTTCCCAAATATCAACATGGCTGCTCCGATAACGGTCAAAGCCGTTGCACTGGAAAGAATATGTTTCGCTTTTCCGGCGATTACCGAGAAGCCTGCCACTTCTGCAAGGATAACACCGACACCAGTCAGCCCTTTCTTTATTGTTTCAATGTCCATCGACCCGAAACCAGAAACCGACTTTTCCAAAATCAGAAGTGCCGCCGACAATTCAATGATTGCAAGTCCCTGTGTCGCTTTGAAATTTCCAAACTTTGAAGCAACCATGAACGCAGCAAGCTCCGCCATGAGTACGCCGACACCAACAAGCCCTTTTGTCAGCTTATCTGTATCTAGCGCCCCTAGTTTCCCGACAGCATTTGCCAGGATATTGATGGCTTCGGCGAAAAGAATCATTGAGACCGCACTTGTCTTTATCTTCCCGCCCCATTTTGAAAGTGCCAAGGAAGCCGCCACCATCTCTCCGATTAGAACTGTTATACCGACAAGAGCACCGGCCAACTTATCCGAATCAATACTTGCAATCTTCTTTAGAGCTGACGCGAGCACAAGAATAGCGGCCGACATTTCAATCATCGCCATTCCAAACTTGTTCAGACCTTTCTGCCCGCTCAATGTTTTATCAAACAACGCCATAGATGCAGCCAATTCGGCAAAGAGGATGCTGATAGAAGCTAATGCCCCTCCCAGTTTATCCGAATCAATCAATGATAGCACCAAAAGTGAACCAGCAAGAACTGCAATGGAACCAGCAATCTTCATCAGTATATCCGCTTTCAGACTTGCCTGAAAATCTGCAAGGGTTTCTTTTGCTCCATTGATAGCGCCCTTGAATCCCTCTATAATTCCAGCAAACCCTCCAATAGCATCATCTGCAGTGCTTTCCAATCCGGTAAGGTTCTTGATGAACTTCATAATTCCTACACCAATACCGGTGACAATACCCCCGTTCAATAGGTCAATCAGTGAATCAAATCCTTCGCCGCGCAATGCTTTCATGATTCCGTCAATTACTTTTCCGAGAGCATCGACAATGATTCCGCCCAGATTCGCCAGAACAGGGGCAGATGCCTTGAATGCGTCAACCAATTTTCCCATCGCTTCCTTTGCGACTTCGCCTATTTTTTTGAACGGTTCAATTCTTGCTTTCAGCTTATCTGCCACGCTCATAAGTCCCGATGTATCCGGGACATTGAAATGCGTTTCTGCGAATTTCTTGATTGCCACAACAGCGCCGTCGATATGCCCTTTTACCGATTTTAGGATTGGGCTGACTTTATCGTGAAATTTCTGTATTGCCTGGTTAAAAACATCGCTCTTCTTTGCTGCCTGGTCCAGAGATACAAGCCATTCCCCGATTTTCCCGGTTACGCTTAAAACCCCAGAGCCGAGACTCCCAAGCCCTTTTGTCATCGGGAACACCGCTTTAACAAGCGCGCCAATTCCCTGTTTCACAAGATCTAAAACTGCGAATAGACCCTTAAAAGTATTCTTTAAGTTTTGGGAATCTTTATCGCTCAGTTTCAAATGCGATGTAAACTCTTTTAGACCTTTAGTAAGGTTCATAAGCTGTTCCGATGTAGTTGCCGGAAAAATTTCACGAAACGCCTCTCCAACCGGCTTAACTACACTCATCAGACCACTGAATGCATTTTGAACGGACTCGATGAGGGCTTGTCTCCCGCCCAAATCTTTCCAACCCTGAAGCATGTCATTCCTAGCTTTTGATGATTGGTCGATGAATCCACCGACAACCTGGCTTACAGAAGTCCATAATACTTTTGCTTCTTCCAAATCGCCAAATAAAATCTCAAATGTCTGTGCCCATCCGGAACCGGCTGCTTCTTTCAGCGTATCCATCAGCTGGCTGAATGTCTTTACATCCTGTGCTGAGTCAAACGCTTTCTGCCCAAGCTCCTCAATAGCCTTGATCTGCTCTTCGGTATATCCAATGCCCCGGAGTTTTTCCTCATATGCCTTCTTCTCCGCAGCGGTCATTTCCCGCACATCTGTTGCATAATTACCCAACGTCTGCACAAGAACATCTGTAGTCATCCATTGCGAGGAAAGAGAATCGTTAAACATACTCGTTGCCGTAAACAAGTCAGATATCTTCCCCTGCGCATCCGTTGTTGTTGACTGATATTTATCGCCGACTTTAACGACAGTCCCCATTGCGAGTGCCGTATCCAGCAATGACTGTTTGAACTCTACAGTGGCCATATTGGCATTTTCAATGGACTTCCAGTCTATCAGTTTTACTGCTCCCGAAGACAACGCCTGAGCGAAATTATACATAGCTCTGGAAGCTTCGTTTGCATTTGCCCCTGAAACCGCTGCCTCATTGCTGATACCCTTAATTGCCTTTACTGCATCATCCAGAGAAACACCGGCATTTGTAAATTTGCCAATGCTTGAGGTCATATCAGAAAACGAGTAAATGGTTTTATCCGAATATGTATTTAATTCTTCAAGGTACCCATTGACTGTCTTGATGTCTGCTCCCGTGCTCGCCATAATGGTCTGTACAGACCCCATTTTGAGTTCGTATTCTGCAAACCCCTGCTGAATCGGCTCCATCGTAAACGAATCAACGAGTTTCTTTCCGGCATTGACCACCGAATTCGTGATGTTCGCCAATGCTGTGATAGCCACCACTTCAAGTGCCGAAAACCTGCTCTTAACAGTTTCTACAGCACTACTCAGCCCTGATATGTTAATTCCTTTTGCCGCTTTATCGATATCTTCAAGGCCTTTTGTAGCTCCATCGAGCTTCAGGGAATGTTTGAGCTTGTCGAGCGTACCCATAGTAGTCTGTACGCCCTTCTCGAACTGCTGATTGTCAAACCGCATCTCGACAATGCGTTTTTCTACAGACTTACTCATAGATTTGTTACCTCCCTCCAAGCTTCATTTGCCATCTTATCGAAAATTGGCTGTATGGCCGGATTGATGTAATCTCTTCCCGCCACGTATCCGCCGCCTTTTGTTCCATGTCCATACTGTAAAATAATTGCGATATTCACCCCATTGCTGACATTGGAATTGGTGAACGCAATAGTTGTTTCTTTCCCGTTATGGGTTATCTCATAATCCCAGGAAGCTGCTGTCAAACCACTGTCCCTTGGCGTTGCAGCGGCGAGAGCCGCAACCCCCGCCTGCCCATAACGCTCCAGCACGTTGAGATAATCCAGCTTCAAAAGAGAATTAAAAAACTTCTCCGTTTTGGAGAAGTCGCCTTTATGCCGGAACGTTATGCCGCTCATGATCTACACCCTTTCTGTAATATCCAAAGAAATCCACCCATCTCTGTCATCTGCATAGGACGTCAAAAGCCCCCATCCAGAATCCGATCCTTCGCCGGGCTGTACTTCCACGATTGTAAAGACTCCGATTCCCGTATACTTCCCACTCTTGGGATGATTAGTTCCCGGCCCCTTTCTGATGTTCAGATACGAAGTATTCACCCTTACTAAAAAGGGCTCAAAAACATCGGTTGACGAATATAAGGCACAGCCATTCTCGTCGAATACGCTATAGCCAGGATTCTCATCCGCACAGTCCCTTGCATATTCCATTACTTTGAATGCCCCTTTCTGGGAAGAGGGGTCATCCCAGGTCTTTCGCACTCGATACCACGCTTCGGGTTCGGGCTGTACGGCGGATGACGATTCTTCTGTTACAGAAAGGATGGCGTTCAGGATAGTCAGAATTTTACCTCCATATTCGCCCCCTGCTGCCCATCCGGCTCCTTGCGGGTTCTCCTGTTGCCCAAGCCATTCCACGTACTCTGCACATCCACGCTTAACATACTGGAATCTGGGATCGATGCATTCGCCGTTCAATGGTTCCGTCGAAGCGTAAGCTTTCAGATGCTGAATCTGCGCATGGATTCCCATCTGCGGCGTGTCAAAGGAATCTCCTTTCATACCGTTGGCAGTCACTCCCATGCCACAGAAATTGTTCTGGTCAAGAGTCACCGCCGATCCGGAAAATCCGAAATTGCCCGTTTCCAGACACGACTGGGCAAACGCAACATCCCCACGGACACCCTCCGCTTGTCCCTCGGATAAATAAAACGGAATCATGTCAACCACAGATTGTGGCACATCCGGGTTCTTCCTCTTGATATAGGAAGCCATCTGCTCAGCTGTCGCCAATGCAGCTCCCATAATCTTGGTTCCGCCCTCTACGGTTTCCGAAACTGCAGCGCCCATCGCATCTTTTACCGCTTTACGAAAACCGTCCATTGTATATCCGGTTCCGAGCTGTGACCACAGATGTTCCGGGTCTCCATGATTTGAAGCAATCCCCCGGTCATGGCCTTCCTTATGGGAAATCACCACCCCATCCGCCAATGGGTCAAGACCAAACTTTTTGCAGAGCATGGCGAATAGTTCCACGGCAGTCTCATAGGTACGCTTTGCCACGGCTTTGGCGGCATTCGGATCAGTGCAGGTAAAATTTGCCCCGCCCGTATACTTGATGCAGGCCGGCTCGCACATCTCTACGCCGATATGACTATTGTTTCCGCTCCCTTTGGAGCCGCTTCCACAATGCCATCCCCGATGATCCCAGGGCAATGTCTGATATACGGTTCCGTCATTTCCATCGATGAACCCGTGGACACAGGAATTGTTGTGAGACGGATCATTCCAACTGTTGATGAAAGCTGATGCTTTTGGCTGTGGACAGCCTACGGAATGAAGCATCAGGCCGGTTACTTTGATTTTCTTTCCTGCCGTATAGCAGGGATTCCGACTTAAAATAGATTCCACCAATTTCATAACCTATTTCCTCCCTTTTGATTTATGTGCTTTTCTTCTGGCAGCATTTATCGCCGCAGTCCTCTTGGTAATCTCTTTCTGGGAAAGTTTCTCCGGAGGCGCATTCTTCACGTTGCAGACCCTTATCAGCGTCAGGAGCCTGTTCAGATGCCATTTCTGACACTCGAACGGAATATTAAGAGCAATCATCCAGTAATAAATCAACTCCGCCGTGACCACTTCCTGACTGGTGTTTCCCTTCTCTTCTTTCGAGAACCAGGTTGCCGTCATCGAATCGTCAATGTAATCAGAAACCTGACCAATTATTTCATTGGTAACAAAACCATAGACCGATGGGTCAACATTCTGCGTCAATGTCATGCAGCGTATATAGTCCACCGTTTCCTCCACCGTTTTATCCCCTTTGCCAAGAAACGGCTTATGCCATTTGGATTCCCATTTTGAAAGGGAGACCAGAGAATGCTCAAGCTGCAGAGTTGTTCCTTTGGTACTGACGAATTCCTCTTTCCCCTCATCCCATAATTCCTGACCGGGTATCGTGATTCTAAGCATTTCTCCAATCTCCCTCCTTCATAGACTTAAGCGGTAGGCGGAGTGACCCCTGCGATGGGCGCCTGGCCGGGAAGCGCGGTGATGTTCTGCCCCGCCTTAGCTCTTGTTTTGGGCATAATACCGTTGACGAACTCCGCAGCCTTATTCGCATCGTGGGCCAGTTCCATGAAGATGTCGGAATATGCAATGGTGGAAGCAAATTCCTCGCGAACCTTATCGTTCTTAACGAACTGTCTTCCGTCCAGGCTCTTTACACCGTAGGCCATGATCACGATCTTCTTGAAATACTCGATAATCTGTTTTTGGTCATCCTCTTTGATGATCTTCTCCAACAGCTGGGACAGCCCGCCATTCATGGAATATTCAAGCTCCGTCAGCTCGGCCTCCGTCAGGTTGAAATAAAAATCCTCTGTCCTCTGCTGGCCATCGAAATCATGGTAGGTATGGGTTTTCTTTAACATAATTTTCTCCTTTCCATTTACACATAAAAAACGGAGCCGCACTTCATCTGTCTGAAAGCAGCCCCGTTATGCATGTTCCATTATTCAGTTTGTTGTTACGGTCTTAACCTGCCTCATTGAAGAACCGAATCACCTCGTCCGGCAAAGGCAGCCGCGCCTCGACAGGTTCCGCTGTCATCTCATAGTAGGTTTTGGCACTGTCAAAAGTCGTATCGGAAGTTTCGGCATACTCGCCGTCCACCAGCTCGTAATATTTCTTTCCAGAGCTGAAATCAGTATCGGTAGTTGCAGCAAATTCGCCGTCCTTTCCATAAAGGATTTCCTCGAATGCCGCCAACTTCTCCGGATCGACTCTTGTGGAATCAATCTGTAAATGCGCCGTCGGTTTGTAGACCTTTCCAGTCTTCGGATTGATCGTGTTAATCACCACCGCTGTGGTAGATACCGACCAGCTGAGCTGAAGAGCCTCCGGGCTTTCATTCACAGTATTGCGGGCTCTCTCCGACGGTGCCGCTTTCCCGTTGTACACCAGATGGATCTTATAACCGTGATCGGTATCATCTACATCGTTGCCGATCAAAGTCCGATAAGATAATCCAAACATCTTTCTTGTCTGCTGACCGATATTTACTCCGGGAGCCACTTCCGCTGAACCATCGCATTCATCAAATTCCTCAGGAGAGAAGTATGCCTCGATGGTCGCCGCAAACTTCTCTGCGGAAATCAGATTAAGATATTCAATGTTATCCGCATACTGCGGTGTCGACTCTGCCCCGGAAGGGCTCTCGTTTACGTTAATCAGACCGTCCCAGGCTACGCCTTTCGGATAAGATGCCTTTACGGCGGGATAAAGAACGCCATGATCCACGCCAGTTTCATAGAGACGCTTGCCGACTTCGTCCCATTTAATTTTTCTCATGAATTTCTACCTCCTTAAAAATATAGTGTGAAGACATCGTGATTGAGATTATCTGCCGTGAAGTGGGTATCAAACCCACAATATTCCAATTCCAACAGCTTATTGGGAATCTCCGAATCCGGGTCTTCGTCAATATATGTTACCGTATATCGATTGTATTTCCGATATATCTTGTTGTTCGCCGAATCTGTACGGATACCGCTTCGTTCATAAACAATGCACGGATAGCTGAGTTTGACTGATTCAGGGGGCTGGTAATATACATTGCGACTATCAAGAAGACCTTCAAGCAGAGTCTGTAGTGTTTCCCTCGGTTTTGCCATCGTTATACACACCCCCTATCGTCAGTATCAGCCTGGGGTACTGGACTTCCACTCTTGTGATCTTCCATTTCGCCCCCATAAATTCAACGTATCGCATGGAGTGAAAATTCTGCCTGGCATATGGATCGGCTACGATGCTGATTTCGTTGGCAATATTAAGATTGTCATTCACCTGCCCGGCAGATTCATACTGGCGTGAGTTCCGAATCAAATCCCCGAAATAGGGTTTTTCGATTATCTTCGGTCTCCATACGCCCGGCTTCGTTTCCACCGTCTCAGCGTAGCCGATTTTTCCATAAAACTTTGCCATTTTGAATTTCTCCTCCGATCTTTATCCCTGCTCCTCTACCGGTTCCTCAATGGCGATGGCAGAATACACCCTAGTCAGTGCGCCGGAGCATCTGGTCTCCAGCAGGGACTTCTCCTGGTTGAAATCAATGTCGAACTGGGTGAAGTGAGTTACTTCGCCACCCTTAGTCGCGCCCAGGGAATAGTCTGCCAGATTCGCAATGATACCCAACAATTTCTTCGTCTTGTTTTCGGACGTGGTCCGGGTCTTGCCCTCGAACTGTTCTGCCGTCACAATCTCTCCCACGTTCAAGGAAGAGGCCAGCTCCGCCTTAGACGAATAGATCCGTCTTCCGTTCATGTCTCTTGCCAACAGCATGACATTCAGCATATGGGGCGTGCAGAAGAAATCGGGGGTGCCGGTGCCCTTGTACTTTTCTCTTGCATACAGGACGGTATTGATGAGTGCCTCGGCCAAGATGTAGTTGAGTCCGAAACTTACGCCGGTGTTCGTCCCCTGAAGCTCTTTCTTCGCTGCTTCCACGTCCAGATCCACGTGCAGAGTATACAGATCGTCATCGAGCCAGATAGGTCTGATGTGCTCCGGCGAAATCTTATCCGCATCGCCCTCATCGCGGCCATCTCCCAGCATGATTGCCGTGGCCAGTTCTTCGTTCAGCATCATCCTGTCGATGTTGTACAGGTACTGCACATAGTCAAGATCCGTGATATCCACGATGTCATCTCTATGCAGGGCGTTCTTTACATACACCGTCTGGGGATCGGTGGTTCTTCTGACCAGCTTGAAGTTTCCGGTCAGCTTCTTCTCCTTGCCTTTCTCGTATCCCTTTGCCCTCAGGGCATCGATATTGCGGATGTCCACCTGCCCAGTCCTGATTCTGGAAATGGGGCTCTTGTGCACTTTCCTCATGACAACGGAAATCCACCCCTGGTCACTGGTAATCAGCTCCGGAGCGCCGGGTCTCACATCCTTGTACTCGGGGAACAACAGGGTGACATTTCCGTCACCGGTCTGTACAAACCCGCTGCTTGTAGCATCATGCTGAAGCGTGAGGTTATTCTCGTCGGCATAGATCTGGAGTGCAGTCTGCAGGCTCCCCACCTGGTTGTTCTTTGCCAGGGAAATAATCGCTTCCCCATCGGCATGGCTCAGGATATCCGTTCTCGCCTGCTTCTGATCGAATACGTTATGTTTCATGGTCTCATTACCTCCTTTTTTCTCTTCCTCTTTTTTCTTGTCATCGGGGGCATCCTTCTGGGACATAATCTCCCCAACAACAGCATAGAAAACATCTTTCTGTTTTTTGTTGAAAGTTTTGATGACGTCCTCGATGGTCTCATCATCTTCGCCATCCTTCTTATCCGGATTTTTATCTTTATCATCCGGATTATCACTGCCACCGTCTTCGTCCTCTTTCTTGGTGTCGGAATGATAGAGGCTGATCGGTTCTCCGGTGTAGATAATCGCCTCACCATCCGCATCGTCACCATGAGAAAGCGCTACCGTATCGATGAACGCCCCAGGATTTGCTCCCGCCAGTACGAGGCTGACTTCTCGAATAGCACCGTGGAGTACATTGGACGCACGCTCACGAAGCTGATTCGCAAAGATGGATAACGCTGAAACATCTCCGTGTTCCACCAGAAGCTTTGCGTTCCTACCCTGCTCGGTATCGTTGAATGTGCAGTATGCATATACGCCGTCTGCACGGTTCTCCAACAATGCATGTCCGAGAACATTAAACGGTCCATTGTGCTGGTGGTTCCATACGAGTGGAACCGTCTGCCCATCGTTATCCTTGAATGCATCCTTCAGGATGGTTCTCCCATCAGAGCATTTCAGGTTATTCCGGGTAGCCCAGCCACTAAAGTCGAATTTCTTCATTTTGAATTTTCCTCCTTCTATGTCTGGTTGTTTTCTTCTACTGTTTCTTCAGGTGTGGCATCCGCAGGACTTTCCTTATCCGCGGCCGATTCGCTCAGGTTCTTGTTGCGCAATTCATCGGCTTTCGGATCGTCCGACGGCTTCATGCCGATAACCTGCCGGATTTCGTTGGATGTCATAATCTCGTTTCTCGTAAACTTGTCTGCGATCTCAGAAATTTCAGACACAGGAACAAGCTTGAACGGATCTCTGAAGAATTCGATTGACTGCCGCTGAGACCGAGCGGTCTTGGTGAGAAACTTCCGTTTCATTTCGTCAGCGATTGCTGACAGGATAGGTTCAATCGTCCGATTGTAGTAGTTGAGCATCGTCTTCTCGTCCGCAGTACCATCCAAAATTCCCTGAGTGATTCCCAACTGGCTGTACAGCATACTCGTCAGGTATTCAATCTGGGACATCAGATTGTTCTCGACGGGTCGATTCAGCTGCGTGATATGCTCTGTACCATCGGTATAAGCAATCCCATACTTCGATCCCCGTAATTGATCCTCTATGTCCTTACGCCGGTTCTCGGCCTGCCGGCGCCTCGCTTCGGTCTTGATAATATAAGGAAGCTGGATAATCAAATCCAATTTCCCGGAGCCGTTCTGTTCGTCAATCACATCTAACAGATTCAGCTTCCTGATCAGGCGCTGCATCGTGGAATTCGGTTCGTTGATAACCGCATAAAGCGGATTCTCAATAATTGCCACCGACTGCTTTGCCATAAGAATATCTTCTTTCTGGCCTGTCCGTTCGTTATAGACCCGGACGCGGACATGCTGCGGATACCACTCCAAAATCTGTCCTGTCCGCATAGCATCGATGTCAAAAGAGCCAGGAATCCCATCTCCCGGATCATCATCCGTGTCCGTCGGAACAATGGCCACGCACCCCTCATCCATCATAGACATGACAACATCCTGCAGAAATGCCCGCCCAGTCTGATCTGCATTGGCTTCAACTGTAAGGCGATTATTCAGCCCGGAATCGAGCGTCGCAAGAAAGCGATTATTCTCGTCCAAACGTACATGGAACATATCCACTGCGGCCACATCCATCGCAATCCGGTTATAAACCGATGTCACAATGGATCGTTCATTACCCCTTGAAAACCGCATCCTATCCGGGCGGAAAGAATATCCGATGCCAATGTCCCGGTAACTCCTTGTAGGGTCTTTATTAAAGAAAGCATTCCAGGCATGTTTCAGTCTGGCTCCCATTGAAATCTCCATTTTGAATTTTCCTCCAATAAAAAAAAAAGAACCGCTTTCGCAATTCCTAATCAAATGCCTCTCTGTTCAGCTTGTAAGCTACAAATGCATCCATCATCGCGGCAACAGCGTCAATCTTGGCATCGTACCGTTTCTTAAGAAGCTTTCTGTTTCCGTTCGTGTCTTCCATAACAATGCAGTTTCCCATTGCAAATGTCATAAGTTCTTCATCAAACAGAAGCATTCTTTCTTCAGAAAGCTTCTTCAGCTCACCTAACGGTACCGATTCCGTTTTAGCTCCCTGGATAACCTTTTCTATACCAAAAGGACCATTCTCGGATTCCCATCTCGCAACGAAATCTTTTGCATTGTATGGGTCATAGCCGAAGCAACGTACATCATAGTCGCACTGAGCAATATGGTTATCCAAATCCTCGTAGACTTCCATCATGTCCAGTACGGTGCCAGGCATAACGATCAGACTACCCTCTGCTATGAATTGGTCATACTTCATGCGTATTGCAGCCGGAAGTTTCTTCAACGTCAGCTCCGTGATGTAATTGCGGGTCTTAACTCCGAAAGAGCCATTTGATAAAGGGAAAAGAAAAGTGAAAGAACAGAAATCATCCCCCTGGGATAAATCCCCTCCGAGAGAACACGGCAGCTGCCAATAATCCCGCTTTTTATGCGGTAGCGTTTCCTCATAAGTAAAGTAATACGTGTATCCTTCCATCGGTATGCCGAACCGCTTTGCCAGAATATCGTTCCTGGCTGCTGGTGCTTTTTCGGCTCTTTCCACATCCAGCTGATAGGTCTCATAGCTTACTGTTTTTCCGAT
>JAETRI010000157.1 GCA_021770245.1 Lachnospiraceae bacterium
GAGATTCCCGATTGGCGGTATAGTCCGCGAGCGTGAAAACGCAGGACTTGGCAGGCGTCCAAGTCAGGATTTGGTGAGATTCCAAAACCAACAGTATAGTCTGGATAGAAGAAGATGAGGCCGCATGGTACGAAAGATAAGTGTTTTTCGTATGGTGTGTGCTGTTTTCATTCTGGCACCTGAATACAAGATTTGGGTGCCTGTTTTATTTTACGGAAGGGAGAAAATGTATATGAACAACAATACAAAGAAGATAACGACAATGGCCATGCTTTCCGCAATAGCGTATGTGGTAGTGGTGGTAGGGCGCATCCCGGTGGTGCTTTTCCTGAAATATGACCCGAAGGATATCATCATCACGCTGGGCGGGCTGATATGGGGGCCGCTGACATCCTTTACCGTATCCGTGATTGTTTCGCTGATAGAGATGGTGACGATCAGTGAGAATGGGATTCTTGGGTGCATCATGAACATTGTGTCATCGTGTTCCTTTGCTTGCACGGCGGCGGTCATCTATAAGAAAAAGCGGACATTGAAGGGAGCCGTCACAGGGCTGCTGGCCGGAAGCGTGGCGATGGTGCTTGTAATGATGCTGTGGAATTATCTGATAGCCCCTATTTACATGGGCTATCCCCGTGAAGCGGTTGCAAAGCTGCTGATCCCGGCATTCCTGCCATTCAATCTGTTAAAATCCGGGCTGAATGCGGGATTCACATTCCTGCTTTACAAACCGATCACTACGGCGCTGCGCAGGACGGGGTATCTGTCGGAGTCTGCCGTGGAGCAGAATAAAAAGCCGGTTGGTTTGTGGCTGTTTTTCGGGGCAGTCATCATCACCTGCATTCTGCTGATATTATCGCTTAATGGAATCATATGAGGGACATCATGGAACAAATTTCAAATAAGACTTCTACAAATATCCTTTCGGGCAAAGTGGTACATGGACAGGGATAGGGATTAACAGAATCTTTCTATCTAAGGCAGAATGAAAGCCTGTGCTGGCATGGCATTGCAGCGCAGGCCCTTTTTGCAGTTCAGCCTACATCAGATGCGTGTCGCTCCATTTCTTCATGTCTTTTAAGATTGGTATAAAACTTTTCCCCAGGTCAGTCAGGGAATACTCCACCTTCGGCGGCACTTCCTGATAGATATAGCGGGAGATGAAGCCGTCCTGTTCCAGTTCCCGGAGCTGCTTGGTAAGGGTGGACTGCGTGATGTCCCCAAGCCTCCGCCTCAGTTCCCCGAACCGCTGCACCTCATATTCCGCAATGTACCATAATATCGTTATCTTCCATTTCCCGCTTAAGATGTTCTGTATCCTGACCATAGCCGCGCATTGGGGCAGCGGCGCTTTCATGTTGCTCATAAGGTGTCCCTCCTTTTAACGGCATTATACTATATCCGCCCTGTCTGTTCAAGGTACTATGCTTTTTGATACCGGTATCTTTTTCCGCACTATAAACGAAAAAAGACAGTACTTTTCTTTTCCCCTGCCAGTTGCTATCATGTGATTCAGGAAGGAGGCGGACGGGATAAACACATCAGTGGATATAGCGGGCATCAGGTTAAAGAACCCGGTGATGCCCGCGTCCGGGACATTCGGCTCCGGGCAGGAATACAGCGGGTTCGTGGATCTGAACCGGTTAGGCGCAGTGGTCACGAAAGGCGTCTCATGCGTCCCGTGGGAGGGGAACCCGGCCCCAAGGATCATGGAGACGGCCAGCGGGATGATAAACGCGGTGGGGCTGCAGAATCCGGGGATAGACGTCTTTATAGAAAGGGACCTCCCTTTCCTGAAACAGTTTGACACGAAGGTCATTGTGAACATATGCGGCAGCACCGTGGCGGATTACCTGGAAGTGGCGGAACGGCTGTCCGGGCAGGAGATAGACATGCTGGAGGCCAACATCTCCTGCCCCAACGTGGAGCATGGCGGCATCGCTTTCGGGCAGGAGCCGGGGATGGTGGAGTACATCACGAAGGAGATAAAAAAGAAAGCGGCGCAGCCTGTTTCCATGAAGCTGACGCCGAATGTCACGGACATAACGGAGATCGCAAAGGCGGCGGAGGCCGGCGGCGCGGACGCGCTCTCGCTGATCAATACCATCACGGGCATGAGGATTGACGTGAAGAAAAGGGCGTTCTGCGTGGCAAACAAGACGGGCGGGCTGTCCGGGCCTGCCATAAAGCCGGCTGCGCTGCGGATGGTCTGGCAGGCCTGCCGGGCGGTAAATATCCCGGTCATCGGGATGGGAGGGATTCAGACGGCGGAGGATGCGCTGGAGTTCATCATGGCCGGGGCCGCCGCGGTGGCGGTGGGGACGGCGAATTTCAGGAACCCTTATGCCATGCCGGAGATCATCGGCGGGCTGGAAAAGTACATGGAGGAAAACGGTATCCGGGACTTAAAGGAGAT
>JAETRI010000010.1 GCA_021770245.1 Lachnospiraceae bacterium
GGCACTCTAATCAGGGAGGTTGAAAGTGTCCTGCTTTCAACCTTGCTCCCGTCTGCCCGCTTTTGCGGGCACTCTAATCAGGGAGGTTGAAAGTGTCCTGCTTTCAACCTTGCTCCTATCTGCGCGCCAAATGCGCAAACCGGAAGGAAGAAAATCCCGTTCCTTCCACCTGCCCTCCCATGACCACCATACCACACACCGGAGGTATTTTCAACGCGGCATTCTGTCGTCGTTACCCAACAAACGCATGAACAGCTCCTTGTTTAAAAAGGCCGTATATGCTATATTAGTCCATGGAACGCCTCAAACGATTTGTGCAGTATATGCGCTACGGCGCAGACGGGAGCCGCCATGCAGCTACATTCCAATCTTATATTTCCGGTGGAGATCATCGGCACCATCGCTTTCGCTTCCTCCGGTGCCATGGTTGCCGTACGCAAAAAACTGGATCTGTTCGGCATCATCGTCCTTGGCGTCATCACTGCAGTGGGCGGCGGTATGCTCCGTGACCTGATGATCGGCAACATTCCGCCCAACATGTTCAAAAACCCCGTCTATGTCCTGGCCGCTTTCCTGACGGTCATCGTGCTTTTCTTCCTGTTCCGCCGCTGGCCCTTCCTCTTGTCAGGCCACTATATGGAAGAATATGAAAAGATCATGAACATTCTGGATGCCATAGGTTTAGGAGCTTTTACCGTTATCGGCATCGACACCGGGATTGAGGCCGGTTACGGAGATTATTATTTTCTCGTCATTTTCCTGGGCGTTATTACCGGAATCGGCGGCGGAATCCTTCGGGACATTATGGCAGGAGAGACACCCTTCGTATTAAAAAAACATATTTATGCCTGCGCATCCATTTCCGGCGCATGCCTATACGTATTCCTTCTGCAATTTTTCCGTTCCGATTTTACCATGGTCATAAGCGCATGCCTGGTGATCCTGATACGCATCCTGGCCAGCCACTTTCGCTGGAACCTTCCCGGCGTCAAAGAGCTGTAGCCGTCAAAATCCCGGCAACGGTTCAGCCACCCCGCAGGCTCCCGGACGCTGGGACGCACAGGGAAGGATCCCGCCGGGAGCCTGCGGGGTGGCTGAACCGTTACAAATCTTGTGCCAAATCTATAGATTGGTCTTGACAGAAAGCTGCGGAGCGTTTAAAATAATCCATGTTGCGGCGGGTATCTACAGAAACGGTGCAGACCCGGCCGGATTGATGCGGGTGTAGTTCAATGGTAGAACACCAGCCTTCCAAGCTGGATACGTGGGTTCGATTCCCATCACCCGCTTGCGGGTGATTCTCCGCTTGCGGGTGATTTCCCGCTTGACGGATTTTATTCCAGATTGTGTGAAGGAAGTCCTCCGGGCGGTTCGGACAGCTGTGACCGGCCCGTTGGCCGGCCGGATGTGATCCCGTCTTTTGCGATAGTGGCGTAGTTGGTAACGCGCGACCTTGCCAAGGTCGAGACCGCGGGTTCGAGCCCCGTCTATCGCTTTTTCTTTTCTATCAATAATGCAGGGACAGACCCTTAATCTGTCCCTGTATTATTTTTATCCTGTCGAGGCAGGAGCTTTCTATTTCTTCTGCGCCTTTCTCTCTATCGACGTTCCAGACGTACACATCCTTTCTCTTTGGCCACAAGGATATCTCCCTGATAAACCGCCGTTACACCCGACTCGATCCGCATGTCATAGCGCTTTCCGTCCACCAGGACGTTTTTCAGGCTGGTTTTATCCGGTGCCAGCGGATTGCCGAAGATCACGGAATCCTCTCTGAACTCCACCAGCTCTTCCAGGAGCGGAAGGCCCATCAACATGCCCCAGTTATAATGGGGCGAACCGCTGCATTCTCCCGTGATCCCGCTGTAGTTTTCCGGGCAGAAGCCGTTTTTCTTCCATTCTCCTGCCAGCATACGCGCAGCCCTGACTGCCAGCTCCCAAGCCAATTCTTTCTCCCCGGCCCTCTTTAGGGCCAGATAGGTCCACAGTGTCTGGGGCGGCCAAATCTGCCCTCTCCAGTAATGCTGGCCTGCATAGGCCGGATCGTCTTTAGCGATGGAAGGAATCATATATTCCCCCCAGAATTTTTTCTTATCCCTCAGGATCTTCAGCAGCCTTTCTTTTCTTCCTTCCGGCATGCTCTGCAGCATCAGCGGCATGAAGCAGTCCGGAGACTGCCGTTTGGAAAAGGTTCCGTCGAACTTCAGGTTATAATAACAGCCATCCTCTTCACTCCACATGTGTGTATGAATCCGATCCGTTATCTCACGCATCTTCCGGTCATAGCAGGCGGCCTCTTCTTCTTTTCCCAATGCCCGGGCCATACGGCCGAGGGATTCGCAGTCTGCGGCATACAGGCAGCATCTCTCCAAAGTGTATATATCCGCCATATGGTAACGGTGGATATAACGGGACTCATCCTCCACCTGTTCCTCCGTCAGATCCTGCATTCCCGCCACACTGACAAAGTATTTTCCGCTCGTCCATTGGGGGCTGTCATCATAGGTCTCAAAATAGGCATACTGCGCCTTTGCCACATAGGGCTGCAGGGGTGCCCCCAGGACCCCCATTTCGGCTTCCGGATCATATCCGAAGCCCAAAAGGCCTTTCCTCAGGGCATCCCGCCTCGGCTGCCCGTCGCCCCGGTCCGAAAACCACCAGGCATTGGCCTTCCTGGCCCCTTCATAGCACCTGGATGCCCAATCCTTGTCCCGGGTATGCAGATAGGTATTCCACAGGGTGAGCCCCTGAACGATATGCTGGGCTCTGCCCGCAGTAATGGGCGGTTCCGCCCTTCCGCTGGCGGCCGGTGTGGTATACAGCGGGATCTTACCGTCCGGCAGCTGGACATCGTATCCCGAAAGCATATTTTCCATTGCCAGACCGGGATATGTCCACGCGCTGGCCCAGCTGCTTAGGAAGGTATCCCAGTTAAACTGAATTCCCCATCCGTCGGATTTCCGGCTCCATGGACGATCCACCATGATATATCTTCTGCCCGTGTCTTCTTTATAGACTGCGTTGTAGACAGGCATGGCGGAGAAAACCTGTCCGATTTCCGCGAGCACCCCGTTTCCCGACAAGGCCGTCCTGCAATGCTCTCCGGCCGCATGGGAGAGTTCCTTACTTCCGCGGATAAACAGCGTCTTTCGTTCTTCTCCCTCCGGCAGCGTTAAGAATCTTTCTGCTCTGCCGTTTTTCAGGATGAATGTGAACGGTTTTTCAAACTGGATGCCCATCAGGCGGCTTATTCCCATGTCGTTCCAGATATCGGGCCGGTTGATATCCCGAAATACCCATTTCTCTCTGAAGTCCTCCAGCTGCCTCTCCCTGTCATTATAACCGATCGCGCTTTCGGGGCGTCGGTCCGTCATGAACAGGAGGGCCGGGTTGCCGTCTTCATGAAAGGGAGAGATCAATTCACCCGCAAAACCGGCTTCCGCCTGCCTGGTATAGTTGACCCACTCCCTCTGCAGCCTCCATTCCCTGGGAATATACAATTCGGCCAGGAGCGTCATACCTTCCGGGAACCGGACCTCCCCGTACAGGCAATGATCGTCCAGCCTGCACCAGGATAGCTCCACTCTCTGATCGAAGGCCTGCCAGGACAGCTCATACAGCCTTTCCGGCTCCATCCGGCCCGGACGGACAGTGCGGTAGTCAAACTCCGCACTGTCCATGATCTGCCGCTTCTCTTTACAGGCAGGCAGGAATCTGAGACCAAATAGTTTTCCCTCGTTCCCCACTGTCATAATCCCGTTGGGATAGAGGGGATCATACGCGCCGTATCCTGTCCGTTTCCTTGTTATTTCCATTCCGTCCTTCCCCTCTTTTCTGCCCGGATTATTTAGCATCTGAATAATAGTCCACCACTTTATAATAACCCTGCATTTCCGGCGCCGCTTCTTCCTGTATCCCGGCAAAAGCCTCGCTCACATCCTCCCCGTCCCAGACCTTGTCCAGGTGAGGCTGTACAATGGCCATGATAGGATCATAATTCTTTACATAATATGCTTCTCTGGATGTGGTTTTCGTCTTGAACAGCGAGTCAAAATAGGCCATCAGTGTCTCATTGTGCCAGGGATTCTCCGTCCAGACCTTCAGTTTTTCCGGATCGGTGTACCAGCTTTTATAGATCGGCATCTGTGCGGCTGTTACGAACAGGTCGCTCACTTCGGCTGGGTTCCCCAGCGCCAGAAGCAGTTTCACCGCTGCCGCGTTTGTTTTTTCATCCTTGCTGTCATATACCACTAACGGTTCACCCCAGATCATGCTGGCAGGTTTTTTGAACATAGGCAGGGGCGCCACGCCGAAATCTCCATATTCCGCCTCCGCAAACGTGGCGATTTCATACTGCCCTCCCAGGAACATGGCAAGCTGCCCATCCATAAGCATCTGCTGGGAAGAAGGCATCGCGCTCGTAACGGAAGGCTTGGGCGCCACCTGATCCACATAAATCAGATCCTGAAGGGCTTTCAGCACCTCTTTACTCTCTTCGCTGTCCACCAGAAGCCTGTCTCCCTCCGCTGCAATGTAGGCTCCTCCGTTGGAATTGAGCAGGGTAAAGTTGAATACGGGCGAATCATATACCTTGGTTCCCCAAACCGCAATATTGTTGGGATCGAAATCCGCATCCCCGGGATGCTTTCCGTTGATATCCGTCGTCAGCTTCCTCGCCGCATCCACATATTCTTCCCAGGTCCAGGGAGACGAGGCATCTGTGGACGGTTCTTCCAGTCCGGCCTGTTTGAAAAGTTCCTTGTTATAGAATACCATTTGGCACTCCACGCCGAACGTCATCCCCCAAATCTTGTCGTCATATTCGAACAATGCTTCCGGCAGGATATCGTCAAAATCTACCTGGCTTTCCAGATACGGCTTCAGATCCAGAAGCTGTCCCTTTGCTCCGTATTCAGGCGCCAGATATCCGTTCAGCTGCGCCACGTTAGGCGCGTCTCCCGCCGCCATCAGAGTATTGAGCTTCGCAGTGTAATTGGCATTGTCGATGAATTCCGCCTCCACCTTGATATCAGGGTTCTGCGCTTCAAAACTCGCAATCGCCTGTTTCATGGCGGTCTGTTCCCCTCCTGCGCTCCAGGTCGTCAGCTTTAGATGAATCACATCGCCGTCATCCGTTTCCCCGTCGGCTTCCGCTTCCCCAGCCTCCTGTGAAGCCGTACTTTCCGCAGCCGTCCCGTCTGCGCCGTTTCCGACGTCTTCCGTTTTCGGGCTCCCGCAGCCTCCCAGGATGCCGATACACAGCACGCCTGCCAATACCATACTCAGCCATTTCTTTTTCATATACTACCTCATTTCTGCCGTCATGGGACGGCTCCCGAACCCTTTCTCAACGCTTCGCAGATTCCGAAAGGGTTTTGAAACTTCTTTGCTCTTTCTATGATCAGCCCAAGCCCTGCGCCTTACCGCGGATAGGACGCACGGATCCGGCATGGTCCCCTCCTGTTATCCCTTCAGGCCTCCCGATAGGTCGATCCCCTTAATAAAGACCTTCTGGCAGCAGGCAAACAGTACGATCACCGGTATTACCAGGACGGTGGATGCCGCCATCAGATAGTGCCACTGTCCGGTATACATCCCGATAAAAGAACGCAGCCCCAGAGCTGCCGTATATTTCCTTTCACTGGACAGATAAATCAGAGGCCCCATAAAATCATTCCAGCAGTTCGTAAAGGTGAAAATCGCCACCGTCACCAGAGGCGCCTTGGACAACGGTATGATGAGATCCAGATAGATTCTCAACGGGTTGGCCCCGTCCATCCTGGCAGCTTCATCAATATCCGTGGGAATGCCTTTATAGAACTGCCGCAGCATAAATGTATAAAAACCGGGTGCTCCAAAGGCCCCCAGGATCAACGGCACATAAGTATCGATGCCACGCAGGGCTTTCCATATCATGAACTGCGGAATCAGCAGGGTGGCAGACGGAATCATCATAGCCGCCATAACCAGGGCAAATACCGCATCTCTTCCCCGAAACTGCAGCCTGGCAAAAGCGAATGCCGCCATGGAACAGGTAAGCATTGTACCCAGCACATTAAACGCCACCACAAAGGCGGAATTGCAGAGCCACTTGGCAAAAGGCCGCAGCGTCATAATATCCACGTAATTTTTCCATTGTATGGCAGCCGGCAGCCACTGCATGGGCTTTCTAAATATTTCCGACTGGGTCATCACGGAGGAACGAATCATCCAGACGAGCGGGAACACCATGATTAATCCAATCAGAAGCATTCCGATAAATACAGAAAATTGAATCAGCTTATTGTTTCTCATCTCAGTCCGTTTCACCTCCGTAGTATACCCAGCCCGATGTACGGAATAACAGGATCGTTATCACTGCGATCACCAGAAACAGGATCCAGCTCTGGGCACAGGCAAGTCCCATCCTGTTATAGCTGAAAGCATTATCATACAGATACAGCATATAAAAATTAGATGCATTCTCGGGCCCCCCATTGGTCATCACATAACCTTGCGTAAAAGTCTGCAGGGAGGCGATCAGCGCCATCACCAGGTTGTAAAAGATGAGAGGCGTCATCATGGGGAGCGTAATGGATTTCAGCTTGGCAAAGCTTCCTCCCCCGTCGATCTCCACCGATTCATACAGCTCCTTCTGGATATTTCCGAATCCGGACAGGTTGATCATCACCGTATTTCCCGCGCTCCAGATCCCCATTACCGCAATGCACTGCAGGACCATATGTTTATCGAATATCCACTCTTCATGAATCCGGAACGGAGCCAGCAGGTTGTTCAGCAGGCCATTGATGGGATCGTAGATAAAGATCCACAGCGCGGCGGAAGCCATGATCGGCACAATGGACGGAATATAGATACAGGTCCTCCACAACCCCTTCCATTTTAACGGTCCAAAATTCAACAGAAGCGCCAGTAGGAAAGTAATGACCAGCATGGAGGGCACATAGATCAGCGTATATTTCAATGTAACAAAACATGAATTTAAAAAATGGGGATCCTTCGTAAACAGGTGGATATAATTGTCCATCCCTATAAACTGCGGGGCCGATATGATATCCCAGGAGCAAAAGCTCATGGCAAAGCTGTATACCATCGGCAGGATAATATAAATCGTCAGCCCCATACATGCGGGCGCGATGAAGAACCATCCCCAAAGATTATCCTTCCATCCTCTTCTTTTCCTTTGTATGCTCTGTCTTTCGTTTTTCATCCCCTTCATCTGCCTTTCTTTTCGTTGTTTTCATTATACAAACCTGCATCCGGCCGGAACAGGAATCTTTTTAGGCCATGATAAGGAAATTCTTTACATATTCCCGAAAAGAATTTACCCGAAGCAGGCACTATTATATAATAGGAAACGTAAGCAGCCGGGAGATGGAAATACAGGAAAGTAAGGATATATGTACAGTATATTGATTGCAGATGATGAGAAATATGTACGGCAGGATATCATCCGTTCCGTTAACTGGAGCGCACACGGTTACTTCATCGTCGGGGAAGCCTCCAATGGGATCCAGGCGTTGGAAAAGATAGGTGAACTGCATCCCGATGTGCTAATCACGGATATCCGCATGCCTCTGGCCGACGGACTTTCTCTGATTGAACGGGCGCTGGAACTGCAGCCGGACCTGCGCAGCATCATCATCTCCGGCTATGAGGACTTCCAATATGCCAAGGAGGCCATCCGGCTGGGCGTGCTGGACTATCTGACGAAACCCATCGACGATACCTCCATCCTGTCCGTTCTTCGAAAGCTGGATACTTCTCTTGAAAAAAAGGATCCGCAGAACGCTCCCGCATCCGGCCTCCCCCTTACCGCCGGCCCAAGCGTTCCGGCCGGACAGCCGGTCCGTGACGACAGGGAGAAGCTGTCCTATGCGGTGCTCTCCTTTTATTTTCCGTCCGGATTCCGGCATAAGACCCGGAAATATACGGAAAGCCTTTTTTCCTCCTGGCTTTCCCATGCCCCGCTCTTCTCCGTGACTGCCCCCGACATGCGGTTCTCTTATCTGTCCTCCACCCTGATGCAGATTTCGGTCCAGGCCGCAGGGCTCACCCGGGATACCCTCCTCCGGTTGATCCGGTATCTTCTGGAGCAGATCCGCGCCTGCGGTTTCTCCTCCCCCGTGGCCGTTGTGACGCCTCCTTTTACGGATCATGCACGGCTGCAGACTCTCCAGACCAGCAGTCTGCAGTTATTGAGCTTTCATCTGCTCTACGGAGAGAATGTGATCTGGTACCGGCCGGCACAAGCGCCGAACAGCGCCTTCCTTTCCGAGGCCACGACGCTGATGGACCGATTTCGAAAGGACATCAGCATCAGGCATTTTGAGAATACGGAAGCCTACCTGGGACAGCTTCTAAAGGAAGAAAATGCAGCCGCATATACGCCGGAGCTGTTGGAATATATCATATGCGAAACGGCGAACATGCTGCGCAAGATTTATCTCAGCTATCAGCTCACCCTGGATCCGGGCATCTTTAAGGAGCTTTTCTCCTCCCTTTATGCGATGCCCTTTTTCGACCTGGAAACGCTCCGGCAGGATCTGGTTAAGCGGTGTAAAGCGGTGTTTTCCCACATCCACTCCACCGATACCGCCCACATCGTCCCGCTGATCAAACAATATATCCAAAAAAACTATGATCAGGATATCACTCTGGTCTCCATAGCCTCCGAATTTTTCTTTAACCCCAGTTATCTGTCCCATATGTTCAAGCAGCAGACCGGCGGAAACCTCTCCTCCTATATCGAAGAGATCCGCATCAAAGAGGCGTTGCGGCTCCTTAGGATGCAGAAGCTTTCCATCGGGCAGGTCGCCCGTATGGTGGGATATAATGATCCCAACTATTTCTCGAAAATATTTCGGAAACACACCGGCTTTTCTCCTGCCAGGTATGCCGGACAGGAAGGCAGACCCTGACAGGAATATTCGTTCGAATATTTAAAATATGCCGGATTGATACCCGCAAAAAAGGCACGAATCGCAGACGGGAAACCGCATCCGCGCATTCCCGCCGTTTAGCCGCAAGGAATGCGGCAGAAAGATTATTATGGTTTTTCCGCGTTGTACCCACACCATTGAAAACGATCTGATCCGCCTGATCACCGTCGTATTGCTCTCCTCTATCCTGCTGTGCACGATTATATCAAATGTAATGTTATACAAAATTAATCAAGAAAACGTCGAGCGTTATAACAACGATATGCTCTCTCAGATCTCCCAAAGCAGCAGCTCGTATTTTCTGAACATGAATCATACCATCTATAACTTTACCTGCAGCAATCAGGTTCAGGCCAAGCTGGTACAGGCGTCCAAAAGCAGAGTCTTCTCCAGCGCCACATCCGTCAATCTAAGGGACTTTTTGATCCTGCTATCCTATTCCCTCCCAGACTGCGAGCTGCATCTCTTTATGGAAAACCCTTCCGTCCTGCCGGTCCATCTGACGAATATCAACTTCGTGGCCACCCCCGGCTACCGTTATAAAGACGACCTGTGGTATGCCGGTTTCTCTTCCCTCCCCCAGGAGCGGATGGTTCACATCACCACACCGGACGAATGCCACTACTCCCTCAACGGAGGGAACGACGGCCTTACCGTGATCTACCGAATCCGGAATAATTCCAACCTCAATACCATCGGTTATCTGCTGGTGGATGTCTCCGAACGGGTTCTGGAACAGACCCTGAACCTGAGGAAACAGGAGCAGTTCTATCTGAAAATAGAGACCTCCGACGGAAAGCTCATCCTGAATACCGTTCCGGATAACAGACGGGGAAATCTGTTTGAGATGACGGCCTACGAGCCTGCGATGGGCTGGACGCTGACCGCCTATACCCAGAATGACTATTTCGAGAGTAATGCCCTCATCGTCATGTGCTTCATTGTCCTTTCGGCCCTGCTGATCGGCATGGGCGCATTCTTCTTCAGCGCCCATTTTGCCCGTTCTCTGACGGAGCCGCTGAAGGTGCTCACCTCTTCCATGCAGGAGATGGAAGCGGGATCCTTCGGCAAGCTCATCTATTGTAAAGCGGATAATGAAATCGGATACCTTATAGACCAATATAACTCCATGAACCGTAAGATCGACGAATTGACGAAGAAAAAAGAGAATGCGGAGCTGGCCCAGAAAAACGCCTATATCGCAGTCCTGCAGAATCAGATCAATCCGCACTTTCTATATAATACCCTGGAAATCATACGCGGAATCGCGGACGGACCTTCCGCCGATATTATCCGCAACTGCTGTAATGCGCTCTCCCGCATGTTCCGCTATAATCTCAAGGCGGCCGGCACGGCGACCCTGAATCAGGAGCTGGAACAGAACAGATATTATATCTACATCATGCAGCTACGGTTCGACTATCTTTTTCAGGCGGAATTTCAAATCGACGAAACTCTGCTGCAGTATAAAATCATCCGTTTCTCCCTGCAGCCTTTCATCGAAAATGCCATCATACACGGGTTCACGGACCATCAGCAGAGAGGAACCCTCTCCGTCTCCATCCGCAGAAATGAGGACAGCAGGATCCGGATCGGGATCAGGGACGACGGCCATGGCATGTCCCCGGAAGAGCTGTCCCGTCTGAAGCATGCTCTTTGCCCTGCTTCGGACAACGATATTCCGGAAGCCGAAGAAAACGGCATAGGGATAGCCAATACCCACAAACGTTTCCTCTCCTATTTCGGCGCGGACTATGAGATCCGATTGGAGTCCTCCCCGGGAAAAGGCACAGCGGTCGTCCTTCTGATCCCCCGGATACTGATCTGATCCGAGCGGTTCTGCGTGCCCCTCCCGTCCGCATACCGGGAAAAGCCTGTCAAAAATGGCCATGGCCTTCCTTCCGTTAACCGCCCTGAGGATAGCTCCTGCGTTCGCCGCAGCGCAGCCCGTCCCTATGCCAGACATCTCACCGGCTGCAGCAAAAGCCCCACAATTTTCCACGCCGCCCGTTTCCACACAGGTACCTCGGCCACCTCCACATGCTCCGGCACGATATACTCCCTCTCGTCCACTACCCTGCGGCAGTCCCGTTCGATCTCCTCCATAGCCTCCCTCAGCTGAGCCGTCAGCTCCCTGCTCTGTACTACCAGCATCAACTCCGTATCCATATAGGTACTGCGCAGATCAAAATTATAAGATCCAATCCCGCACAGGTCGTCGTCTATGACAAAGGATTTCCCGTGGGTGGAATATCCTCCGTCATATTCATATATTTCCAGCCCGGTTTCCACCACATCCTTTTTATGATATTGGTAATCGCTGGACGCCACAAAATTATCCCCATTCTCCACGGAATTGATTACGAGCCGCGCATCCGGAACAGCTTCCGCGATCTGCCGAAGCCTGTCGTTCATATATCCGTTGGAAACCACGTAGGGCGTATGGATTGCCACCCGTTCCTCTGCCTCCAGCATCAGGCCCGTTATGGTATGAAACACCTGGGGCTCCTTCCCGTAGATCCCCACCGGCCCGGAAACCAGACGGATCCGGTTCGTTTCACAGGTGATCGCTTCATAGTCATAGTCGTCCCGAAAGAAATCGCCAAAGCGCCCGGACAATTCCTCATACCGTTCCTCCAGCATACGAATCTGCTCCTGCGTCCTCTCCTTTTCCCCAAGTCCATCGTCTCCTCCGAAGCCTTTACAGACCTCCGATTCCCATACCTTCTGAAAGTATTTCCTCACCTCGAAAAGAGAGCTTTCCTTCTCCCGGCCGGTTCCGCAGGCCCCGTTCAGGACCAAAACCTCCCGATCCAGACTTTTATTCACCTCATCGTAAGTCCCGAGAAAATAATCAAAGGTATTTCTTCCGCCCAGGATATAAGCCCGGGAATCCACGATCACATATTTATCGTGCATCCTTCCCTGGCTCGTCCACGGCGTAAGCGGATTTACCGGATTATAAAGCTTCATTTCAATGCACGGATGGGAAGAGACCGCCGCAAACAGCGGATTCGGCGTCATGCGGATCAAACCCGAAATCCCGTCCACAAGGATTTTTATCGATACGCCTTCCTCCGCTTTATGCCAGATCACGGACAGAAGATCCCTGGTGCTCTCCCCGTCCCGCATGTCAAAGGTACTCAGAATGATCTCGGACCGGGCCCCGTTCATAAGCCTGATCCGGTGTTCCCAGGCACTGCTGTTGGATTCCAGCAGCATGGCGCGGTCCACCCCCGCCTGATCGCTGCGAAAAAAGGCGGGATCAAAGGCAGCCTCGGTCTGCTCCGTAACCGTTCTGTAATTGATAAAGGGAGCGACGGCTCCCGCTGCCAGATATCCCACCGCAAGCAGCACGGCCATCCATACCCTGGCCGCTCTCCCTCTTCTTCCCCTTCTCTTTCGTTTATCCAACCTTTCATCCTCCATACCTGTTTTCGATACGATTCAGCCACCCCAGCGCCACCCCTGGCAGAGGTGGCGCTGGGGCCTCAGGGCCATTCATGCGTTTGTCCTGGGCCGCCGAAGTGTAAAGATTGACCATGACACGATTTTGTGCTACATTGATAACAGTAATCTGATACAGCGGCTCCTGTTTACGCAAACCCGTCCTGTGGGTTTTGGTACAAAGGAGGAGTTTAGGGATGCGAATGAGAAACACGGCCGTCCTGCCGTCTATTTTGACTTTTTGGGGGCTTTTCCTGCTGTCCGTCGCCTTTGCGGACGGACTTTGCGTCCATGCGGCCAATTCTGCCGGCCAATCCCTTGACGAGCCGGAATCCATCCCTTTTTTATGCGATGAAAACGGCATCCTGACAGGAATCGACCCGGGCTGGCTTATGGAGCTGGCCCTGACCGGCGAGCCCGCCGTTCCTCTTGTGCTTCCTTCTTCCGTGGACGGAATTCCCGTCACCGGCATCGCTCCCCAGGCGTTTTGGGCCGAACGTTATCAGGAGATTTGTCCCGGCCTGCACTTCACGGATCTGCAGCTTCCCGATGTCGGTCTTCGTTCCGTCGGGGAATACGCCTTTTACGGCTGCGGCGGATCCGGTAATGCGCTTTTCCTTCCGGACAGCCTGCAGAATGTCGGTTCCCATGCCTTTTATGACACATCCTATACCACGGTCTATCTTACCGGTTCCGAAACCGTATTTGGAGATTCTTCCTTCGGCGGCAGTTCTCTTCGTTCCCTGATCTGCCCCGATTCGGACACATATACCCGGCTCTCTTCCCAAAGCATCGTGGATTTTCCGGACAGGCTCACCTGGGTTCTCACCCTGCGCTTCCAGGATGAGGACGGCTGGACCCTTGCCTCTCCCAGACAGGCGCTCTATCATATGCCTTTAAACTATCTCCCGATGGAGGACGGTTCCTGGGCAGAAACGCAGGACTACAGTCTTCCTCCTCTTGCCGACTCCAGCGGCGCATATACCTGGTTCTGGGTATTCGATACGGATCAGGAAGAACCCGTCCTGCCTTCCACCCGTATCCAGGGAGACGTCCTCACCGCCGTGAAACGGATCGGCCCTCCCCAGATCACATTCGGGGAAGATATCCGGAAGATCTACGACGGGACCCCTGCCTCCCTTTCCGTGGATGCCTCCCATCCCCTGGCGTCTTCTCCTGAGAAGGCCAGGAGCGGAAGCGTGCTGTTTTGTTATACCTGGACATGGACGGACGAAAACGGCGCCGCACACGAAGAAGAGGGGTATGACCTGTCTACCCTGGAATTCACCGACTCCTGCCGCCTGTCCGTCACCGTACTGGTACATACCATAGCCGCAGGCGATCCGGATTCCGTTTTGGACGAATGCGTCCACACTTTTCACGTACAGATCGGCCAAGCCGAACCGACGGTCGAAGTGGAACCCCCTTCGTCTCCCCTCCTGGTCAAAGACGGGCTGCCGGAACTTCTTCTCGGCGAAGGCAGCACCCCGGGCAGCATTTGCTGGGAGGAAGGACAGGCACTCTCGGAGGGCGTACACGAATACCGATGGCTCTTCACCCCCCAGGATTCCCGCAACTACGTCTCTGCCGCAGGGACTCTGCTTCTTGACGCCCGCCTCTACCCTTCCTCCTCCTCCCGGGCGGAAGGCGCCTCTTCTCCCCGGACGGAACGGTCCGCACAGCCCGAGAGTCCGTCTGTGGCGGCAGCATCTGCCGAGCCGTCCGCAGCAGAAGGAAACGGGGAAACGGCAGGCCGACAGGCCGAAGCAGCCGTATCTCTCCCCGCGCTCTGTTTTCTTCTCCTTCTGTCCGCAGTATTGACAGTGCTCTTCCTTCTCAGGAAAAAAAGAAAAAGGGGCAGGAATTGAGCATTCCCTTCCCGCCCGTCCTTTTTCTTATTTCGCATCGCTTTCGTCAAACCGGTCTCCGCACTCAGGGCAGAATTTTGGAGGATTGGCCGGATCCTCCGGTTCCCATCCGCACTTATCGCACCGATAAAGCCTGGCTCCCGCCGGTTTCGGTTTCCCGCATTCCGAGCAGAATTTTCCCTTATTTACCGCGCCGCAGGAGCACGTCCAGCCTTCCGCTTCCGGCCTGGGCTTTCCGCACTCCGCGCAGAACTTCCCCGTATTTCCGCCGGCGCCGCAGGAGCATGTCCAGCCTTGGGCCATACCGCCCGAAGCCGCGCCCTGCCCGGGCTGTGCCATTTTGGGCTGTCCGTTCCCGGATTGGCTCTGTCCCATTTCAAACAGCTGATTCGCCTGGAATCCGCCCGCGCCTGCCGCCATATTCATTCCCGCAAAGGCCATCATCGGCCCTGTTGCCGTGTTTCCGGCCGCCGTCTTCATGGCTTCCGCCTGCGCCCCCACCAGGGTCGCCGCCGCCATATTGGGATTTCTCATCACGGCCGCTTTCTGGAGCTCCTTAATCATGGCTTCGTCTTCCTCCGAAGCCTTCACGCTGCTGACTCCGAAGGAAGCCACCGCGATACCGCGCAGCCTGATCCATTTCTCGGAAAGCACCTGGTTCAGCGCGTCCGCGATCTCCGTGGTATGTCCGGGGAGAGAACTGTAGCGGATCCCCATATCCGAAATCCTTGCGAACGCCGGCTGGAGAGCAGTCATCAATTCGCTTTTCAGCATGCTGTCCAGATTATCCCGACTATAGGAGTGTTCCACATTTCCGCACACATTGGCGTAAAAGCAAAGAGGATCCACAATCCGATAGGAATATTCCCCGTGGCAGCGGATAGCGATATCGATATCCAGCCCGATATTCTGATCCACCACCCGGAAGGGCACCGGATTCGCCGTCCCGTATTTATTCCCCACGATTTCCTTCGTATTGAAATAATAGACCCGCTGATCCTTCGCCGCCTGTCCGCCAAAAGCGAACCGCGTGCCAAAGGTTTCAAAGGACTTTTTGATATTTTCTCCCAGATCGCCGAAGAAAATGGACGGCTCCGTGGACATATCGTATATGTATTCCCCGGGTACGGCGCACACATCCGCCACCTTCCCCTGATCCACGATCAACATACACTGTCCTTCGTTCACCGCAATCACGGAACCGTTGGAAATGATATTATCCGTCCCCTTTTTATTGGATCCTTTTTTGGACGTTTTCTTCTGTCCCTTTACCGCGAGCACATCCGGTGAAATGGAATCACAGTAAAAGTACTCCTCCCACTGATCCGCCATCACCGATGCGGCCGCCTGAATCGCTGCTTTAATTAAACCCATAAACAGCCCCTCCTTTTTTAATATGAGTCGAACTCATGCCCGTTTATCTTAGGTAACATCATATCATAGGTGTAACGGTCTTTCAATGCTTTTGTCCGGTACGGCTGCCGCAGCAAACGTCTGCCGGCCCCGTTCCCCCTGCCCGGAATTCGGCGGCGTGTTGGGACCACAGTTTACAGCATCGACCGGCGCAGCGTCTCTTTGTCCAGAGGGCTCAGATAAGCAGGCGCCACGTCAAACACGGTTTTACAGCCCTGTTGTCCCTCCTTCGCCATACGATAGGCCGCCCTCGCGTAAGCCGCCAGTACGGAAGCCGTAAACGCCGGATTGGAATCCAGCTTTAGGCTGTATTCGATTACGTTTCCGTACTCCTCTTCCCAGCCCGTCCTGCCGCTTCTGATCACAAATCCGCCATGGGGAATGCCGCTGTGCTCTTCCCGCATCTCCTCCGCATCTATAAAGTGAACCGTGGTATCATAGTCCGCGAAATAGTTGGGCATCGTTTTGATCTCTTCCTCTATCCGGGCTCTGTCAGCCCCTTCCTCGGCCACCACAAAACATTCCCTGGTATGCTTCTGTCTGGTGGAAAGCTTTGGATTTTCCCCGGAACGTACCCGCTCCAACGCCTCCGGTACGGGAATCGTATACTGCCTTGCATCCGCCACGCCCGGGATCCGGCGTACCGCGTCGGAATGGCCCTGGCTCACTCCTTTTCCCCAGAACGTATAGTCGCAGCCCCGGGGAAGGATCGCTCCCGCATACAGACGGTTTAAAGAAAACATTCCCGGATCCCAGCCGCAGGAAATGACGGCAATCTTCCCGCTCTCCTTCGCTGCCGCATCCACCGCCGCGAAATGCTCCGGAATCTTCGCGTGGGTGTCGAAACTGTCGATCACGTGAAAATACCTGGCCAGCTTTGGCGTCTGCGTCGGGAGATCCGTGGCACTGCCGCCGCAGAGGATCATCACATCCACCTTATCCTGCATAGCCGCAGCATCTTCCGCGCGATATACGCCCACGCCCTCCGTCAGCACGGACAGGGATTTCGGATCCCGCCTGGTGAAAACCGCGGCCAGTTCCATGTCCGGATTTTGCTTTACCGCACATTCTACCCCTTTTCCCAGATTTCCGTAACCGTAAATACCAATTCTGATATGTCCGCTCATTTAAAGCCTCCTTTTATTTTGCTAAAAACGCCTTCCCCATATCGCAGCCGATACGGGAAAAGCGTTTTTCGTTTTCAGTCTATAAACTTATTTGCCGGAAGCTATGTATCCCGACGCCGTCCTGTTTAGAAATCCACTTCCGTGCCGTAGTAAATGCAGGTGAACAGGCGCTCCATGGTCGCAGGATCGATAGGACGAGGGTTGGAGCCTGTGCAGGCATCTCCCACCGCACGCTCGGAAATCCCTGCGATCTTCTCCTTGAATTCGTCCTCAATGATGCCGAATTCCTTCAGGGTCTTCGGAATGCTCATCTGTACATTGAAGTCGTCGATCTTCTCGCACAGGCTGTTGATCAGAGCCTTTTCCGACGTTCCGGGCAGCCCCATCCTGCGTGCGATCTCAGCATAACGCTTGGCCGCTACAGGCTCTTTGGCGTTGTATTTGATCACGTAAGGAAGGTACATGGCATTGGCGCAGCCGTGGGTAATGTGGCCGGTGGAGAAAGCGGCGCCCGTCTTATGAGCCATAGAATGTACGATTCCAAGAAGGGCATTGGAGAATGCCATTCCTGCCAGGCACTGTGCATAGTGCATCTGTTCCCTGGCATCCATGTTTCCGCGGTAGGAAGCGGGCAGGTAGTCGAGTACCATTTCGATGGCCTGCAGAGCCAGCGGATCCGTAAAGGCGCAGTTCAGGGTGGAAACATAAGCCTCAATGGCATGCGTCAGCGCATCCATACCCGTGTAAGCAACCTGCTTTGCAGGAAGTCCGGCCACAAGGTCGGGATCCACGATAGCCACATCGGGAGTAATATTGAAATCAGCCAGCGGATACTTCACGCCGGTCTGGTAATTGGTGATCACGGAGAAAGCCGTAACTTCCGTGGCGGTTCCGGACGTGGAAGGGATCGCCGCGAATTTGGCTTTCTGTCTCAGCTCCGGGAAATTGAACGGGATGCAAAGATCCTCGAAGGTGGTCTCCGGATACTCATAGAATGCCCACATGGCCTTTGCCGCATCGATCGGAGAGCCGCCGCCCATGGATACAATCCAATCAGGCTCAAACCTGCGCATCGCTTCCGCGCCCTTCATAACGGTTTCCACCGAAGGATCCGGCTCCACGCCTTCAAACACTTCCACTTCCATACCGGCTTCCTTCAGATAGCCCACGGCCCGATCCAAAAATCCCTGGCGCTTCATGGAACCGCCGCCCACAACCAGGATCGCCTTCTTTCCTTTCAGGTTCTTCAGCTCTTCCAGGCAGCCCTTTCCATGGTAAATGTCTCTTGGTAACGTAAATCTGCTCATGTTTGCTCCTATCTGCGCACAATATGCGCTGAAAGCTGGGAGACCGAAGGCTCGTCCTTCAGCCCTCCCATTCCTTAAAAATTGATCCCTGGACGCCCCGTCTCCGAGGTATCCACTGCCCTTTATTATAACTCTGATAAAAAATTAACACAATACCTTTCTCAAAAAACTCACAATAAACGAATGAATAGGCCTGCGGCTCCTCGACACCCCCGGCCTGGCCCCGCGGCGCGTGATGGTCACAGGGCAGGGGCGCCCTAACGGCGCCCCTGCCCTGTGGGAAAGCATGTCCTCATACTCAATTAATCGATTTTCAGGATCAGGTTCAGGATCCTCTTTGCGCAGGCATCCATCTCCGCCCGGGTAAGACAGCCCTTTTCCAGCGCCTCCAGCAAACGTTCCGGATAGCCGCAGCCCATCTTTACATCGTTTCCGGCCTTGGTTTCCTTATAATGTTCCCCGCAGGTCCACCAGTCCGTGGTTACGCACCCCTCGTATCCCCATTCGTTTCTCAGGATGCCTTCCAGCAGATCCGCGTTTTCGGAAGCGCGGTGGCCGTTAATGATATTGTAGGAGGTCATGATCGACCAGGGATCCGCCTCCTTTACGATGATCTCGAAGGCTTTCAGATAAATTTCCCTCGCCGCGCGCTCGGACACCCTGGAATCGCTGTTTTTCCGGTTGCTTTCCTTATTATTGAAAGCGAAATGCTTCACCGTGGCTCCCACATGGTTGGACTGGATCCCTGCCACCATTGCTCCGGCCAGCTTTCCGGCCAGGAACGGATCCTCGGAATAGTACTCGAAGTTCCGGCCGCACAGAGGACTTCTGTGGATATTGACGGCAGGTGTTAACCACATGGCGATATTGTTTTCCTTCACCTCCGCACCGCCTGCCGCTCCCACGGCTTCCACCACTTCGGGATTCCAGCTGCAGGCCAGAAGGGTAGAGCAGGGCCAGCAGGTGGTGTTTACGCCGCATTCCGGCGCGATGCGCAGCCCTGCAGGGCCGTCCGCAGTCATGACGGAAGGAACGCCGTACTCCGGCAGATTTCCGTATCCGTATGTATTTGCCACGCCTGTGTTGGGCTGCCCTCCCAACAGATGAGCCACTTCCTCGTCCGAAAGCTGGGCCAGGAATTCATCCACCGTGATTTTCCCTTCCGCCACCTCTATGAAGGGATGTTCTCCCTTGAAGGGCTCCTTCCAGCGCTGATATCTGCCCCTGCCGCGAACCGCAGGCACAAACCCTTCCATCTCCTCGAAGGCCATACCCTGAAGCTCGTTTGCATTGGGATCGTTGGGCTCACCCTGAGGCAGTTCTTCAAAGCTTCCGTCCGCCAGCATCCTCTTGACCAGACAGGACGGCGTCAGGCGGCTCGTAAGCTGCTTCGTTACCACATCCTCACCTACCTCATAGGTGAAGTCCAGTTTTTTGGCATCGCGTACGGAAGTGCCCACATAGAAAGCATACGTCCCCTTTTCCAAAAGCCAGGCTGCCTTGCGGACCTTTCCCAGATCGTCATAAGAAGCCATATCCTCCACGGCAAAGCTCATTCCAAGCCGCTGTGTTTCTCCTGGCTGCAGGTTTCTCGTCTTGCAAAACGCAGCCAGTTCCCTGGCCGGTTTACCCAGTCTGCCCTGAGGCGCGCCGTAATAGGCCTGCACCACTTCCTTGCCTGCCACGCAGCCGGTATTGGTCACCGTTACCGCGATCTCTATTTTTCCGTCCCTTTCGTCTGCACAAAGCGTTTCTACATCAAAGGTCGTATAGGAAAGTCCGAATCCGAAGGGATAATTCACCCGTTCGGCAGCTCCCGGAACGGTCTCGAAATAACGGTATCCCACATAAATATCGTCCGTATAATCCACATATTCTCTGGACTCATGGAAATTGTAGGTGGAGGGATAATCCTCCAGCGTCTTTGCAAAGGTATCGGACAGCTTGCCGGAAGGATTTCCGTCTCCAGTCAGCAGTTCCGCCGCCGCAAGTCCGCCCTCCATTCCGCCCTGCCATGCCATCAGCACGGCACCGATGTCATCCTCATTTACAAACCAGGAGGTATCCACCATACCGCCAACGTTCATAACCACAATCACTTTTGCGAAATTCTTCTTCACGGCCTCTACCATGGCCTCTTCCGCCACGGACAGGCAGAAGTCGCCGTTGGCAAAAATCTTTGCGGAGCGTTCCGCCATCTCCCGTTCCCCTTCCCAGAGGTTTTTGTTCTGATCGTCCAGCACGCTCTTGCGGTCCCATCCTTCGCCGGAAAAACGGCAGATAGAGATAATCGCCGTATCCGTATAAGCCTTTGCCTGCATGAGCAGTTCCTCCGGCACCGGGGGCTCCACGGTCATACCCGGTGCATTTCCGGCCTCGTACTGCTGCTCCACATCCCTGCGGTAATAGTCGCACAGGGGCTCGAAAATATCCACCTTATCCCCCTGCAGCTTGAATCCCTCGTACAGGTTGCGGATATAGGCCACCGTAACGTCGCCGCTTCCGCCGCCGCCCTTCACATAATCAAAGGTACCCTTTCCGAACAGGGCGATCCTCGTCCCCTTTTTCAGGGGCAGAATCCCACCCTCATTCTTCAGCAGAACCATCCCTTCCTTCGCTGCATCCTTCGAGAGCGTGATGTGTTCCCTTGACCCTGTCAGACGTTCCCCGTTCTTCCCCATGGGCAGAGTAGGTGTAAACCAGGACCGAGTCCATTTCTCCATATCGCCATACCTCCATTTCGCTGATTCGTTTTGCCCCGGCCGGTGTTTCCCGAAGAAAATCCAAAGGCATGTATCCCTCCGGCCGGCGGCGGATCCACATACGCTTATTTTACCCCTTCCCGACGCGGCCCACAATCCTCTTTCTGACTTTTTGGCATGCCGATATTGACTTCATAAGACGCCGTAAAAGGAGGAACCCGTCTTCAGCGCCGGGCTGAAAACGGGTTCCTCCTTCTGAAAATGCTGGTAGCCGGACTTGAACCGGCACGGGGTTGCCCCCGAGAGATTTTAAGTCTCTTGTGTCTGCCTATTCCACCATACCAGCGGAAAATGGATGGGGGTGGATTCGAACCACCGAAGCAATTTGCAGCAGATTTACAGTCTGTCCCCTTTGGCCACTCGGGAACCCATCCATAACGCCGGGCACGCAGGGAGCTTCAGCCCCTCGTGCCTTGCGCATTATCTATTTAATCACACCTTTACGTGAAATGCAAGAAATTTTTTCTATCCCTTCCGGCATCTTCCCCCCTGTCCCGCGCCGTGAGTATACCGTCCCTTCCGGATTGCTCCGCCTTATTCCTGGCCGGGGTACGATACTGCAGCACGATACCTCCTACGGGAGGAAGCGTCACCACGATTTTTCCGCTGCGTACCTGGTATTTTACCGGATCCGTATAGAACCCTTCCCTGCACGTGAGCAGCAGCTGTACCATCTCCGATTCCCTTGGAATCCCCAGCTCCCAGACCGACAATTCCTTTGTCATCTCCTGCTCCGCGTTATTGATGAGGATCAGGGAATGGTTCTGCCTGTTGAACCGCCCGTAACCGATCACATTCCGCTGGGAGACCATACATTTAATAGAGCCTGTTTTAAATTCCTGATTTTCCTTATGCATTCGGATCAGCGCTTTATGGTAAGCGATCATTTCCTGATCCTCCCGTCCCCAGGGATAGGTCCTGCGGTTATCCGGATCGGTAAATCCGCACACACCGGCCTCGTCTCCGTAATAGACCGTGGGTGCTCCAGGCCAGGTCATCTGAATCAAAACGGCCTCCCGCATCACCGCCTTATCCACACCCTCACTGGCGGCCTCCGGCCCCAGCGTGTTGAGCCGTCCCACCTTTTTATTGGTACGGGTTAAAAACCGGGAATGGTCATGATTGGACAGCTCGTTCATGGCTACGAAAAGAGACGGGGAAGAAAAGCAGGCTCCATGGTAATCCATGGCTCCCCAAAAGCTTTCCGCATCTCCCAAAAGATCCTCCCTGAAATCATCGCTGTGCTTCTGCATCCCTGTCAGAAACCAGGTTACGGGTTCCATGAAAGCATCGTAATTCATCACCGTATCCCATTGGTCTCCCTGCAGCCAGGAGGACGGATCCCCGTAATGCTCGGCCAGGATGAGCGCATCCGGATTGGCACTCTTCACCGCACGGCGGAAATCTCTCCAGAATTTATGGTTGAATTCCGGAGAATGCCCCAGGTCCGCCGCCACATCCAGCCTCCATCCGTCCGCATGAAAAGGAGGGGATACCCATTTGGCCGCCACCTTCATAATATACTCATACAGTTCGCTGGAACCTTCATAATTCAGTTTCGGCAGAGTGTCGTGCCCCCACCAGCCGTCGTAGGTGGGATTATAGGGAAAATGGTTCCCGTCATGGAACATAAAGTAACCGTGGTACGGGCTTTCCCGGTCTATGAAGGCGCCCTTTTCATAGCCCTCCCGGCCCTCATAGATCCTTTCCCGATCCAGCCATTTATTAAAAGACCCACAGTGATTGAAGACGCCGTCGATAATAACCCGCATTCCCCTCCTGTGCGCCTCTCTCACCAGATCGATAAACAGTCCGTTGCTGGCTTCCAGGTTGGCTCTGTTGGTCACCCTGTCGATATAGCGCGTGGCGAAACGGTTCTCCTGCTGCCAATCCGCAAGAAGTTCCCCTTCGTCGCTGACGATTTTACCGAAATGGGGATCAATATAATCATAATCCTGAATATCATATCCGTGATTGGATGGAGAAACAAATAAAGGATTAAAATAGATTACATCGATTCCCAGCTCCTGCAGGTAGTCCATCTTATCTAGGACGCCCTGCAGATCCCCTCCGTAAAAATTGCGTACGTCCATCCGTTCCGGATAGCTGTACCAATCTTCCACATGCTTAACCCGGTCCGAAATATAACGATACTCTCCGGTCTGTACATCGTTGGAAGGATCCCCGTTGCAGAACCGGTCGGTCATGATCTGGTACATTACCGCGCCCTTGGCCCAGTCCGGCGTTGAGAACCCCGGTATAATGGCAAAGTAATAATGTTCCTCCGCCTGCTTTACCACGCCTCTGGCATCGTAGCAGCATCTCACCTTGCCCGACTGTATCTCAAAATAATAGGAAATTTTCTCGTTATCCAGCTGATGCTTATGCTCGTAATAGTCAAAAAGGGAATCCGATTCCGCTTTGTACATCAGCTCCTTCTGCCCCTTGCAAACAAAAAAAACCCTGTCCAGATTGTTCTTCTTGGAGCGGAATCGTATCGTCACTTCGCTGTAGGGAGCCGGTTCGGCCGGTGAAATGAAGTTTCCTGTGGTATCGGAAAACAGCGCCTTTTTACTGAGGACCGGGCGCATACTGTTGATGTATTGGTACTGCTCTCCCCGCAAAAACCGTTCAAAGTTCATATTCACATACACCCTTTCTCAGTTATTGTAACCGATAACCTTCACAGATTCAAGAACTTTTCAGTAGAGTACACGACAAACGCACGAATGGGCCTGCGGCTCCGCGGGGCCAGGAAGAGGGTGTCGCGGAGCCGCAGGCCCATTCGCGCGTTTGTCTTGAGTGTAGTAAAAAAGACAGTTACGAGTAACTGCCTTTTTTAGAGAAGGTATTTCTTATGGGGTATAGCAAAAAACTATAAATGTATTGGGGGGGGTTACGTTTATTATAATAGCAAACCCCTCCGTTTTTGTACAGTTCCACTTTTCACAAATATTACAAAATGAGTATTGTGTTTTTGTATATTATTCACAATCTACACATCTACACTTCCGAAGAAGGACGGCTCCTTCCGGAAAAGGGCTTCGAATTCTTCCCGGGTAATCCGTTCCTTTTCCAGCAGAAGGTCCGCGCATTTGTGAAGGATCTCCAAGTTCTCCAGAATCAGCTCCTTCGCCCTTCTGTAGCATCTGTCGATAATGTCCTTTACTTCCCTGTCGATTTCTCCGCTGATCATCTCGCTGTGGGATTTGGCATGGGCCAGGTCGCGTCCGATGAAAACCTCGTCGTCATCGTCGTCGTAGCAGACCACGCCGATGGAATCCGACATGCCGAACCTGGTCACCATTTTCCGGGCCATTTTAGTAGCTTTCTTAATGTCGCTGGAGGCTCCCGTCGTGATATCGTCGAAGATCAGCTGTTCCGCGATACGCCCTCCCAGGGAAACCATGATCTCCTGCTCCATCCGCCCCTTTGTATAGAACATATCGTCCCGTTCCGGCAGCGGCATGGTGTATCCCGCCGCTCCCTGGCCTGTGGGGATGATGGAAACCGTATAGACGGGCCCCACATCCGGCAGCACATGGAACAGGATCGCGTGCCCCGCTTCATGGAACGCCGTAATCCGCTTCTCCTGATCGGTGATGATGCGGCTCTTCTTTTCCGTTCCGATCCCCACCTTCACGAAAGCCTTGCTGATATCCTCCTGGGCCACATAGGCCCGGGACGCGCCCGCCGCCAGGATGGCGGCCTCGTTTAGCAGATTTTCCAGGTCCGCGCCCGTAAATCCGGCCGTGGTCTGGGCGACCTGCTTTAAATCCACGTTTTCCGCAAGGGGTTTATTCTTTGCATGGAGGGTCAGGATCTCCTCCCTGCCCCCCACATCCGGCGTGCCCACGGCGATTTTCCGGTCAAAACGGCCTGGACGCAGGATGGCGGGATCCAGGATGTCCACCCGGTTCGTTGCCGCCAGAACGATGATGCCCTCGTTCACGCCGAAGCCGTCCATCTCCACCAGGAGCTGGTTGAGCGTCTGTTCCCGCTCGTCATGGCCGCCGCCCATGCCCGTGCCCCGCCGTCTGGCCACCGCGTCGATTTCGTCGATAAATACGATACAGGGAGCATTCCTTTTCGCATCTTCAAACAGATCGCGCACCCTGGAAGCGCCCACACCCACGAACATCTCCACGAAATCCGAACCGGAAATCGAGAAGAACGGCACGTCTGCCTCGCCCGCTATCGCCTTGGCCAACAGCGTCTTACCCGTTCCGGGAGGTCCCTCCAGCAGCACGCCCTTGGGGATCCTGGCCCCCACCTTCGTGTATTTTCCGGGTTCCCGCAGAAAATCGATGATCTCCTCCAGATCCTCTTTTTCTTCCTTCAGTCCCGCCACATCCTTCAGCGTGATATTGTTATCACCGCCCACGCTCATCCTGGCGCGGCTTTTCCCGAAGTTCATCATCTTATTGTTTCCGGCGCCGGCCCCGGCATTCTGAGCGTTCATCATCATGAAGAAAAATACCATAAAGAGGGCGGCCGCCAGCAGCATGGGAAGCATGTTATTCAAAAACCAGCTGTCCTGCGGCACATCCCTTACCATGGGGTCTATCCCGTACCGGTCCAGAAGTTCCATCACCTCTTCCACATTGGTGACATATAAGGTCCGATTATCGCCGTTTTTGGTCATCACCGACGCGGAGCCGGTGGGCGTCTCCTTATTCTGGCTGATTACCACGCCGTTCACGTTCCCGGCCTCCAAATCCCGTTCCAGCGCCCCCCACGTATAATTGTCCTGCACCTGGTTAAGCGAGCTGCTCCATACCATGACGAGCAGCGCGCCCAGAAGCAGGACGAAAATAAGATTTAGGCTTCTGCCGTTCTTACCCAATTTCTTCCTCCTTTTTGCCGCATTTCCTATGCGGCAGCCCACTTCTTAAGCCTCCGTCATTCGGCGAACTCCACCACGCCGATATACGGGAGGTTTCTGTATTTCTGATCATAATCCAAACCGTATCCCACCACGAATTCATCCGGGATCTGAAAGCCCGTGTAATCCACCTTCACCTCCACCACCCTGCGGTCAGGCTTATCCAGGAGTGTACAGAGCGCCAGACTCTTCGGCCCGCGGTCGCGCATCATATCCATCAGGTAGCTCAGCGTACGGCCGGAGTCCACAATGTCCTCCACGATGATCACGTCCTTATCCTTCAGAGGTTCGTCCAGATCCTTGACAATCCTCACCACGCCGCTGGACTTGGTGGAACTTCCATAGCTGGATACGGACATAAAATCTATGGATACCGGTACCGTGATCCTTTTGGCCAGTTCGCACATGAAGAAGCTTCCGCCCTTTAACACGCACAGCAGGTGGACCTGCCTTCCTGCATAATCCCTGCTGATCTGCTCGCCGATCTCCTTGATCCGCGCGTCCACTTCTTCCTCCGTCAACATCACTCTGACTTGCTCAGCCATCCTCTTTTCCTCCTCTTATGTGTATACGCAGCACCTTTTTCGTATCTTCCCTCACCTTGACCGCGCTGCTGATCCGATGCCCCACTACCCACAGGATGTGGCTTCCGTCCGCCAGAAGCGGTATGCGGTCCCTCTCCCATGCCGGTATCCTTTCCTGGATCAGATATTCCTTCAGGCTCTTCCTCTGAAGTCCCTCGTTGATACAAAGATAATCTCCCGGCCTTCTGGTCCTGACCGCCAGAGATTCTATTTTATCATAATCAAACCATTTCGTATATGTTTTTTGCTCGATTGGCACTAAAAATCCTCCCGTTTCCAGGGAAAATTCCAAAAATCCCAATCCCGGCAGCACGATTTCGCCTCTTTTGCATTCCCGGATCGGTCCGGTCAGGCTGATCTCCCGGGACGGCAGAATGTCTTTTTGCTCCTCCGCCCTCCCCTGGCCCCTTTGCCTCTCCTCCCGCTCGGCCGGATTCCGCAGGATCACACGGTCAAAGCTGCGTACGGCCTCCAGCCCGCAGGGCAGCAATACCCTGCGCCCGCCCTGCTTTTCAAACAGGCCGCGCACCGCGGCTACATGACTTGTTCCCAAATCCTTTCCCCCGCCGGAAAGCCTTTTCAACGCTTCTAACAGCATATGGCCCTGCAGCAGACCGTCCTCCCGGAGAAAAGCGTGCACGTCAATTTCCGTCCTCTCTCGGCTTTCCTCTTTTACACAGCGTCCCATCGCTTCCCGGGTCATGCGGAGCACATAATCCGCCGTGGCGGAAAGCAGTTCCGCTTCCTGTGCCAGATGAATGTCCGCTCCCTGGCAGACTGCCTGGCGCGCGTAAGGAAGGATATGGTTCCTGATCCGGTTTCTGGTATAAGTATCGGTCACATTGCTCTCATCTATACGCCACGCAATCTTTCTTTCTGCGAGCCATCCTTCGATTTCTTCCCTGCCCAGGCACAGAAGCGGCCGAATCACATTTCCCCTCACGGGCCGGATGGAACCCATCCCGGCAAGCCCCGTCCCCCGAAACAGGTGGAAAAGAAGCGTCTCCGCCCTGTCGTTTCTGTTATGGGCCACTGCGATGCGGTCAGCCCCAAAGCGCTCTGCCGCTTCCGAAAACGCCTCATACCGCGCCTTACGCCCCGCTTCCTCCACGGACATACCCTGTTCCTTTGCCAGGCCTTCCACATCCGTCTCCTTCAAATAAAAGGGGACAAAGAGCGCCTTACAGAGTTTCTCCACATACCGGGCGTCCTCCGCCGCTTCCGGGCGTATCCTGTGGTTTACATGTACCACGGCGATCCTCCACCCGAATTCCTCTGCCAGCCCGGTTAACAGATACAGAAGGCAGACGGAATCCGCGCCGCCGGAAACTCCGGCCACGATCCTGCTTCCCGTCTCCGCCATCCGTTCCCTTTCCATATAATCCCGGACCCTTTCCATAAGCCCGTCCCGTCCTGCGCCCATCCGACCCACTGTCTGGCTCCCTTCCCTCTTTTTTCTCTGCCTCCCACTATATCCAATCCCCGGGAAAAAGTCAAATCAAGCCGGGAGCCTTGCACGCCAAACGCATGAATGATCCTGCACCACCCCTGCCCGTCCCCGCGGCGCATGATGATCCAGCGGGGACGGGCAGGGGTGGCGCAGGATCCGCAGGGTCATTCTGGGAATCCATGCTCCCTGCATCCGTTACTGCCGCTGTCTTTCCCAGATCCCAGCCACCAGTACCGTCATATCGTCCCTGATACGGCCTTCGCTGTGTTCGATGGCGTACCGCATGATCTGCCCCGCCATCTCGGACGGGGAAAGGATGTCCAGGCCGGCCAGCAGCTCGCAGATCCGCTCCTCTCCGTCCTCCGTAGGCCATCCCTCCGTCACACCGTCCGAAAGCAGGATAATATAATCCCCGTCATAAATTTCCCGTCTGATTCTTTCCGGCCGCATGCGCCCGAAGGCGCCCAGTGGCAGTGTTGCCGCCGCCACCTTTTCCACCGTACTTCCGTGCTTGATAAAGCTCGCGGCGGCTCCCGCCTTCAGAAACTGGCATCTGCCCTCGTATAGATCCACGCTGCACAAATCCAGCGTAGGAAGCTTGTCCTCCCTTCCGTTCCCCGTTACCGCGCCGTTTAAAAGCCGAACCGCCATTTCCGGCTCCAATCCTGCCTCCAGCATAGCTTCCGTCATATCCGCCACGGCGCCGCTGTCCCGAAATGCTTCCTCCCCGGATCCCATCCCGTCGCTGAGCACCACGCTCAGATTCCCGTCCTCCGCTTCAAAAAAAGCAAAATTATCCCCGGAAACCGTCTCCGTCTCTTTCACCGCCCGGGCCGATCCCGTCATATAGATATAGCCGGGTTCCTCCTCAAAAAAATAGCATAACGGATCCTCTCCGATAAAAAAGGAGTTCCTTTTTGCGGACACCAGGCGCATATCCATGAGTACGGAAAGGTAATCGGCCGCTTCCTCCGCCGTCCTGGCGCTCTTTGTCCGGGAGGATAAGGTGACGGACAGCTCCATATGACCGTTTCCCCTCTGTACCAGATACAGATCGCCGGCCAGGATCCCTTCCCCCAGAAGCCCTTTGGCAATCTGCTTCTGCCGTCTGGTTCCCAAGCTGATAAACCGGACGGATTCATCCGCCACGCCGTTCATCATATCGGCCAGCCCCTGCAGGTTTCCCGCAAAAATCCGTCGTTCCTCCGCCATTCTTTTCCTGATAAAACAGGCCGGCCTGGTCCCGCCGCCTTCCTTTCCTTCCCCGGATTCTTCCTCCCCGAAAATCTGCGCCAGATTCCGGAACGTATCCGCACAAACCTGTATCCTGCGCCTGCCATATTCCAAAAGATATGCGGACTGTGCCGATTCCATCACACCCCTGCTCTTCATCCTTTCAACCACCTTTCTTCCGGCCGGCTTTAAGCCGCCGTCTGGGTTGATTATACGCAACCTCAGCCGCATGATTTGTCAAAGCATGGCCGCACTCCTCTTTTTTTCATCTGGAACTTTTTCCCTTTTTCCCTTTCTTTTTCCCTTCCTATCGGATAAAAGGTCGCTTTCCGTCTTTCAAAGATCGAGTAAGGAAGATTTTCTTCCTGCTTTCCGCTTGGTCCGCATGCTGCAAAACAGCTAACTTCCATATGCGCTCCTGCGCATAAAAAGAGACCGGACTTTGCTTCCATCCGATCTCCCTCATTTTTCCGGCTTATAGATGATTTCTCCCTCATTTACCAGGCCCAGCTTTTCCTTGGCCACTTCCTCCACATACTTTTTCGTCTGAGTATATTTCCTGTACTCTTCGATCTGCTCCGCCCGTTCATATTCCGCGTCTATCTGTTCCTGAAGCGCCGTTTCCCTCAGCTTGTATGCCGCCCGCTTTTCCTCCAGCTGTGCGCTTTTAGCGGAAACCACCACCAGAAGCATGAATACCACCGTGGTCACCAGAAACATGGCAAAATGGTTCTGTTTCTTTTTACGAAAGACCACTTTTCTTTTTATCATCCAATTCCCCCTTTTTGCGTAAAAGCCCCCTTCTTTTTTTCATTTTAATCGTTTTGCGCCATACAGTCAACCTGGAATTTATCCTCCTGCATCCCATCCGCATCCGGTGCGCGCACCTGCGTGCCGCCCGGCCCCCCAGGATTCTCCCTTTTTTCCATAGAAAGCGAAACGGTGCCGTCAGCTTCCACAGGAACTTTCCCAGGAGCGCGAGGATCCTGTTTATCAGGCCGGAAATCAGGCTCACGAAGGGAGCGCTCAGCGTATTTTTATACAGAAGCATACCGGCCCCCGCCCCGATAACCGAAAACCAGCGGAACATCCCGTTATTCTCGTAATAGAGCAGGTAGAAAATACCGGCCGTGGCCAGGATCCAGAATATCAGGTCTTCCAGAGATAACAGCAATGTCCTGTGGGGGATAATCCGTCTCAGGATACGGAACAGATCATAAAATAAAGTAATGCAGGCTCCCAGGAGAAAGGAATGCAGCATGAACCATCCTTCCCCAGCAATCTGACCGCTCACACAGCCACCTACTTAAAAAGCCTGGCAAAAAGGGACTCCCCTTTTCCGCCGTATCCCGTGTTCTCGGAATAGGTCAGACTGTCGATCCTGCCGTCCACATCCACCTCTCCCTTATCCAGCATTAGGCGGCTTACATGCAGGTCCGTCCCTTTGATCATCAGCATCCCCTGTTCGGTTTCCAGAAGGACTTCCGCCACGTCAAAGGACAGCACGTCGCATACACCGCTGATATTGCACAGCCCTCTGTCCGTCAAAGAAATTTTGTGCTGCCTCCCCCTGCCTGCATTCAGTTCTTCCATAACCCGGCCCTCCTCGTTTCCCTGCTTTCCGGAAACAGCTTCCCATATACTGCTTCTTTAAGATATATATGTGGGCGGGCCGGGCAGTATTCATGGTCCTCACGGTTCTTTACAGATACCGGAACAACTCCTTTGCCTCTTCCTTTCTTACCGTCTCCTGCACGCTAAGGACCTCCACCTTTACGTCCTTGGTGCCGAAGGCGATGGTGATCACGTCCCCTTCCTTCACGTTTGCGGATGCCTTGGCCGGCTTGTCATTGATCAGTACGCGCCCTGCATCGCAGGCCTCGTTCGCTACCGTACGCCTCTTGATCAGCCGGGATACCTTTAAATACTTATCCAGTCTCATTTTCCATCCCCCTGCATATCGCAGGCAGAGCCCGCGATACCGTCTCAAAATAGAGATTCTGAAACTTCGTTTCAAATCTCTCCCATTCCGCCCTGGCGGGCTCCCAAATCTGTCTAAAAAAGCGGCCGCCGTTCCCCCGGCAGCCGCTATTATACCGATACAGATTATGCGTTCAGCATGTCCTTGAAAGCCTTGCCGGCTTTGAATCTGGGCGCCTTGGAAGCAGCGATCTGCATGGGCTCCCCGCTCTGCGGATTCCTTCCTTCCCTTGCCGCCCTCTCGGACACCTCAAAAGTACCAAAACCAACCAGCTGAACCTTGCCGCCCTTCTTCAGTTCGCAAGCCACCGTTTCCGTGAAAGCCGCGATTACCTTTTCCGCATCCTTCCTGGAAATTTCAGCCTTATCAGCAATAGCCGCTACTAATTCTGTTTTGTTCATTATGAACTCCTCCTGTAATCGATTTTAGTTGTGTCTATGCAAAAAGAGCGAACTCTTAAAACACTATATTATATATAAACGCTCATGTTGCCTTTGTCAAGCCTTTCCCCGAAAAACCTGCGTTATTCTGCCGCATTCTCCGGTTTTGTCCCGCCCGGTCACCTGAAAACACTGGTAAGAAACGCCTTCTTATCGTCCTCCTGACGCAGAAGCCTTTCCAGCTTTTCCCGATTTTTACCGGGTATCCAGGCTTTCCCGTTATTGTAGTAAAAGTTGACGATCTTCCAAAATTTCTCCGGATAGGAAAAGCGGTAATAAAGCTGTCTCCGGTCCCCGTCCGTCAGCGCCCGCTGTGTTTCATAGGCCGTCAGGATGCTCACGGCCAGGCTCACGGACCAGTTATTTTTCTCCAGAAGCTTTCTCATGAACAGATACAGATCCCGCACCGGATTGTCCAGAAGATACTTCTCAAAATTGACCACCGTAAAGCCGTCCGTTTTCCATAGAAGATTGTGGTGCTGAAAGTCCCCATGGCAGAACCCGGCGTCCGTCTGCTGCGCACACTCGCTCTTTGTTCCCATGTATTCCGCCGTTTCGAGGGCTTTTTCATAGAAAAAATCATAATGCTGGAAGAGGAAGCGTTCAAACTCCGTTTTCTGACCTTTTTCCCTGAGATATTTCCGCACCTTCTTCAGCTCCCGGTTGTGCTTACCGTATTCGTTTTCCAGGCTGAACGCGGGCACGGGATATTCCTTTGCCAGTTCCGGAAGGCGCATGGCATTATGCAGCTTTCCGAGAGTCTTTACCGCATTCTGGCATTCTTTTACGTCCCTCAGATTACATTCCCGCCCCTCAGGCCAGGTTTTCACGATATAAGGAGTCCGGTCCTGATCATAGGTAATCAGTTCCCCGTCTTTATTTCTCCAAAGCTGTTCCGTATCCGCAAATCCGTTCTCCCGGACGGAGGAAAGCAGCTTTTCCTGTATCTGCAGCCTTGCCGCAGGGCCGGTATACTCCTTCAGGATCAGCCACCCGGCCGGCGTCTGTCCGAGGATGGCCCCTCTCCCCTTCGTAGTCCGGAGGATCTCTATATCATAATTATCAAATACGCTTACCGCTCTGTCGTTCACCGCCGTTTCCTCCCTCTCATACCAGGTACTACCATCTTATGAAGAGGGGCGGAAAGTTATGTTTCTTTCGGAAGGTTCGCCAGCAAATATTCTTTCGTATTCCGGGACGGATCGTCCAGTACCATCTGCAGAAGGGCCTGCAGCGTACGGCCCAGTCCCGGCCCCGGTTTTTGGCCTGCCGCCATCAGATCCCGTCCGTCCACGGCCAGATCCTTCAGGGTCAGGCAGTCTCCCTGCTCCCGGATCTGCCCCGCCAGCCTTTCCAGCCGCATAAGCCAATCCAGCTTTTCCTGCCGGCGGTAATCGCTCTGCGCCTCCAGATCGGCCCTTTTCACCTGTAGAAGAAGGGGAAACAGCTCCGGCCCGACCCGCGAAACGGCGCGGCGCACGGCCCGGATGTCCGGCTCTATCCTGTAATCGTGCCAGTATACCAGGGCGCAGACCCGGTCCGTGGTATCGTTGTCATACCGCAGCCTCTTTAGCACCCGGCGGGCCATTTCGCTTCCGGCTTTCGCATGGCCGTAGAAATGATCAATCCCCTTTTCGTCTCTGGTGTGGCATTCGGCTTTTCCGAAGTCATGATACAAAAGAGCCAGGCGCAGACATTTATCCGCGGGGGAGGCCTTCATGGCATGCAGGGTATGTTCTCCCACGCAATAGCAGTGATGGGGATTGTTTTGGGGCAGTTCCATCAGCCGGTCGAATTCCGGCAGGATGACCCGGGTAATGCCCGTCTCCCAGGCAATCCGCAGATAATCCGGATGAGGGCTCGTTACGAGCTTGGTTAACTCCACCTGAATCCGCTCGGCGCTTACCTTTTCCAGGCAGGCCGCATGGCGGCGGATGGCCTCCCCGGTTTTCTTTTCGATGGAGAAACCCAGCTGCGCGGAAAACCGTACCGCGCGCATAATCCGAAGGGCATCTTCCCCGAACCGTTCATCCGCCTCTCCCACACACCGGATGACCCCTTCTTCCAGATCCTTCTGTCCGCCGAAAATGTCCACCAGCCCCTTTTTTTCATTATAAGCCATGGCATTGACGGTAAAATCCCTGCGCCCGAGGTCCTCCCTCAGCTCGCCGGTAAACGCTACCTCCTTCGGATGTCTGCCGTCTTCGTATTCCCCATCCACACGATAGGTAGTAACTTCATAACCGCTTCCCTGCCACAGCACCGTCACCGTGCCGTGGGCCAGTCCGGTATCCACCGTCCGTTTAAACAGCCGTTTTACTTCCTCCGGCCTGGCCGACGTGGTGATATCCCAATCGCTGGGCGCACGCCCCAGCAGGCTGTCACGCACACATCCTCCCACGGCATAGGCCTCATATCCCGCCTCCTCCAGCCTGCGGACGATCTCACCGACCGCCTCCGGAAGCCGGATCCCCTTCCTTCCGGACTCTGTCTCTTCCCCGTTTTCCCGAGGCCTCTCCCCGGCCCGTTCCCTGTTTTCCTTTTCCAATTTTATACCCTTGCCTTTCCCGTTTTGGGTACTCCCAAAACGGGAATAGGCCCAAATCCGTAAGATCCCGATCCTGCCTTGGGAAAGCACGCCCCAAAAAGGCCGCCGCACACCGCTGCCGCGCGTCCCGGAAGCGCCGCACGGAAAGCCCGGCGGTATTTTCGGCTCCCTCTTCCTGCCATAGAGGAGAAACCCGCTTTCCCGTATCCATCCTATTATATCGTATAATCTGTTGTCAACCGTCGGATTATGTTCCGCTTCCTGTTGTGCATTGTATACAAAAATTTATTTTGGGCATTTTTTAGTGTTGACAGTCCCTAAAAACAGCGCTATGATAGGGTCGTATTCAAAAAACGATTCAATGATTTCACATATTTTTGTAAGTCTTTGACACGTTCGAAGGTTTACAAAAATATGTGATTTTTTTGGGTCGAGGATACACGGGACAGGAAATATCCGGAATCTTACCGGCAAACCCGAGTTCTGATATGTCTTCTGCCCAGAGACAGGAGCATATTATAATTTTTATTATTTTAAGGAGGGTACCTTATGAGTAATGGTACTGTTAAATGGTTCAACGCGGAGAAAGGCTATGGTTTTATTACCAATGCCGACAACGGAGAGGATGTATTCGTGCATTATTCTTCTATCCAGGTTGACGGATTCAAGACGCTGCAGGAAGGCCAGGCCGTAACCTTTGATACGGAAGCTGATCCCAGAGACAGCAAGAAGGTCCGCGCTGTCAACGTGATTCCGCAGTAAAATTCTATCCGCCCTCACGGACACGCATAGGAACCGGGGGAAACAGGACGTCTGCCTTAGGGCAGGCGTTCTGTTTTTGTATGACTCATGTTTTCATAATTAGATCCGTCTTTTGTTACGTCCGTTTTCTCTCCCATGTCCCTTTTCGACGGATGCCCTCCTGCCTCCGCCCTTTCCGTACCACAGAATCTCCCACCAGCTTTCCCTTTCTTCCCTGCCCCTTCGCTCCTTTGCAACCGGCAGAAGCAGGGTAACTCTCTTTCCGTCCTCCGAGATATGCATTTCCCCGCCATGGGCCTGCATAATCTGTTTCACGATGCGCAGTCCCATTACATGGGGACGTTCGCATCCTTCTTTTTCCCGGAAACGGCCCTCACCTTCCCTTCCGGAGTCCTCCAGAAGCCCCCTCACCTCTTCCGGAATACCCACGCCGTCGTCCGTCACGCAGATACGGCAGACAGGCAGGCCGCCGTTCTCCCAAAGATCCGCTTCCACCCGGATCCGACAGGCCGTATTGTGCCGGATGCTGTTTCCGATCAGATTGTGCAGCGCCCTGGACAGAAGGTTCCTATCCCCGCGCATGGAAACGCCTTCCAGGTTTTCACGGATGTCCACGTCCAATTCGTATCCCTCCGGCAGGCCGCCGTTTAAGACCGATACCACGGCGTCGCGCACCAGGGCGGCCGGCATATATTCCCCGGCCCGGATGGGCTGCATATGATATTCCAGTTTGGATGTGAGATTCAGGTCTTCGATCAGCATCTTGATCCGTACGCTTTGCTCCCTGATAATGGCCGCTTCTTTCCTCGCCTCCTCCGGAAGTCTGCCGTCGTTCTCCAGGTTATCCGCATATCCCATCACCATGGACAGCGGTGTACGGATGTCGTGGGATACGCCGGAAATCCATTCCGTCCTCGCCGTATCCCGCCGCTTTAGATTCCTCCTTTGTTCCTCCAGGAGGCCGGAAGCCTGATTCAGCTTCCGGCCCAGTTCGCCGGTCACCCCGTGTTCCGGCACAGGCTGCCGCTTTCCGCTCACCAGACCGTCGATCCCATAAGCCACGGGGCGCAGAGACGTATACATATGGTATCCGGCCAGCACGGCCAGTAAGAGCACCAACACAAAATTGGCCGTTACTATCACCAGCAGCAGCCAAGGCAGATTCCGCATGGCTTTCTCTTCCACCTCCACGGTATACTTCGCCACGCTCCCCTTTTCCCGCGCATATACGAACAACCCGAAATCGCAGTTCCATACGCGTACCGGATAGTCCTGCAGATACCAGCGGGTGAAAACCGCCACTTCCCCTGCCGTAAAGCGTTCCGGAATGCCCTCCGGCACCATCCAGCCCCAGATCACCCTGCCGTCCTCATCCAGCAGAAGCGCAAACGCAGCCCCGGTTTTTCCGAGGAGGGCATATCCTTCCTCCGTCATCTCCACGCCGTCCCCGCCCTGCCGAAAGCAGGCGGAAATCTGAGACAGCGCGCCTCTGCTTCCGCTCTCCATCTTTTCCTGGCTCAGAGCCTTCAGGTGGATAGCGGCAGCGCCGAATATCGCCAGGTTTACCAGAATCACCAGCGCCGCGATCCATCCCGCCGAAAAAATATAACGTCTGTAGATTACAAGTAGGCTTTTCATGTGTGGTTCTGCTCCTTTGCCAGCCGATATCCCAGCCCTCTTACCGTAAGCAGCCATTCCGGCGCGGACGGATTTTCTTCTATTTTTTCCCGCAGCCGCCTGATATGGACCATCAGGGTATTCTCATATCCGTAATACCCGTCTCCCCACACCGTATTGCACAACGCATCAAAGGTCACGATGTTTCCCCGATTCTCATACAGTTTTTTCAGGATTGCCAGCTCCTTTGCGGTCAGCGCCACGCTTTCCTCCCCCTCCGCCACCGTTCCCGCGGCAAAATCCACTTTCTTTTTTCCCAGAGCCAGCACCGCCTCAGGCTGCTTCAGACGCACGGGAGGAAAATAGCTCCGACGAAGGACGGCCGAAATCCGCAGGAGCAGTTCCCTGGGCAGAAAGGGCTTCGTGATGTAATCGTCCGCTCCCAGCCCCAGCCCTAAAAGCCTGTCGTTGTCCTCGTCTCTGGCGGATAAGAACAACAGGGGGATCTGGGAAAATGTTCGGATCTTCTGCATCAGATTAAATCCGTCACCGTCCGGCAGATTAATGTCCAGGATTGCCAGATCAAAAGCTCCCGTATCCTTCTGAAAATACCCCAATGCTTCCCGACAGCTTCCCGCCGTTTCCACATGCCGAAACCCTTCCCGCAAAAGCATATCCTTCAGCATCCGCACCAGATCCTCGTTATCGTCCACCACAAGAAGCCTGCAGTCATAGATATGATTCATCGTTATACCCATCTGCGCGCTTTGGCGCGCATACAAACCAAGGAGATTGAAAGTGTCTTTCTTTCAATCTTGTTAACGCCTTTTTTATCCGCCGGCCTTCCTTCGGTCCCGGGCCGTTTCTGCAGGGCATCCTTCCCTACGGGAACACAGGCCGCTCTGCATGCTGTCCTCCCGGAGCCGCCGGTTTTCTATCCATAATTATACCCGTCCGATTTCGTCCGCGCCATAGAACCGGGGAAAATTTAAGGTAAAAGTAAGGCAGGCGTCACGGACGTTTAAGGAAAGGCGGTTATGCTGTATCCGGATTGAAAAACAAAGCCTCTCCGCCCGTAACGAAAGCGCCGGTCTCCGGCGCGGAGGCGGGGCGGAAAATTTATCTTTAATTGATATGCGCGCCAAAGCGCGCAGATGGGAGTCGGCTATGGAAGAAAAAAGGAACAAAAACTATGCCGTGAAAACCGAAGGCCTCAGCAAGCGCTACGGCAGCGCCCTGTGTGTGGATCACGTGGACGTGAAGGTGCCCGCAGGAAGCATTTACGGCTTCCTGGGACCCAACGGGGCCGGAAAGAGCACCACTTTGAAGATGATCCTGGGGCTCGTCAAGCCTCAGGAAGGATCCGTCGAAGTCCTGGGCCGGGAGATGAATGACAAAAACAGACTGGAAATCCTGAAAGAGACCGGTTCCCTCATCGAGTCTCCTTCGTATTACGGCCACTTAACCGGAAGGGAAAACCTGCGCGTGGTCTGTCTGCTGAAAAGCCTTCCGGAAAAGCGCATCGACGAGGTCTTACAGATCGTCCGTATGGAAAAGCAGCAGCATAAAAAAGCCGGCCACTATTCCCTGGGCATGAAACAGCGGCTGGGCCTGGCCGCCGCCCTGCTGGGCCGCCCCCGCCTGCTTTTGCTGGATGAACCCACCAACGGGCTGGATCCCGCAGGCATCCAGGAAATGCGGGAGCTGATCCGTTCCCTGCCGGCCAAATACGATATGACCGTCGTGGTTTCCAGCCATCTGCTCAGCGAGATCGACCAGATGGCCACCCATACCGGCATCATCGACAAGGGAGCGCTGATCTATCAGGACAGCCTGGCCAATCTCCACCGGCACAGCCGGAAACAGATCCGGCTTCGTACCATGGACAACGAAGCCGCCTGCCGCTACCTCATGCAGCATCAGATCCCCTGCACGAGCCTGGAAGGCTTCCTGCTTTTCCGCGGCATGCCCGACGACAGCCTGGCGTCTCTGATGGCCGGCCTGGCAGCCGAGGGAATCGGCCTGCTGCGCATTGAAGAACAACAGCAGACCCTGGAGGATATCTTCCTGGATCTCACCGGAAGGAGGATGAGCTTATGATCAGGGAACTGAGAACGGAATTATTTAAGGTAAAGAGGCGGTTTCTCTGGCTTCTGCCCCTGGGCGTAATCCTGACGGAATTTCTCTGGATTTATACCAATGACTACCTGCGCCAGCCCGAGATCCTGGCCGAGGGGTATACCACGCTGCTTTATCAGCTTCCCCTCATGAATACCATTTTCCTTCCTCTCATTCTGGCCGCCATCGCCAGCCGGATCTGCGATGCGGAAAATAAGGGAAATACTTATAAGCTGCTGTGCACCATGCAGCAAAAGGGCAGGATTTTCGACATCAAGCTGATCCTGGGAGGGATGTATGTGCTCCTGTTCACCGTGCTGGAGGCGGCGAACCTGTTCCTGCTGGCACACATGATCCATGTGACGCAGGCGCTTCCGGTCAGGCATGTCCTCATCTTCCTGGGTGTATGCTTCCTCGTCAGCCTGGCGGTCTATCTGTGTCAGCTCATCCTTTCCCTGCTCCTAACCAGCCAGCTCATCCCTCTCTTTATCGGGCTTCTCGGGAGCCTTACGGGACTGTTTTCCGCCTTTTTCCCCATAGGCGTCCTCGCCGGTATAACCCCCTGGGGCTATTATCTCATGGGTATGACGTTTTCTATGCACTACGATGCCGATACGCGCACCTACGTCATCTATGAGGTCCCCTTCCGCACCGTCTGGTTCCTTTGTTATCTGGCTGCTGCCTGCATTCTGTATGTTGTGGGTAAGCGTCTTTTCCTCAGAAAGGAGGTCTGAGCCATGCTGCTACGCTGTATACATGCCGAAATGATAAAATTAAAACGATCCTTCATCTGGGCCGTTTTCTTCATCCTTCCTCCGATCGGTACCGTTATGGGCTGCGCCAACTATATGCAGAATCTGGGGATTTTAAAGGAGGAATGGTACAGCCTGTGGACGCAGACTACCCTGTTTTATTCCAATTTTTTCTTCCCGCCCCTCATCGCGGTCTATTGCGCCTACCTGTGGCGGCTGGAAAACTTCAACCACAACCGAAATTCCCTGATGACCTCGCCCATACCCGTCTCCTGTCTCTATGGGGCGCAGTTTCTCACCATCGCCTGCATCACCCTGGCTACCCAGCTGTATGTGGGATTCCTCTATACCGTCTCGGGCTCCCTCCTGGGTCTGCCCGGCCTGCCGCCCCTGCAGATCTGGCTTTGGCTGCTGCGCGGGACGCTGGGAGGCCTGGCGATTGCCGCCGTGCAGCTCTTTCTGGCATCCGTCCTGCGCAGCTTCGCCCTGTCGATTGCCATCGGCCTGCTGGCAGGAATTATGGGATTTCTCGCGTCCAACCTGGGGGCAGGGCTCTTCTTCCCCTATTCCCTCATGCTCCTGGGGATGAACGCCAATCGGAGTGAGGATATGTTGAGCGGCTCTGCCCTTCCCTTCTATCTTAGCTGCCTGCTCTTCCTCGGAGCGTTCTTTTTCCTGGGGATACACTACCTGAAGCGGGCCGATGTAAAGGCATAGACGCCGCGGGGCAGGGCAGGGGTGGCGCAGGGGCCGCAGGGCCGTTCATGCGTTTGTCCTGGGGCAGGCGTACCTCCCAAAACCAGGGCAGTCTTCTCTTCGCCGGAGCAGGGCGGCCGCATTTCCATGCGCACCGGGCAAATGGCAGCGGCCAAAAGGCCGCTGCCACAGGAAAACCCCGATTCACGATTTCTTCGTCAGGCGTACCGTCTCCCTGGCGATAGCCAGTTCCTCGTTGGTGGGTACCACCATGGTCACTACCTTCGCCCCTTCGTCGGAAAGGATCACTTCCTCACCGCGTATCCGGTTGCGCTCCGGGTCGATATTGGTCCCCAGATAGCCGATGTATTGCGCCACCATGGCGCGCACCTCCGCGTTGTTTTCACCCACTCCGGCCGTAAAGGCAATCACATCCACCCCGTTCATGGCCGCCGCATAGGCGCCGATATACTTGCCCACCCGGTACGCATATGCCTCCAGCGCATGGCCGGCCTGCTCGTTCCCCTCTTCCGCCGCCAAAACCAGATCGCGGAAATCGCTGGAGGCCCCGTCGGAAAGTCCCAGCACGCCTGACTTCTTGTTGCAGATTTCGATCACCTGCGCCGCATCCAGCCCTTCCTTTTCCGCCAGGAAAGAAAGGATTGCGGGATCCATATCCCCGCTTCTGGTTCCCATAATCAGCCCTTCCAGGGGCGTTAAACCCATGGAGGTATCCACGGATTCGCCGTATTTCACCGCGGATACGGAGGCGCCGTTTCCCAGATGGCAGACGATGATTTTCAAATCCTTACGGTCCTTCCCCAGGATCTGCGCAGCCCGTTTCGATACGAAGTCGTGGCTCGTTCCGTGAAAGCCGTAACGCCTGATCTTATATTTTCGATAATATTCATAGGGAAGGCCGTACAGATAAGCCTTCTTCGGCATGGTCTGATGGAAGGCCGTATCGAATACCGCTACCATGGGCACACCCGGCATGATGGCCTGACAGGAACGGATGCCGATCAAATTGGCCGGATTATGCAGAGGGGCCAGGTCGCTGCAGCCCTCGATGGCATGGATCACCGCCTCGTCGATCACCACGGCTTCGGAGAAATCCTCGCCCCCGTGCACCACACGATGGCCCACGGCCCCGATTTCTTCCAAGGAGGAAATCACGCCGGCTTTTTCGTCCGTAAGCTTCTCGATCACCATTTTCACGGCAGCGGTATGGTCGGGCATATCCGCTTCCTCCTTCACCTTTTCCCCGCCGACAGGCTGATGGGAGATACAGCTGCCGTCGATGCCGATCCTTTCACACAAGCCCTTTGCCAGCACTGCTTCCGTATCGCTGTCGATCAGCTGATATTTCAGGGAAGAGCTGCCGCAGTTTAATACCAATACTTTCATAAATATGCTCCTATCTGCGCCTTATGGCGCGTACAAGTCTTTCCCGTTTCCGCCCGGCGGCACGGGACTTCTTTTACGGATTATTATATCCGCTTTCCGGCGCCGGGACAACCTGGAAATCATAACTTCCCGATGCAAGACGAAGCCACAGCCCGGAGTCGTCCTGTTCTTCCACGCAGAGTCCCTCCGCTTCGGAAAGCAGCATCCCGCTTTCCAGCGTATTGTCTTCCCTGCCCCAGGGCAGGCGCAGCCGGGCCGTCGTATTGGCCGGGATGGTCACCCGGTAACGATATCCGTTTTCCTCCCTTTCCCATCCGCTTTCCACAGTTCCGTAAACGCCCGTATAGCTTCCGCGCGCGTACTGCAGGCTCCCTCCGATTGTCGGTTTGAGAAGGATTCTCTTAAAACCCGGTTCCTCCTCTGCCGGATTGATTCCCAAGATTCCACTGTAGAACCACTCTCCCACGGAACCCAGCGCATAGTGATTCAGGGAGCCGTAAATCGCGTAGGTTCCGTCCTCATACTCCGTATAGGCCGTCCAGCTTTCCGCCGTGGTGGTCGCTCCCATACGGATATCATGCCCCCAGGAGGGAGCGGTTTTCTGTTCCAAAAGGAGCAAAGCGTCCTCTCCGTATCCCGCCTCCGATAATGCCGGAAGCAGATACGGCAGACCGATATAACCGCAGGATGGATGGTGCTGCGCATACCTGACGCAGGAAACCAGAAATTCTCCGGCCGCTTCCCGTAGTTCCTCCGGGTATAATTCATATTCCAGCCCCAAGGCATATGCGGTCTGTGTCCATTCCGTCAGGGAGCCGTCTTCCAGCATCCATTCCCTCTGCCAGCCTTCCCGGAACCGTTCATAAACCTCCCGGTAGCGTTGTTCCTCCTCCTGTTTTCCCAGCGCCGCAGCCATCTTCGATAAAAGGAGAGCGCTGTAGGCCGACTGGGCCGTGTCCGTCATCCTGGCGGATGTCTCGCCGTACTGCAGATGATCCCCGTAGCTGTCCGTTCCCGGACGTACGCCTTCCGTACAGGTCCGCTCCAGATAATCTACCCAGGCGCACATGGCATCAAAATTTTCTTCCACCACCGCCGTATCCCCATACTGTCGATACAATACCCACGGAAGGATTACCATGGCATCTCCCCAGCCGTTTTTCCCAAATCCCTGATCCGGGGTATGGGGCGCTATGTCCGCGCAGGCACCGTCACTCTTTTGCTCTAAGCGCAGCCATCTCAGATAATCCCGCAGAAAGGAATATACATCCATATGGTATGCCGCGCTTCTGGAAAATGCCGCAATGTCTCCCGCCCACCCCAGGCGTTCGTCTCTCTGCGGACAGTCCGTCGGCACATCCACAAAGTTACTCCTCTGCGCCCACAACGTGTTCTGGTAGATCCGGTTCAGCCAGATATCGGAGCTCTCAAAGCGTCCCGTTTCTTCCATACCGGACATGACCGCCACCCCTTCCGCGCTCAGCAGCCAGGCCTCTTCCCCCAGTCCCGATATCTGCACATAACGGAAACCGCGGCATACCAGGGAAGGCGCATACTGCTCCTCTCCCTCTCCCTTCAGCACATAATAATCCGTATCGGACGCAGACAGGAGATTTCTCGTCCAGACCGTTCCCGGCACGTCGTCTCTGTTGCGCATCCTTTCCGTATTCAGGGCTTCCCCGTACCGGATGATAATGCAGCTTCCCCGATTCCCCCTCACCGTGATCCGGCAGACTCCCGTAAATTCCTGGCCGAAGTCCAAAACCACGCTTCCCTCTTCCGGCTCCGTCCGTTCAACCGGCTGCAGGGTCGCGATATGCTCCACACCCTCTCGGGTACGGGCCCGCATGGGCAGGGAATAGATCTGCCCTTCCACACAGTCCGTTACCGCCGCTTTCCAGCCCGTTCCCCTGCCCTCCGGCAGATTCCATCCCTCCTGCTCCCGGGTCGCGTCATAGAATTCGCCCTGGTACATGTCGTCCCTGCGAATCGGTCCGTCCAGGCAGGCTTCCCAGCTTTCGTCCGTCACCACCACCTGCCTGCTTCCGTCCGAATAAGAGATGACCAGTTTCCCCAGAAAAGCAGGCCCATCCCCCCAAGGACACCAGCTGCCCGCCGTTCCCACCGCCCGGTCGTACCAGCCATGGCCCAGACAGACCCCTATCCTGTTCCTTCCCGACCGCAGCAGTCCGGTCACATCATAGATACAATAGGCCAGTTCCTTATCATATACCGTCTGCCCCGGTTCAAAACAGTAATCACAAACCGCCTCGCCGTTCAGGTACAGCCGATAGATTCCAAGAGCCGAGGCATATAGTCTGGCCGCTTCCACCTCCCTCTCCTCTACGGTAAAATCCCCCCTCAGGCAGGGAGCCGGCCCGTCGTTTCCGGGAGTCAGCGTCACCCCCGCTTCCGCACAGCCCATCCCGTCCAATACTTTGATATATTCCGGTGAAAAAATCGTATTGTCTTTATCCTCAAAGTCTTCTTCATAATAGATCCTTCCGTCCTCTCCCCACACCCGGATGTTATCGAACCGGGAAAATTCCTCGGTCCGTATATTATACAGGCCGATCCGCCCCACCGCCTTCGGAACCGCGAGGGAAGTCTCCCCTACCAGGCTGCCGTCCAGATAGGTCACCGCCTGATTTCCGTCCACCTCAATGCGCATGGAAACGCGCCCCGATCTGAAATCCTCGGGTGAACAGAATTCCGCCAGTTCCGTCCGCTTCTCCTCCTGCATTTGATACCCGTCCATCCGACAGGTATCCAGACATACCGTCTCTCCCTGCAGGGATACCGTCCATACATAATACTCCCCGTAACGATCCGTATCCGCCCCGAAAACAAACCCCGCCGCCCCGTTTCCTCCCTCGAAATCATAGGTAATCGTATAGCGGCAGTTCTCCGGGACAGGGTTCTCCGGCCGTTCCCGGGAAGCGCCTATCCACTGTGCCCCGTCCCAGCCGCTTCCCATAAGCCCGGTTTCAAACCAGGCTTCCTCCTGAGGCTGCGCGATTTTCCCTTCCTCGTCCCATACCGTTACATCCCAATAATATCTTGTCGCAGCCCGGAGCGGTTCCCCCTCATAAAAGATCCCCGCGGACTGCCCGGATTCCACCCGGCCGCTGTCCCACACGCAGCTGCCTTGCTCCAGACGTTCCCTGCTCTCCGCCACCCGTATCCTGTATGCGCTCTGGGCCTGTCCCCTTTTCGCACTTTCCATCTGCCAGGAAAAACCGGGCCGCTCCTCCTCTATGCCCAGCGGGTTCCTGCGGTATTCCACCTTCAGATTTTCTATCACCGCAGTCGAACCGCCCTCCGCATCCGTATCTTCCGGGATCCTGCGTCCTCCGCATCCGGACACACAAAGAAACCCTGCTGTCAGTAAGAACAGGCAGGTTACATACAATGCCGCATTTCTATTCAACTTTTTTCCCCTCATAAAGTATACTAAAAAATAATGCCGGGCCGCGCCCGGCCGCTTTCCGTTAAAGAAAAAGGCGCGGCATATGGCACCACGCCTTTTCCCGGTCTTCCTGCATCCTAATAGGCCCGTCCCCAGTACACCATTTTCTTCGCGCTCTTCCCGCAGCAGACACACCGGTCGCTGATCTGTTCCTGCTCAAAGGGCATACACCGGCTGGTGGCCGCAAATTTTTCCTTAATCTCATCCTCGCAGGCCTGATCCCCGCACCACATGGCTTTCACAAAGCCAGGATGATTGTCCAGCACGTCCTGCAGCTCTTCCATATTTACGGCGGTATAGGTATGGGAATCTCTGTGGGCACGGGCGCGTTCCAGCATTTCCTTCTGCATCCGCTCCAAGAGCTCTCCCGCCTTTGTTTCCAATTCCTCCAGCGCGGTTTCCAGCTTTTCCCCGGTATCCCGACGGCAGATTACGCATTTACCCGCTTCGATATCCTTGGGTCCGATCTCCACGCGAAGAGGAATCCCGCGCATCTCCTGCTCGGAAAACTTCCATCCGGGGCTCTTGTCGGAATCGTCCACCTTCACCCGGAAACTGCTCAGACGGTCGCGAAGCGCATAAGCCGTCTCCAAAACCCCCTCCTTTTTCTGCTGGATAGGAATAATCATGATCTGGGTGGGCGCCACTCTGGGCGGCAGCACCAATCCGGAATTGTCCCCGTGCACCATGATAATCGCCCCGATCAGGCGGGTGGTCATTCCCCAGGAGGTTTGGTACACATATTTCAGTTTATTGTCCCTGTCCGTAAACTGGATGCCGAAGGCCTTCGCAAAGCCGTCCCCAAAATTGTGGCTGGTGCCGGACTGCAGCGCCTTTCCGTCATGCATCAGAGCTTCTATAGTATAAGTGGATTCCGCCCCCGCGAACTTCTCCTTCTCCGTCTTCCTGCCGCGGATCACGGGCATGGCCAATACCTCTTCACAGAAATCCGCATATACGTTCAGCATCTGGATGGTGCGCTCCTCCGCCTCCTCCATGGTGGCATGGGCGGTATGTCCCTCCTGCCACAGGAATTCCCGGGAACGCAGGAAAGGCCTGGTTTCTTTCTCCCAGCGTACCACCGAGCACCACTGGTTATATACCTTGGGCAGATCCCGATAAGAATGGATATCGTTTTTATAAAAATCGCAGAAAAGCGTCTCGGAAGTGGGCCGCACGCAAAGGCGCTCCTGCAGCGGATTTAAACCTCCATAGGTCACCCATGCCACCTCCGGCGCGAACCCTTCCACATGATCCTTTTCCTTCTGGAGAAGGCTCTCCGGAATAAACATGGGCAGATAGACATTCTCCACCCCCGTGGCCTTGAACCGCTCGTCCAGCTGCTTCTGGATCAGTTCCCAAATCGCATAGCCCGCCGGTTTAATCACCATGCATCCCTTTACGCTCGTATAATCGATCAGTTCCGCCTTCTTAACCACATCGGTATACCATTGGGCAAAATCCTCTTCCATGGAAGTGATCGCTTCCACCAGTTTCTTATCCGCCATCTTTACCTCGCTTCCGCCGCCGCAGGCGGCATTTCATTCATCAGGGAAGTGTCTTTGTTCATATTGATATTAGAAGAGAAAGCCCCATTTGTCAACCCGTCACAAGGTACCTGCCAGAACAAACGCATGAATGGCCTTGCGGCCCTTGCGCCGCCCCCTGCCCGTACCCGAACGGCCTCTTATGAGTTTGCTTTAAGGTAGCGGGCAAACCTGGCGTAATCGCCTTCCCGGCAGTCCGCCGTAATACAAACGCCCGACTCCAGATACTCCTGCGCGGTTACATCCGCATTTTCGTTTAAATAGCTCACCACGTCCCCCCTGTCATAGGGGATCAGAAATACGCCGGTTTTGTTTCCGGCATACAGGCTTTCCCGTATCATGGAAAGCAGCGTATCCAGTCCGTCCGCATCAAGCGCGCACATATAGATCTTGTTTCCGTCCCTTCTGGGCAGTTCGTCCGTTCCCATGATCCGGTCCGCCTTATTCATAACGTGGATAGTGGGAATCCGTTCCGCTCCCAGCTCCTCCAGCGTCTCCTTCGTTACCTGCATCTGTTCCCGGTAATGTTCGTCCGACACATCCACTACCTCCAGCAGCAAATCCGCATATCTCACCTCGTCCAAAGTGGAGCGGAATGCCTTGATTAGCCCATGGGGGAGTTTGCTGATAAAGCCCACCGTATCGGACAGAAAAAACCCTTTGTTATCTCCCGGCTCGATTTTTCTGACGGTAGTATCCAAAGTGGCGAACAGCATATCCTTTGCCGTCACCAACTTTTCTTCCCGCCCCACATACTTTTCCACCATTCTGTTCATCAACGTGGATTTTCCCGCATTGGTGTATCCCACCAGCGCCACCTGGGGAAGGACGGAGCGTTCCCGTCTTCTTCGCTGGATATTCCTGTCATGTTCGATGTTTTCCAGCTCTCTGCGCAGTTCTCCGATCCGTTTCTCGATCTTCCGCCGATCCAGTTCGATCTGCTTTTCTCCCGTCCCCTTGTTGCTCATGCTGCCGCTCGCTCCGGCCTGTCTTCCCAGGGATTCCCGCATCCCCACCAGCCTGGGCAGCATGTACTGAAGATTGGCCGACTCCACCTGAAGCCTGGCCTCCCGTGTCCTCGCCCTTTTCCTGAAGATCTCCAGGATCAGGTTGGTACGGTCCATTACGGAAGCATCGATCTCCTTCTGCAGATTTTTCAACTGAGAAGGGGAAAGTGTATCCCCGAAAATAACGAAGTCAATTCCCATGAGTTCCACGGTTTCCTGTATTTCCTTCACTTTCCCGCTCCCGATATAAAATGCCGGGTTAGGCGCAGGAAGATTCTGGGTGAGGACGGCAGCCACCTCCATTTCACAGGCTTCCGCCAGGCTCCCCAGCTCTTCCATCCCATGTTCAAAATCCTTCCCGCTCTCCAGATTTACGCCCACCAGCAGCGCACGGGCCGTTTTCTCTTCCTGCTCTCTTTCCATCCTTATTTCTTCCATATATATCTCCCGTCTGCCCGCTAAGCGGGCGCACAAGTTATGTTGTTCCCGCCTGCCCGCCCCGGGCATTCCTTGTATCAATTCTTTAAAAAAGTCACATTTTTCGGCATTTTCAGGTACAAAAAAAGAGCGCATCCAAAGAAGCACCAGGGCAGACCTGCCCATGGCTTCTGCCAGATACAAATAACCGCTCCAAAATGCCTTCTTTTCATAACAGGAAACCCGGATAGACCCATCAAAGCAATCCCCTTAAACAGGGCTTTGGGCTTATCCCGACACCATTCGCTTTTCCTGTTCCAGATGCATTCCGGTGGTTATCTGTTTCTGATCTTAATGAACACTCTCTTACCTCTTTTCCGATATTTGGGAAACTACATCCCTAAACCTGAAAACGCCTTACAGCATCATCTTATATGGCCGAAAGATAATTGTCAAGAATATTTTCCAGAAAGGCTCGATAAAGATAACAGTTCATCCCGCAGGCTTCTGTGCGCCCCGGCGTCCGGGAGCCTGCGGGCTGAACCGTTACCGATAAAGGCCCTGTGGGCCGGGCAGGGGCGTCGCAGGGGCCGCAGAGCCTTTCGGGAATTTATCGTGCCGATGCACCGCGCTATATCATATCAAACAGGCTCATCTGAACCATCCGCACCGTTTCCTTCTCCTCCGCTCCTTCCGCCCTCTCCCTCCGAATGTTTTCCGCAGGAATTTCCTGTAGAAACCGGGAGGGCGTGCGGCCGCAGGTTAAAATCAATTCCTCCTCCGCTCTGGTCATGCCCACGTAACAGAGCCTGCGCTCCTCTTCCAGGTCTTCCGCCGCGCTGCCGCCGAATTCCAGCGGAATCCTTCCCTGATCCATCCCGTACAGGAATACCACCGGGAACTCCAGTCCCTTGGAACCGTGCAGCGTCATCAGGGTCACCGCATCCGCAGTGAATTTTCTGCCTCCGTTTCTGCGCACATCTCCGTCCTCTCCGAAGGTAAGGGTATGAAGGAAGGCTTCCATGGTGGGATAGAGCACCGACATATCCGCCAGCTTCTTCATGGCCTCTCCCTTTTCAAAGCGGATTTCTTCGGCCCACTCCTCAAGGAGCTTTACCGGCTTAGCCTTCTTTACCTTTTTCCGGTATTTTCCGATCAGCCGAAAAAGGGCTTCCTCTTCCTCTCCCAGCCAGGGACGCAGCAGCTTCCGACACAGCTCCAGCGATGCTTCCTCTTTCTCGTAAACCGCCTGCCGGAAGAAATACAGGGTCGCGCGGACCTCCCGCTCCGAAAGGAAATCCTCCCGGCCTGCCACAATATAGGGAATGCCCTCCTGTCCGAGACATTTTTCCAGGGCTGCCGCCTGCCGGTGGGTGCGGTAGAGCACGGCCATATCCGAGAATCCGCGCACAAAGCGGCCCTCCGCTTTCCCGTTTTCCTCCGTATCCAGCATATCTATGCCGCCGATCTGCCGGTTGATCTCCTTTGCCACAAAAATCGCTTCCCTCCATTCATCCTCCGCTGTTACGATACGGACGGGAAACCCTGCTTTTCGGCGGGCCGTCATCTCACGCCGTACGCCCTGATTTCGGGAAATCAATCCCAGGGCAGCATGGAGGATATCCGGTGTGCAGCGGTAGTTTTCCTGCAGCCGGACAGTCTCCAGCTGCGGATATTCCTCCGCAAGGCGGGTAAAACATTCGGAATCGGAACCACGGAAGCCGTAAATGGACTGATCCGGATCCCCGATCACGAACAATTCCTTTCCGCCGCGCCCCCATTCCTTCACCAAACGGTATTGAAGTGGGTTGATATCCTGGAATTCGTCGATGAGCAGGTAGGAAAAACGAAACCGCTGCGGAGCATCTTCCGGCAGTCCCTCCAGGATCTTTAATGTCTCCAGCAGCAGATCATCATAGTCCAGCGCTCCCGCCTCCCGCAGTTTCCTCTGATAAAACTCATACATGCGGCGGTTTTTCTCCTCCGGCTTATCCAGCGCGTTTTTCACCCGGGACAGTTCCCGCAGGAAGCGGACCGGCGTCCCCTTTTGGGCAAACGCTTCCAGCGCGTTTTCCGCCAGCTCCGTCTGCAGCCCTTCGTCCGCCACCAAAAAAGAGAGGCCCTCTTCCTGTAAGAAACGGCTGCATATGGCATGGAACGTACCGATCCAAACCTCCCCCTGCGTTCCTTCCATCCTGCCACGCATCTCCTCGGCGGCCCGATTGGTGAAGGTAACCGCCGTGATTTCCCCGGCAGGAATCCGACGTACGTCGAGGAGATGGCGCAGCCTGGAAATCAGCGTCCCGGTCTTCCCCGATCCCGGTCCGGCGATCACGGCCACCGCCCGGCCCGTACATTCTACGGCCTCCCGCTGGCGCGCGTTCAGTTCTGCCTGCAGCGGTGCGGCGTCTTCCTTCGTTCCTTCTTCCTTGGCTGCGCGTCCGGCCCGGGCGTCTTTCCGGCGCCGCTTTTCCTGCTCCTCCTTCTCTTTCCTCTGCCTCCTTTTCTGCTCCTGCATTTCCTCCGCCGTAAAAAGGGACATCTGCCCCTCCAGCCTGCTGATATCTTCCGGGGTTAAAAGGCCGATCCGGCCATATTCCCCGTCATAACCCGGTGTGCGTTCCACTTCTCCCTGCCGAAGCCGCCGTATCCCTTCCGCGATCAGAGGGCCGGCCGCCTTCCGGATATCCTCGACGGGGACTTCCCGCAGAATGGTAAATTCCGGGCCGAGGGTTCCGATCAGACGCTCATACTGCTCCATGGCTTTTTTCCCCGTCGCGCAGATCCCCGTGGAAGCGGCGATCACTTCCGGCAGAGGAACCAGGCTTTCAAAAGGCTTTCCCTGCGGCAGAATAAATCCCTCCTCCCGATCCGCCAGCTGCTCCACCCGGTTCAGCACGCCAATCGTGATTTTCCTTCCGCACACAGGACACTTATTCCCGTATCCGGCCGTCTCCCTCGGACTGATGCACAGGCCGCATTTCCTGTGCCCGTCAAAATGATACTTCCCCTCCTCCGGGAAAAATTCAATGGTACCCGCTAAGCCCTTTCCCTCCTGGATGGCATCCGCCACACCCCGATAGGATAATTCGATATCGAACAGGTTGGCTTCCCTTCCCAGCTTCCCGGGAGAATGGGCGTCCGAATTGGAGATCAATTGATAAGAGTCCAGAGCTCCCACCCGCCGGATCATGGGCGGGTCGGAGGAAAGACCCGTTTCCAGCGCATGAATATAGGGCGTTAAATCTTCATAACAGTCCTCTATGGCATCAAATCCGGAAAAAGCGCCGAACAGGGAAAAATGGGGCGTCCAGATATGGGCGGGAACATACACTGCATCCGGGCTGGTTTCCAACATGATCTCCAACAGATCCCGGCAGGGAAGCCCCAGAATGGGCCGGCCGTCGGAATGGATGTTCCCGATCAGCTCCAGCCGTCTGGCCAGCGCTTCGGCCGCCTCCAGGCCGGGCAGAATCAAAAGGCTGTGCACCTTTCTCACCCGATCCCCTTTTTTATAGATGGAACTGATCTCCCCGGTCACCACAAAGCGGGGACGGGCATCGGATACGCCGGACTCGTTTATCCGGTATTCCTTTTTCAATACATACAGGCCTTCTTCCGCCGGTTCCAGCTTTTCCGTCAGTTCCTCCCGCCAGGCCGGATGGGTAAAGTCGCCCGTCCCGATAAGATCGATTCCCTTTTTCCTCGCCCACAGTTCCAGATGCTCCGGCGTACAGTCCCTGCTGGTCGCCCTGGAATATCTGGAATGGATATGCAGATCTCCTATATACATATTTATACCCATCTGCGCGCTCCGGCGCGCATACAAATCAAGAAGATTGAAAATGTCAATTTTCAATCTTATACCTCTGCATATCGCAGGCAGAGCCTGCGATACTGCTGCCAAACCGTATGCTCATGCTTCCTCATATTCTTCCGTCCGCCGACAGCCGTTTTCAAAAATTTTGGTGCTTTTCCATATTTCCGTCAGCACCACCAATGCCAGAGGGCCCTTCAGGATACCGGACAGTCCGAACAGCTTCACGCCCGCATACACGGATAAAAGCATAAAAACCGGATATATCCCCGTCCGCTTTCCCATCAGCTTCGGTTCCAGGAACTCCCGTATTCCTACACAGCCCACATAGAGCGCAACGCACCACGCAGCGGCTATAAACCGGCCGTTCACCATCTGCCACAGTGCCGTCGGCATCAGTACGATTCCCGTCCCGATAAAGGGAAGAGCGTCCAGCAGCCCTGCCAAAATCCCCAAGGCCAGTCCGTGCCCCACCTTTCCCGCCCACAGACCGATACAGCAGATCAACATGATCACTGCCAGGATCACCGCCTGCGCCTTCAGGTATACCGCAACCAGACGAATGATCCGCTCCAGGACGCCGAACAGACAGCCCAGCAGTTCTTCTCCTCCTCCGTCCTGCAGCCTTTTCACCATTCCCTCATAGTCCCGGCATAAAAGCAGGGAGGCGATGAAACCCACACCCAGAAAGGCGGCGGCGGACAACAGCTTTTTTACATACCACCAGGACTCCTTCATCAGTTTCGGGACGAATTCCACCCGCAGCTCTTCCACGAAAACGTCCACCCGTTCCAGGATAACCTGCTCCACCCTCCCCGCGTCCACGCCGAAATGATCTTCCACATAGACGCAGCAGTCTCCCAGGAATACGCGGATCTGCCCTCCCACCCGGGCGCAGATACCGTCCCAGTTTTCCGACAGTTCTCCCGCCTGAACCGTCCCGAACTGCAGGGCTGCCCACAGCACCGCCAGCACGACGGCCGCCGTAAAAACCAGGATTCCCGCCAAAAGGATTTCCTTTCTCACATGGAGGCGGCCCTCTGCCCGGTTCAGCCATGGCGTAAGCAGATAGACGATGCCAAAAGCCAGCAAAAACGGAGTTACAAGCGGAATCAAATAACGGAAGGCGGCGTACACTCCCACCGCGGCCACAGCCATCCCTATGATTTTTTTCTGATCCTCTTTCCGGAAAATTCCCATATCTATACCCCTGCATATCGCAAGCGGAGCCTGCGATACTGCACCAATAAAGAGTTTGAAACGAAGTTTCAAACTTGCCATCACCCATTTCTACGGAATATGATGTTTTAGTATAGGATTTTCTCCCGGAACTATGCTGGAACATAGTGTCAGCCGGACGAGAGGTCTTTTGGTCAAAGCTCCATAAGGGCCCGGCCCTCACGAAAGCGGCCGCTTCCTCCCGGACAGGAAAACAGCCGGCCGCCACACCTCCGTCGGCTCCGTCCTTCTCACAAGGCCTTCCGCCAGCCCCAGAATCGCAAAAAGGAAGGGCGTGGCGCATACCTGCTGATAACAGAAAAAATTATGCGCCGAGTAGGCACAAACCGCAAACAGCCCCATCAAGGCAAAGGGCCGCTCCTCCCCTTTCCGATAAAAACGCAGTGCGGCCGCAGCCAGCAGACCGATCCACGCGGCAAGCCCTGCCGCCCCCACGCAGATCAGCAGATTTAAAAATTCGTTATGAGCATTCGTCAGGATATCCGGCTTCCAATAATCGTTCAGCTTCTGTGCATATGCCGGGATGCCGTAGCTGTAGGCCATAAAACAGTCGGGCCCCGCGCCGAATATCTTTTTTTCGAACGGCATCTGGTTAAAAATTTCCAAGGCGGTTTTCCAGATAAATCCCCTGTCGCTTCCCCACCTGTCGTCGAACAAAAGGTACTGATTCTGACTGGATATGCCGAACCAACGCTTCAAAAGGCCGGCGGTATTCAGGGTAATTGCGGTAACCGTCAGCGTCAGTCCCCCTGCTGCCGCAGCAAATGCGGCCTTTTGCAGCCGCCTCCCCGTCCGTTCCCAGTTATCCTCTCTTCCCGGCGCTGCCTCGCCCTTAAGGAGGGCCAGATAGGCGGCGGAAGCGGCCAAAAGGAGGATCCAGCTGATACTTCCTTTGGAAAACGCCGTGGACAGCCTTCCCAATTCCATGGCCCGTCCTGCGAAGCCCCATTGCAGCAGCCCCACCGCCTTAAAGGAAGCGGCGCAGAGAATCACACATTCCAAAAACCGCTCCATTCCCTGCCTCCTGCGGCAGGAGACCGCAAAAATACCCAGGTACAGAAGACCCAGCGCAGCAAAGGCGCTGTCGCTGTTCTGCGTCACCAGGGTCATAAAAGCCAATACACAATACAGCCCTGACCAAATCCGCACCTTTTTCTCCCGGGAAATATAGAACAAGCACAGGCCGATGGGAAATACCGTGCATACATAGCCGGAATACCAGGTCGCCTGTCCGATAGTGGAAAGGAAGCGGATCTGATAGGAACTGTCGATTCCAACATACATCCCAAGCGGATCGATTCCGAACCGGTGAAAAATTCCCAAAAGGAAGGTGAGCCCGGAACCGATCAGCGCTCCCGCAATCACGGTCGTTACCCCAAAGGAGCTCTTTTCCGCCCCGGGACCCGGCTTAGGAAGGTTACTCCGATCCTGCGCCTTCCTGCCGCCATCGGCCCCCCGGCATCTTTCCGGAAGCTCTTTTTTATTCCACGGAAAGAAACGGGAAATGAGGTAATACGCAGCAGCCATCAAAAGCTGGGTATGCAGGCCCATATTCCACCCGTCCACTCCGGCCCAGGCGTCCTCCCTGTAATCGCTTTGCAGATAGGAAATCAAACAGGCGGCCGTGTACAAAGCGACGCAGATATCCAGAGCCGATAAGCCCCGGAGGCATGGAAAGCCGCTGCGGCCGGCGGCCGGCGGCCGGCTTTCCTTATCGCTCCCGCCCTTCCCTGTCGATCCGACCAGCATTCCTGCGCGCCATAAAACCGCCAGCACGGCGCCCGGTACCAGAAACAGGGCCGAAACGCCGGAAAAAAAGGAAAATTTATATGCGCCGATATCATGATATCCGTCTATCACGTACAGGGGAAAGACCGTCAGCATCAGGAAAGTCCAGCAAACGGTGAGAAATTCCGTACAGTCATATACGTTTTTAAGCAGCCAGTTCCATCCCGTCTGTCCCTGCCGTTTTTTCATATCTCCCATGGAAGCGCCTCCACCCTGTATTCCAGCCGCTTTCCCGTAACCGGATGGGAAAAACGCAGGCCGCTGGCACACAGACAGACGGTAGAAAAACCCAGCCTGGCCGCATACTCCCTGCCGGAAGGGCTGCCATAACGGACATCCCCCAGAAGAGGGAGCCCCGCTGCCGCACACTGCACCCGGATCTGATGATGCCGCCCGGTTACCAGACGGATCCGCGCCAGCGCATATCCCCGGCCGCTGTGTTTTATGATCTCAAGCTCCAGCTTCGCCCATTTTGCGCCCTTTTCATCCTTTGAGGCCACCCGGGAACGGTTCTGCCTGCCATCTCTTATCAGATAATTCTCCAGCACCATCCTCGTTCCCTCATCCGGCATACTTCTCCCGTTTTCCGGATAGAGAAGCGCGCTGTATTCCTTTTCCATAGAGGGGGATGTCTCCCCCGCGGCCTGACGGCTCAGCCCGGCCGCGGCCTGCGGCGTCTTTCCGAAAACCAGCAGGCCGGACACCGGCTGGTCCAGCCGGTGCACCAGGCCCAGATAGGGGTTTTTCGTTCCGACAGACAGGTAATTTTTCAATTCGCTTACCAGATCCGCTTCCCCGATCCGGCCGCTCTGTACCGCCAGCCCCGCCGGTTTAAAACATACCAGGACGGATTCGTCCTCCCAAATGACCTTACATCTCATATCCGCACCCTTTCCGTTCCGCATTTCCGGCCCAGCCGCCTGTCGGCCGCAGTCCCCGGCAGGCCCCGAAGTCCTTCTGATCCCCCGTTCGGGTGCAGACAGGCTTAATGCAGGAAGAATCCCTCTTCTTCCTCCCCTTCGGCAGCCGACAGGAAGGGAAGCCTGGGCTTTGTTTCCTTCAGCGTCTCCATCAGGGCCGCATCGTGGTTTAAGCGCACCTCGCATTCCCGATCGAAAATCATGGTATATTCCCGCCCCGGCTCACAGGCAGGCCAATAGGGCAGACAGGCCGCGCCGGGATTGCCCCAGCGGGCAAAGCTCACCCAAGCGCCGCAAAGCCGTTCCTCCATCCGGTCGGATACGCCGGGGATATTGCAGATGGCCACCCGTTCCGTATTATGGAAGATGAACGGGATCTCCGAACAGTGCCAGGCGGGCTTTCCGTCCTCCAACGGAAAATCCAGATTGAAAAGATAACTGTAGGTGGGCGCCTTTCGTTCCCGTACGCTTTTCTCGATGAAATCCCTGCCTGCAATCCGAAAGAAGGGATCCACGGAAAGAAGGTCGATCAGAGGCCGGCCGGGATACGCTTCCCGGAATCGGGAAACCAGGTCGGGCGTATGACTCTTGTATTTCTTTTCCAGGATTTCCAGCACGGTTTCTTTGGAAAGCGTCTTCCTTCCGGGGATAGCCGGGGAGAAATCGAACTCCCCGAACACGCTCCCGACCATCACGGGAATGGTTTTCGCATGCTCCGTGAATCCCACCTCCCTGGGATCTCCCCTATACCAGTCATTTGCCGCCGGGACGCAGCCGATATAATGTCCCGCCCGCTCCACTTCGGGCGCTGCTTTATTGTATGCGGCCGCAAGGACGGCATAGGGAATTGTTTCCAGCTTCTCCGCCTCGTTTTCTGCCAGTCCCAGTTCCTTAAGGAGCGCCCTCCCGATGGCGGTACCGTCCGTGGGGCCGTTTAGAAAACCGTCCAGCACACCGCTTTGAATGATTCCCTTATGGAAGAGCCCGTCCGCCTCCGGCGTATTCATCAACGTGAATACCTTCATGCCTCCTCCTGACTGTCCAAACAGGGTTACGTTGTCCGGGTCGCCGCCAAAGGCCGCGATATTGTCACGGATCCATTTCAGCGCCATCACGATATCCGCATTCCCCACGTTGGCGGAATTGGCATATTTTTCACCGAAGGAAGATAAATCCAGATACCCCAGGATATTCAGCCTGTGGTTCAGGGTCACCACCACCACATCCCCATAGCCGCTGAGCCTGTCTCCCTCATAAGCCACATGCTCGATGGAGGAGCCCGACGAAAAGCCGCCGCCATGCAGCCATACCATCACCGGCTTTTTGGCATCGGCGGACAGTCTGGGCGTCCAGATATTCAGATACTGGCAGTTTTCATCCATGGGCCAGTAGCGGTGGGGCACCATGATTTCCATCTGGGGCACGTCCTGATTCAGCATCGGGCAGACATAGCCATAGGCCAATGCGTCCCGGATTCCCTCATAGGGCTGTATCGGCGTGGGCATCTGAAACCGTTTTGCATCCGCGTATTTGATGCCATGGAAAGCATAGATATCGTCCAGCCGATACCCCCTCAATTTTCCCTGTTTCGTTTCCACCACTGTGTGAGCGCCTGCACATGCGAATTGTCTTGCCATACGACTGCATCCCCCTTTTCTGATCTGTTCATCCTAATCCTCCATGCCGCGTCCTTTGCAGCAACGCAACATGAATCTTCGATTCATGTCTGAGAAATCGCGAATGCGATTTCTCATCTGCGATTCCATTTGGGCCGCCTGCGGCACAAATGGCGATTGAAAAATAAGCCATCAGGCTTATTTTTCAATCTAACCGCCATTCTGCCGCCGCAAGGCGGCTCTCAATTCAAAGGGAACTTTCGTGCATAAGGTAACACTTCCGTGTTACCTGGCACAAATTCCCGGTTGAAAAATGGCTGAACAGCCATTTTTCAATCTATACCTTGAAGCGATACCCCACCCCCCAAATGGTTTCGATGTACTGGGGGCTGGCCGTATCCTTTTCGATCTTTTCCCGGATTTTCTTGATATGCACCGTAACGGTGGCGATATCCCCGATGGAGTCCATATCCCATATTTCACGGAACAGCTCCTCCTTGGTAAACACGTGGTTCGGGTTTTCCGCCAGGAAGGTGAGCAGGTCGAATTCCTTTGTGGTAAATGCCCGCTCTTCTCCGTCTATATAGACCCGGCGCGCCGTTTTGTCAATGCGGATACCGCGTATCTCCACGATGTCGTTGGTCTTTTGCTGGGAAGTGACAAGGCGGGTATATCGGGCCAGGTGCGCTTTCACCCTGGCCACAAGCTCGCTCGGGCTAAAGGGCTTCGTCATATAATCGTCAGCCCCAAGTCCCAGCCCACGGATTTTATCGATGTCATCCTTTTTGGCCGACACCATAAGGATCGGGATGTTTTTTTCATCCCTGATACGACGGCAGATCTCAAATCCGTCCATGCCGGGCAGCATCAGGTCGAGGATCACCAGATCGTATTCCGTACCGAGGGCCCGGAGCAGTCCCTTATCCCCCTCATTCTCTATTTCCACCGTGAATCCGGACAGTTCCAGATAGTCCTTCTCCAGATACGCAATCGCTTCCTCGTCTTCAATAATCAGAATTTTGCTCATTTTAACCGCCATTCTGCCGCCGTAAGGCGGCTCTCAATTCAACCTAACTCCCATCTGCCCGCTCAGCTTTCCGCCTCCCGATACTTTCTTATCACGAAATGCAGGCAGGTCCCTTCCCCTTCCTTGCTGGTCGCCCAGATATAACCTCCATGATCCTCTATGATTTTCTTTACGATGGAAAGCCCGATCCCGCTCCCCCCCATAGCCGAATTCCTGGAGGCATCCGTGCGGTAAAATCGTTCAAAAATATTTCCCAAATCCTTGGCCGCGATTCCCTTGCCGTTATCCTCTATCTCGATCCTCACCGCATCCACCTCGTCCAGGATACGAATATCTATGATCCCCTTAGGCTTATCGATGTATTTAATGCTGTTGCCGATAATATTGTCAATCACCTTCTTCAGCTGTTCCGGATCCGCGATAATCCTGGTGGAGGGATCCACCAGATTGGAATAGTTTAATTCAATATTTTTGGATTCCAGATCCAGCCCCACGTCTTCCACGCAGTCCTGAAAAAACTCCGCCAGATTCATCCGATGGAAATTATAGGGGATCCGGTTGCTGTCGATTCCGGAATAGTAGGTGAGTTCATTGATGAGGCGGTTCATATCGTTGGCCTTGGTATAGATGGTTTTAATATAGCGGTCCATCTTTTCCGGCGTATCGGCCACCCCGTCCATGATTCCCTCCACATATCCTTTGATCGCGGTGATGGGCGTTTTCAGATCGTGGGAAATATTACTGATCAGCTCCCGGTTCTGACGTTCATTATTCTGTTTTTCCTCCGTGGATTCCTTGAGCCGAAGACGCATGTCCTCATAATTACGATATAGCTCCCCGATCTCGTTGGTATCCGCAGAAGTGAGAATATATTCGAAGTTTCCTTCCGCGATGTTCTGCATAGCCACATTCAGCCGGTTGATGGGAGCGAACACCCCTTTGTAGATCCACTGCGTCAGCACGATACTCGTAACCATCAGTACCACGATAATGGATACGAACAAATAAACCAGCAGGCTCTTGGATATCACGCTGTTCACCCTGGTAATGATGAACAGGCTCCCGTTTTCCCCGTCCGAAAACCGGAAGTCCACCTGTTTTACCAGCTTCTGCATGTCATTATAATAAAAGCCCGTATTGGCGTCTTTGCTCGCCAGGCCGTATGCGGGAAGCCGTCCGAAAATCTTCTGTGTGGCGGTTTCATTGCCGCTGTAATAGACTTCTTCTCCTTTCCGTACCAGGATATAGGAGGAAAGCCGGAAAGCCTCCTCATTGATCCGGGCCAAATATCCTCCATCCTCCAGCAGGGCGGGTTCTTCCAACGCCACTTTCTCCAAGGCCCGGTACAGCTCCTCCGTAATTTCGCTGAAGGAGGCCAGGGAATCCGATATCGTCCGATAATCCGACTTTTCGATTCCGTATCTTAAATCGGAATTGTGCACGATCGTCACTCCGATGCCCACAAAGGCGATACCGAACAGAATCAGCGGAAGGACGAGGACCGTTAGAAAAGTAATGATCAGTTTCGTTTTAAACTTCATTTCCCCTCAAATTCTGCGCGGTATCCGCCGCGCTGCCGCGTTTTGCGGGGCAAAATGTTCTCTGCCCTTTTCTTTTTTTACTATTTTAACACAAAATCTTCCGAGGGATATAAAATTCAAGCAATTATTTTCTAAAAAATCCATAAACAGGTTGACAACTTTGTTTCTCACAATTATAATAATAGTAACGATTATTGTTTTAGAGGAAGGAAAGCGGAAATGACGCTGAAATACAGCCGTCAAAGGGAGGCTGTTAAACAGTTCCTGATGACCAGACGTGATCACCCGACGGCAGATATGGTGTACAGACATGTACGAAACGAATTTCCCAACATCAGCTTGGGGACCGTTTACCGCAATCTCACATTGCTGGCCAATCTCGGAGAGATCTCCAGGCTGCGCCTGGGGGACGGAGTGGATCATTTTGATTATGATACCCATCCGCATATCCATTTTGTCTGCAGTAGGTGTAAAAGTGTGTCCGACCTCGAGACAGAGGAAACGTCCCTCATCAACGAAAGTGCCGTCAAGCATTTTGACGGGCAGATCGAAGGACATTTTACTTATTTTTACGGGTTATGTCCCCGCTGTAACGAGAACAGGCCCAAATCCCGATGAATCGGCGGCTCATCGTCCGCTCCATTCATAGATTATTATTTTAAAGAAAAGGAGATTAAAGCTATGAAATTCGTATGTCAGGTATGCGGTTATGTACATGAGGGAGATGCTGCACCGGAGAAGTGCCCGCAGTGCGGTGCTCCTGCGGAGAAGTTCACGGCCCAGAGCGGAAAGATGGAATGGGCTGCTGAGCATGTGGTGGGCGTTGCCCAGGGCGTGAGCGAAGATATCATCGCCGATCTGCGCGCAAACTTCAACGGAGAATGCACCGAAGTGGGTATGTATCTTGCCATGGCCAGAGTTGCCCACAGGGAAGGTTATCCGGAAATCGGCCTGTACTGGGAGAAGGCTGCTTATGAAGAAGCGGAGCATGCTGCCAAATTTGCAGAGCTGCTGGGCGAAGTGGTTACCGATTCCACCAAGAAGAATCTGGAAATGAGAGTGGAAGCCGAAAACGGCGCCACCGCAGGAAAATTTGATCTGGCGAAGCGCGCAAAGGCCGCCAATCTGGATGCGATCCATGACACCGTCCATGAGATGGCCCGCGACGAGGCGAGACACGGCAAGGCATTCCAGGGCCTGCTGGAGAGATATTTCGGTTAATCAAAACGCCGGATTTTAAAGGATTCTGAAGATTAAGGGAATGAATCAGAAATGGTTTGTTCCCTTTTTGATTGTCCTTTACCGTTTAGGATCATTCAACAATAACTATATATTGTCCTTTTTAGAAGGCTGGTATCCTGTTTTAGAGTTCCTCCAGAGATGTTTTTCTCTAATATCTACGATTTGGTCTGAAATCCGAAAAATGTCGGATTTGCGGGGATATCCTATAGTCCGAGGATTTGGGAAACTTTCATTTCCTGCAAAAATAGTGTATAATACCCAGTAAGCAGGAAAAAGGAAGTGCAAATATGGATATAAAACAGCTTCAAACGCTATATAATGCTTCTGCTTCTAATATAAAATGGGCAAAACATTGTTTAGAGCGAATGCAGGAAAGGGATATAAGTATAAGTGATGTAGAATCCTGTCTGCAAACAGGGGAAATCATAGAAGATTATCCGGATGATTTTCCGCACCCCAGTTGTCTTATTTTCGGGCACACAAAGGAAAACAAAACATTGCATATTGTTGTTGGTTCAGATAATAGTACTTTATTTTTTATTACCGCTTATTTTCCAAACACAGATAAATTTGAAAAGGATTTAAAAACAAGAAAGGGGCAATAGCTATGTGTATGTATTGTAAATGTAAGACCACAATTCCATCTTTCACAACGCATGTAGTAAATTATAAAAACTGTATTATCATCATTAAAAATGTACCTTGTGAAGAATGTGAACAATGTGGAGAGAAGTATTATTCAAATGAAGTTGCTAAACAGCTTGAAAGCCTTGTCAATGCCGCTAAACAGCTTATGCAGGAAATAGCCATTATTGATTATTCAAAAGCCGCATAACCATAATACAGTAACAGAGGCTGTTCCTGCGCAGAGTCCAGCCTTTTTTCTCCGGCAGTTTGAGCGTAGTGTCCTGATACAGTTCGTCCCCGTTTTCTGCGTCTCCGGCCGTCATCCGGCAAAACCGCAGGATATCCTAAAATAAAAATGCCATGCAATCGGCGAACCTTTTGCATAGCATTTTTATTTTCCGTTTACTTGGCATAAGTCATAAGTTTTGTAATATTTCCTTATGGGCGGCTTCCTTGGGACAGCCGCCCTGTTTTATGCAGGCTTTTCGTCTTTCCGCTCTCTTTTATACCAGAGATTTATTCAGATAAGCTTCCTGTTCCGCCGTCAGCGTGTCGATCTTTTTGCCCAGGAAACGCAGCTTTCTCGCCGCCACATCCGCATCGATTTCCTCGGGAACATCGATGAGCATCTCATTCATTTCTTTTCCATGCTCCACCAGATATTTCGCGGAAAGGGCCTGGATCGCGAAGCTCATATCCATGATCTCGGCCGGATGTCCGTCTCCCGCCGCCAGGTTCACCAGGCGGCCTTCCGCCAGAACGAAGATCCAACGGCCGTTTTCCAGCTTATAGCCCTGGATATTCTTCCTCATCTCTTTGGATTCCACTGCCATGGCGCGCAGCCCGGCCATATCGATTTCGCAGTCAAAGTGGCCTGCGTTACAGAGGATGGCGCCCTCCTTCATCTCCATGAAGTCCTCTTCGTCAATTACCTTATCGCAGCCCGTCACCGTCACGAAGAAATCTCCCAGCCCTGCCGCTTCCTTCATGGGCATCACCTCAAATCCGTCCATGACGGCTTCAATGGCTTTCACAGGATTGATCTCCGTTACAATTACCTTTGCGCCGAGCCCCTTTGCCCTCATGGCCACTCCCTTGCCGCACCAGCCATAGCCGGCCACCACCACGTTCTTGCCCGCCACGATCAGGTTGGTGGTACGCATCACGCCGTCCCATACGGACTGTCCCGTACCGTAACGGTTATCAAAGAAATGCTTACACTGGGCGTTGTTTACCCGGATCATGGGGAATTTCAGATCCCCTGCCCGGTTCATGGCCTCCAGGCGGATAATCCCTGTGGTCGTCTCCTCACAGCCGCCCAGGATCGCCGGAATCAGTTCCTGCATTTCCGTATGAACCATGTGCACCAGATCGCCCCCGTCGTCAATGATGATATTCGGGCCGGCGGAAAGCACGGCGCGGATATGTCTGTTATACTCCTCCTGCGTGGCTCCATACCAGGCATGTACTTCCAGCCCCGCCTTTACCAGCGCCGCTGCCACGTCGTCCTGCGTGGAAAGCGGATTGGAACCGGTTACGTACATCTGTGCCCCGCCCGCAGCCAATACCTTACACAGGTAAGCCGTCTTCGCTTCCAGGTGCACGGAAAGGGTGATCTTCTTTCCCGAAAAGGGTTTGGTCTGGCTGAATTCTTCTTCCAGCATGCGCAGCAGGTCACAGTTCCTTTTGACCCATTCGATCTTCTGCTCGCCGGATCCGGCCAGGTTAATGTCTCTGATTTCACTGCTCATCTCTAGCTCTCCTTTCTCCGCACTGGCGGATAAAGTTTGGAAGTAAACTTCCAAATCTCCCCGATTTGAATGTGCGCGAAAGCGCACAAATAAAAGTTTGAAGCTACGTTTCAAACTCTTTATGAATGGCAGTACCGCAGGCTTCGCCTGCGATATGCAGGGGAATAAAAATGGATACATTACCAGCCGAATTTTTATTTGAGTGATGGTCGTCTGTCCTGTCATCACTGGAAGAATCCATTCCTATGGTAGCAAAAACGGAGACGGATTGCAAGAAAAAAGCGCGGCTTTCTGCGACAAACCCATGAAAGGCCCTGCGCCCCCTGGGGGGCCGGGCAGGGGTGCCCCAGGGGGCGCAGGGCCTTTCATAGGTTTATCCGGGGGAAATCAAACGCCATGGAGATCAAACCGGCTTCCACTCGTCCCGGAGCATCCGATATTCCACCCGGTCGCGCATCCGTCCGTGCATCCAGACCTTCTGTTTTAAATCAGCCTCCTTAATCAGGCCGCATTTGATCATTACTTTTTCCGATCCCTTATTTTCCGGGTCGCAGCCCGTGGTCAGACGGAATACATTGTTCTCTTCAAAGGCAAAACGAAGCACCTCCTGGAACGCCTCCGTCATATATCCCTGTCCCCAGAACTTTTTCCGGCTGAAATATCCCGCATGAACCAGTTTGCCTACAGGGGTTTCCTGCATTACCGTATAACCCGCTTCCCCGATCAGCTCCCCCGTCTCTTTTTCCTCCAGCCTGAGAAAATATTCCCTTCGTCCCGCCCTGCCGATGGCCTCTATCGCAGTGCGCAGATCCTTTTCGGATTCCTCCATACTGTGAGTCATGATATCGGGCAGATAATACATGACCTCCGGGTCGGAAAACATCTCGTGATGGCTGGGAAGATCCTCCCATCTGTGATCCCTTAGGATCATCCGCTCTGTTTCCATCCATATTCCTTTTTTCATTCTAACTCCCATCTGCCCGCCTTGGCGGGCACTCAAATCAAGATCGTGAAATCGAAGATTTCACGCTAACCACCATTCTGCCGCCGCAAGGCGGCTCTCAATTCAAAGGGAACTTTCGTGCATAAGGTAACACTTCCGTGTTACCTGGCACAAATTCCCGGTGGAAAAATGGCCGCAGGCCATTTTTCCACCTACTCCCTTCTACCTGTCTTTATCGTTATAAGGGTTTCCTGGCGAAGACCGTATCCATACAGTGTTTGTGGGGGATCCCGCTGCTGTTACAGTCAAAAATCTCCTCCCGGCATTCCTCGATCACCCAGTCTCCATAATAAGTAAACAGTTCACCCGACCTCCAGTTTTCCGCTTCCGGATCCGAATCGGGCGGTTTTGGTATGAAGGGCTTCTCCACAAACACATTCAGCGCATGCATGCCTCCCGGCGCCGTGTGGGACAGATAATGTTTCATAAGTTCATTCCGGATCCCGGGCAGGACATGGTGGAAGACACCGGAGCTGTAGATGATATCAAATTCCTCCTCCGGACGGAAATCCCGCAGATCAGCCTGAAAAAAACGTATCTCCACCTGATGGATATCCGCCAGGCGCTTTGCCTTCTCAATCCCCGTTTCCGCCGCGTCAAAGGCCGTTACCTGATAGCCGTTTCTGGCCAGAAACACCGCATCCTTTCCCTCTCCGCAGCCGATTTCCAGAACCCGCAGGGGCCTTATCGGATAAAAGCGCTCCAAAAGCTCCAGACACATCCGGCCCGGCTGCCTCCCCCAATAATATTCCCGGCTGCGGTAGCGCTCCTCATAGAGCGTCATCTTCTTCTTTCCCGGGATATACCCCATCAATGTATCGATATCCGTTTCCAGAAGCCCCGCCAGCGTCGGAAGCAGGCTGATGTCCGGCAGCGACTGGCCGTTCTCCCATTTCGAGACGGCCTGTGAAGAGATGCTCAATTTTCCCGCAAGCTCCTCCTGGGTATAACCCTTTGACTTCCGAAAGCGGGCAATATTGTCCGCCAGTGTCGTTCTTCTCTCCATTCCTCCTGCTCCTTTCCGTCCGGCAGATGTTTTCCGGTCCTGTTATGTATCCGTTTCAAAGCGCACATCCCCGGACGTACCTCATCCTGTCCCGGCTGTCTCATAAAGAATAGTAGCATACTTTTTCTTCCCGTAAAATAACCGGATAAGGGAACAACCGGAAGTTTTCCAACTTCCGGTTGTTTTTTATCCCACCGCATTCGTTTCCCACTCCCGTTATTCCTCCAGAAAAGCAAAAATCGTTCCCAGATATTTTTCCAGCGTCTCGTTCCCGCTTCTGTAGAGCTCATGCTTTGTCCCCGGGAATTTCACGCATCTGCCGCGCCTCACTCTGTCGCTAAACAAAACTTCCCCCCGGTCTGCTACAAATGCATCCCGTTCCGCCTGAAGCACCAGAACCGGGCAGCTCACCCTGGCGCACCCTCTTCTGCTGCGCACCCGTGCCGCTCCTGCGATGCATTCCATCGCCCAGCGGCAGGAAGCCCCATGGTTCTGCATCCATCTGTGGCTCCTCTTTTTTTCCTCATAATAATCGAATCGGGCCCTGCTCGTGGCGGAGCTTTTCTCAAACCGGCCCTCCCCGGGATAGGGGCAATGGCCCGGCGCATACTCTTTCCCATAGCCCAGGGCCGTATAAACCGCGGTTACCAGCCATGCCAGCCAGACCGGCGCCTTTCCCATATTCACCTTCATCATAGGGGAGGAAAGCACGGCCTTCTCAAACAGGCCCGGGATCCGCTCCAGAACCGCAGCCCCCACCGCTCCCCCCATGGAATGGGCAAACAGGTACAGAGGTTTTCCCTTCCCTGCAGGAATTACCACCCTTTTCACGAAGCGGGAAAAGTCTTCCACATAATCCCTGAAATGTTCCACATGCGTTAAGGAAACATCCTCCACCTCCCGAAACGACCTCCCATGCCCCCTATGTTCCATAATAAAGACCTGATATCCTTCCCTGACGAAATACCAGATCAGTTCTCTATATTTTTCCGCGTTTTCCGTGAACCCGTGGCTGATCACCACATTTCCCCGCGGGTCCGCCACCCGATAATATTCGTAATAAAGCTTTCCGATGCTTCCCGTCCTTTTGCGGCGCGCTGCCAGAAATCCCCGTCTGCATATCCGGGCCAGGCCGGGTTCCACCACCTCTTCCATCTGCTGCCTGTAGTGCTCCTCCGAAATTAACTCCATTTCCGCTCCCGTCTGCCCGCTAATGCAGGCAATCAAATCAGATCAGGGAAGCTTCCGTTTCCTGTAAAAGCAGGTCTCTTTCAACTTTTCCTCGCATTCTGCTTCCCGAATTGTAAATACGGCCCTCCGTCCTTACAAGATAGCATCCGGAATATTGCTTGTCAAGCGGCCGCTTCGCATACGGCAAACGCAGGAACGATCCTATGTCCAAGCAGGGCGGCGTCCGACGCCGGACCGTTCCTGTGTTTTCCGTGGCCGTTTACCTGCTGCATTGGTCATACTGCATTACTTTTACACTCAAAATACGGTACATTTTGTCCTTGCCTTTCTGTCTCAAAACATGATAATATAGAAAAGACCGGATATTCCTGCATTGCCCGATCCAGGGGGATATCCGGCGTAGTCTGCTCTACTTATGATCATAGGTATACTAATCTTATCGCTTTACGGAAAGGGGGACGACCAATGGACTACACATTGGATCAGAAAGATGCATTCCGTGTTATTGGCGTACGCAAGACTACAGAGGATGCAGGAGGAGTTTGGGGAATGGTCAAGTCGGACGGAGGAATGAATCGGCTTGAGGAAGCACAGCAAAGGGAGGATGATTCCAGTATCCTCAGCCTGTGTTTCGGTTTTGACGAGGAGGGGCATAACGACAATATGGTAGGCTATACGACAGAGTCGGAGGCCCCCATACCGGAAAATCAGGATGACTGGACGGCTTTTGATTATCCGGAATCTTCCTGGGTCACTTTTGTGGCCGAGGGAAAGATTTCAGAGGATTTCCTCTGGAATACCTGGCAGTATATTCACAAAGATTTTCTGATCAACAGCGGCTTTATCCAGGAAGACCTGCCCACCAGTGAGGAATACGATATCTGGGATGAAGAGGCGGATTACGGCAGGGTTACTATTCGGATTGCGGTAAAGCCCCTTTCATGAACATAAGAAGAAGTCGGCCGGCAGTGTCTCACACCGCCGGCCGGTTTGCCCTATCCACCAGCCCTCCCTTCTTCCTGCCAAATCGGGCAGGAAGAATAGATCATGGCCCCTGCTATTTTCTTTTATTTAAATAAATGGACGCCGCTCCACAGGCAATTCCTCCTATGACCAGGGGCAGTCCGGATATCCTGCCGCTGTGGGTGAGAGCAAACAGCACCACGCAGGCCGCGGCCGCCGCTAGCATGATGATGCCGCATGCTTTTCCCATGATCCGGCTGTTCTTCTTTCCTTCCTCCGAATTCTCCCAGCTGTTATCCGAATTATATCCTTCCACGTTGTATTTCATCGCCTGAAGCCCTGCATAGACGATGGGCATGACACCCACGGCGACAATCATGAAAAACAGCATAATGCTCAGTCCTTCCTTCCGCCCGTTTTCATGCCATACCGTACTGAGGGCCGCCATAACGGTCAGTGCCGCGATCAGGATTCCCACGCCGGCGATCATGCAGGACACGTATTTCCTGTGGAAGCCTTCCTTCTCTTCTTCCGTATAAAAAGGCTCCACATATGGATGCTTTTTCCGGAAATAGGAGCTGTCCATCCCGATGCGGATCCATAGCAGGGCTCCCACCAGGGCAAACAGCAGAAACAGGATCCCGCTCTCTCCCAAAAATGGAGGGTTTACGGCCTCCCCGATTCCCTGCGCCGCAAAAGACAGAATACAGATCCCCGTAGCCGCCGTTCCCATACGCGCCACCCAGTCACCATGTCTGTCATAGGCTTTGGCCTCGTCCTGATTTGTGTACTGTATGCTTCCCTTCAGCAGGGCATCCATACTACAGCCGAACAGTTCCGCCAGCTGGATCATTTTTTCCATTTCCGGAAAGCTCACTCCGGATTCCCATTTTGAAACCGTCTGCCTCGATACCTCCATCCGTTCCGCCAGCTGCTCCTGTGTCATCCCGCTTTTCTCCCGCAGCGCCTTCAGATTTTCCGCAAGGTTCATTTTCATTCGATACTCCCTTCTGTCTGTTTTGACTGCCCGGGCTTTCGCCCTGGCCCCTGTTTGGCTTTATCATAAGGGCGCACCCTGTCACCTTACACCAATCTACCGTTGCTTTTTCCCATTTTCCTGTCGCTTTTGGGGTGCAGGATGTAAACTTTAAGGAGAAACGCCGCCACTTTATGTTCAAAACGGGATATTCTTCTTCGGTTTTCACGGATTCAGGATATTTCTCATCCCGCCTTCCAGAAAGCTTTCGATATTCAGACAGGTTTCCGTCACCAGGCGGGTTCTTGCCTCCACGCCCGCCCATGCCATATGCGGCGTGATTAAAAGCTTCGTGCTGTCCTGTATGCTAAGAAGGGGATGATCCGGAGCAGGAGGTTCCTTGCACAGCACATCGATCCCCGCCGCCATAATCAGATTTTCCTGCAGCGCGGTATATAAGTCCTCTTCCTTCACCACGGCGCCCCTCGCCACGTTGATGAACACGGCCGTCCTCTTCATCTTTCGGAACGCTTCCAGATCCATAAGCCCACGGGTCTTTTCGCTCAAAGGACAGTGCAGGGTGAGGATATCGGATCGTCTTAACAGCGTGTCAAAATCCACCTGCTCATAGCCGTTTTCTCTAGGCGTGCCCGACACGGAATGGGTGATTACCCGGCAGCCGAGTGCTTCTGCAACTACTGCCACCCGGGTTCCTATATTCCCCATCCCGATGATCCCCCACGTCTTCCCGTCCAGTTCCCGGAAGGGCATGCCGAAATGGGAAAAACGGGGCTGGGCGCTGTAAGCGCCGCTTTTTACATAGTTATCATAATAGGGCAGCTTTTCCAAGAGATAGAGCACACATGCCACGGTGTGCTGTACCACCGATGAGGTGGAATAATTCACCACATTTGCGACCCGGATCCCTCTTTTGGTACAATACTCCAAATCGATATTATCATAGCCCGTGGCAAATTCGCAGATCAGCTTTACCCGGGAGGCCTGATCCAGAATACGGGCATCCATGGGCGTCTTATTCACCACAATGATATCCGCGTCTCTCACCCGCTCCAGCGCTTCCTCGTCTTTTGTGGTCAGATAGGTTTCCACCTCGCCGTACTTTTCCAACGGTTCGACGGATACATCCTCCCCCACACTGCTCCTGTCCAATACTACTATTTTCATATAATCTACTCTCCTGTCCCCGACGGGCATATGAAAATACCGGATATACCCGCACCCTCGCCCGGGTATATCCGGCACCTTTCTGTATGAAATATCTCTTTCGGCTTATCCCTGTGCGCCGATCAATTCGGTAAGACACTTCACCAAATCTTCGGACAATCCCATGGTCTGCAGCCGTCCGATGATCACGAGCGGGGATTTTCCGCTGCTGACCAGTTCATAAATCGCCGTTTTATCGTCGAAGCGCATCTCTGCCTGATCCAGGAAAGCATACACCTTACCTACCACGTCGTTTTGGGCCAGCTTCAACGGCTCTGCAAAGGTCAGAACCGCTTCTTTGGTGACATCCGTTTCGGGAAGTTCTATGCCAAGGCAGTGTGTCTCGACATTATAATTCGTCCGGACCGCCGTCTCCTTTCCGTCGATCCTGCAGATCACATCGCTCTCGGTGCAGCCGGACAGTTCCACCCGGTAGCTTCTCTTTTCAGGGATCAGTTCCGTATGCCCTTTGGCCGGATGGATCGTGATATGCTGTCCGCCCTCCCACTTCAGCTCGATTTCCGTGGTAACGCAGATTCCCTTTTCATAGTCACAGGTTTCGTTGTCATCTTCATAAAGCACGAAGCTGCCGTCCGCCCCGGCAAATATCCGAAGCGTAAGCTGCGCCGGATTGGTTTCCACGCTCACCGCATCCGTGTTATCCTGCATAGGCACAATGCCGCCCGCCTTTGCCAGCACAGGAAGGCTGTCGATCCCCCGGTACATATCCATCATGCGGCCGCCCTCATAGATCATGCCGCTGAAGAAATCAATATAGGTTCCCTCCGGAAGCCATACCGTTTCCTTCGCCCGGTTCAGTCCCGCCATACGGGGGGAGGTAATGGGCGCGACGATCAGCTCGGAACCGAAATAGTATTCGTTGGGTACACGATAAGCGTCCCAATCCCTGGGATCATAATAATACATGGGCAGGATCAGCGGAATGTCCTCCGCATGCGCCCTGTGGTTCATGGTATACAGATAGGGCACCAGTTTATGGCGCAGGATAAGGAAATCATTCATCATGGCATGGATTTCCGGTTTAAAACGCCACGGTTCCTTTCCGTTAAACTCATTCTTGGTGCTGTGAAGCCTGTTGATGGGAGAGAATACGCCCAGCTGGAACCAACGCCCTTCCAGTTCGTCGTCCTTATAGCCCATCATATGGCCGCCGATATCATGGCTCCACCAGCCGTACCCGATGTTGGACGCCGTGCTGGTGAAATAGGGCTGGAATTTCAAAGATTCCCAGCTCACCACCGTGTCGCCGGAAAAGCCCACCGGATATCTGTGGGAACCGGGCCCTGCGTATCTGGAGAACGTCATGGGGCGCTTTCCGTTTCTCGCGCTGTCCAGGAAATGGAAATGATTCAGCATCCACAGAGGATCCAGCCCTTCCATCTTGGTCACGCCGCCCTGCTGCCAATCCAGCCACCAGAAGTCCACTCCCCTTTCCTCATTGGGATGATGGGCATATTTGAAGTAGGCCGACAGGAAGGCGGGATCCGTGATATCGAATGCCACCGGCTCTTCTTTGGAAATATCCCTTCCCAGCTCTTTCGCCATGGCTTCATACATCTCTTCATAGGCGCGCACGCCGTCCGCAGGGTGCACATTCAACGTAATCCGCATCCCTCTCTCGTGAAGCGCATCCATGAAGCGCTTCGGATCCGGGAAGAAATCCTTATTCCAGGTATAGCCTGTCCAGCCCGTTCCGTACTTGGGGTCGATGTTCACCAGATGCCAGTCCATATCGATAACTGCCACGGTGAAAGGGATCCCCTCTTCGTCGAACCGATGCATTAACTCCAGATAGCTTTCCTCGGTATATTCATAATAGCGGCTCCACCAGTTGCCCAGGGCAAACCGGGGAAGCATAGGCGTCTTGCCGCACAGGTAATAGAAATCCTTCAGGCACTCCAGATAATCCAAACCGTAGCCCCAGAAATAGATATCCTGTATGCCCTTCTTACGGGGCGCCACCCATCCTTCTTCCGTCAGGGTCAGGGAAGCGGAATCATCCAGAACCGCGAAGCCTTCCCTGGAAATCACGCCGGAGCCCAGCTCACAGGCGCCGTCCACCGTATCCAGCGTTCTGGCCGTTCCCTTCAGATCATGGGTTTCTTCTCCGAAATACCAGGTACTGCGCCAGCCGCTCCCCTTTCCGGTCATCTGGATCATCAGCCCTCTGGGGTCGAATTCTTTCTTGTTATATGTAATCCTCATACGCCAGGTAACGATCTCCAGCTCTCCGTCCGTTTCCTTTACCTGGTAATCCGCCGCAGGGAAATCCCTGTTTTGCACCGTTTGGGTGGCCCTGTCTTCAAAAATACCGTCCTCGCAATACTCCAGACGCACCAGACCGGCCGTAAGTACGGTAATCCGATACTTGTCCCCCCTGATGATATTCTCCGGCCTTGCAGCCGGTCTTGCCGGAAGCTTATACATTTCCTGCATATCCGTTCCTCCACAATCCATTTTCGTTTTCTGCCCGCAGGGCCCTCAAATTACAGTCTCTTCAGAAGCTCTTCTCTCTGCGCCTCGTAGCCGGGCTTTCCAAGAAGGGCAAACATATTCTTCTTATAGCTCTCCACGCCGGGCTGATTGAACGGATTTACACCCAACAGATATCCGCTCACCCCGCAGGCAAACTCGAAGAAATAGAACAGCTGACCCAGATAGTATTCATTCACTTCCGGTACATGCACCATCAGATTGGGAACCTGTCCGTCCGTATGGGCGAGAATGGTCCCGTTCATGGCACTCTTATTTACAAAATCCACGCTCTTTCCGGCCAGATAATTTAATCCGTCCAGATCCACGCTCTCTTCCCCTATAATAATTTCCTCCCGGGAAGCCTCCACGTCGATCACCGTCTCAAACATGATGCGTGCGCCGTCCTGGATAAACTGGCCCATGGAATGCAGATCCGTGGTTAAATCCACGCTGGCCGGGAAAATTCCCTTCTGATCCTTCCCTTCGCTCTCCCCGTATAGCTGCTTCCACCATTCGGATACATAATGTACACTGGGCTCATAGTTGGCAAGGATCTCGACGCTCTTCCCTTTTCTGTAAAGGATATTGCGGACCGCCGCGTACTGCAGGGCATCGTTTGCCTCAAAGTCCGCTTCCAGCGCCTGCTTCCTCCCGGCTGCGGCGCCTTCCATCAGCTTGTCGATATCCGCTCCGCTCACGGCGATAGGAAGCAGGCCCACTGCCGTCAGCACGGAGAAACGTCCTCCCACATCGTCCGGAACCACAAAGCTCTCATAACCCTCTTCCGTAGCCAGCCCCTTCAGGGAGCCCTTCGCCCGGTCTGTCGTGGCGTAGATCCTCTTCGACGCTCCTTCCTTTCCGTACTTCTTCTCCATCAGTTCCTTGAATACACGGAATGCGATGGCCGGCTCCGTGGTCGTACCCGATTTGGAGATCATATTGATGGAGAAGTCCCTGTCGCCGATCACATCGATCAAATGTTTAATATAGGTAGAGCTGATGGAATTGCCCACGAAATAAATCTCCGGCGTCTTACGGATTTCCTTATCCACACAGTTATAAAAGCTGTGCCTCAGAAACTCGATCGCTGCCCTGGCTCCCAGATAAGAACCGCCGATGCCGATCACAAGCAACACCTCTGAATCGCTCTGGATTCTGGCTGCGGCCGCCTTAATCCTGGCAAATTCTTCCTTATCATAATCCACCGGCAGATCAATCCAGCCCAGGAAATCGTTCCCGGCCCCGGTTTTGGACACCAGAAGCTCCTTCGCGTCACAGACGGGCTTCTTCATGAAATCCACCTCATGCGCGCCGATAAAGGATGCCGCTTTTGAATAATCAAAGGTCACCTTGCTCATCACTTTTCCTCCAATTCCGCCGTTCGTACGGCATACAAATCAGTATGAATCCATTTTTAGTGTAGCAAAGTTGTCCACTCTTTTCAAGAGTTTTATGCGTTTGCTGCGGCCGGTTTATCGTGGCCGTTTGCCGCAGCCAGGGCCGAAAGACGGGCGCGGCTGCGGCAACGGCAGCCAGAGGGACAGCGGTCTTCCGACGGAGCCTTCCGTGCGCCCCGGCAGCCGGAAGCCTGAGGAGTGTCTGAACCGGCCCCTTATGCGAAGAATTCACGCAGAAGCTCTTCCAGCTCCATTTCCTGTTTTCTGGTAAACACCTGTTCCTCCGTCCGTTCCTCTACGAAGCCCGCATCCGTCTTTTCCGGTTCCGATGCCTCCCCCGGCCCGTCTGCCGCTTTCCGTATGTCCGCTCCATCCGGCAGGAGTTCTTCCTCCTCCCATTCCCCGTTTGCGACCCGTCTTTTTCTTCCCTCATTCGCTTTTGCCATCCCCGCCGCCTCTTCCGATTCCTCCAGAACGGCCAGCCTGGCCGCCATGTGGTTTTCCAAGAAATCGGTCAGGCTCACCTTCAGAAGTTCCCGCTTCCCGTCCAGATCCACCAGACCCGAAATGCTGAAATACAGATATAATCCGAGAAAGCTCATCAGATAAAAAGGAAGGATTTCGCCAATCGGTTTTCCGTCAATGATCCCCTTGCACGCCCCCAGTCCGGCCGTAACGATGGACAGAAGCATCAGCTGTCCCGCCAGATGGGAAACTCCGTCCACGGAAAATCTTCCGATCTGCAGCCTGCTTAAAAACTTGTCCACAAATATGGAGATGTTGGGGACGCCGTCGTTGAGCTTATAACAGTTACGAAACTTTACTTTGCACTTCTTTAGCAGCCGGTTCTGCGTCGTTGACATATTTTCCGCTTCCCTGATCAGAGAATTCAGAAAAATACCCAGCGTAAATCTGCATAAAATACTTGCCAATAACAATATAATTGTCATAGCTACCAGTTCTTTATTTTCCAGAAAAGAAGCCATAATACCTCCGATCCGCCGCCCGTCGGCGCCGCCTTTACGTATGAGTCGATGATTTCCTGTCGTTTCGAAGGAGCCATCCGCGTATCCGTGCTATACCTGCCATTATAGGAGGACGCTTTGGCTCCCACAAGACCGGCCGGAGGACTTTTCATCGCCAAATTATGCGCTTCATGCCGGAAAAAGGGAATCTTTATGAAAATACTGGCATACTGGGAAAATTTTTGTTATAATTCGTATTATTCGTATATCGACTTACCGAAACGAAAACACAGATAAAAAGACAGGAGGTATGATCATGCAATACAGAACCAAGGGAACCTGCTCCAGCGTTATCGACATTGAAATGGACGGGGACATCATCCGCTCCGTGCGGTTTACAGGGGGCTGTAACGGCAATCTCCAGGGTATTTCCCGTCTGGTGGAGGGCATGCCTGCCGCAGAGGCCATTTCCCGTCTGAAGGGGATTAAATGCGGGTTCAAACCCACATCCTGCCCTGACCAGCTGGCCACCGCGCTGGAATCTATCGTCGGAACCAATTCCTGATCAACTCTGGGGGTCAATCCATGTCAAAGAAAATAGTTCTCACCGGCGGCGGCAGCGCCGGTCATATAACGCCAAATATTGCCCTCCTTCCAAGGCTTAAGCAGACGGGATATGAGATCTCTTATATCGGCTCTTATCAGGGAATGGAGAAGAAATTGATTGCGGATTACGACATTCCCTACTATGGGATTTCCACCGGTAAATTCCGCCGTTATTTCGATCTAAAGAATTTCACGGATCCCTTCCGCGTGCTGAAAGGCTTCGGGGAAGCCCGCCGGATCCTGAAAAGTATCCGGCCCGATATCGTATTCTCCAAAGGGGGATTCGTATCCGTTCCCGTTGTCCGCGCCGCAGCTTCGCTGAAAATCCCCTGTGTCATCCATGAGTCGGACATGAGCTCGGGACTTGCCAATAAACTCTGTATCCCCGTTTCCCGCAAAGTCTGCTGCAATTTTCCGGAAACTCTGCAGAGCCTTCCTCCCAGCAAGGCAGTCCTCACCGGTTCGCCCATTCGGGAGGAACTGACCAGAGGCTGCGCCGCGGACGGCATGAAGCTGTGCCGCTTCGTTTCCGGGAAACCGATCCTCATGGTCATCGGCGGATCCCAGGGGGCTGCCGCCATCAATCAGGTGGTTCGGGAAGCCCTTCCCCGTCTGCTCACGGATTTTCAAATTGTCCACATCTGCGGGAACGAAAAAATTGACAACCTGCTTTTAAATCAGGACGGATATGTTCAGTTTGAATATCTGAAATCCGAATTAAAGGACGTCTTTGCCATGGCCGATGTGGTCATATCCCGGGCGGGGGCCAACGCAATCTGCGAACTCCTGGCTCTGAAAAAACCCAATCTGCTCATTCCCCTTTCCGTGGGAAGCAGAGGAGACCAGATCCTTAATGCGCGCTCCTTTGAAGCACAGGGCTTCAGCCTGGTAATCGACGAAGATTATCTGAGCCCGGACCTCCTCGTGGAAAAGGTACAGGAGCTCTATTTTAACAGACAGACCTTTATTAACGCCATGAACCAGAGCCAGCAGATGAACGCCGCCAAAACCATTGTGGAGCTGCTGGATTCCATCGTGACCGATCAATCCACGGACACAGGCCGCCAGAAAGCCTGACGGCCTGTGTCCCGAACGGAAGAAGGGGAGCGCCGTTTACCCGCAGATCGTCTTTCTGATTTCTTTCAGCTCCTCTTGTTCCGGTTTACCCGGCTTCCAGCCGATTTCCTGTCCGTCGCCGTCGTATCTCGGGATCAGATGCATATGAAAATGCCGTACCGTCTGTCCCGCGCTTTCTCCGTTGTTCTGAACCAGATTAAAGCCGCTGCAGCCCAGTCTGTCCGTCATCCTTACGGCCATTTTTTTTGCCAGCCGTAACACTTCCCCGCACTTTTCATCCGGCAGCTCATACAGGCTGGCATAGTGATCCTTCGGCAGGATCAATGCATGCCCTCTTGTCGCAGGGCCCAGATCCAGGATCACACGGTATCCTTCCTCCTCATACAACGTTTCGGAGGGAATCTCCCCGTTTGCAATCTTACAGAAAATACAGGATTCTTCTTTCATCTCTTTACGGATCCCTTTCCTTTCGTCTGCGCTCTAGGCAGCACGGATCAGCGCAGCATGGAGCCATCCGTCCCTTCTCCCGGGGGCTTTCCCACATGGCAAAGCAAAAAGGTAAGAAGAAAACCGCCGATCAGGCCGCCCAAATGCGCCGCATTATTCACCACAACATTTTGAAAACCGGAATATAGGGAAAGGACTATCATCAGGATCATCCTTTGAACGGATATCTGCGCCGCCCGTCCCTTCCGGGTGACCACCAGATAAAGCAGGCCGCCCACAAGGCCGAATACCGCCCCGCTTGCGCCTATAGAATCATAGAAGACCCCCGTTGACAGCTCGTATGCTGCAGACAGGAGATTACCGCAGATACCCGATAACAGAAACACAAGCAGGCAGCGTCCTTTGCCGATGGTCTTCTCCACGATTTCTCCGCCAAAGTACAGAAGGATCATATTATTAATCAGATGAGCGATATCCACGTGCAAAAACATCGCAGAGACCAACCGGTAATACTCCTGCCCCCGCAAAAGATATGCCACACTGAAGCATCCCGCATCAAAGAGCTGCCTGCCCCAAAAGTGGCATGCCGCAAAAACAAGGATATTTATGCCGGTCAAAACCGCGCTGCACCAGGGGACTTCCTCTCTGCCTCGACCCCGATCCTGATTATCACGCGCCAAACCCATATGCACCCCCGCACCGCCTTATGGTGCTTTCTTCTCCGGTTAGTAACAGGTTATCACTTCCCCCTTTTCTTGTCAATTTATACCGGAAAATATCCGGGACAAACACATGAATGGCCCTGCGGCCCCCGCGCTGCCCCGGCCCGTCCCCGCGGAGCGTGATGATCCGTCGGGCAACCGTTTGAGCGGCTTGTGTTACATGTATCACTCATTCCCGATATGTCAGCTCCATATTCCCGAAAGCGACCGCGTCTCCGTCCTCCAGGATTGCGGTTTCCTCCTGTTCCAGACGGATCCCGTTCACGAAGGTTCCGTTGGTGGAATTTAAATCGATTAGTGCGGTTCTTCCGTCTTTCTCCACAAATCTGGCATGGATACGGCTTACAGAGGCATCCGGAAGGAGGAGCTGTACCCGGCTTCTCATTTTTCCCACCATAACCGGAAGTCTGTCCAGGGAATATTCGCGGTTTTCCTCCTGCATATCCACCAGCCTGGGACCGTCCTGTCCGTCCCGTCCTGCCGCTCCCAGGAATACGGTGGGGCCGTTTGGTCCGTCCCCGTCCTCCTCGTCCGCATAGAGCGGCCTGTTTCGGATATCCTCCTTCTGCTCTCCCCCTTCTTTTTCCTTCCCGGCCTCTCTGTCCTGTCCCTTTATGTATACCGTTTTCCACAGGAACCATAGCACCAGCAGGCCGTCCGCCGCAAGGCACCCGAACAGACAGATCCTCTCGCTGCCGTCCGGCTGCAGATACCAGATTGCCGTACACAAAAGGAGAAAGACGAAAAAAGAGACTGCCAGCCCTGCCGGATACCGGACATCCGCTCCCTTTTTCCTCCGCCTTTGTTTCCCGTCTTTGTCGAAATCCTCCGGCACCGCGCTTCCTCCCTCTTTGCACCGGCTGCTGTGTTCCTGTATCTTAGACTCCCTGTCCTGTTTTTCTCCCGTCTCGTCCTGCATCGTCAGATATTCATATAAACCTTCCTCCTCACGAAAATAGTTTTCGCTCCACTCCTTTGCTGCGGCATAAACCGTCTCTTCCGTCTCTCTTCTCCCCTTTTCCAGGATCGTACGGAAGCTCTCTATGGTGAAGCTTTCCACTTTTGACATTTTATAGAATTGATAGGCTGTTTCTACCGCCTGCTCTTCCCTGTGGTCAATATGTTCCAGCAGAAATTCCGCCACGGGAAGATAGATACTCCCCCACTCTGCCTGTACGTTTCCAAAAGGATCGTATAAAAACAACAGTTGTTCCGTTTCCAGATCCATGTAAATATATTCCGGTTCCAAAACCAGCCCGTTCTCTTCCAGAAGATATTCCGCAATCGTATCCTGAACCTGAGCCAGATTATCCACGATTCCCCGGATCCCGGCATAGCCGATTTTCGTGGCCTCGTATAAACGTCCCAGAGACTGCCTGGAACTGATGTCGTAATACAGACAGACCCGCCCCTCCAGAAACCTTTCGCTGCATGGCAGAAGGCCAGGGATCCGGTTTCTCAGGATCATCTGGCACTGGTACCTTCCCAGCTCTTCTTCCATAATCCCGTCAATGACCAAATAGCTGTGACTCAATTCCCGTTTATAAAACGGCTTTTTCATGAACCCCTCCAATCCGCGCGCCTGCGCGCCCCGATTCTACGAACAATTTAGGAAGCTACGGCGGCGAAAGCATTCTCATTCCCCGAATGAACGCTGCGGCATCTCTGATTCCGGCCCTCTTTTCCGCCCTGATCTGCCATACCCTGTTTCCCAGGGGAAAAATCCCGGGAAAAGGCAGAACGATTTCCGCCTCCAACACCACCTTTACATAAGTTCCGGTGGAGGTAACCTCTTTTTTCAGATCTCTGACCGGAAGAATTCTTTCTCCCAAAATCCGTTCCAGTTCCTCCGACGCCACCGTCCCCCGATCCTTCCCGCTCCTTTCCAGGCTTCCCCGAAGTGCGGAGATATAGGCCGCCTGATTCAAAAATGCCGTCGCATATAGGTAGAAGGAAAGAATCATGAGAAAACCGATAAGAACCGCCGTCATGGGCATCAAAAGGCTGGCCTCCAACGTCATATATCCGCCGCCTTTCTCCCAATCCCCTCCCGTTTCCCCGTTTGCTTCCACTCCTTCTTTTTTTCGTTTGCTTATCCACATACTAATCCCCCGAACATCTCCCCTGTCCACAGCAGTACGAAGGCAGCCAGATAGAACGGGGCGAAGGGAATCCGCGTACGCCTCGTCCCCTTTTTGGTCAAAACCAGGAATATTGCCGCAAAAAATACCAGAAAACAGGCTGTCAGTATCTGCAACGTGCAGCGTTCCCAGCCCTGCATCAGCCCTGCCGGAAGTACCATTCTCCCGTCCGCTTCTCCCAGCTTACCGCCCGAAAGACGGCTGTAAAGGATCATCACCGCCCCGGGAAGAACCCCCGCCGGCACCGCCTGCCATCCGGTCCGCCCGCCGATAACCAGGATCCCGGCATACAGGCTTCCCACCACCAGTCCGCCCTGCAGAAGCCGTGTCGGAATCTGCTTCGTCTTACAGTCATGATAACAGCATAGACCCAAATAAATACATAAAATGACTTTCCCGGCCATTTCTTCCCTCAACCTCCCCTTCCTCATCCTTATCCGCATCGGCTGCAGGGCGGCAGCCCTCCGACTTCCGACAGAGGGACACATCGTACCGACCTTCTTAAGCCGCTGCAGTTTATGGTATTATGGTATCTGTCTCCCTCCCTGGTGATATAGACCGCTCCGGCGGCGGCGCCGGCACATTTCTCACAGGCGCTGTATTTCCCGCCGGATGCATTTCTAAGCCGGCCGACCTCGGATTTTGCCACCAGCTCTATGGACAGGCGCAAATGGCTGCATTCCTCCGTCATGTGATAAACTGTCCCGTGTTCCGCAATATAGACATAGATTTCCTCTCCTTCGGCATTATCCCTGCCGCCTTTTGTCACATCATATCCCGTCCAGGCGCGCATATAACAGCAGCTCGTAACCGTCGTTCCCGGATAGGACAGAATCGGGGACAAAGCCTTCAGCCGGGCAGGCTTTACCAGACGGATCAGTTCGTCCCCCGTCCCGGCATTTTCTCCCGCCGCGTAGACCAGCATGGCAAGCTGCCTGCCCTGTTGGTGCAGCTCCTCCAGATTTGTGGCGTAGGTATGGAAAAACAGGATGGTGGACAGGATATTGATAAAAAAGAAGAGAAACAGAGGGACGGCCAGGGATGCTTCCACGCTCATGGACCCCGAATAACCCCCCGGCCTGGGGGAAGGAAACCGGGACACCCTTTTTACCGGTTCTACCTGGGGAATTTTTAGCTTCTTTTTGGTATTCTGGTGAGGATATATCGTTCGGAAATGAGTGGCCTTTCTGTATAATAATAAATGGATTTGAAAGTTACAAATGGTTTTCCCCGATAAAAAGGGCATCCCGGTTTCCTCCCTTCTTCTTTTTTCCCCTTATACCTGTGCATGTCGATGGCGGAGCCTGCAAACCGAAGCCAATCGTAAATTTGGAGGTTTCCTTCCACACTTCCGGCCGGGACCGGCGCCCGGCCGCCGCATTTTCTCATTCATATCGATAGGATCTTTTAATCCGATACTGGTATCCGTAACCGCTGGACACGCATGCCTCTGCCGTCATGGCATCCATACAGCCGTCTATCCTAAACCCGCCGTTTCCGGGCGTCATGCGGATATCCGTTTCCATCACATCCATCAGCCTTTTGGTGGTTAGCTCCTCGGACTGAAGATAAAGGAAGGCTTCCAGATAATTTTCATAGGAAAGCCCCTCGCTTTCTTCCCCGTACTCGGACAGGTGTCCGCGGAAGGTGAGAAGATGCCTGTAAGGTGTGTTCCAGCTCCCGTCGTCCTTGATCAGCGGAACCTTCTTTCCGTCGAACAGTATACGCAGATCCTTTACGCTTTCCGCATAGGCCCAGGCGAACAGAATCAGAGCCTCTACCGCCTCCGCCAGTTCCGGCAGACCCAATATGGCGGTCAGAAGCAGGGCGGTTTCCCCGGCCTCCTCCCTTTTCGCGCTGTTTCCGAACAGATAGGATACATTGGCCGCCTCCCGGATCAGCAGAATCCGGTTCGCCACATTCCTGAGATTGTCCAGATCGTTTTCCTTCCCTTCCAGGATATATTCCACCTGGTAGGAAAACCCGCAGTCCTCTTTTTCCTTTCCGTAAAATCCGCATTTTTCCATCATATACTTCCGGAAAATACAGGCTGCGGCCACGCCGGAGGGTTCCTCCTTCCCCTCGGGAAGGCCCGTTCCCTCTATCAGACGGTCCCGGTGGGAAAGCAGGCCGTCTACCGGAATCCGCGTTCCGGACAGGGAACCCGGCGCCTTTGCCGCCAGCGCCAGAATCCCTTCCCCTCTCGCCTCGTTTACCACATCGGACGGCAGCTCCACATCTCTGCCTTCCCATTCTTCGTCTTCCTCCTCCTGCCGCCTCGCTATGGCATCCTTTACCTCTCTTTCCGTTTCCGCCCTCTGCTCCTCCACATCACTGTCCAAAAGGCCGCTTCCCCGGAGGATTTGGGCATTCACGGCCGCCTGGCTCAAATAACCCATCCCCCACCGGTTTTTCATATAATCCACAGCCTGGCGCTTCAGCACCGTTCCCGATGCATCCGTCGCCACAGAGGCCTGAAGGATTTCCACCTGCTGCGCATTCAACCCGGTCAGATCCTTTCCCACAGGAATCCGGAACACCTCAAAGGGACGAAAATTCATATTCATATAATTTCTGATATGCTCCTCCGTGTTCCCATAGGAAGGCGTTTCGTTCCCGTAGGACATATCGATAAAAAACAGATCATACTGCGAAAGCAGCTCCCTGTGATATTCCGCCAGAGCCGAGTCCATCGCCATGTCCATCACGCATTCCGTCTGCGTCCGGACGGTATGCATCCTTACGCCCTCTATCACGGTCATCACCAGCGACAGGAGAAGGCCTGTCACCAGGGCCAGGTATACGGTTATCGATCCCTTGCGCAAGATGCATCTCCTTTCAGATCGAGCCCGCCTGGGAGGTGATCTTCCCGAAAATATTCGTCACCAAAGCGGTAAGCTGGCTCTTGAATATGATGACCAGGCCAATCAGCACCAGGATAATTAAAATCACCTCCACGGTGCCCATTCCTTCTTCTCCTTTCAAAATCCTCCGGCTCCTTTCTCCAAGCCCTGCTGCCGCTCTTTTGATGCCCCACATCGCTTTATACATGTAAAACTCCTTTCCGCCCGCCTCCTGCGGGCAATCGATGCTTTTATATCTATCTTTGCGCCGTCCTGCGGCGCTTCGCCGCGTCGAAAGCCGCCCGGGATTTTCCGAGACTATCGGCGCAATTTTCCGTCTACTACATTCCCGTGAAGGAAAAACATGCCGGAACCATAATCAGTACCATAACCACCGTCAGCATCATAATCATGGGGAGCAGAAGCTTCGTACCGGCCCGCTCTCCCTCCTCCCTCGCCTGGCGTATCCTCTCCGTAAGGGAGCGGGATGCTTCCTCCTGCAGGGCGGCAGTCAGTCCGGCGGAACCCTTTTTCAGGTTCTGCGCCAACAGCGTCATACATTTCCGATACTGGGGCAGATGGCATCTTTCCCCGAAGTGTTCATAGGCCCGGACCTCCGTAACCCCGCTCTCCATTTCTCTACAGGTCAGAATCAGTTCCTCGTATACATAGCTGACTTCGCCCTGTACCCGTTTTTTCCGATAATCGGATGCCATCCTGAAAAACGCTGTCCGGACCGGAAGGCCGGCGCCCATAAGAAGAACCAGTTTGCTGATGAACTCCGGATAGGAACGCAGAAGCTGTTCCCTGCGTTCTTCCATCCTTTTCTTCAGATCTCTGTCCGGAAGGCCGTATTGCGCCAGACCCGCCATCAGGAAGATCGCAAACAGGATCAGACTGTTGTCGCTTCGCCGCTCCTCCCATTGAAGCGTTTCCTCCCCGGAACGGTCAGGAAGGGAAAAACCTTCCTCATATGCCGATTCCTCATCCCTCCTTCTGATCTCCTCAAGGAGCAGGTTTTGCGTTATTTCTTCCCGGGTGAGGGCAGGGGGACACACCCTCACAGGAAATCGTTCCTCCCATTGATCCCCAAAATAACTAAGTGTCGCGCTCATCCATATGATTTCCCCCTCCTCTCCCACATCCGCATTCTCTACGCTTCCGTCGCTTTTGATCCTGCTAAAATCTCCGCTTTCCCAGGTAATCCGAAAGGGATATCCCTCTGCCTGGGAGGGCAGGAAGAGAGAAGAGCGCACCTCGTCCAGGCTTTCATTCTCTCCCTTTAACTGCTCTGCCAGTATGGCCCTTAGGTCCCGGCGCATCTCTTCCAGCTGCATCCGCGTATATTTTCTCTCCTCCACGTCGATTGCAAGGCTCCTGTTTCCGCGCTCTCCCTCCGCCAGCAGCTCGATTCTGGCCGGCCCCTGTCCGTAGGGGTTTCGCCGCACCCAGCCTTCCTCCGTCACGCGTTTCTGCGTCTGACCCGCCGCCGTAACCAACAGGCCGAATACCGCCCCCAGGAAACCGAGGAACAGCACCGCACTGATCCGTTCCGTCCTGCGGCGGCGCATCATGCCGGCGGCATCCGAAGGATACAGGATCCGCATATCCTCCCGCAGACGGATTTTGGCAGCGCTCTCCCGCCCTCTCCCTTTCTCTTCCGTCAGGCGTTCTAACAGGGAAGCGGGTTTTATGAACATACGATACATCCCGTCGGGCTTCCAGCCCTCTTCGATCGTCTCTCCTCTTGTCCCTATCAGAAGCGCTGCCTCCAGCATCAGGAAAATGATATAGACCGCCCACATCTTCTTACACCTCGATTTCCACTAATTTTCTCGCCAACAGGTACGCTGCCAGATAAACTGCCAGGGCACCCGTCATCACCGCAATTCCTGCCGGATTATGATATAGGACGTCGAAGAAACCGGGCGACGTCAGCTGCAGATAAGCAACGATCAGAAAAGGGATCAGATTCATGATTCTCTGCTCATATTTCCTGGAGGACAGGAGAGTGCGAATCTCTCGTTTCACTTCTATCTTGTTTCCCGCAACCTCCGCACTGCGGCGTATGATATCGTTCATATTCCCTCCCGCCCTTTTCGCTATGGAAAACACCTCCGCGAAGTCCTCAATATCTCCTTCTCCGCTCCTCTTCCCCAAATCCAGCAGAAGGGCTTCTAACGGGATATTGTTTCCCACCCCTTTTTCCATGCGTACCAGCTCCCCGGCCATGGCGCTTTTTGCCCCGTACAGTCTTTCCACATCCCTCCTCGCTTCAAAGAAGGCATTTTCCATGGAATATCCCGCCTGCAGCCCTGCCGCCACGGACAGGATCATGTCTCTGAACTGCAGCGTCAGTTCCCGGCGCCGTTCTTCGGCAAGCTGTTTCCCGGTTTCCTTCAGGTACAGGAAAACCAGCGGGGACAAAAACGGCAAAGCCCACAGGGAACGATAGAAAAACCAGGAAAGAAACAGTACCAGCAATATCCCCCGTATCGTATAAATCAGCCGTTCCCGCATATCCATGGAATAGCACCGGTAGTCCGGCGCATGCTCCTTCCCGGGCGACGCCTTTTTATCCGCCTTACGACGTAATCCCTGCCAGCCTGAGCTTGTCCCCATGAATCAGTTCCCCCTTTCTTACCAGCCTGCCGCATACCCTGCTGCCCTCCTTTTCCTCCTCCTCGAATTCAAACAGTATCGACAGCCTGATTTCCCCGTCCCGGATCCCTTCCACTTCGGCGATCTGCAATACCTTCCTGGTTCTGTCCCGCAGCCTTCCCAGATGGATCACGATATCCACGCCGGAGGCAATCTGTCTCCGGATTGCGGAAAGCGGGATTTCCGGCCCCATCAGCATCATCGTTTCCAGCCGGGTAAGCATGTCTTTCGCGCTGTTGGCATGACCGGTGGACATGGAACCGTCGTGTCCGCAGTTCAGCGCGCTTCCCACCAGATCCACCGCCTCCTCACCCCTTACCTCCCCCACGATGATCCGATCGGGGCGCATCCGCAGAGCCGTCCTGATTAAATCCCGAATAGCGATCGGGCGGCATCCCTCCACGTTGGCGTTTCTCGTCTCCATCCGCACCAGATTGGGAATCCCCCGGATCTGCAGCTCCGCACTGTCCTCAATGGTGATCAGCCTCTCATCCGGCGGAATATATCCTGCCAACGCATTTAAAAACGTGGTTTTGCCGCTGCCCGTCCCTCCGCTGATAAATATGTTGTATCGGGCTTTCACCAGCCTCTCCAGAAAGTCACATACCTCCTGCGTTACGGAGCCCGCCTCCAGCAGCTCCTTCATGCCGATGGGTTTTTCCGGAAACCGCCTTATGGTTACCACCGGGCCGTTTAATGCAACCGGGCCCAGCACCACGTTTACCCTGGAACCGTTTTCCAGCCGGGCATCCACAATGGGGGAGGCCTCATTTACCGTCCGGTTGCATCCGGCTACGATCTGCTGGATCACATCCTGCAGTTTTTCTCTGGATTCAAATCCCCACGGCCAGGCGGAAATCCTGCCCTCCCGTTCCACGAAGATCCCTTCCATGCCGTTAATCATGATCTCCGTCACCTGCGGATCGTCGATCAGTTCCTGAATCACATCCAGCCCTCGCATGGCGAAGAACAGCTCTTTTCCCATCCGGATCCGCTCATAGACGTCCAGCTTTCCCGCCACGTCTCTGCTCCGCAGCTTTTCCGCTATCAGCTCCTGCAGCTCCTCATCCGTCATCTCCCGGGAAAAATCGATTGTCTCCAGCAGTTCCTTCCGAAAATTTTCCCGGATCCCCTGATATCCCTTCTTCCTTTCTTCCATTCCTCCGCCCTCTCCCTCTATCTTCCAGATCTTCTCCGATCAGCTTTCCCACCACTCCCGCCAGCTCCCCATGGGTTAAACTTGCCAGATCCGACGGCAGCGCCCGGAACACGGGCAGCCTGCATTTCCTGGTCTTTTCCAGGATATCCTCCAGTTCCATACAGCGCAGCAATTCTTCGTAATGTTCCTGTTTGGCCTGCGCGAATCCATCCTCCTTCACGATGGTATAGATCCGGCTGCATCTCTTCAGAAGATCAAACAGCCCCCGGATGCTCTCCGTAAGATCCAGAAGAATGTATTCGTACATCCCGCATCCCTCCAGTTCGTCCAGGAGGGCGAGCCATTCCTCCTTCTCCACCTGCCCCAGGTCCATGCAGGAGAATACCGGAGGAATGAAATCCATTCCGTTCATCTTCTGCGCCATCCCTTCCAGCCGGTAGGGAAAACGCCCGTCCTTGTTGTGAATGAAATAAATCAGATCCGAAAGATCCGTCCCGAACTCCCGCCTCAGCAAATGCCCCAAGCCTGAAAAGCATTCGAAATTCAGATATAATACTTTGTGTTTACGGGCAAGAAGCTGCCCTAAGGTGAAAGAAAATGTGGTTTGAAGACACCGTCCCACCGGTGAATAGACTCCGATCAGTTTTACGTCTCCCGTCCGTCCCGGGCCGGATGCCGGGGGTAACATCCCTGTCTGTACGGAAAGCTCTATGATCCTGCGGACCACCGCCTCCATGGGCTGATATTTCCCGATCCAAGGTACATCGGGCGGCCCGGCCATATCCTCTGCCAGTACCAGGATACGGTCCGCTTCCCATTTTTCCCTTTCTTCGTACAGCGATTGGGCGATTAAGAGAAACGCCGCCTCTCCCCCTTTGCCGAACCGTTCCATGGATTTTCTGTCCGTGAAGAGCCGTACTTCAAAGGGAAAGCTTTCCATGACCGCCGGGCGGTGGAGATAATCCATGAAATGGCTGGCATACTCCTGCTCCGTGTCGCAGAGTGCCAGAATATTCTTTTTCAAACAGAAGCCTCCTTTAATATCGATATTTCATAATAAATCTGCGATATAAACAGAAATGGATTCTTAGCGCACAGCCGGAAGAAATGAAAACGGCTGCGCCCGGATACTGATGATCCGATTGATGAAATTGAGTATAAACCATCCCCCGGGGTTTGTCCATAGGGCGGGCAGGAAAAAATGAACTTTGTGAATAATAGACAAGCAGACTTTCCAAGCTACCCTCAATAACGCCAAAACCCTTGATAAATGCTGGGTTTTTGTCTGTCAAGAAATATTTATCAGGCCAGGAGGCGGGCGCATATACCGACCGCGTACAATAGTGCGATCCCGGGAATCCCCAGCGCCCCCGATATCACAGCGCTGGCCAGGCCGATTCCCACCCGCACGGATATGCCGGCGGATCCCAAAAAGGAATTGATGAAATAAATAGCGAGCAGACCGCAGACCGCACGCAGAATAAAATTCAGCAGCAGCTCCGTCCTGCTGCGCATCGCCGCGACGAGCATCACCAGGATACAGGCGCCCCCTATCATGACCATTCCGTCTCTGTAGTCCATTCCGGTTTCCTTTCCGCATACAGGCAAATCTTTTTGTCCCCCTTGGATGTTACACCTTATGCATCCAAAAAAAGGAATATTACATGCATATTTTTCCTGTTTCATGTATATACTTATCACAAAGCATCTTTTGGTAAAATACGGAAAAGGCGGGGCGAAAGCCCTCCTTGACTGCAGGCCGCCCTCTGGCGGCAGAATGTGAGGAAGCATGAAATTCCATTTCAGCCGTGGGGTCATACCCAAAACGGACAAGCCCCTTACCTACCAGGAAAGTCTGATGTTGGAACTACAAAGGACGAGATGCGATTTGGAAAACGCTTATGCAGGTTTCGATTACGCCACGGATCCCGACCTGATCGACTGCTATATTTACGAACAGAATGCCGTAATGAAAAGATACAAATATCTGCTGCAAAAGGCCGCCAGCCTGACGGCCCCGGAGCAGTCTATGACCGGATAAACATACACCCATTTTCCTCGGGGCATCGATCCCCATAAAATACCATAAGCTGTCGGAAGCGGCCGTGCCCGGAGAAGAGCCTCCCGACACGGCCGCACGTTACCGGACTGTTTTCTTAAGTTTATCAGAATACGAATACTGCCGCACCCAGTGCAGGAAGATCAAAGGTAATCCGGTAGGGCCGGTAATCGCTGGGTTCCGCCGTAGCGCGGACGGAAGCAGGGATTTCACCGCCGTTTCCGCCGAAACGTTTGTCGTCGCTGTTGAGGATCAGGCGATAAGCCTTCTTCTTCGGAACTCCCACGCAGTATTCTTTTCTTTCCACGGGCGTCATATTCAGGACGAAAAGCAGGCAGTCCTTTCCGTTGGGCGACTTACGGATAAAGCTATAGGTACTGCGGTCCGCATCGTCGGCGTTGACCCATTCAAAACCGCTCCAATCGTTGTCGATTTCATGCATGCAGGGATATTTACGGTAAATCTTCAAAAGTTCCTTCACGTATTCCAGCATACCCGCATTTAATTCGTCCTGCAGCATATACCAGTCAAGCTCTCTGGCCTCGCTCCATTCCCGCTCCTGGGCGAATTCCTGGCCCATAAACAAAAGCTTCTTTCCTTCATGCCCGAACATATAAGTATAGCCCGTGCGGAGATTGGCGTATTTATCCACCCGATAGCCGGGCATTTTATTCACCATGGAGCACTTCAGATGCACCACTTCGTCATGGGATAACGGAAGGATATAATTCTCTGCGTTGTTATAGCTCATGGCGAACGTCATGCCATAGTGGTTATTTTTGCGGAAATAGGGATCCAATTTCATATATTCGCAGAAATCGTGCATCCATCCCATGTTCCATTTATAGCTGAAATGCAGGCCGCCCTTTTCGATCGGGCCCGTCACCAGGGGCCAGGCCGTGGATTCCTCCGCGATGGTCATTACGCCCGGGAAGGTTCCCCGGATCACGGAGTTAAAATGTTTGAAAAACTCAATGGCCTCCAGGTTTTTATTTCCGCCGTATTTATTGGCCACCCATTCCCCGTCCTTCTTTCCGTAATCCAGATAAAGCATGGACGCTACCGCATCTACGCGCAGCCCGTCCACATGGAATTCCTTGATCCAGAAAAGCGCGTTGGCGATGAGAAAATTTTTTACTTCGTTCATGCCATAATTAAAAATCTTCGTCCCCCAGTCCGGATGTTCTCCCAGCCTGGGATCCGGATGCTCAAAAAGAGCCTCTCCGTCAAACTCCGCCAGCCCGTGGGCATCCCTGGGGAAATGGGCCGGCACCCAGTCTAAGATCACGCCGATTTTGTTACGATGGAGCGTGTTTACCAGATATGCAAAGTCCTTTGGCGTTCCATAGCGGGAGGTGGGCGCATAATATCCCGTTACCTGATATCCCCAGGAACCGTCAAAGGGATGCTCCGCAATCCCCATGAGCTCCACATGGGTAAATTTTACTTCCTTCAGATAGGAAACCAGCCTGTCCGCGAACTCCCTGTAATTATAGAAACCGTCCTCCGTTCCGTCCGGATGCTTCATCCAGGAGCCGATATGACACTCGTATACCGCCAAAGGCTCCTTATTCATATCCTTTCCGTCCCGGGCCTCCATCCACGCCGAATCGCTCCATGAAATCTCCGACAGATCCGTGGTGACAGACGCCGTCCCCGGGCGCTTCTCCGCGTAATTGGCAAAGGGATCCGCTTTATAGAGTCTGCGGCCGTCCTCGGTGGTGATCAGGAATTTATACATTTCCCCGCATCCCACCCCGGGTATGAACAGCTCATAGATCCCCCCCGGACCGATCTTTTCCATCGCATGCCTGTTCTCGTCCCAGTCGTTGAAGCTCCCGATCACGTGCACCTGGGCCGCATGGGGCGCCCATACGCCAAAAAACATCCCTTTCTTCCCGTCCACGATGGAAGGGTGTGCCCCCAGTTTTTTGTAGATGTCATAATGGGTTCCCTGTGCGAACAGATATTGATCCGCCTCGGAAATGAATACCTGTTCCTTTTTTTTCGCTTTTGCCATATCTACCTTCTTTCCGCCGCCTGCGCGGCATGACTCCACGGCCCCCCATGGCCGCAAATCATTCTATTATGAAATCCCCCTCATGCAGAATGATCATATCGTCATCATCGTACCTCTTTGCGAGGATCACGTCCATGAAGTGTTTCGGTGTTTTTTTATTCGCATGGTCGATCGCCCTGTTTACGATCTCCCGCACATCCTTCACCGTAACCACATGATCGATGGTCTGCATGCCTTCAATACAGGTGTGCAGGGCAAGTCTGCCCAGCTCATCGATGGCATATTCCTGCATCTTGGCGTACTGGCAGCCATAGGCCACCAGCGTGCCGTTATCCAGGGCCTCGATATCAAACCTGGCATTAAAGAAGGGCTCCATTTCCGGATTTTCCGTTTCGAGCGTTCGGATATTCCGTTTTGTATCTATCAGGATCACCAGGATCCCACGGCTATCCTGATCCAGGGCCGCCAACAGCTCCTGCATACCGTCGCGGCCGATTTCCCCTGCGCGCTCAATGATTATGGCGCCGCCGGAGAGCTTCTCTATGATTTCCGAAGGATCCTTTTTCCCGCCGTTTAAGGCCGGGCCGGACATTTTGGCCAGCTTTCCGGAAAAATTCCGATCCTTTTCCCGCATGTCTTTAATCACGTTTTTAGCCAGCTCCATGGTATCTGAGCCGGGATCTCCGGTGATAATAAGATTGCCCGTATAGGCCGCAAGGCTCAGCTTATCCAGAGCGCCGGTCATCCGCTTCATTGCGCCCTTCGTAGGAACAAAGGAAGAAAACAGCCGCTTTTCCTCCGGGCTGAGGCCTCTGTTCTTCTCCCTGCCCTCCTTCGGTTCCATCCGCCGTCCCCTGCTCTCCGGCATGCTTCCCCGGGAAACGCCTCTCTCCGTGATTTCTTCCGGAACATCCGCCCGAACCATATCTCCCTCAGGGAAGCCTTCCTGCGCATTTCTCCGGATCCGGTTTCCCGCCGGCCGCTCCTCCGGCATCCTTCTGCGCGGCATGCTTTCTGCGGCGGTCTCCTCCGGTACATTTCCCTCCGGCTGGCCCTCACGCATATCTCTGCGCGGCATGCCTTCTACGGCGGTCTCCTCCGGTACATTTCCCTCCGGCTGGCTCTCACGCATATCTCTGCGCGGCATGCCTTCCCCGGGCTGATCCTCACGCACGTTTCTTCCCGGCATATTTTCCCCGGGAATGCTCTCCGTCTCGTTTTCCTGCGCAAAATTTCCTCTGACAGGAGTCCCCTGCGGCGCCCGGGTTTGAGAAAGCCGCACCTCTTCCTCCGCCGGTCCGGCATCTCTTTCCGACATCCTCCGCTGTGTCCTTTCTTCTACACCATCCGTATCACGGCGAGGCATCTCCGGCATAGCGGCATCCGATCCGTGCAGGTCGGTTTCCGTACGGAGCTTTTCCTCCTCCGGGCCCTTCCCCACCGGACGGTTCTCCTGCACCTTTCGGCTGTCCGGCTCTGCAGCTCTCTCGTCCCGGTCCGCTATCGGCATTCCTTTCTCAGGCACAAAACGATCCGTGTCGTCCGAACCACGCCGTCCCCCTTCCGGCGCTCTCCCGTCCGCTTCCCTGCGGTTCAAAAGCCCGGCATTCGGGACCGCTTCCGGACGATTTCCGGTTTCGGCCCCATCCTCCTTTCCGGCACGATCCTTATCCGGCGCGGATGACGCCCTTTTCAAGGCGTTGTTCACCTCCTCCGCAGCCCATATCTTGGTCTGGGCGGAAATCACGTTATCGGAAGGCTGCCTTCTGCTCTCCACGGGAATCTGCTCCTCCTTCTGCAGCTTTTCGAGAACTCCTTCCCTGGAAGAGGTATCGAAATCACGCAGCAGCGTACCGGTTTCCTCCTGCATCCGGTCCTGAAGCTGACGGCGGCGCTTCTCCTCGTTCACCTGCTTCACTTTTTCCCATTCCTTCATAACGTCTTCTATATTCATCTGGCCGGTGATCTGCTTTTCCACCTGCCTTTCATCCGCTCCGGCGGAATACTCCCGGGAAGAATCGTCTTTAGAACCGCTGTTTTTCTCGTCCGGGTTCCCGTCGGCGGACGTCCGGGAACCGGAATGTTCTTCAAAGGCCTGGGACGGACGAACGGGCACCGGACCGGGCTGAGGCGGCAGAACGGCGCGCATTCCCTCTTCCGGGCCTCTGCTGTCGGCGGCGCGCATATTTTCCACAAATTTTATCTTTTCCCGGGCATTCGTCTGCTCTACAGGCTTTCTGCTTTCATATTCCTGTCGTTTAGCGTCATAATCGGGCCGCAGGCTTTCATAGACCTGCATGCTCCCATAGGCCCTTCTGCCTCTCTCATATCCTGCCCGACCGTTTTCTTCATAAGAACCGGCTGACCGAGAAGAGTCCTGCTCCCTGCCATCGTAATCGGACCCGGTTTCCTGCGGAGTCCTCCCGTCTGCGTCTGCGGCCTCTCCCCATCCCGTCGAAACATCCTGGCGTACATCCGTCTCCTCGGGCCGTATGCTTCCGTAACCGGCCTGCATATCCCCGTAACCATACTGTTGCGTATCATACCGATAGGAATCCTGGCCATAGCCGTATTGAGTCTGCCCGGACTGCGTTCCGGCATGGTCATTCGCATCGGTATCATAACCCGGCCGGGCCTGATCATAACCATATTGCTCCTGGCCATAGCCGCGCTGACTTTGATCATAGCCATATTGTTCCGGATCGTAACCGGATTGAGTTTGGTCATAGCTATACTGCTCCTGACCATAGCCGGACTGGGTTTGATCATATTCATACTGCGTCTGGCCATAGCCGGGCTGCGTCTGACCGTAACCGGACTGACTCACATCATAACCGCCCTGAGCCCGGCCATACCCGGCCTGATCTCCGTCATAGCCCTGACCATAGCCTGGCTGGCCTGCGTCATAACCGTAACTGCCCGCATCATAACCGGGCTGCGCCTGGCCATAGTCATAAGCAGGCTGGCCATAGCCAGGCTGGCTTTGATCATAGCCATACTGGCCCATGTCGTAACCTACCTGATTTTGGTCATAGCCATATTGATTCCCGTCATAACCGGCCTGGCCTGCGTCATAACCGTACTGATTCCCGTCATAACCAGCCTGGCCTGCGTCATAACCGTACTGATTCCCGTCATAACCGGCCTGGCTTCCGTCATAGCCGGACTGAGCCTGATCATAACCATACCCCTGATCCTGCCCATAGCCATACATCCTCTGCTGTTCCTGATACAACTGCTCCCGATATTGCTGCAGAGACATGCCCTCCTGAAAGGTCTGCCCGTTCTGCCAAACCTCCTTCATGCTCTCCGCCAGCTCTTTCTGTAAATTGAGGGTATTATACTTCCCCATATCCATGGCTTTTACCTGGATATCCTGTTCCCCTTTTCCCTTTCCGCCCGCGCTCTTTTGGGAATCTCCCGGCACGTTCAGGCCCTGTTTACGCATCATATAAGCGTCGAATTTCTGCTGCTGCGCCGGGGACAACGGCTGATGAAGCAATTTCAGCTCCATCGCCTTCATCACATACTTCCCTTCCCCAAACCAGAGGATCAGTTCATCGCATTCTTCCACACACTTCGTAGCCAGCCCTACCCTGTGATACAGGTATGCCAGCTCATAGGCCCATCTCTCCTTATACTCTTTCTTCTTCATCTCCTCCAGGACGCCGATCCGCTCCTCGAGGCTCACATCCTGCGCTTCATACAGCTTATACTGCAAAACATAGCGGCTGCTGTCACCGGGCGCAATCTGGACAAATTGTTTATAATACTCGATGGCTCCCAGCACGTCCCCCATTTTAATTGCAAGCTCACACAGGGAATAAATGATCATCCTGCCGCCGGGATGCCGCTCGTTTGCCATCTCCAGCAGAGCCTTCGCATCGTCATATCTTCTGTTCGCATTATAGACGTCGCTGACCGTACAAAGCATCATCACGCTTTTTACCCTGCTCCAGTCTATGGTATCCGCTATCTTCGCGGCCTGTGCATATTTTTTCTGGGAATTCAGCGCCCTGATCTCCTCCGCCCGTATCTTATATTCGTATTTATCCAAAATGCCACCTCTACCGTATATCTCAGTAATGAGCCTTCCGGCCCACTTTTTGCATATAAGTTTACCATAACAGGACGTCTGCGACAAGTCCGTAAAACTTCTTACTCCGCAAAATCATTATCTTACCTCCCATATTTTGGAAGTATTTTAATGTATGGCCGCTTTTACATGGCAAATGATCCTCACGCCAAACGCATGAATGGCCCTGAGGCCCCGGAGACACCCCTGCCCGTCCCCGAGGCGTGTGATGAGCACAGAGGGGACCATACAAAAATGTCTGGACAACATGCCGCTTCCATGCTATATTGAAGAAGCTGATTGAAATCCATAAAAAACATCACCTATCAAGAAAGGAAACACCTGCAATGCGGAAGTAATCTGGATCTCCATCCACACCAAAAAGGTACCTCTGTTGTTTAAGGCCGGCCGTTCAATCCGGTCTGTTTCGGCGGACAGGTATCCCTTTTCTTACCGGAGTTCAGATAAACCGTATCCATAACGGACACAGGTGTTTTTTTCATCCCCCTTATTCCGGCCGGCGCCGGAACGAACGGGCCGCCTGCATCCTTGTTCGGGCAAAACCGGCATCGGGCCCGGCTTTGAGTCCTTAATATCCTGTGGATTGGCAATATCTCTTTTCCTCCGGTGCGTGTCGGGGGATTTTTTTCTGTTCTGCCCGTTTTGAGGAGTGAAAATCCATGTCTGTCATACAAATTAATAACCTTACCATAAACCATAAAAAGGATCTGCACCCCCTTCTCCTCGATTTTTCCTTTACTCTGAACGAAGGGGAGCGGGCCGTAATCATCAGCGAGGAAGGGAACGGAAAATCGACTCTCCTGAAACTTATTTATGATGCATCCCTGGTATCGGATTATGTGGAGTATACCGGAGAAATCCTCACGCAGGGAAGCATCCTGGCCTATCTGCCTCAGGAATTCCCCGCCGGGAAGAAAGACTCAAGCGTTTACGAATACTGTCTGGATACCCCTGCATTTTTAGAGCAGACGCCGAAGGAGCTGGCCGCGCTGGCATCCTCCCTGTGGCTTCCCGGAGATTTTTTTTACTCCGACCAGCCGGCCGGTACGCTCTCCGGCGGGGAAAAGGTAAAGCTGCAGATCGCTCTTCTTTGCATGATGCAGCCCGATGCTTTTCTCCTGGATGAGCCGTCCAACGATATCGATATCGAAACGCTGGAATGGCTGGAAAACTTTCTCAATACCTGCGGCAAAAGCGTCCTCTACGTCTCCCACGACGAGACGCTCATCGAGCGCACGGCGAATGTGATCATCCATTTGGAGCAGGTGAGAAGAAAGACTCTGCCCCGTACCACCGTGGTGCATATGCCCTATCGGGAATATATGCGCAGCAGGCAGGAGGCTTTCTGCCGCCAGGAGCAGCTGGCCGCCAACGAACGCCGGGAATATCAAAAACAGATGGAACGCTTCCGCCGCATCGAACAGAAGGTGGAATCCATGCAGGCCGGTATCAGCCGTCAGGATCCCCACGACGGACGGCTGCTAAAGAAAAAAATGAAGGCGGTAAAAAGCCAGGAACGGCGTTTTGAAAAGGATCGGGAAAATATGACGGAAGCGCCGGACATGGAGCAGGCGATCTTTGTGAAAATCTGTCCCCAAAACCGTCTCCCCGCAGGAAAAACCGTCCTGGACTTCACTTGTGACAGGCTGACCGTTTCGGACCGCGTCCTGGCCGGAAACATCGCCCTGCGCGTCACAGGGGCGGAAAAAATATGCATTATCGGCCGTAACGGTATCGGAAAAACCACCTTATTAAAACAGATCGCCGCCCTCCTCCTGCCCCGGCCCGATCTGAAGGTTTCCTATATGCCCCAGGATTATGCCGACCTGCTGCCGGAGGACCTCACACCCGTGGAATATCTCATGCGTACCGGGGACAAGGATGAGATCACCACCATCCGCACCTATCTGGGCAGCATGCATTATACGGCGGATGAAATGTCCCATCGTACAGGCGAGCTTTCCGGCGGACAGAAGGCCAAGCTTCTCTTTCTGAAGATGAGTCTGGAAGGCGCAAACTGCCTGATTCTGGACGAACCCACCCGCAATTTCTCGCCCCTGTCCGGCCCGGTCATCAGGCAGGTGTTACAGGAATTTCCCGGAGCCATCATCAGCATTTCCCACGACAGGAAATACATCCGGGAGGTGTGTACCAAGGTATATCGGCTGACGGAAAACGGCCTTCTTCCCGTTCCCCGGCCGGAGATATAGCCGTAAAGGGCTGCTGTGGGATGTCTCACGCAGCAGCCCTCCGCTATTTGGCCAAGTGCCGCCCTCAATCCTCCTCATACCGGATTTCCACATCCGGTACGTATTTTCTTTCCATCTGATGCCTGGCCTTACGGTTTTCCGCCGTATCGAAAATGATGGAAAAGTCATAATCCGGCGGGTACATTTCACTGGCCGCCACCTTCAGCTGCAGCCGTTTATAATTCACATAGCTTTTTTTCCTCTGGATCTGCACTCCCACCTCCCCTCTGTCATTGGCTGGGGAGAATACGATTCCCAGTTTTCTCTGGGGATACACCATCACGCTGTCCCCTATACGGAACCGGGACGCGATTTCCTCCTTTCTGTCTGCGGGCTTCTCCACGCGGGCCTTTATCCTGGACGGGCCCTCTTGTCTTTGTTCTTTTGTATCCTCCCCTTGAAGCACATGCGTCTTCCCATCCGGCGCCTGCTTTCCGTTTCTATTTCTATTTCCATAGGCCGCCCGGCCCGCCCGTTCCAGCAGTTTTTCCGGCATACCCAGCCTGCGGGCGATGTGAAGAGCACAGCTCTCCCCGCTCTCTCCCATCTCCAGACGGTAGAGGGGACGAAGGCTTTCCCGATCGAACGCCATTCTGGCATTGATCACGCCCTCCGCCGCGTTTCCGTATTCCTTCACCTCCGGATAATGGGTGGTGACCAGGAAAAGGCAGCCCCGATTTTGCAGTTCCTCCAGCACTGCCACGGCAATGCCCATCCCCTCCGCCGGATCGGTTCCGCTGCCCAGCTCGTCCATGAGCACCAGGCTCTCCCGATCCGCCTTTTCCAGGATTCGGATCACATTCCTGATATGGGAGGAAAAGGTGGACAGGTTTTCGTGGATGCTCTGCCCGTCTCCCACATCGCAGAATACGTCCGCATGCATGGCCAGATCCGCTTCCTCGCAGGGTACATGCAGACCGCATTGGGCCATCACCGAGAGCAGGCCCACCGTTTTGAGCGCCACGGTTTTCCCTCCCGTATTAGGCCCTGTGATAATTACTCCCCTTATTTCGTCTCCGAACCGGATATTCAGCGGCACAGGCTTCTCCCCGGAGAGCAGCGGATGTCTTCCGTTTTTGATCAGAATCCTTCTGCAGGTGTTCAGCCGGGGCGCCGATGCGCGCATGGATACGCTGAGCTTTCCCTTGGCAAAAATAAAATCCAGTTCTTCCATATAATCCAGGTTTCTCATGATCCCGTCCTGTGTATCCCCCACCATGGCAGACAGGGTATAAAGGATGATCTTCTCCTCGTTTTCTTCTTCCACCTTCAGCCGCTCCAGTTCCTCCGTCAGCTTTGCCACCGCGGACGGTTCGATGAAAAGAGTCGCACCCGTAGAAGAAATATCGATTACACTCCCGGGAACTTTCCCTTTATATTCCCTTTTTACGGGAAGGGTATATCGGCCGTTTCTGGCAGACACAAAGCTCTCGCTGAAATAAGCCTTCGAACCGCGCAGGATCCCGTCCAGCTTCATTTTGATCTGGCTCTCCGTCTGTTCCTGCCGGCGGCGGATGATGCGAAGCTCCCTGCTGGCGTCGTCCTCCACCCGTTCTCCCCGGATGCACCGCTCGATTTCCTCCTGCAGCGGCGTTAACTCCTCCATCCCGTTTCCGAATCCGGCGATCCCGGGAGCCGTGTCCCCGCATCGTTTCAGGTATCGCACCAGCCGCGCCACGAGCACCGCAAACTGCCTTATCTCGTTCAGTTCCCGGGCAGAAAGCATCCCGCCCATCCCTGCCTTTTGTACCGTTTCCCGTATGCCGTCCATGCTTCCTGCCGGCGGCGTACCGAAGGCATCCAGCACTCTGCGGGCCTCCGTTGTTTCGCAGATGGCCGCTTCCGCTCGGTCCTGTTCCCAAAAAGGCTTCATTTCCTCAAACCGCCTCCTCGATCTCTCACAACCCGCAGCCTCTTTCAGCCATTCTTTAATTTGATTAAATTCCAGCATCTCATCGATATCGTTCATTATTGGCTCCCATCTGCGCGCTTTGGCGCGCGTACAAATCAGGGAGAATCCTGCTCCCCTCTGCGTGCCAGGCACGCAACACTAACCTTTTCCACACAAAAAATCCACGGAGTCTGTCCCCATGGATTTCTTTTCCGAAAAGATGCCTCGGATTTCACCGGCCGTAGACGAACGCCTCCTGCCGCAGCATGTCGGGAGGAGCCAAGACACGTCCCGGTCCGCCGGATACGGGAAATCCGGCGGGCGCAGATAACCTGCCGCATCCGCCAACCGTTCAACTACAAAAAGGGTATATCCCACACAGGAATATACCCAATCCTCCAAGACCGATATATTACGCAGAACCTGTTCGGAAATTCCATCAGGGCAGACTTCCAGAGCGAAACGAAAACACCAAGCATGCTCTTTCCTGCCTGATCACGCTATTCGCTATCTTTCCTCACATTTCCTGCACTTAACACAAACGATCCTCTCTTTCTTTATTGATAGATTCTATCCTATCAGCATTTTCCCCGAATGTCAACTCACATAATTATCAAAATATCCCTGAATCAGGATCACCGGCGTCCCCTTATCTCCGGATCCGCTTGTTAAGTCGCACAGGGAACCGATCAGATCCGTCAGCCTTCTGGGTGTCGTACCTTGGGAAGCCATGTCTCCCACCAGGTTATCCTTCTTCTCCCGGATGCGTCCCTTGATCGCTTCCTTTAACGCCTCTCCGGACAGATCCTTAAAGTCGTTATCCGCCAGATATTTCAGCTTTACTTCATTGGGCGTTCCCGCAAGGCCGGGCGTACTGGCCGGAGATACACAAGGGTCCGCCAGCTCCCAGATCTTCCCGACCGGATCCTTAAAGGCGCCGTCGCCGTATACCATCACTTCCACATGCTTCCCTGTCCGCTCCAGGATTTCCTTCTGAATATCCATCACCAGATCGGTACACTCCCTGGGGAACAGTTTGACCGTATTCTCCGTAGACTTGTTGGAGCCCAGAAGGCCGTACGCTTCGTTGCAGCCGCTTCCTTTGACGGGACTTGTAAGGATATCGTCCATCCCCATCACGATTTCGGCTCCGGCGGCCTTTAAAAGCCTCTTGGTGCGCTGCCTCGTATGAATGTCGCAATTGAGCACTTTTTTGGTATAAGGCAGGATGCTGCGGCAGTCGTTGGCAAAGATAATCTCCACCTCGGCCCCGGACTCCCGGATCAGATCTCCGTAATAGGCCACATAATCCACCCCCGTGAAGGGATGCCTGTTTTCCCCGAACAGCTCCCGATATTTCTCCTGAGTGAGCACATCGCTGTAAGGATTGACTCCCGCTTCGTCCAGTTTGTCCAGGGACACCAATTCGTTTCCCACCTCGTCGCTGGGATAACTTAACATGAGCACCACCTTTTTCGCGCCCATGGCGATTCCCCTCAGGCAGATGGCAAAACGGTTTCTGGACAGAATCGGAAAGATCACGCCGATGGTCTCCCCGCCCAGCTTCGAGCGCACATCCTCTGCGATCGCCTCCACCGACGCATAGTTTCCCTGGGATCTTGCCACCACGGATTCCGTCACAGCAATCACATCACGGTCGCGGATTTCAAACCCTTCCTCCTTCGCAGCGTCCAGGACGCTGTCCGTCACAATTTTAACCAGGTCATCGCCCTCTCTGATGATAGGGCAGCGGATTCCTCTTGATACAGTTCCAACTTTTCTCTCCATATTTCTTTTCTCTCCTGACGTATTTCATATGACGCCGGGATCCGCCATCCGTCTGCGGCAGCGCCTTTTTTATTATAATACAAACCATAGGAAAACAAAAGGATTTTCGGCGAAAATGCAAGACAAACGCGTGAATGGCCCTGCGGCCCCTGCGCCACCCCTGCCCGTCCCCGCGGCGTGTGATGATCCATCGGGGACCATCCAAAAACGCCGGCACTTAGCGAGCAC
>JAETRI010000062.1 GCA_021770245.1 Lachnospiraceae bacterium
CCCAACCCCCACGTATTTTAAATTAAAAAAAAACCGGGCCGCCCACCACCCAGTTTTTGTTTTTTTTTTGTCCCCCTGTGTTTCGGCGGGCCGGGCTTTCCCTATTCAACCGCCCGCCACCCGCCCCCGTCGGGGGGGGTGGCCGGGGGCGTTTTGGTGTTTTTTTGACGCGCTTCTCCCGGCGCCATTCCTTCTATGTGCAAAAGGGCAGTGGAGCCGTATCAGAAGCATATCCCCATATAATAGGTATAGAGATTCATATAGGTAGGCGTATCATAGTGGAGGCCGTCCACAATCCGGCATCCGGTGGACTGTAGATAGTGGTAACTGTCTATCCAGAGAATATACGGGGCCAGATTCGCCTGGAGCTTCTGATTAAAGGCCTCCACCTGCTCTCTGGTCACATACGGATTCGTCCACACCGGATTGACGGAGGAATAATATACCACGGCGCCGCGCAGGATCCATTCCGCCGCTTTGCGGTTGAATAGTGAGATATAGTGATCCGCATTTCGGACATCGTTTACTCCCAGATTGATAATCACCTTGGTTCCCGTGCCGATCACGTTATCCGCCCGCTCTAATCCCTTTTCCACAAACCAGTCATAGCCCTTCCCGGATTCCGCGATCCACACCCAGGGCGTGGGGCCTACCGCTTCTTCCATCTGTACGAAACGCGAATCGCCGATGAATACCAAAGGGGTACCGGGATAGATCCCCTCTTCCGTGGGAATCCGGGCGGATACCGGCCCGGCGGGAACCGGCGGCAGAACGGCGGCATAGCCCGGCAGCGCCGCATCGGGCGTTGTACCCTCGTTCGTCACGGGCTGCAGGTAGTTTCCGCTCACGTACCCGGTTCCTTCTCCATAGACGATCACATACCATCCGTCCGCCCCGGGCCCCAGCACCTGAACCTGCTGCCCGACGGCGAGCTTCCCCAGCCGTTCCCCTTCTCCGGACGGGATATTTCTTACGTTTACCGTGGCCGTCGCATACATCCATCCGGCCGTCTGTGCTCCGGGTTCCGCTTTCCCGGACGGGCCTCCCGCCTCCGGCAGCAAAGGCGCCTCCGCGGCCGCCTGATTTGCCGCAGGCAAAGACGCCGTTTCCTCTGCACGGGCAGGGATTTTGGCCCCAAACAACAGCAGGGCGCCCATCGTCCCGGCCAGCAGTACGACTGCTTTTCCTCTTCTCATAATGCCAGTTCCTCCCGCTCCTCTATTTTCTTTTACCATCGAAACATTTCCGCAGCCCGGTAAAACAGCTGCGGTCCATAGTTTTTCAAATTCATGCTGTCCCCGCAGGCGAAAACCATCAGGAATGCATACAGAAAATGCTGCAGAAGCGCCGCCTTCACGAATACGGCCGCCGCACCCCCTCCCTTTTTCTCTCCCATGGCGGCAAATAGGAGCAGCAGCGTCAAAGAAGCGGCGAATGCGATCCCCCAGACCATATCCGACATATAACGCTGCAGGATACCGGCCCCGTTGGCGTCGAAGGCGCCTATGAACCCGGAGAGAAGCAGCGCGCATCCGATCGGCCCCAGAAGGCCCTTCTTATGTAAGTCCCTCCTTCTCCCCGGAAGACAGAGCAGGCACCAGGTAACCGTTTGGCTCGCCAGAATCCCGCCGAAGGTAAATTCCGAAACCGTCCTTCCCATATAACGGGTCCTGATATCGCCGCTTGTGAGGAAGGGGAAAACGCCCTCGTATCTGGCCGGCTGAAAGAAGAAACAGAAAATACCGTAAGCCACTCTGTTTAAGTTCATTCCCCGCTTTGTCATATCGTTATTGGTTAGGCTGTATGCCGCCCCGAAATCCACGGGAGAGGCAAATCTAAGATAATTATAAACCATTATCCCGGCCGCCACAAGTACATAAGGCAGGCAGACTGCCGCCGTATCCCCATAAGAACGCGCCGAAAACAGCTTTCGCTTTTTAACCGCCTCTTCCCAGAACAGGGGGACGGCCAGGGCGGAGAAGAGCAGCATCTGCGGCCTGCACCCCGCTACAAGGGCCATGCACAAAGAGCCCGCCAGGAAGAAGCCGCTTCTCCTCTTTTCCCGGTTCAGGCCTGCGAGCCACAGGCCCAGTCCCGCGGCCGTAAACATGTTGGCTCCCATAATAGGAAGATTGTACAGATCCGGACGTACGATCAGGTACATATAGCCGCCGAAGGTCAGCGTCACCGCAGACGCCAGCAGATATGCGAAGTAGGGCAGCTTCGCAAACCAGCGCTTTACCGCCTCCCGGTACAGGCCGAATACCGCTGCCACAAATCCCGCATAGAAACCGTACACGGCCAGATGATTGGGAAAATTCTTTCCGGTCAAAAGGTAGCAGGGGAGATAGAATATGAGTTCCGGCACGATTCCGAAATAAACATAATATTTCCCCTGAAAATAGGCATAGTCCGCCTTGTACGGAATCTGCTCCGCCTGCAGATAGATGGTGTCATAGGGATTTTTTGCTGCAAGCAGTCCCTCCGAAGGCTGATCGTCCACCCATACATGGCCGTCCGCAATCGCCCTTGCCAGCTCCTGATATTGCAGATGGTGTTCCGGCATCGCCTCCACACAAGCGTAATTGGCATGGGAAAGCCCCAGGCCCAGCAGCAGAAAACAGGCCGCCGCCGCTGCCGTTGCCAGGTTTTGCCTTTTGCTTTTCGGATCAAAACCGATTTCCCACAGCCTGCTTTCCACCTTCAGGCCCAGCAGCAGCAGGCCCGCCGCGAACAAAAGCCCCATTCGCCAAACGTTCGGGTAAAACGGCCGCTTAACGTTGGCCTCCGTTCCGTTCATCCGAAAGGAAACCGGCCCGTCCGCCTCAAAATCGATCCGCAGGTCTTTCACCTTACCGTAGGGATACAGATTGGTGTGAAAGGTGCTCTCCACTCCCTCCACAAGCTGCCCCTCCGGCAGCGCGTAAGGGTAAACATTTCCCTCGTCTGTCAGGCTCACCCGATAGGACAGCACCGTTCCCTTTTCCAGCTCCCAGTCGAAGTGAAGATTGTTGATTTCCGTTTCCAAATCGGGAATCACGAGGGAAAAGGATCCCGACGGGCTGGCATATCCTTCGTCCTCCCGCTCCAAATCGCCCTCCGTTTCGATCCGGTCCGTGAGCTCCTGCCTTTCATAAAACAGGCTTCTCACGGAAGAATAGTTCCCGGCCGTCAGCTCAAATACGAGCACCGCTCCCGATAAAAAAAGGAGCCTCCCGGCCCATCCCTTCTCCTTCCATAAACGGCCCAAGTTCATTTGTATACCTATGCCTTTCCCTTCGGGCCTCCTTCCCTGCGCGGAAGCGGCCCCTGATCCGTAAGGTTAAACCGGTTTCTCATCATACAATTTATTATATCTCCCTGTCCCGCTTCTGAAAAGATTTTTATTGATAGAAAAAGGAAACGCCGTCCCTCTACACAATCCGCAGGGGAAGCGTTTGCTTCCCCTGCCTTCAGGAACGACGTCAGATCTGATGTGAAATAAGATGAACTTGCTCAGCTGTGAAAATAGATACGAATCTCTATAGTCGGATTTCCGGTTTCCTAAATGGAAAAGCTTCCGGTCACTTCCCCGTTGATCACGTAATAAGCGCTGTTTTCTTCAGGCTTTACGTACAAATCCACACTCTTGAAATCCTTCTCCTTGCCGCCGAGGTCATATACCCAGACATCCTTCGCAATCTTTACCAGGTCTTCCGTCGAATAGGATTTGCCCGAAAACTGCACGGTCAGGGTCTGCTTTGAAGCTTCCTGGGCCGCCTTTCTGGCTGCGGGTTTCTTCTCTGCGGGCGCCTTCTTCTCCGCCGCCTTCTTTGCAGCGGCCGTTTTCCTGCCGTCTGCTTTCTTCACCGCCTCTTTCTTCTCTGTCGCTTCCTTCTTCACGCCGGCCTTTCTTCCGCGGGCAGGCTTCTTCTCAACGGTAACGGACTCCTCCGCGCTTACCGCAGCGGCTTCCGCCTCTTTCTGTGCCTTGGGCTTTCTGCCGGGTTTCTTCTTAACGGGCTCCTGCGCGGTTTCCTTCTTCTCCTCCGGCTGTTTTACCTCAACCGTCTCGGTTTCCTTAACTGCCGTCACAACTTCATCCGGTTTCTTCATCTCTTCTGCCATGCTTTACTCCTCCTTCAGATCATCATGCCGTTTGATTCAGATACTTATTTTATTCATGTCCATAATCTCCTAGCAGAAAATATCTGAATTTATGAAGTTAAGTTTACTGCAAATCCGCCAGACTGTCAACTTTTCCTTGGAAATACCTCGCGAAATACCTCATGATAAGCGTATGAACGGCAAGATTACCAGAAATACGCTCCCCTCTCCGGGCGCGCTTTGTACCGAAATATCCCCCTCATAATATTTTACAATATGCTTCACGATGGACAGGCCCAGGCCGGTTCCTCCCATTTTTCTGCTGCGTCCCTTGTCCACACGATAAAAACGTTCGAAGATCCGTTCCTGATCCTCCGGACCGATCCCGCAGCCGTCGTCCTGCACCCGAATGGAAATTCCTCCTTCGTTTCCCCGGATATCCGTCCATACATTTCCGCCGGGATGATTGTATTTAATCCCGTTTCCCACCAGGTTAACGACCAGCTCCCGCATCTGCCGGACATCCGCCTCTATCCGGAGGGGGTCACATTCCATATGAAGCCGCACCTGATGTTCTGCCGCAATGGGTTCCATCAATTCCTCAATCTGGGCCAGAAAGGGCCGGAGGGAAATATCGGTCAATTCCTCCCTTGCCTCTTTTGCCTCCAGGCGGGAAATCAGCAGAATATCATCGATCAGATTCGTCATATTCTGCGTCTCCTTCAGAATGCGGGCCAGAAAATCCTTTCTAACCCCGTCGTCCGCCACAAATCCCTGATCCAGCAGCTCCGCATAACCACGGATAGAGGTGATCGGCGTTTTTAATTCATGGGAAGCATTGCTGAAAAATTCCTGCCGTATCCTCTTCTCCCTTTCCAGGCTTTCCACATGCTTTCTGATTTCCTCCGCCATTTCCGCGGCCGTCCGTGCAATCACATTCAATTCTTCGTACTTAAATTCCATTTGCGCGCTTTGACGCGCAGAGGAAGCGAAGGGAACCCCCTTATCTGCCCCGAAACGGGTACGGCGGCCGGTCCTCCTGCCGCAAACCGCCTCGGACGGTGTACGGGCATCCGGGCCGGCCCCACCGTCCGGGCGGTCCGGTCCCGGACGGTCTGCATCGTCGGCCCGAAAATCACAGGTCTTCAATCGCTCCATCTTGGCGGCGATTTCCTTCAGAGGCGCGGCAATGGTATCCGTAAAGCGGGCGGCCGTCATCACGCTCACTCCAAACGCCACGGCCGCCCCGAAAAGAAGCGCAGGAAAAATCCGCCATATATAGTCCGCCATACCGGCATAGGGTACGGACAGGCGGATGATATAATCTCCCTTTTCGGAAACGGCCGCCACATACAGCATACTTTCCCCCAGAGACGCAGAGAATCGAACGCAGCTTCCCGTCCCAAAGGAAAGCGCCTCCGTCACCTCTTCCCGCTCCATGTGGTTTTCCAGGCCGTCTATCCGTCCCACCTCATTGTCCGCATAGACCGTCCCGTCGGTCCCGATGATCGTCACCCTGGAATTTCCGTCCAGGGCCGCATCATGCAGCCGCGAAAGCTGCTTTTCCAGATCCCCTTCATAATCCAGGAAATAATCCACTACGCGAATCGTATCCAGCATGGAAGCGCGATTGGTTTCCAACAGATCCCTGCCCGTAAAATAATAGAAAAAGAGGCTGCTGATCCCGAGAGCCAGAAGAAGAATTGCGGTAAATCTCAGTAGAATCGCCCTTTTCATTCCGTTTGCCCCTGCGGCGCCATGAAACGATAACCCACGCTGCGCACCGTCTTAATATAAGCGCCGCCCTCTTCCCCCAGCTTCTGGCGCAGCGTACGGATGTGCATATCCAGGGTTCTCGTCTCGATGTCCGTATCATAGTCCCACAGCCTGCATAACAACTCCTCCCTCCCCACCACCCGGGAACGATTTTTCATCAGGTAGAGGAGAAGCTCATATTCCTTAAAGGTCAGCGCCACCGGCCGTGCGTTCATATGTACCTCCCGGACCGCTTCGTCCACACGCAGGCCCCCATAAGCGACCACACGGGAAGCGTCCGCCTCCTCCGAGCTGCGCCGCAGCAGGGATCTGACCCTCGCCGCCAGCTCCAGCACTCCGAAAGGCTTGGTCACATAATCGTCCGCCCCCGTGTCCAATCCCCGTACTTTATCGTATTCCTTGTCCTTGGCGGTCAGAATCAGGACGGGCAGTTTCCGCAGACCGTCCGACCTCGCTCTGATCAGGCGAATGGCTTGCAGACCGTCCATTCCGGGAAGCATCAGATCGAAGACCGCCAGATCCGGCCCGTATCCCTCCAGATCCTCCAGAGCTTCTTCCGCCGTTTCATAGGCCGCTACCCGATAACCATATCCCTCCAACGCCACCTTTACCAGATTCCGGATATTCTCGTCATCCTCCACCACGCATATCTTCTGCATTTTCCAATCCTTCCCTATGTCCCGCAGGCTGCTCGTCCATCACATATTCCGCAATATTGGTGGCATGGTCGGCGATCCGCTCCAGGTTGCTGATCAGGTCCAGGAACACCACTCCGCTTTCCGGCCTGCACTTCCCCTTTGAGAGGCGCTGTATATGCTTTTCCCTCAATTTTTCTTCCAGCTCGTCCACCTTATTCTCATATCCCGCCTCCCGGGCCGCCTCCGCCGCGCTTCCCGTCCGCCGCGCTCTCAGGGCGCTTTCCAGGGCAAGAACCGTCTCTCCGGCGATCAGCTCCATATCCTTGGATCCCTTCCGTGAAAAAGAAAGCTTCTCCCGACGCAGACAGTCCGCCAGTTCGGCAATGTTCTCCGCATGGTCCCCCACTCGTTCCAGGTCGCTCACCGTATAGAAGAGATTCCGAATGGTCCTATGCTGCCCTTCCGTAAGCGGAAGGTTATCCACCCGGATCAAAAAGGTGGTTAAAAGCTTCTCCATTTCGTTGATTTCCTTTTCTCTTTCATATACGGCCCCGATTTCTTCCTTTTCCGATTCCGTACCTGCTATGGCGGAAAGGGAGGCCTGCACGTTTTTCAACGTTTCCTGCCCCATCACATCCACCTGCCCCAGGACCGCATCCACCGCAAAGGCCGGATTTTCCAGGATACGTTCATCCAAATGCCTGCGCATCAGGCCGGAAGAGGTGAGCCCCTCCTTTCCGTCCCCATCCCCGTCCCGGATCATCCAGGAGGAAAGGGCCACCAACCGGTCCGCAAAAGGGAGCAGCAGCAGAGTGTTGCACACGTTGAACACGGTATGGAAAACGGAAATTTCCGTGCTTTTGATGGGGGAAAGCCCTTCTCCGGGAGACAGGCGGAAAACCACATACATGAGCGTCCCGAACACCCCCGCTCCCACCATATTGAAAAGCAGGTGGATCACGGAAGCCCGCCTTGCGTTTTTACCCGCGCCCGCTCCGGAGAGCAGCGCCGTTACACAGGTTCCTATGTTCTGTCCCAGCATGATGAAAACCGCGGATTTCCAACTCACTACACCGTTCAAAGCCATGGTCTGCAGAATACCCACGGAGGCGGAGGAACTCTGGATCACCGCTGTCACGGCCGCTCCCGCAGCCACCGCCAATAGCGGGTTCCCCCCCAGGATGCGGAAGGCCTCCCGGAAGACAGGTGCTTCCCTGTAGGGCTTGATGGCGTCCGACAAAAAGGAAAGGCCGATAAACAGAATGGAAAATCCCACCAAAATCTCTCCGGCCTTCCCCCTTTTCTCCGACTTGGAAAAGAGTACCAAAAATGCGCCGATTCCCAGAAGAAGCGGCGAGAAAAACTCCGGCTTGAACATGCTGCCCCATTCGCCTAAAGACACCAGCCAGGCCGTGGCCGTGGTACCGATATTGGCTCCCATAATCACGCCAACGGCCTGAGACAAATCCAGCATGCCCGCGTTTACAAATCCCACCACCATCACCGTGGTGGCGGAAGAGCTCTGGATAAGAGCAGTCACTCCCGCTCCCACCAGTATCGCCATCAACCGGTTTCCGGTCAGAAGTCCCATCAGCTTCTGCATCCTGCCGCCCGCCATCCGCTGAAGCCCGTCTGCCATGATATGCATCCCGTAAAGGAACATTCCCAGCCCGCCCACAAACCAAAACAGCATTTCCAGATCATTTATTGACATCCCGGTTTCTCCTCACCCTTCTGGAACGGATTTTCTGCGCCAGGCCTATTGTACCAGCCGCCCGTAAAATATACGCTTATCTTATGTAAAATCCGTGTAAAATATTTACAGCCGGAAGGAGAAGAGAAGGTTTTCACGCCGCAGATCGGAAACAGGACAAACGCATGAACGCCCCTGCGCCCCTGCTGCGGCCCTGACGGCTTCTGCGGAACATGGCGGCCGCAGAGGGGAACCGCTATCGAATCAGATAGAAATAGCCCAGGACGAGAAAGCCCAGGACGATCCGGTAGTAGCCGAAGACCTTAAAATCATGCTTTTTGATGTACCCCATCAGGAAGGAAATCACCAGCATGGAAACCACGAATGCCACCACCATCCCGACGATCAGCAGACTCGCCTCCGTCATGGAAAAACCGAGTCCGAATTTCACCAGTTTCAGCAGGCTCGCCCCAAACATGACCGGGATGGCCAAAAAGAAGGTGAATTCCGCCGCCGCCACCCGGCTTACGCCGATCAGGAGGGCGCCCACAATGGTTGCTCCGGATCGGGAAGTGCCCGGAAAAATCGCCGCAATGAGCTGAAAAAGGCCGATGATCACAGCATCCCGGTAAGTTAATGCCGCAATGCTTTTCACCCTGGGACTTCTTCCCTTATTCCAGTTTTCTATCAGGATAAACGCCACACCGAATGCAATGAGCATCACGGCCACGGTGGTGGCATTATACAGATACGGTTCCACCAAATCGTCCAGGAATACGCCATAAATCATGGCCGGAATGCAGGCTGCTGCCACCTTGAACCACATGACAAATATATTTTTTTTCACAAATCCCTTTTTCCGACGCTTCCTGGCATTCAGTTCAAAGGGGAAAATCTTATTCCAGAACAGCACCACCACCGCAAGAATCGCCCCCAGCTGGATCACCACCAGGAATACTTCCCAGAATTCGGGAGAAACCTGCAGTGTCACGAATTCATTCAGCAGGATCATATGTCCCGTGCTGCTGATGGGCAGCCACTCCGTAATGCCTTCCACGATACCGAACAAAACTGCTTTTAAGATCTCTAACATAGCGCCTCACATTCCGCCGCCCGCCGGCGGCTCTACCCTCGCTTTTTATCTCTCATTTTGGCACCGTCCGCACGCTTTAGCGCGCCTTCCAATCAGTGAAATTGAAAGCGTCTTTCTTTCAACTTTACACCCCATGCCCGCTAAAGCGGGCACCAATTCAAACTCGATCCTCCAGGTATGCGGACATCCGTTCATATCCCTCCTCGGCATCCCGATACCCCTCCTCATACAGCCGCCGCAGCTTTTCCTTATCCTTTTCGATCCTTCCCACATCACTGGGCTTTCGGGGCCGTATCACGAACGCCTGGCCGTTTTCCTCCTGCCGCTTCAGGTAATCCAGCATTTTATTATATGCAATATGACGATTCGCCATCAGTTCATAGACCTTGGGATAGCGCGCATAGCGCAGACGAATGAGCTCCAGTCCGCCGGAGCGCTTCCTTCGGTATCCCTCCTCCTTGGTAAGCACCACCACATTCTTCCGGTTCCCGTCCACAATGGAGTGCATAATCGGCACGCTGTCCGCCAAACCTCCGTCCAGGTACAGGTTTCCGCCGATTTCCACGTTCCTGGATACCAGCGGCAGGGAGGCGGAGGCCCGCACCGCCGTGATATCCCGGTGCATCTCCCGAAGCCGCAGATATTCTGCCCGCCCCGTCCGGATGTTGGTAACCACTGCGTACGCCCTTCCCGGGTAGGATGCAAAGGCCTCGTAATCATAGGGATTCAGCCTGTTGGGAATATCGTCATAGCACATTTTCACCCCGAACAAATCCCCCGTCCGAAGCAGACTATATGCGCTGCAATAATTCTTGTCGTCCAGATAATCCACAGTCACGTCATAGCCGCGGCCGCGCTGGCCGGAAAGATAGCTGCACAGGCAGCAGGCCCCGGCGGATACCCCGTAGCAGCCGGAAAATCCGATCCCCTTATCCAGGAAAAAATCCAGCACGCCGGCCGTATAGACCCCCTTCATCCCGCCGCCTTCCAGCACCAGCCCGGCATTATACATGTTCCATTCCATATTCAGACCTCACAAACCTCCTGATCGCGGGAAGGGAACGCTCCACCTTCTCCGTGTCGATGCAGTACGCCATCCGAAAATAGCCAGGACAGCCGAAGGTGTCCCCCGGCACGAGTATCAGATCATAGGCCAGCGCTTTTTCGCAGAACGCCTTCGCATCCTCCTCCAGAGCTTTGGGGAAAAGATAGAACGTCCCCCCCGGCTTCACGCAGGTAAACCCCAGCTCCTTCAGGCAGCCATACAGCAGATCCCTGTTTCTCTCATATACCGAAAGGTCGGCCGTCTCCTCCAGCACCTGCGCCACCGCCAGCTGGATCAGAGACGGAGGACAGTTATGCCCGATCCCTCTGGAAATCTGTCCGCACATATTAACGATCGTCTCCGCATCCCGGCAGGCCGGATTCACGGCCACATACCCGATCCTTTCCCCGGGCAGGGACAGGGATTTGGAAAAGGAGTAGCAGGAAATGGTATTGGGATAGAAGGCGGACAGATACGGCGCCTGCGTCCCCTCAAAGGTAATCTCCCGATAGGGCTCATCCGAGATGAGGAAAATATCATGCCCGTACTCCTCCTCCTTTTTGTTCAGGAATTCCGCCAGTCTTTTCACCGTTTCCTTGGAATACACGATACCGGAGGGATTATTGGGCGTATTGACTAAAACCGCCATAACCTTCTCATTCATCATCTCCTCAAATGCCGCGAAATTGATCTGAAAGCTTTCCCGATCCGCGCAAACCACCTTCAATACGGCTCCCGTCTGCTTCACATAGGGCACATATTCCGGAAAGTAGGGCGCAAAGGTGATGATTTCATCCCCGGGCTCGGTTACTGCCCGGAACGCATGGGCCAGCGCTCCCGCCGCTCCCGATGCCATAAATATATGCTCCGCTTTGTAATTCATGCCAAATCTCCGATTCAGTGACTCCGCTACCCGCTTCCTCACCGACAAGATCCCCAGGCTGGGACTGTAGCCGTGCAGCTCCATAGGATCCTTTTCCTGAAGCAGACGGATACAACATTCCGTGAATGCCTGCGGCGTCTCCACCGACGGGTTGCCCAGACTATAGTCAAAGACATTTTCATAACCGATTTCCTCTCCCCGTTTCGCGGCGAACTCCGACAGGATGCGGATTACGGATTTGCCTCCCAGCATCGCTTTATATTGTTCTGCAAGCATTCTTCCTCATTTCTGCGCCGCTTTCTGCCAAAACGTGTAACCTTAAGCCCGCGGATGCGGCGCAGACAAGGGCCCGGGGTGCCGCCGTTCCTCCTCCCGCCCATGCTGCGGCGCGGACACGGACGGATGCTTTCCGAGGGTATTGTATCACAGCGCGCTCCCGCTGCACAACCCTATTTGCCCCCGTAACAAACGTAAAAAAAGGCCCTGAGGCCCCTGCGGCACCCCTGCCCGTTTCCCGGAGCGTGGCGGTCCGTCGGGGACCCGCTTTCGCTCATTGGTCCCCTCTGTGATCACCACGCCCCGGGGGCGGACAGGGTGCCGCAGGGGCTTCAGGGCCTTTCACGCGTTTGTCGCGGCCCCAAAATATTATCCGTCAGAAATGGCTCAGATCCATCCCTCCCCGGTAGACCACCAGCGCCATGAGGGGGATGAGAATTTCGCAGACCTGCACGAAAAAGCTGGCAATATCCTCCGTGATCCCGCCGAAATGTTTGAAGGCCACCCAGCTATAGTAAAGGAACGCAATCAATGCACCTGCCAGGCAGCCCAGACCCACCTTTAAATTCGTATAGACCATATAGCAGGCGCATGCCGCGGTGTATAAGACAAGCAGGCCCGTCACCACATATTTTGCCGCCCCGGCCGGTACACAGCGGGAACATTTACTTTCCTGAGAGTGGGAAAACCATAAGATGGACAGACCGTAAAGAGAGCGGGAAATGATAAAGCCCATGGAAATCACCGGCCAACCGTCTATAGGCATCTCACTCCACAATCCCACGACGATCAAAAAATAGCTCACACAGGTTATAATGGCAAAATACCCGCTATGGGAATCCTGGAGGATATCCAGCTTTCCCTTTCTGGGCTGATGGGAACTGAGCGCATCCACCGTCCGGAAAAATCCGTCCATATGGGCGGCGCCGGAAATCATCAGGGGAATCATGACACAGATGACGGAACGCAGGATATCACGATCCAGAAGATAAGGATGTATCACCCCCCACTGGCATATCAGGAACGCGATGATCGCTCCTACCCAGGGTACGAAACAAAGGATATACTTCATATTTCTTCTGGTTCTCTTCACCTGGCGGGCCGGTACAACGGAATATATGGCAAAGGCCAGCCGGAAACTGTTCCATATCTGCTTCATCTATATACATGTACCTTTCTTTCGTAGCTGTGCGCACAGGCGGGCCGGATGTCTTTCCGAAGCCCTTTTTCTATTCGATCACCACGTCCTGTCCGTAATCTTCCCAGATCAGGCAGATCCAGGTTTTTCCGGGACTCAACACGATGGGATCGCCGTTTGCATCCACATAATAGGCCGGATCCGTATCCGCATAGCGCGACCACGTTCCCTCCGTCATCCCTCCCCGGGTGAATACCTGCACCTTCTTCTGATTATCGCCGTGGCAGCCGAATGCCAGATAGTCGTTCTCATCCCGGACTTCTCCGTAACAGTACTGGAAAATCACGTTTTCGTATGCGAGCTGCTCCCCGGTACTTTCGTCGATCTGAGGGCTTCCATATTGGAAACGGTAGTATTTTCCGTCCTGTTCGTTATATTCAAACCGGGCCTCCACCCGGCTGTAGCCGTTCGCCTTATCCGTTTCCTTTCCGCCGGGATAGAGCACCAGAGCGTCCTTTTTCTCCGGTATATTCTGCATAAAAGTAAATTTCGCCTTATGGGACTCATGATAGGTGAGGCTGTAGCCGAACTTTTCTATATCTGTCATCAGCCCCTTTACATCCACATAAACGTTATGGGGCGCTTCCCTGTCCGTGGAACGTAAGAAAGTTTCGGCAGCCGGACGATCGATTCCTCCCACCGCGCCGCTGATATTGTCCACCCGTTTGCTGTTTAAGAGCTCTCCCACGTACGGAGTCGCCTGTCCGAAATGGGCATAGACCGCATCATATTCCAGCGCACAATATACAAAATAGTCCCTGCTGCTGCGCACATAACCGATCTTATCCATCGACTCGTAGTCCTCAAACAGCCCCATCAGCCGGGTAATCCTTCCTTCAACCGGCGCTTCGTATACGATGGCCGCACCGGCAATCCCCGTCTGGGGACATCCCTCTTTTATGTTATTTAGCATCACCGCAAGGGGTCTTTTGGACACCTGATCCGGGTCCATCTCCTCTCCGGTAAGAAAGCTGTGTTTCCCGTCGTTTTCCACCAGAGCCTGATTCTCCAGGTTCGTCTGCTCTGCCGTCTCGTTCGCCTCCGCCTGCTCTGCGGAGCTTATCTCGTTTTCGGCAGCCGAAGGATTCGTCTCCTCAGGCTCCTTCTCCTTTCCGCCGCAGCCTGTAAGACTGATCAGCCCCAGTACCAGTATACCGCATACAGCCTTTTGCAATACACCGGCCTTCTGTATCTTTATCATAAGTATACCCCCTGCATATCGCAGGCTATGCCTGCGATACTGCCGCCAATAAGGAGTTTGAAACGCAGTTTCAAACTTACTCTCCTGCATATCGCAGGCTATGCCTGCGATACTGCCCCAATAAGGAGTTTGAAACGCAGTTTCAAACTTACTTTCCTTCATCCGTTTTGGAAATTTCTTCCCAAACGCCGTATCCGTGCACAAATTCTATGATATTGTAACCCTCCGCCGGAAATAAGTCCAGCCTTTTCTAAAATTCTTAAGGAACGCCCGTAACAGTTCGGCCACTTCACAGGCTCCCGGACGCCGGGACGAACAGGGAAGGATCCCGCCGGAAGCCCGCGGGGTGGCTAAACTGTTACGAACGCCCTACAGGCCTTTCCTCCGTGGGCCGGGTCAGAGTGGAAACAGTACACTAGGGAAGCAGACGGCATTTCCTGGCCGTGCGTACCAGCAGCGCCCCCTTGGGGAATGCCCGCAGTTCACCTTCATCCACCGCTCCCATTTTAATCACGAGGATGAAATATACCGGCACCGCGACCGCCAGCGCCGCCGCCAGGCACACCACATTTACCGGGACAAGGCGGTACAGTCCATAATAGGTCCCGAAAGCCGCTCCTCCCATGATCACGGAAGCCCAGAAGGGAATACACCAGGTCCGGATGATCTCCTGTCTGTATCCCAGCTCCCGTCTTACCGAGTATCCGTTTAAAGTACACATCAGCAGGGAATACAGCACCGTGGCAGCCACCATGGCATAAAGCCCCAGATTTGTATACAAAAGCAGCGGCACCAGTACCGCGGTCTGGACCACCAGTGCCACAGCCGCATTGACCACCGGGAGATTCACCCTTCCGATTCCCTGAAGCACACCGTTGGAAATCGTGGAAAGCCCGTAGAATACCACGCTGACCGCCAGGCCGGCCAACAGGCCGGATACCGTATCCACCGACGCCTTCTGCGGATACAGGAGCAGGACCACCGGCTTCCCCAATACCACCAATCCCATGGCGGAGGGAATGGAGATCAGCATGGTGGTCTTGATGGCCGTCCCGATCTTCCGGTTCGTCTCCCTGATATCCCCTCTGGTATAGCTTTTGGCCACGCCGGGGATGATTGCCGTGGACATGGCGGACGCCAGGGCGATCGGGATATTCACGATCTGCTTGGCCTTACCGGAAAGGAGGCCGTACAGAGTATAGGCCTCCGCCTCCGACATCCCCTTCACATGCTCCATGATCCTTGTATAAATGGTCTGATTCAACGAGGTGTTGCAGTTATAGATGAAAGTGCTCAGAATAATGGGCGTCACCATGGTAATAATGATCCGATAGACCTCCCCGTCCGACAGAAGCCTGCTCTTCCGGTCCTTTCTGATCTGCCCATTGATAAACTTCCTGTTCAGAAGCATGACGAACATCATAAACACCAGAGCGATCACCACGCCTGAGCCCGTTCCGATAGCGCTTCCCGCCGCACCGTAAACCGCCCGGGTGGTATCGTCCAAACCCGCCACGGCCTTCATCAGCAGAAACGCCGCCAGGATACTGACGACCGCATTCAGGATTTGTTCCAGGATCTGGGAAAAAGAGGTGGGCAGCATCGTCCCGTGGGCCTGGCAATAGCCCCGCAGCACTCCCAGCAGCCCGGAAAAGAAAATCGTAGGCGCAAAAATCCGCAGGACCGGGACCGAATTGTCCCCCACCAGAACCCCGGCCCCGAAGAAGGTCAGCAGGCTGGCCGCTCCGCCCACCACCACCACATAGATCAGGGCGCACCGGAAAATCCGCTGCGCATTTTTATATTCGTGCATCGCGAGCCGCTGGGCAATGACCTTGGAAATGGCCGAGGGGATGCTGTAGGAGGACACCAGCAGAATAATCGTGTAAATCTCATACGCAGAGGAATAATATCCGTTTCCCTCGTCCCCGATCACATGTGCCAGCGGGCTTCTGTATAGTATTCCTATGATCTTGCAAATGATGCCCGCCGCCGCCAGGATTCCGGCCTGCGCGACGAAACCATTCCCCTTTTTCCGCTTGGACATATCATCCTCCATGCCGTATCCGGCAGTCCAAATCCCGGGAAGCCTTCACGTTAACTTCCATCTGCCCGCTTTAGCGGACATACAAATCGTTATTTAGCCCCTTTCTTCCGAAAGACGGAAGGTGAGCAGATAGTCAAGCCGCCGTTCCACCAGTTCAAGGACGAAGATGTCCGGCTGCTGCTCCTCGATCATGGACGGCGCAAAGCATCCGTTCCAATGGGGCATAAAGGTATAGGAAAACTGGGAAGCCAGTACCGGGGCCATTCCCCCCGCAAAACTGTCCCTCACCAGAAAAAGCCTGCGCATATCCGGCGCCTGGGACTGATAGATCAGCTCCGTTGCATCCTCCAGCTTCAGAGCGGTCCGGCCGTTCTCCGGATATCCGTAAACATCATATCCTACTTCCGGAAGTCTATTTTCTTCGTAATATCCCTTCAGGTTCATCATCCCCGCCAGGTCATAGGGAGAAAAAGCATTCTGTTCGACGGAAAGATCCTCCACCGCCGGAATCGAAACTCCCAGCTCTGCCAACAGGGCCCTCGCCCCGATATACGCGCCCAAGCTATTCCAGTGGGTATCATAATGCCAGTAAATGTCATACCGATCCTTATAAGCCAACAGCTCCTCCCGGGGATAGCACACGCGGACCCCGGCTTCCCGCAGACAGGTGACCACCTGCTGCGCCCTGGTCATCTCTCCCCTCTTTGTCACGTAATCCGGCAGATGTTCCGAATAGATGCTTTCTTTGTTCGAAGGAATCATGAGAACGAAATCGATTCCCCGCGCGTCCAGATAATCCCGCGTGGCCACCATATTATCCCTGATCTGCTCCAGCTCCTGTGTGCTGTAAAGATTCGTTCCTTTATAATCCTCCACGCTTTCTTCGTCCGTGTAAAACAGCCAGTCTTCTTTTCCCAGCATCACAGTATCCGCCGCCGCATCTTTGAAGAGATTCACACTGGCCAGGCTGCCCAGCTCGATCAACCGGCTCCGAAAGGGCAGATGATCGTTATAATAACTGGTATAAAGACCCGGATATGCCTTCAGATTTTCCCAAACCTCCTTCACGCACTCCCCGAAGGCGAGATTACCGTCCAGGAAAGCCTGCACACTTGCCTTCCCAAAGGAAGGCCTGCGCGCCAGCTGCCTGTTTTCCGTATTTTCCGACTCCAGCCGCTCTCCCACCAGCCGATAAGCCGGCAGCGGAACGAGAATCACGAGCGCAAAGCAGATCAGCCACGCCGCCGCTCTTTTTTTCGTCATAGGAATCCTCCATGCCGCTCTTCCCGCGGCGGTGCCTAAATCGCGCGCCGCATGTCCCTTTTCTATCATATGCGGCCGACCGGGAATTAGAAATTCATGTACAAAAAGGCGCTGTACGTGCTGCTCACCATCATCACAATGCTTCCGCACAGCAGGAACATACACCAGGCCAATTCCCCGGCGCTGCCTTTCCACCCGGACAGGGCCGGAAATCTAACCGCCAGCCCTTCCGCGGCCTTCTGAACCGGGCCGCAGCCCAATATGGCGCACAGACAGGCAAAAAAGGCCTGATTTGGCACCAGTTCCTGCACCGCATATCCCGAATACGAATACTTCCAGGGAAGGAACATCCGCCCCAGATACTGCACCGACAGGCCCATATTTCCCACTCGGAAAAACAGCCATCCCACTCCCACCACGAGAAGGGTATAGACATACTTTATGGCCTTCGTTCTTTCCAGCATCTTCCCCAGGCCCATCCGCTCCAGAATCTGGAAGAGGCCATGGAACATCCCCCAGCAGATGAAATCCCAGCTCGCCCCATGCCACAGCCCGGTGGCCATGTAAACGATGAAAATATTCCGGCAGGTGCAAAACGCGCCTTTCCTGCTGCCCCCCAGCGGAAAATACAGATATTCCCGGAACCAGGCGGTGAGAGACATATGCCACCGCCTCCAGAAATCCGTGATGGAAGAAGCCATATACGGATAATGAAAATTCTCCGTCAGATCAAAGCCAAACATGTTTCCCAGCCCCACCGCCATGTCGGAATAGCCGGAAAAATCATAGTAGAGCTGCAGGGAATAGAAAAGAACCGCGATCCATATCAGTGCAGCGCTCACGTTTCCCATTTCCAGGCCGTAGATTCGATCCACGCATCCCCCCAGCGTATCCGCGATCAGCACTTTTTTGGCCAGCCCGTAAATAAAACGACGGATCCCTGCACCGGTTTTTTCCAGACTCTGTTCCCGATCCTCCAGCTGATGGGAAAAGTCCCGGTACCGCTCTATGGGCCCCTGTGTCAGTTTGGGAAAAAAGGCAAAGTACAGCGCCATATGAAGGATATTCTTCTGCACCGCGCACTTCCCCCGATACAGATCCACCAGATAGGTTAACGCCTGGAACGTAAAAAAAGAGATCCCAAGGGGCAGGGCAATTTCCCGCATGGCGAGTACTTCCCCGCCAAGCGCTTTATTTATGGTATTCACGAAGAAATTGAAATATTTATAATAACCCAGAATTCCGAGATTTGCCAGCACGCCTGCGGCCAGCAGCAGGCGGCCGGAAGCCGTCCCCGTGCGGCCGCACAGCGCAAGGCCCAGAAAAAAATTAATCAGAATGGAAACTAAGAGGAGCCACAGATAGTCCGGCTGACCCCAGGCATAAAACAGCAGGCCTGCCGCAAGCAGAAGCAGGTTCTGGATCCGCCTGCTCTTCCATGCCGCTTTATCCAAAATAAATACGATGGGCAGGAATACCCAGATAAAAATCATTGAACTGAAAACCATTCTTAACCCTCTGCATATCGCAGGCCGTACCTGCGATACCACTCCAATTATGCTCCGCCGCCAACCGGCATCCTATTTGGGAAAAGATGCTTTTCTTATTATAAACGCTCGCGAAGAATTTTCCAACCCCCTTTCTGGCCCTGATCAGGACAAACGCACGAACGGCCTTTGCGGCACCCCTGCCCGGCCCGCGGAGCGTGGTGATCCATCGGGGACCACCCAAAAACGCCGGCACTTAGCGCAATGTGGTCAACTTAAGACCTCGGGCGCTCTCCCGCCTGCAGCCTCGGGCGCCCGGCAGGGAGCGCCCATGGCCTTAAGTTGACCACATTGGG
>JAETRI010000063.1 GCA_021770245.1 Lachnospiraceae bacterium
GGGCGGGACATTCTGATGGACACACTCAAAGGAAAGCAGATCATGGTATGGACGTTCATGGGCAATACAAGGATGTACCAGGCGCTCCGGGATTACGGCGACCGCATCAGCCAGATAGGGCTGTTTTCTTTCAAGGTCAGGGCAACCGGGGAAATTTATGAGAGCGGCGTTTCCATTGCGGAAGGCTCCACCATGCGGACGTATATACGAAAGTGGCCGCACATCAAATGGCTGCTGACGGTCGCCAATGACGGCACGAACAGCATCTTCAAAGCACTGCGGGAGAACACAAACGGGGCGCAGGATATGTTCCTTTCGGAGCTTGTGCGGATCATGGAAAAGTATCCATGGTGTGACGGCGTGGACATCGACCTGGAAAAAGGGGACGATTATTCTACGGCGGCGAAGTCAACCGCCATGTTCCGAAATATTTACAATACGGTGAAATCCTACAATCCCGCAAAGCTGATGAATATCTGCCTGCCGGGGATGGACAGCATTAACGGCTCTGTCGGCGGGGAGAACTGGTGCGTCTACGGCGACTTGAACGCATACTGCGATACAGCATCCATCATGAGCTACGGCATGGCATGGGCGGGCAGCGCACCGGGGCCGGTCTCCCCGCGTTCCTGGCTGGAGGGCATCTATAATTACGCCGTAAAAGTGATGAATCCGGATAAAGTGTTTTTGGGGATGCCTGCCTACGGGTGGAACTGGCGGATACACGATACGCCAAAGAACATGGGAGTCACCTACCGGGGGACTTCCAACACCTACTATGCTGCGCAGCTATGGATGACGGGAGGATACAATTTCACGGACGACAAGCCGCCGCAGCCGTTCATCCCCATCGTGGCCTATTGGGATGACTACGACAAGGTGCCGTGGGCGCTCCCCCATGTGTACGACTACATGGAGGGGCGGGATGCGACGGCATTGTGGTCGACCGTAACGGCGGGAACCCGGACAGTTATTCCGGCATCGTGTCTGTTTCGGAGGGCATGGTGACGATGGGGGATAACGGCTCCGCTGTTTACCGTTTTTCTGTATCCACAGCAGGAACTTATGATGTGGCGGTGCGCTTGTGCTTTCCCTTTTGGGATAAAAATGGGATATACATTTCCATTGACGGAAGTCGGAAGCATTTCACGGAGAGCCGCCTGTGGTGGCCATACTGGAGGACCACCTTCTGGTCGGCGCTGGCAGAGGGGATTTCCCTCTCTGCAGGTACGCATACAATCACAGTTTCGGTGGATGTGAAGGGCGTGCAGTTTTACGGTTTCCGTGTCTGCTCTGCTTTTTCGGAAGAACCGAGCACCGGCTCCGCCACCTACACGCTTGCGCCGCGGAAATTCAAAGATGTGGACGGGAACATGGCACAGCCGGACAGGGGCTTCAAGCTGACGCTGGAGATGCTCCGCAGGAAGCCGGACTCGGCGCTCATCTGGTACGAGGACTTCCGGGATGAGAACCCTCTGCCGGAGAGTTACTGGACGACGCTCTCCGGCAAGTGGGAGGTGTGGCGGGAGGGCTATGAGAACCGGCCGTACTCCCAGCTTGAGGGGAGCGGGCAGCTTGCATGGAAGTACAGCGGCTTTTCCGATATCCATCTGCGGGCAAGGCTGGCCTTCCCGGCAGGCGGCAGCGGGAAGGCGGGGGTGTTCTGCGGGGATGTTTTCTGCTGCTTAAATTATGACACACAGAGGGTGGAGCTTTACAAGGGTTCCACCCTTCTTGGCAGTTACAGCCAGACGATCAGCCGGACGGCGAATGCAGACCTCAGAGGGAATCCCGCCATGTACACGGTGGAGATGCGCATCCGTGGAAACAGGGTGCGGGTGTATTCCGGCGCATCTTATGCGCTGCGTTTCACGGCCTCCATATCCGGATTCAGTGGCGGGTATGCAGGATACCGCTCCGATAACCGTACCGTCTGTGAACTGATGAGACTTGGGGACTCATGGACATATGAGCCTTACGAGCGGTTCGATGTGCGGATGCCGGACGGAAGTTTTAAATCCTTCGGACGGATCAGCAGGAGCAATGTGGCGTGGGATGAAGAATTCCAGGTGTTCACGCTGACTGCCGATGTGGAGGAGAGCGCCACCCGCAGCGAGGACATTTCGATGGATTATGATTTTTTCCATTCAGATTTGATGGAGATATCCTGCGGGAACAACTACACGGCTGAGGTCACTCCGAGGGATATCAATATCTGGATTTCCCGGCTGTTTCTTGGGGATGCGGACGGCTTCTCCATCCTCTATTACCAGGACGTGGACTCCCTCGTCTATTGGGCGAACCAGGCGGCGTACCGCTGGAAGCTGCGGGGGATGTGTATGTGGTCGCTTGGGCAGGAGGACATGAGGATTTGGGAGTGGCTGCCGAAACAAATTTAATATTTCCATGGATACAGGGCTGTCCGCCGATTGGCGGGCGGCCTTTTATCATACAAAAAATCTTTTTAAGGAGGGTTTCACTATGAAGGAATTCTGGAACACAATTCAACTCATTTTTGCGGGTGTCGGGGGATGGCTCGGTTACTTCCTCGGCGGCTGTGACGGCCTGCTGTATGCGCTGGTCGCTTTTGTCGTGGTGGACTATATCACTGGCGTGATGTGCGCCGCGGCGGATAAGAAGCTGTCCAGCGAGGTAGGGTTCCGGGGCATTGCCAAGAAGGTGCTGATCTTCCTGCTCGTGGGGATTGCCAACATCCTCGATGTGCAGGTCATCGGCACAGGCAGCGTTTTGCGGACGGCGGTCATCTTTTTCTATATCTCCAACGAGGGCGTGAGCCTCCTGGAGAACGCCGGACACCTGGGGCTGCCCATCCCGGAGAAGCTGAAGGATATCCTGGCACAGCTCCATGACAAAGCAGAAAAGGGGGACGAGTAAATGAAACTGGTAGAAAGCATTCTGACGAAAAACCCCTGCTACACGGCAGGGAGGAAGATCACGGTAAAGGGGCTGATGCTCCATTCCGTGGGCTGCCCGCAGCCGAAGGCGTCCGTATTCATCAACTCATGGAACAGCCCTGCGCATGACACATCCTGCGTCCACGGATTCATTGACGGGAACGATGGCACGGCTTACCAGACATTACCGTGGAATCACAGGGGGTGGCACTGCGGCTCCGGCAGCAAGGGCAGCGGCAACAATACCCATATCGGGGTGGAAATGTGCGAACCGGCGTGTATCAAGTACACATCGGGCAGCAATTTCACCTGCTCCGACACGGCTGCGGCAAAGGCGGTGGCGAAAAGGACTTATGAGACGGCGGTGGAGCTGTTCGCCATGCTCTGTGAAAAGTACAGCCTTGACCCGCTTGCGGACGGTGTCATCATCAGCCACAAGGAAGGCTGTGCGAGGGGCATTGCCAGCAACCACGGCGACCCGGAGCATTTGTGGGCGCAGCTTGGGATGGGGTACACGATGGACGGATTCCGCAAGGCGGTCAAAGCGGCAATGGGCGGCACTGCTTCTGGCACAGACAGATACACCAAGATCATGGGGAATGCCACGGCAACGGCGGAGCAGATGAAAGCATATCTGAAAGCGAAGAACCCGTCCGTGGCGCAGTCCGTCCTCGACATGGTTCCGCTGTACCTTTCGGAAGGAAAAGCAGAAGGAGTCCGTGGCGACATTGCCTTTGCGCAGTCCTGCCTTGAGACCGGGAACTTCACCTTTTCCGGCTCTGCGGTCACGCTTTCACAGAACAACTTCTGCGGCATGGGCGTGACTTCTAACGGTGTAAAGGGGAATTCCTTTGACACGCCGCAGCTCGGCATCCGGGCGCAGGTGCAGCACTTGAAAGCCTATGCTTCCACGGACGCACTCAAGAACACCTGCATTGACCCGCGGTTCAAATATGTCACAAGGGGCTGTGCGGAATATGTGGAGTGGCTTGGGCAGAAGGAAAACCCTGCCGGAAAGGGATGGGCGACAGGCGCCGGCTATGGGGAGAAGATACTCACGATCCTGAAAGGCATCCTTGGAACGGAAGGAGAGGCATCTTCCCCGGCTCCTATAGAAACGGAAATCTGGTACCGCGTCCGGAAGACCTGGGCAGACGCATCCTCGCAGAAAGGGGCGTTCAAGTCGCTGGAGAACGCAAAGAAATGTGCGGATGAGAATCCGGGCTGCTCCGTGTTTGATGAGTCGGGGAAGGCAGTGTATTCCAGTACGGCAGCGTTCAAGCCGTATCTGGTGCAGGTATCCATCCCAAACCTTAACATCCGGAAAGGCCCTGGCACTGACCACGGCAAGACCGGGAAATATACCGGAGCCGGCACTTTCACGATAGTGGAGGAGGCAGACGGCGAAGGCGCATCCAGGTGGGGATTGCTGAAATCCTACCAGGAAAAGAGAGACGGATGGATTTCGCTGGATTACGCAAAGAGGGTATAAATGGTTTTACGCCTGCAGGAGTTCCTTTTGGGATTCCTGCAGGCGTTATTTTTTTTTTGTGAAAACACCCCGCCGAACTGCGGTTCAAATCTCCGTATAGTGAGGAGGCGTTTTTATGACTGACAGGCAAAAAGACCGGATACGGCAGATGAGGGCTGCTGGCTATGGATATATGAAGATTGCGCAGGAACTTGGCATTTCAGAGAACACAGTAAAATCATTCTGCCGGAGGAAGGGACTGAGTGCGGGGAAAATAAAAGCAGCAGTGCCGTCTGCGGATGGGGATAAGGGTATCTGCCCATGCTGCGGGGCAGAGGTAAAACAGAATCCGGGACGGAAAGCCAAGAAGTTCTGTTCCGATAAATGCCGCAATAAGTGGTGGAACAGCCACCCGGACCAGATAGAACGGAAGGCACGTTATGAATTCGTGTGCGCTTACTGCAAAAAGCCGTTCACGGCCTACGGCAATGCCGGCAGGAAATACTGCTGCCATGCGTGTTATGTGGCTGACAGGTTCGGAGGTGGCGCAGATGAGTGAGGAGCAGTTCCAGAATGAAAAAATGTACCACGCCACCATGAACATAGCGAAATCCCTCATGGAACAGGGGGCAATGACGGCAGAGGAGTACGGTCAGATTGATACAATTTTCCGGGAAAAATACCGCCCGATTTTGGTTAGTTTACAGACCGAAATGAGTGGATATAAAGCCGATTCTATGGCATCATGTGACACTGACAAGGAGGGATGATATGCCGAGAATCAGCGTAATCGGGCAGGTTCTGCCGGAACTGAAAAAGAGGAAGAGGGTGGCGGCTTATGCCAGGGTGTCGATGGAGACGGAAATGCTCCTCCATTCCCTTTCCGCGCAGGTCAGCCATTACAACGGATTGATACAAAAAAATCCTGATTGGGAGTTTGCGGGCATATATGCGGATGAGGGCATCAGCGGAAGAGACACAAGCCACCGCGATGACTTCAACAGGCTGCTTGCGGACTGCGATGCCGGGAAGATTGACATGGTGCTGGTAAAGTCCATCAGCCGTTTTGCGAGGGATACCGTGGATACTTTGACAGCAACGAGGCACCTGAAGGAGCTTGGGATTGATGTTTATTTTGAAAGGGAACACATCCATTCCATTTCTGACGAAGGGGAGCTGCTGCTCACCCTGCTCGCGTCCTTCGCACAGGAGGAATCGCGCAGCATTTCCGAAAATGTGAAGTGGGGCATCCGGAAACGGTTTGAACAGGGCATCCCGAACGGGCATAAAGCGCCATACGGATATGAGTGGGACGGGGAAATGTACCGCGTCATACCGGAGCAGGGGGAGGTCATAAAGGAGATTTTTGCAAAGTACCTTTCCGGCACATCTGCCTATGGGATTGCAAAGGAGCTTTCAAAGCGGGGCATCACGGGGCAGAAAGGCGTGCCGATGGACGACTCCACCATCAAGTTCATCCTCACGAACCCGTCCTATACGGGCTCCATGCTCCTGCAGAAGAATTATATTTCCGAGGGGCATACGAGGAAAAGGAATAAGGGCGAGCTGCCCATGTACATGGTGGAGGGTATGTTCGAGCCGCTCATCCCGCAGGCAGATTTTGAAAAGGCGCAGCTCATACGGGAGCAGCGGGCGGATGCCGCCGCCAATAAAAACCCCACGCTCACGGCTTTTTCAGGACTGGTGAAATGCGGGGAATGCGGCCGTTCGGTGAGCAGGCGCACCACAAAATACGGCAAGAAATGGAACTGCAATACCAGGGAGCGCAAAGGGAAAGATGTGTGCGGGCTCCGGCCGGTCTATGAAACGGAGCTGGAGCAGGCGGCGGCCGCCGCACTGGAGCTTGCCGCCTTTGACGGGGTGGCAGTCCGGAGGGAAGTCGAGCAGATTGTCATAAATGCAGACCGCATTGAGTTCCGCATGAAAAGCGGGAAGGCAAGAGAGGTCATGCGGGCATACCAAAGAGGCCGCAGCGCATTTTCGCAGAAAATCACCTGCGGGTGCTGCGGCAGGAAACTGGAATGCGATTACTGGAAGATGGGTCCGAAAGGGCAGAAGGAAAAATATAAGGTTTGGGTGTGCCGGGGGTGTTCCTTCCGCAGGCTGCTGGATGATGAATTCCGAAAGGCAGCGGCGGAAGTCCTGGGGCGGGAGGATTACGAACCCCGCTTTGTGAAGGAGATTGCGGGAGTGACGGCATACGAGGACAGGTTTGAATTTCACTTTACGGATGGGGAGGTGGTCGAATGGCAAAGAAAGTAACAACCATACCCGCCACGCTGAACCGGTTTGACTCCAGTCCGATTGCGGTGGCGAAAAAGCGGAAGACGGCGGGGTATGCGAGGGTATCCACGGATTCCGAGGAACAGGCGACAAGCTATGAGGCACAGGTCGATTATTACACCCGGTACATAAACGGCCGGGAGGATTGGGAATTTGCCGGGGTGTATACGGACGAAGGCATCTCTGCAACGAACACAAAAAAGCGCGATGGTTTTAACCAGATGATTGAGGATGCCCTGGCGGGGAAGATTGACCTCATCATCACAAAATCGGTCAGCCGGTTCGCAAGGAACACGGTGGATTCCTTAACGACAGTACGGAAGTTGAAGGAGAAGGGCATCGAGGTTTATTTTGAAAAAGAGAACATCTACACGCTGGATACCAAGGGGGAGCTGCTCATCACCATCATGAGCTCCCTTGCGCAGGAGGAGTCAAGGAGCATTTCAGAGAACACCACTTGGGGCAAGCGGAAGCAGTTTGCGGACGGCAAAGGCAGCCTTGCCTACAGCACTTTCCTCGGATATGAGAAAGGCGAGGACGGCAGCCTGAGAGTGAACCCGGAGCAGGCAGAAACGGTAAAGCTGATATACCAGCTTTTCCTGCAGGGACTGAGCCCGTATGCCATCGGCAAGAAGCTGACGGGGCTTGGCATCAAGAGCCCCGCGGGGAAGGACACCTGGCACCAGAGTTCCGTCAAGAGCATCCTCACCAACGAGAAGTATAAAGGGGATGCGCTCCTGCAGAAGCAGTACACGGCGGACTTCCTCACCAAAAAGCGGAAGAGGAACCAGGGGGAAATCCCGCAGTATTATGTGGAGGGGAACCACGAGGCAATCATCCCTCCCGAAACATGGGAGCTGGTGCAGGAAGAGATGGAGCGGAGGAAGAGCATGGGCGCAAGGTACAGCAGCACGAGCATATTTTCCTCGAAAATCAAGTGTTCCGAGTGCGGGAACTGGTACGGCTCCAAGGTGTGGCACTCACAGGACAAATACCGCAGGGTGATCTTCCAGTGCAACCGCAAGTTCAAGAACGATAAGAAATGCCGGACGCCGCACCTTACAGAGGACGAGATAAAGGATGCCTTCGTGAAAGCCGTCAATGCGGTCATCCCGGAAAAGGATGAGCTGATAGCGAACACCAAGGTGATGATGCGGACATTATGCGACACCACGGAGCTGGAGGTGGAGCAGAGCCGGTTTCTGACTGAGACGAAGATGGTGGCGGAAATGGTAAAAAGGATTGTGGCGGAAAACAAAGCTGAAGCCATGGACCAGGAGGAATACCAGAGACGCCGCAATGAACTGGTCGCCCGGTATGAGGCGGCAAGGGACGGGTACGAAAAAGCATCCGGGGAGATTTCCGACAGGCAGGGAAAGAGGAAAACCTATATGCGGTTTATCGGCGGGCTGCAAAAGCTGGACGGCTTCTGCGGAAAGTTTGATGAGGAACTTTGGACGGCGCTCCTTGACTACGCCACGGTTTATGCCAGAGACGACATCCGATTCACTTTCAAGGCGGGGAACGAAGTGAAAGTTGATGGATAGGTAAAAATGTGTAAATTTCGCTATTTAATATAGAAAGAAAATTTTTTTCTGGGCCGGAATAATCAGTTTCCGGCCCGCATTTTTTAGGTTTAGGGGGGTGCATCAGGTGGCGCGGTATCTGGGCCGGGTTTCCGGTCCCATCCTGGACCGGCTGGATATCTGCACACAGATGGAGCGGGTGGAGTTTAAAGGGCTGATGCGGGAGAACGAAAAAAGAGAGGGATGGGACAGCCGGAGCCTGAGAAACAAGGTGACGGAAGCCCGGGCCAGGCAGGAAACCCGATTCCGCGGGGAGGGAATCTCCTGTAACGCTCAGATGGGCCCGGCGGAAATCAGACGCTTTTGCAGGCTCGGCCCGACACAGGAACGCTATCTGGAGCGGATGTTCGATACCCTGGCCCTGAGCGCCCGCGGCTGCCATCGGCTGCTGCGGGTGGCGCGGACGCTGGCCGATCTGGATGGCGCGGAACGGATCGGGGAAGCACACTTGAGCGAAGCGGTATGTTATCGGATGATCGGGGAGAAATATTGGAGGAAATGAAGCTTGGGCATGGAGCATGAAGGGGGAAATTTATCCCGGACGGACGGAGAAAGGGCATTTTCCCATTGGCTGTGTAATATAGAAGGAATAGGGCGAAAAGGGATCAGAAGGCTGCTCCGGGAGGCGGGGAGCGCCCGGGCCGTTTTCGGTATGGAGGAATCCCGTCTGGCCCGTCTGTTGTCCCCTGCCCAGACGGGAAATCTGCTGTGTGCGCGAAAAAAGGGGGACGTATGGGAGGCATACCGAAGACTGGTGCAAAGGGGGATCTGGTATTGTCCCGCTTCGGATCCGCTGTTTCCGAAACGGCTGAGCCGGATTCCGGATCCTCCCGTGGGACTCTATGTGGCCGGACATCTCCCGAAGGAGGATTTGCCGGCCGTGGCGGTGATCGGAGCCAGAGCCTGTTCGGAGTACGGAAAATATGCGGCCAGGCGGTTCGCCGGTATCCTGGCGGCCTCCGGAGTGAATATCATAAGCGGCCTGGCCAGAGGAATCGACGGCATCGGACAGGAAGCGGCTCTGGATAACCGGGGATATACCGGAGCGGTTATGGGCTGCGGAGCGGATATCTGCTATCCGGAAGAAAACAGGGCATTATATGACAGGATCAGGGACCAGGGAGGCATCCTGTCCGAGTACCCGCCGGGAGTGCGCCCCAGAGCGGGCCTGTTCCCCGAGAGAAACCGGATCATAAGCGGCCTGTCCGACCTGGTGCTGGTCATAGAAGCCCGGGAAAAAAGCGGCACGCTGATCACGGTGGACATGGCTCTGGAACAGGGGAAAGAGGTGATGGTGGTGCCGGGGAGGATCACGGACCGGCTGAGCGGCGGATGCAACCGCCTTCTTAGGCAGGGCGCAGGCCCGGCGCTCACGCCGGAGGATGTAATGGAAGCGCTGACTCATTCCATACCAACGCTTTTCCCGTCCTGCCGCGGGGAAGGGGATGCCGGGGAGGAGGCAGTCTTATTCGGCCCATATCCGGAGGACGGGGCGGCTGGTGGCAAAGAGAGGGACGGCTCCCTGAAGGAGGCGGTATTGGAGGCGGCGGATTACGTCCCCATGACGGCGGGGCAGATCGCCTGCCGTATGGAAGAAGCCGGGCGGAAGGCCGGGCTTCCCGAGGTGATGCATGCTCTTCTGGAATCGGTCCTGGAGGGAAAATGTGCCCAGGACGGCGGTTATTTCTACCGGATATAGCCCACAGGGCCGGATCTTTCAGGGAATCCGGAACCGTTACGCGGACCGGCCGGCCTTCGTAACCGTTCATCCATCCCGCAGGCTCCCGGACGCCGGGGCGCACAGGGAAGGATCCTGCCGGAAACCCGCTGCCGCTTTGGGCTGCTTCTAAAGCCGCTGCTCCCGGCCTTCCTTAATTTTTGATAAAATTCCTTGCCACGGTATAAAATATGGTGTATCATGATTCACGATTGCGGCGCCCTTTGGCCCTTCGGATGTATCCTCCGCGTCTGACAGGCGGGAGGATGCGGAAGAAAACGGCGCCTGTCATTGTGAAAAAAAGGGATAGGGGATCTATATGGCAAAATATCTTGTAATAGTAGAATCGCCTGCGAAGGTGAAAACCATTAAGAAATTTCTGGGGGCGAATTATGAAGTGGCGGCCAGTAACGGCCATGTCCGCGACCTGCCCAAGAGTAAACTGGGGATCGACGTGGATCACGCGTATGATCCGAAATATATTACCATCCGCGGAAAAGGGGATATCCTGGCGAATCTGCGCAAGGAAGTAAAGAAGGCGGAGAAGATTTACCTGGCGACCGACCCGGACCGGGAGGGCGAAGCGATTTCCTGGCATCTGATGGAAGCGCTGAATCTAAAGCAGGCGGGGAAAAAGGTATACCGTATTACGTTTAATGAAATTACGAAAAATGCGGTGAAGGAATCCCTGAAGCATCCCCGCACGATCGATATGGATTTGGTGGATGCCCAGCAGGCGAGAAGGGCCCTGGACCGGATGGTGGGATACCGTATCTCCCCCCTGTTGTGGTCCAAGGTGAAGAGGGGACTGAGCGCCGGCCGGGTGCAGTCGGTGGCACTGCGTATGATCTGTGACAGGGAAGAGGAAATCGCCGCCTTTATCCCGGAGGAATATTGGACGCTGGATGCTTCCTTTCGCATCCCGGGGGAAAAGAAACAGCTCGTGGCCAGATACTACGGCACGAAGGATCAGAAGGTGAATCTGAGAAGCCGGGAGGATGTGGACCGCGTCATGGGGGAGCTTGCCGGCGCCCGGTATGTGGTGAGCGACGTGAAACGGGGCGAGCGGTCGAAGAAACCTCCGATGCCTTTTACCACCTCCACGCTGCAGCAGGAGGCCAGCAAGGTATTGAACTTCTCCACCCAGAAAACCATGCGGCTGGCCCAGCAGCTCTATGAGGGAATCGACATTAAGGGAAACGGTACGGTGGGTGTGATCACTTATCTGCGTACGGATTCCACCAGGGTGTCCGAGGAAGCGGAGCATCAGGCCTCCCTTTATATTGAAGAAACCTATGGGAAGGAATACGCGGGGGAGAAGAGCGAGGAGAAGAAGGGAGGGGCGAAAATCCAGGATGCCCATGAGGCGATCCGTCCCACGGATGTTTCCAGAACCCCGGCGCAGCTGAAGGAATCCCTTTCCAGAGAACAGTTCCGGCTCTATCAGCTCATTTGGAAGCGGTTTGTGGCCAGCCGGATGACGCCGGCCCGTTACGAGACGACCTCGGTGAAGGTGGACGGCGCGGGACATCGTTTTACCGTGGCTGCCAGCAAGATTCTGTTCGACGGATTTCTGAGCGTATATACCCAGGAAGATGAGGAGAAGACGGAGGGAAACCGGCTGGTTAAGGGAATCGACAGGGATACAAAACTGGAATTCGACGGATTTTCGCAGGATCAGCATTTTACGCAGCCTCCGGCGCATTATACGGAAGCCAGCCTGGTGCGGGCCCTGGAGGAACAGGGCATCGGAAGGCCCAGTACTTATGCACCCACCATCACGACCATCCTTGCCCGGCGCTATGTGGTAAAGGAGAACAGGAATCTTTATGTGACGGAGCTGGGAGAGGTGGTCAATAAAATGATGGTAGAGGCCTTCCCTTCCATTGTGGACGTGAATTTTACGGCCAATATGGAAACCCTGCTGGACGGAGTGGAAGAGGGGGAAGTGAACTGGAAAACCATCATTTCCAATTTTTATCCGGATTTAGACGAGGCGGTCAGAAAGGCCCAAAAGGATCTGGAAGAGGTGAAAATCGCGGACGAGGTATCCGACGAGGTCTGCGAACTCTGCGGCCGGAACATGGTGATCAAATACGGGCCCCACGGACGTTTTCTGGCCTGCCCGGGATTCCCGGACTGCCGCAATACCAAACCTTATTTTGAAAAAATCGGCGTGGCCTGTCCCAAATGCGGGAAGGACATCGTGCTGAAAAAGACCAAGAAAGGCCGGAAATACTATGGGTGTATCGGGAATCCGGAATGCGATTTTATGGTGTGGCAGAAGCCTTCCAAAGAAAAGTGCCCGAAATGCGGCGGGCTCATGCTGGAAAAAGGCAATAAGCTGGTCTGTTATCGGGAGGACTGCGGAAATGTGATGGAGAAAAAGGAAGGCGCCTCACAGTAGCGAAATAAACGGAGAGCCGAATTTTTTTGATTGCGCCATCCAACCGTGTGTGCTACAATATGGCTAGAATTCTTTGATCTCTACCGGAGGAAACTTTACATGAGCAGCATTCAACTACTGGATAAGACACGAAAGATTGGAAAGCTACTGCATAACAATAACTCCGGTAAAGTGTTGTTTAACGATATCTGCGGCATCATGCGGGAGATCCTCTCGTCCAATGTCCTGGTGATCAGCCGTAAGGGCAAGGTCCTGGGCGTGGCCAACCGGGACGGGGAAGCGCAGGTGATCCATGAGCTGATCGAGAATACGGTGGGAGGCTTCATCAATTCCATGCTGAATGAGCGCCTTCTTTCCGTCCTGTCCACCAAGGAAAATGTGAACCTGTCCACCCTGGGGTTTGAGGGATCCGATGTGAGACGCTTCCCCGCGGTGATAACGCCTATAGAAACCGCAGGAGAACGCCTGGGTACGCTCTTTTTATACAGGGACAGCGGAGAATACGATATAGACGACATCATTCTCTGTGAATACGGCTCGACGGTGGTGGGGCTGGAGATGCTGCGCTCCGTGAGTGAGGAGAGTGCGGAGGAGAGAAGGAAGATGGATGTGGTGAAGGCTGCCGTCAGCACCCTGTCCTATTCGGAGACACGTGCCATCGTCCGGATTTTCCGGGAGCTTAACGGGATGGAGGGGATCCTGGTGGCCAGTAAGATTGCGGACAGCGCCGGGATCACCCGCTCCGTTATCGTAAATGCCCTGAGGAAATTTGAGAGTGCCGGAATCATAGAATCCCGTTCGGCCGGTATGAAAGGGACCTGCATTAAGGTGAAGAACGACGTGGTCTTCGGGGAAGTGAAAAAGCTGGAGGAAGAGACAGGCCGCCGGATTTGATGCGGTTTGAATAATTTTGCAAAAATTTTCGGAAATTCCGCCGGAAATTCCGGATGTCCCCCTTGTATAGGGGGTTTTTTTGTGTTATAATCACTGCGTTTAGTGTGAAATCTACGATTTCACGATCCTGATTTGAGTGCCCGCCAAGGCGGGCAGACGGGAGTTAGTGTGAGAAAGCGCATTTGCGGTTTCTCAGACATGAATCGAAGATTCATGTTGCGCTGCCGCGCAGGGCGCGGCATGCCGGTTAGCGAAAAAGCACGCATACGGATTGCCTGCAGGTGCTCCTTTGACGCGGGGGTGGCAGGCGGACGGGCCGGTTTGGGCCCTCGGATGTATGCGGAAGAAATCAACCAATGGAGGGAAGAGACATGAGCGTTATTTCAATGAAGCAGTTGCTGGAAGCAGGCGTGCACTTCGGACATCAGACGAGAAGATGGAACCCTAAGATGGCTCCCTATATCTTTACGGAGAGAAACGGAATCCATATCATCGACCTGCAGAAGTCCGTGGGAAAGATCGACGAAGCCTATAATGCGGTTTCCGAGATTGCGGCACAGGGCGGTACGATCCTGTTTGTGGGAACCAAGAAGCAGGCCCAGGATGCGGTGAAGGCGGAAGCGGAGCGCTGCGGCATGTTCTATGTGAACGAAAGATGGCTGGGCGGTATGCTTACGAACTTTAAGACGATCCGCAGCAGGATAGACAGGCTCAAACAGATCGAAACCATGTCGGAGGACGGGACCTTTGACGTGCTGCCCAAGAAGGAAGTGATTCAGCTTCGGAAGGAATGGGAAAAGCTGGAGAAGAATCTGGGCGGTATCAAGAATATGACCAGGATCCCCGATGCGATCTTCGTCGTGGACCCCAAGAAGGAGAGAATCTGCGTGCAGGAAGCACATATCCTGGGGATTACGTTGATCGGTATCGGCGATACCAACTGCGATCCGGAAGAACTCGATTTCATCATCCCCGGTAACGACGATGCGATCAGGGCGGTGAAGCTGATTGCGTCCAAGCTGGCGGATGCAGTGATCGAAGCGAACCAGGGCGAGGCGGTTTATGATGCGGAAGCTCTGGAGACGGAAGCCACCGATATTGAGGAAGTGGCTGCGGAGGCATAAGCAGGGTTGATGATACAGCCGCCTTGGGCGGCGGAATGTGAGGTTAGAATGGCTATTACGGCAGGAATGGTAAAGGAATTGAGAGAGCTTTCCGGAGCGGGCATGATGGACTGCAAGAAGGCTTTGAACGAAACGAACGGCGACATGGAAGCCGCCATGGAATATCTGAGGAAAAACGGACAGGCCAAGGCTGAGAAAAAGGCCGGAAGGATTGCAGCGGAGGGCCTTTGCCGCATCGCCTTGAAGGGCGACACCGTGGCAGCGGTGGTGGAAGTGAATTCCGAGACGGATTTCGTCGCCAAGAACGAGACTTTCCAGGAGTTCGTGGAAGCGGTGGCCGCCCAGGCGGTGGACTCCGATGCGGCCGATATGGACGCTTTCCTGGCGGAGTCCTGGAAGGAGGATCCTTCCAAGACCGTGAAGGATGCTCTGGTGGAAAAGATCGCTACCATCGGAGAAAACCTGAACATCAGAAGGTTTGAGAAGGTTACCGCGCAGCACGGCTGTGTGGTCAGCTATACCCACGGCGGCGGAAGAATCGGCGTTATCGTGGAAGCCGATACGGATGTGGTGAACGACGGCGTGAAGGAATGCCTGACCAACGTTGCCATGCAGGTGGCGGCCCTGTCGCCCAAGTATGTGGCCACGTCGGATGTGCCGGAGGAATATAAGGAGCACGAGAAAGAAATCCTCATGGCCCAGGCGCAGAACGATCCCAAGAATGCCAGCAAGCCTGCCAACATCATCGAGAAGATGATCAGCGGCCGCCTTGCGAAGGAATTAAAGGAAGTATGCCTCCTGGAGCAGGCCTATGTGAAGGACGGGGATTTGACCGTCGCCCAGTATGTGGCGCAGGCTGCCAAGGAGAACGGCGCGGCTCTTTCCATTAAGAAATTCGTCCGCTTTGAGACGGGCGAGGGCCTGGAGAAGAAGGTAGACGACTTCGCCGCCGAGGTTGCGGCGCAGGCCGGCCTGTAATTCTCAACGGATTTCATATCCTATAGGAATCTTAAAGGGCTCCTGAGATACCAGGAGCCCTTGTATCATATCTGCAAGAGCGTTAGAAAATATGACATGGCCGGCATTTGCTGCCGCCATGTCATATTTTTTACTTCGTGCCGTCATTTCGCGGCGGCCGTTTTTGGGAATTTATGTGCCTCTCGTGCGGGCAGATGGGAGTTAGTGCGATAAATAGGCCCGATGGCCTATTTATCGCACCCGGATTTGTGCCGCAGGCGGCCCAAATCCGAATCGCAGATGAGAAATCGCATGCGCGATTTATCAGACATGAATCGGAGACTCATGTTGCGTTGCGGCGCAGGACGCGGCATGTTGGTTATCATGCGACGGCATATTAGGCATTCAGGATTTCCATGAACTCCTCACCGGTGATGGTTTCTTTTTCGTACAGGAACTTCGCCAGTTCATCCAGCTTTTCGCGGTTGGCGGACAGGACGGCCTTCGCGTTTTCGTGCTGCTTCTTTACCAGATCCACCACCTGACGGTCGATTTCCGTCTGGGTTTCAACGGAACAGGCTAAGGAGGCATCTCCGCCCAGATACTGGTTGTTTACCGTCTCCAGCGCCACCATATCGAAGTCTTCACTCATGCCGTAACGGGTAATCATGGCGCGGGCCAGCTTGGTGGCCTGTTCGATGTCGTTGGAAGCCCCGGTGGAGACGGTGCCGAAAACCACCTCCTCGGCGGCACGGCCTCCGGTGTAGGTGGCGATCTTATTCTCGATTTCCTCCTTAGTCATGAGGTAATGGTTCCCCTCCTCCACCTGCATGGTGTAGCCCAGCGCGCCGGAGGTGCGGGGGATGATGGTGATTTTGCGCACAGGGGCCGAAAGGGTCTGCTTTGCAGCCACCAGGGCATGGCCGATTTCATGATAGGACACCGTCCATTTCTCCTTGTCGGTGAGAATGGCATTCTTTTTCTGATATCCGGCGATGACCACTTCGATGCTCTCCTCCAGATCGGACTGGGTGACAAAGCTCCGGCTTTCCCGTACCGCCCGCAGGGCTGCCTCGTTGACGATATTGGCCAGCTCCGCGCCGGAGGCACCGGAGGCCATCCGTGCAATCTGCCCAAAATCCACATCTTCGGATACTTTGATTTTCTTGGCGTGAACCTTTAGGATCGCTTCCCGGCCCTCCAGGTCAGGCAGTTCCACCGGCACCCGGCGGTCGAAGCGGCCCGGACGGGTTAATGCGGGATCCAGGGATTCCGGCCGGTTGGTGGCCGCCAGGATAATAACGCCGGTGTTTCCCTCGAAGCCGTCCATCTCTGTCAAAAGCTGATTCAGCGTTTGTTCCCGTTCGTCATTTCCGCCCATCTGCCCGGAGTTCCGTTTCTGCCCGATGGCGTCGATTTCGTCGATAAATACGATACAGGGAGCCTTTTCATTGGCCTGTTTAAAAAGGTCCCGCACCTTGGAAGCGCCCATGCCTACGAACATTTCCACGAATTCCGAGCCGGACATGGAAAAGAACGGAACGTTGGCTTCTCCGGCCACCGCCTTGGCCAGCATGGTCTTGCCGGTGCCGGGAGGGCCCACCAGAAGAATACCCTTGGGCATGGACGCGCCGATTTCCGTGTACTTGTCCGGATTGTGAAGATAATCCACGATTTCGGACAGATTTTCCTTCGCTTCGTCCTCTCCGGCCACGTCGGAGAACTTGATGCCTTCGGAGGATTTTACATATACCTTGGCGCTTGATTTACCCATACCGAACATCATGGAATTATTGCCGCCTGCCCGTTCCATCATTTTTCGGGACAGGATCTGTCCTACCCCTATAAAGATGACGATGGGCAGGATCCAGTTTAACAGGATACTTAAAAACGGGGACATCTGCTCCACAATTTCGCTGGAAAAAACCGCGCCTGAATCCTTAAGACGGTAGATCAGATCCGGATCGTTCATCAGGCCGGTCTTATATGCCTGCGTGTTTTCCCTATTGGTGAACAGAATCTGGTTATTCTGTATTTCCACCTGGCCGATTTCGTGATTTTCGGTCATTTCCATGAAGGTGCCGTAGTCCACCTGTTTGATCTGCCGCTGGGCCAGCCAGGGCAGAGCAAGGAAATTAAACAGCATCAGTACGATCATAACGACACCGTAGTAATAAATCAGAGGTTTTTTTGGCGTTTTTACTTCGTTCATAGTAATCCTCCATTCCTTTCGTAGTTCCCAAAATTATTCGATAGCAACCGAAATTTCATGATATTGCATATCGGGACAATAATGATATTGTACAATTCTACTATATCATTCCATATTTGTCCACCGGCGGGCAAGACATTTTATGACAGATACAAAAACGGCCCGGTGCTGCGGAGGCGGCATCCGGGCACCGGGCCGTTCCTGCCTTCTGTCATGGAATCGACAGTCGTTTTAATGCAATTTCGGGTCGATTCATGACCGCGGCCTCCTTTTGGCGGACGGTTCCTGTATACTCTGCACTGTGATATTTTGTACGCGCGCCTGAGCGCGCAGAGAGGAGTCGAGTATGAAAAACAAATTTGTAGCGATTGTATTGGCAGCATTGATGGCAGCATCATTGATGACGGCTTGCGGCAGCAAGCAAACGACAACGGATTCCGCACCGGCGGCCGATACAAAGACGGAAACGGCGGCGGAAGCGGAAACGGCTTCGGAGGAAGAAACGGCATCGGAGGCGGAAGAGGCGCCGGAAGCAGAAACAACATCGGAAGTTGAAGCAGAGAATGATGACGAAAGCGCGTCCGGGGAATTTACGCTTCTCGACGTTTCCTCAGATATGATCCAGGCAGGGGTCTATGCCATGAGCGAGAACGGGACGGAGCTTGTATTCACAATGTTTACCGAGCCCTCCGGAACGCCTATGGCCTCTCTGTTTGTATTTCCTGCCGAAGGTGAGGGAGATGTAATCTGCGGTACTTATTCGGCCGAAAGTGAGACCGATGAAGACGGGATTGCCTGGACCCTGCTGAACGTTACGGATGCGTATACGGGCGAAGGATTCCAGATCGGCTTCGGTGAATCGGACGATGCGGTCTATATCTTTGATATGGAAGGAACGCCCTATGAAGGACAGTATCTCTCTGCGGACGAGACAATCGAATATATGGCCGTAGCCGCAGCCTTGATGGAGTAACAATGTTTTTTGACAGGGAACATTTCTAATATTCTTATACTTCTTATCATTACATACGGAAACGACAGAGCCGGCCGAAGAAAAGGCCGGCTCTGTTTGTATCATATTCGATTTGCCCTTGATCGGAGATCGTGGTATCATATTTATGGAACCATACGATTTGCTATAAGAATTATTTTGTGTGCAAAAGCACGGGATTGAAAAGGAAAGGTTTTAATCTCCTGGACGGCAGCGCGTGCATTGTACACAGACGGGATTAAAGGTTGAAAGAAGGACGCTTTCAACCTCCCTGATTTGAATGCGCGCTAAAGCGCGCAGATGGGAGCAAAGGTTGAAAGAAGGACGCTTTCAATCTTTCGGATTTGGGCCTATTCCCGTTTTGGGAAGACCCAAAACGGGAAAGGCATAGGTATAATCATGCAAATAGCAGTCTGCGATGACGATGAGCGAGAGGTTTCCCGCATAGGGGAACTGCTTGCAGAATATCGGATAAGCCGGGGCGAATCCGTCGAATGCCGTTTTTTTACGAGCAGCATCGACTTTTTGTGCGAACTCAGGGGCGGGGAGTACGACCTTGTCCTGTTGGATGTCCTGATGCCGGGGACCGGCGGAATACAGGCGGCATCCGAGCTGCGGGAGCGGGACGAGAACGTCAGGATTGTTTTTATGTCCGCATCGCCGGAGTTCGCCGTAGAAAGCTATCGCGTGGGGGCATATTATTATCTGCTGAAACCGATCGATACGGCTTCCCTGTTCTCACTGCTGGATAAAATAGGGGGAGAACTGTCCGCGCAGCCGGATGAAGGATTCATACTCAAAAGCAGGGAAGGCATCGCCCGTATCCCTTTTGGGAAGCTTGCCTTTGTGGAGGTTATGAATAAAACCGTGTCTTTTCACTTGGCGGACGGCGTTGTCCGCAAGATGACTGCCACTTTGTCGGATTTCGAGGGAAAGCTGCTGCCGAGGCCGGAATTTTTGAAAACGCACCGCGCTTATCTCGTCAATCTGGGTTTTGTTCAGGCTATTGACGTCAATCGTATCGTGATGAAAAACGGAAACAGTGTTCCGGTTTCACGCCAAAGGCGCAGGCAGGTTCAGGATGCCTATATGAATTTCCTGAACCGGGAGAAGAGGGAACTCCCCGCCTCCGCCGCCGATAAGCGCAAACGGCCGGCCGGCCCCTGGCAGATTCTTCTGGTGGATGATGATCCGGCCGAACGTGTCGTCTGGGCGGGCGTCCTGCAAAGCCATGGCTGTATTGTACAGGAGGCGGAGAACGGAGAGGATGCGGTGCGGCTTGCGGCGGCCGGCCCTCTCGACTGTGTGCTTCTGGATGTGATGCTTTCCGAAGAGGCAGGATTTTCCGTGTGCGAAAGGCTTCGCAAATTAACGGACACGCCGATTATTTTCTTAAGCTGTCTTACGGAACCGGACAGGCAGGTGGAGGGATTTGCGGCCGGAGGCATAGATTACATTACGAAGGATACGCCTGCGGAACTTTTTTGGGCCAAGGTGGAGACGCGCATCCGTCTGTCGACGTCGGAGCGTACGCAGCTGTGCTATGGCCCCCTTCTTTTGGACCTGGCAGAACGCAGGGTGCTGGTTGACGGAAAGGAGCTGTCCCTTGAGCCGGTTGAATTTGACCTTTTATGCCGCCTCTCGGAGCGTGCGGAACACATCTTTACGCCGGAGGAAATCTACGGCATGATATGGGGCGGCCGGCCCTGGGACGGCGGCCAGACGGTGCAGACACATATGTCGCGGCTCCGCCGGAAGTTGGAAAAGGCGTGGGAGGGGCATCGCTTTATTGAGCCGGTTTGGGGACAGGGCTATCGATTCGTACCCGTGAAACAATAGACTGGTATGTTTGGAACGAGAAGGACGGATACCTACATGAAACAGCACAGAGCCTGGAGGCTGCCATTGCTCGTACTCATCCTGATGGCATTTTTCTTCCTGCTGATTTTCTATAGGGACAATAAATATTACACACCGCCTCCGTATGGGGAAGCGGGCGTAATCCGTCTGCGGGAGACGGATTTGGATCGAAAAAATCCGGTCTTTCTCATTGACGGGTGGCTGTTAACGGATGCGCGCGTGAGGGATAAACCGACCTATATCGGGGAATTTTCCAACCTGCAGCGCACGGATCCGACGGTCTGCCCGCACGGGCGGGCGCGCTACCGGATCACGCTTAGCTATGACGGGGCGGAGCGGGTGGTGTCGGTGGATTTTCCGCAGCTGTATTCCGAATATGAGATTTGGCTGGACGGGAAGAAGCTGGCGGAAGGGACGGGCAGCGGGCGGATTACGTTTCTTCTGACGGCGGGCGATCATGTTCTGGCCGTGGAGACTTTTTCGAAGCTGGGCTATTACAGCGGGATCTATTTTCCTCCCGCGCTGGGCACGGCAGAAACGCTTTTCCGGGTGGACGGTATCCGTACCTTTGCCCATGCGCTGGCGTTCCTGATTCCGCTGGCGCTGGCGGTATTTACGCTCTTTTTGTGGCGGACGGGCGGCAGGACCGCCCGCTGGTTTAGCGTGCTGTGCTGCTGCTATAGTCTGTATATGGCGCGGTATTTTGTGCTCCTGCTGTCCTATTTCGGATCTGTTCCCTTTATACAGTATTGGTTTCTGATACAGAGTCTGGCAATGTACGGACTGTGTTTCTGTATCGTATCGCTCACGGCGCTGGCATCCGGCACCGCCTGCGGCAGAGCATGGCGATGGGGAAGGGTGCTTCTTCTGGGATACCCGGCCGTTTTGACAGCGCTGGGCCTGCTGATTCCGGTATTGCCCTGGGCGGTTTTCGTTCACGGCCGGCTGGCGGATCTCTATTATGTCGTTACGTTTTTCGCCGCCGCCCTTTTCTCCACGCGCGGTGTGACGGCCCGGAGCTGGGAAAGCCGCTATACACTGGCAGGCTGTACCGTGTTCGGAGCGGGCCTGCTCGCCAATCTTTATTTCTCCAACCGTTTTGAGCCCATCCGTTTTTTCTGGCAGTTTGAGTGGTGCGCCCTTTTGCTGGTGCTTTTGTTCGGCGCTATGATGGTGGCGCGCAGCCGCCGCATCCTGAAGGAAAACGATGTGTTAACCAATCACCTGGAGGAACAGGTGAAGGAGCGTACGGAGGAGGTTACGCAGCTTTTGAATGAGCGCAAGGCGTTTTTCTCCGATATGGCGCACGATTTAAAGGCGCCCGTATTCGCCACCCAGTCTTTTATCGAGGCGATCCGGAGAAGCGGCGTGGGCGTGGATACGGAGCTGCGAAATTATCTTGATCAGGCGGAAGCCAAACAGTGGGAAATGGCGAGGCGCCTTCAGGGGCTTTCCACGATCAATGAGCTGGATAGGATCGACGGGGAACGGGTCCGGGTGTCGGTCCGTGAGATGCTTTCGGAGATCTACGCCGCCCACAGCGGGGAGGCCGAGGTCCGTTCCGTGCATCTGATTGTGGAACCGCCAAAGCAGGACGCGTTTCTGACGGCTCAGCCGGAAAAGCTGAATATCCTTTTTGAAAATCTTATCTACAACGCGCTCAAGGCGACGCCCGGCGACGGGAGCATTACCATTTCCGCGCACGTGGAAGGGGGTATCCTTCGCATGACTGTGGAGGATACCGGATGCGGTATCCCGAAAGAGGAGCTGCCGCTTGTATTCCGGCGGTTTTATGTGGGGGAGAGGAACAGGCAGACCGGGACGGGATTAGGGCTGTATATTGTCCGCGGCATCGTAAGCGAACTGGGAGGAACGATTGAGGTGTATTCCACCGTGGGGAAGGGCACGAAATTTGTTATGGAATTTCCCCTGAGGGATTAGGTTGAAAAAGGGCCGTGCAGTTGGTCTGCTGCGACGGCCCTGTCGGTACTACTTAGACAACATCTTTCTTTTTCCCCCGGAAGATCCATAAAAACCTGCCGCGTCCTGCCGCTTTCCAGGCAGCCGCGCCGATACATACGCCAACAGCGGCTGCAAGAAGAGGCGGACGGCGGTTACTTTTCGAGGCTTCTGCCGCTTTCACGCCGGGCTGCGCCGGAGGGCCTTCTTTTTCTTTATCGTCTGCCGCGGCCTGCACCACCAGGGGTTCAAGATTCAGGCCGTCCTCCGGGCTTGCGGCGTGCGTGCCTGCCTCATCCGGTGCCGTCCGGGGCAGGTTCGGGCGCTGTCCTAAGCCGGATTGGTTTTCCTGCGGATCCAAAGGATCTAAGGCGGATCCATCCGCGGAGGCCGCGCTTTGATGAACGGGCGTCTCGGAAGCGGTTCCCGCCGTATCCGGTGCGGCTGTCTTGCTGCCCGCCGGATCCGTATCCGCTGCGGCCTGCTGCCCCCCGGGCCCGTCCTTTGGGGCCGTATCCGGCGCCGCCTGCTGTCCTTCGGATTCGTCCGTTTGGCCCGTGTCCGGCGCCGTCTGTTGTTCTTCGGCTCCGTCCGGTATCTGCGGCAGGTTTGGGCGCTGTCCGCCTTCCGTTCCGTCATCCCTGTTATCCGAGCCGACGTTGCCTTCGTTTCCTTCTCCGCCGCTGAACTTCGGCAGGTCGGGAAGCCGGTCATAGTTCTCCGGCCATGCGAGGATGAGCTCTTTGCCGTCGTAGATGCCGCCTTCGATTTTCAGGCCGACGAAGAAAGGAAAGGGAGTGGTTCCCTCCTTTTTGGCGGTCAGATAGGACTGATAGGGTTCCTGATCATTGCGCAGCAGGAGCGCATAGCCGCTGCTGGAGGAGGAGGGCTGGGAGCCCATCTCTTCCAGCAGGGAAAGTCCGGACAGACGCGTCCATTCCGCTTCCCGCTCGGTACAGACATAGGCCTGTATGGATGTGGCGCCGGTGGGCTTTTGGTGCAGCGCTATTTTTAGGCCGTCCCTGTCCTCCTTTAATACCCCGGTGAGGTTCTCTTCCTCCGAGCAGACATTCAGCACCAGCCTGACTTCGTCCGTGGACGGAGGCGAGTCCAGGCTCAACGGTTCATCCAGCCGAAAGATGCCGACCGGTGTGGAGATCAGCGTGCCGGCGGGAATCAGAATCTCTTCGGCAGCATCCGAAATCGTTATGCTCTCTCCGGCGGAAAGCCGGGGGAGGGACAACGGCTTCCATGTGACGGGGCAGTCGATGACGCCTATGGCTAAAAAGTCCGATCTGATATGGATCTGGACCTCAACGGGAAGGGTATCCGGCAAAAGTGCGGACACCTCATCGTCTGTGGCGTCTGCGAGAATGGTGAGCTGGTATCTGCCGTACCGGAGATACCCGTATGGGGACTCCGGATCCGGTTCAGACGTGGCGATGGAGGAGGAAAAACAGGCCATGCAATCCGCGTCTTCGGGAACCGGCACTACGCCGCCGCGTTCAATGACTGCGGCCTGGGTTTCGTAGGAAAGCCCGTTCCTTCGGGTGATACGAAGCTTTACATAGAAGCGGTCGATCTTACCCGAAATATAGCTTTTCATCGGTTCATCGGCGTTGTAGAAGCAGGTCTGGTTCTGCAGCCCTTTCAATAGGTACTCGTTGTCGGTTGTCAGATTGTTCAGATGCCAATCGTTACGTTCGGTACCTTCCTGCCAGTCATGACCGTCCCGTGAATACATCGGCCGGATCTGAATGATGTCAGGCGTAAAGTCGGTAAAAGTGCCTATCACGGCATAACCCATCCGGAACTCTATGCGGGCGCAAAACGCGGGCGGCTCCTCGGGAATCGGAAAGTCTTCTTCGTCCGCCGGTTTTGGCGCAGCCTTTGGCCGGAGGGCTTCTTCGGGCATCTCCCGTTCGGTTTCGGACAGCGGTTCTTCCGGCTGTATTTCGTCCGTCCCTTCCCCTGTGTCGTCGGTCTTTTCCTGCTCCTGCTGCGGGATATCGTCCGGCTCATCCTCTGCGGGAGGCGGTGCCCCGTTTCCGGATACGCTCCCCTTTTCCGAAAAGGATGCGTCGTCTGCCGTCTCTTCTTGGTACTCCGCTCTGTTTTCTTGGTCCGCAGCCGTCTCCTCCGCCTTCGTTTCGAGCACCCGAAAACCACCGCACAGAAGAACCGCGGCCGCAAATAGAATCGCAAGTCTTTGTCGTGTTTTCATATGTATATCCCCTCTGCGCGCTTTGGAACGCGTACTGGTTCTTCTTACGAAAAGCCCGGTTTACCGTTCACGCAGTTTCGACGACATTTCACACTGCCGGCGTCCCGGGAACGGTGGCATGTTATATGATTTTTTTAAACATAATCTTAAGAAGAAAAAGATGCCGTGTCAAGCATTGATATGATATTCCGTCATAATGCAGTAACGGTTCGCTTCCTGTGCGTCCCGGCGTCTGGGAGCCTGCGGGAGCAAAACTGTTACATCATGCAAAACCGATCCGTATGGAGGAAAGACAGAATATGATAAAGATTGCATTTTGTGATGACGACGTGTCTGTATTGAGCGGGCTTAAGGACCTGCTCGACCGGTATTGTACGAAACGCGGTTTGGACATCGAATGCGCCGCCTTCCATAGTTCCTTGGAGCTGCTGGGTGAAATCGAGAGAGGAGTGCGCTACGATATCCTGTTTTTGGATGTGATCATGCCAAACGAAAACGGAATCGATATAGCAAAAGAAATCCGACAGTATGACAGTGTTGTCAAACTTATTTTTTTAACATCGTCTTCCGAATTCGCGGTGCAGTCTTATACGGTCGGCGCCTTTTATTATCATGTGAAGCCGGTCTGGGAGGAGAGTTTTTTCAGATTGATGGATTCCGCTCTGGCCGAATGCCAGAAAGAGCGGAAGCACAGTCTGATCATGCGTTGTAAAAGCGGGATCACTCGGATTGATCTGGACAGATTGGAATACTGCGAAGTGCTCGGGCGCACCCTGCTGTTTCATATGGAAAACGGCAGTGTTTTGGAGGGGACCGGGAGTATGGATAATCTGTGCGGAATGATGTTTCGGTATGAGAATTTCATGCGTCCTCACCGCTCCTTTTTGGTTAATATGGAGTACATCCGGAAGATTTCCTATAAAGCAATTACGATGGAGAGTCAGGCGGAGATCCCCATTCCACACGGAAAGTGCTGCGAGATCAAAAGCCAGTATCTGGAATATGCGTTCGACCAAAAACAGGTATTTATATCATGATCGGGATCAGAGAGATTAACCTCACCTTTGTAGGGATTTTTGGCATGGCCTTATCCGCGGCATTCTGCGATATTGCCTGGACACGGAAAAAGGTGCTCGCCATGTCGGGCGGAATTGCCTCGATTTTACTGCTTCAGGGCATTTTTTGTTTCACCGTCGGTTCGGATATCACGGAGGAGCTCTACCCGCTCATTACGCATCTTCCCCTGGTGGTGCTGCTCTGTATTCTGAACCGAAAATGTCTCTGGCCGACGATTTCCGTTTTGACCGCCTATTTATGCTGTCAGCTCCGCAGGTGGCTGGCACTTCTGATCGTAACCGTATTTGCAGGCGGTCCGGTCATGCAGGATATCGCCGAAATGGTTATGACATTTCCCATATTATTGTTTTTAATCCGCTTTATTGCGCCGGCCGTGCGTTCGGTTTCCCAGTATCCGGTTTCTATGCAGTGTCAGTTTGGCCTGGTACCGGCCTTATATTATGGTTTCGATTATCTGACGCGTATTTATACGGACCTGCTCTTGGAGGGCGTCCTGGTCGCCGTGGAGTTTATGCCGTTTGTGTGCAGCGTGGCTTATTTGATCTTCGTGGTCAATATCTCTAAGGAGCGGCAGATCCGCGGCCGTCTCGAGCATACGCAGACAATTCTGAATCTGCAGGTTGGGCAGGCGGTCCGTGAGATTGCCGCACTGCGGGAATCTCAGGAAAAAACCCGCACATACCGCCATGATATGCGCCATCATATGCAGTATCTTTCCGACTGTATTGAAAACGGACGGCTAAAGCAGGCGCAGGGGTACATTCGGGAAATCTACTCCGAAATCGATTCAAACAGGGTGACGGTATTCTGTGAAAACGAAACCGCCAACCTGATTTTCTCCACGTTTGCAAAGCGCGCCGGGGACAGCGGCGTTCAGATGCATGTTAGGGCCGGGATTCGGAAGACCGTTCCGGTATCCGAAACGAATCTGTGCGTGCTTTTGTCCAATGCGCTTGAAAATGCGTTGTATGCCTGCAGGGAACAGAGAGAAAAGGGACGGGAAGGTGTAATCGAAGTCTCCGCGTTTGAAAAAAAGGGCAGGCTTTTTCTGCAAATCATCAATTCCTGCGGCGGGAATGTGGTTTTTGACGAAGGGATTCCCGTCACAAACAGGCCCGGGCATGGAATTGGGGTACAAAGCATCTGCGCTATTGTGGAACAATATGGCGGGGTATATACTTTTTCGGAGAAAGACGGGCGGTTTATTCTGCGCATCTTAGTGTGAAAAATAAGCCTGATGGCTTATTTTTCACACGGCTATTTGCGCCGGAGCGTCGCAAATAGCTTTGATGGCAGATGAGAATTCGCATACGCGAATTCTCATCGCCCCGT
>JAETRI010000159.1 GCA_021770245.1 Lachnospiraceae bacterium
TCCTCTTAAAATACGCCACCCCGTCCGCAGAAAAATTATCCGCCCTGGGATAAAGGAACACCGCAAACGGCGGCTCCGGCGCCTCCCCTTCCACAAAATGGTCATAAGCAAAAGGAAGCCCCAGTTCCTCCATCATTTTCAGCACATCCTCATGGCTCATTTGGACAGCCCCCTTTTTATCCCCTCTTCCAGCTCCCGGACACCCTTTTCCTCCGCCGGGGCAATATGCGGGACAGCCTTCACCCGCCCGCCGCCCCGCTTCGCATGGCCCTTCTCCAGAAGATGGGTAAGCTGATACCGGTCCCTGCTATGCACCACCACCTCCAAAACATTGGAAGTCTCCCTCTGCCGCTTCACCGCCCAGCTCTTCTTATACCTCCCGGTCTTCACCGGCGCGCCCGCCTTCGTCTCCCTCTTCACCGTGTTCCCGGCCTTCCTCACACAGTCCTTCATCACGTCCGCGGCAAGCTCCGCATACTCCGCAAGCCCCTCCATAATGACATCCGCCATCCGGTCCACAGACACCCTCTGATCCTCCGACACCCAATCACCTCTTCACCAAAGAAGCCCGCAGCTTCAACATCCTGTTCTGATACCGCACATTGTCAATAAACACAAGATCATAAACCTGCCCCCGAAACAAAACCCGGTAATGCTCCGTGTCCATGCCGGCCACCTCCGAACAATACCGGATAATGAAATAAATATCCCTCTGCGCGTTCACCTGCGCCGCCTCCCAATACTCCTTCCCGGAAAGACTGTTCACAAAAGCAGAACAGCAAAAATAATCCTCCCAGACCAGCACATGGTTCCCGGCCTTATCATTCCCCAGGGAACTTCTCTGGATCATGATCCGCTCCTTCCACTCCCCCAGAGGATACCCCTTCCGGAACCCTCCGCCGTCCCTGCTGCCGCTGCCCCCATTCCATTCCGCCATCAGAACACTTCCCTCCTGATACCGAACAACAGAGAGCGCAGCGTCTGTACCAGTTCCTCATGGTCCGCCTGCTCCCTGTGCTCATACAGATAAGCAGTGACATACAGAACGGCAATCCGCGCCATAGGAAGATGCCCCTCCAGCTCTTCCGCTTCCATCCGCGCCATATCCGCGCACATACTCTCCCCAGTCTCCAACAGCCCGGAAATAAACCCGTCCTCGTCCCCGCTGTCCACCCGGAGATACTGCTTCGCCTCTTCCAGCGTCACAACCGCCATCCTGCATCCCTCCTGCCTTTAAAACCAAAACACCCCGAACCTTACGCCCCGGCGCTGCTCCCCTTGATCGCCATAGTCTTCACTGCTTCGGAGAGAATCAGCTTCCCGTCCACCCTCTGGCTCGCCAGGAAACCCACCTGCCCGTTCGCCGCAAACAGCTCATTCAGCCTCTTAAAAGACCTCCCCTGCCGGTCCGCAATCCAGTAATAAGAAAAATCCCCGAAAGCCATCACCTTCGCCCCGGCCGCCACCTCCGGCACATAAGCCGAAGTATAATAAGGCCGGTTCAGGATCATATCCGGCTGCCCCGCCTGCACCGACGGCTGCCAGATATAATTCCCGTTATTGTCCTTCAGCTTCCGCAAAGCCTTCACCGTCGTATCATTCAACACCCAGACCGCCTTCCTACGGTACGGCGACTTCAAAGCATAAAACAGATCCATCACATCGTCAAAAGAAATACCCGCCGCAGCCGTAGTCACCCCGTCAGAAGCCCCGCCCGCAGCATTGAAAATCCCTGTAGGCTTCCCCTTCCCGTCCCCGGTAAAGAACGCCTCTTCCTCCTTCGTCCCGATCCTGCGCCCGAACTCCTTAGAAATATACGCCTCCAGGTCAAACACACTGTCATTCAGAAGCTCATCCGACACCTTCAACATCGTAGCTACCTTGTAAGCCCCAATAGAAACCTGCCCGAAAGAATCATCCGACTCCGGGTAAGCCCCCTCCTCGTCAATCCAGGAAGCCGTCCCCTTCGTAGCCACCACCGGGATCTTCCGGTCCCCGCTGGAAGTCTGCACCACCGTGGCGATCCCCCGGAAAAAATTCTCCTCCTCCAAAGCCTCCACCAGCGTATGCTCAAACTCGTCCGGCACCAGATACCCGCCCTCCGAATCCGTCCCCACCTGCAGGGCATTCTCCACATCATAAAAACTCTTCCGCCGCATGGCATTCCAGAAAGTCCTCCGGTACTTGTCCGAAGCCCTCCCCTTCTTCCCGTCCCCCTCCGGGTCATTGTTCGGCTTATTCACAATCGGCTCCGAAGTAGGCTTATTCAGCTCCGCGTCAATCGCCGCCTGCCGTTCCA
>JAETRI010000064.1 GCA_021770245.1 Lachnospiraceae bacterium
AAAAACGCCGGCACTTAGCGAGCACGTCCCTTGCGAGCTTAGTACCGCTGCGTTTTTGGCTGAGCGAAAGCGGGTCCCCGATGGATCACCACGTCCGGCGGGGGCCTGCCAGGGGCTGCACAGAGGCCGCAGGGCCGTTCATGTATTCGGCGTGCGAATATGCAAAATTTGCTTGCATTTCCTGTGCCCTTCCATTATACTGGATGAGCTGACCGACTATTCGGCTGTGATTTTTTCGTGTGTCGGTTTGACCTCTTATAAAGTTAACTGGTTAATTATTTTTTATGTTTTCTTTTCCTGCGAAAACGGCGGAAGGAGGATTTATGAGTACAGAAAAGAAAGAAAAAGAAGGAACACGTAAGGAGCGGCAAGAAAATCCGGGTATGGAAAGCAATAAAATGGGAACGATGCCGATGAACAGGCTTCTTCTTTCCATGGCGCTTCCCATGATGATCTCCATGCTGGTGCAGGCGCTTTACAACATTGTGGACAGTATTTTCGTCTCAAGGATCAATGAAAATGCTCTTACGGCGGTCTCCCTGGCGTTTCCGATCCAGTCTCTGATGATTGCGGTGGGGACGGGTACGGGCGTGGGAATTAACGCGCTTTTGTCCCGCAGCCTGGGGGAAAAGGATCAGGAAAGCGCTGACAGGACGGCGGCCAACGGCATTTTCCTGGCTGCGGTATCCTATGTGGTTACGCTGCTGGTGGGGCTTTTGGTGGCAAAGCCTTTTTATTTGAGCCAGACGAAGGACGCAGAGATCGTATCCTACGGCGTGACGTATCTGAGCATCGTCTGTATCTGTTCCGTAGGAATGTTCGTACAGATGGTATTTGAAAAGCTGCTTCAGTCCACAGGGCGTACCGTGTATACGATGATCACCCAGAGCACAGGGGCCATCATCAATATTATCTTTGACCCCATCCTGATCTTCGGGCTTTTCGGCTTTCCTAAAATGGGGGTGGCCGGAGCGGCTGCGGCTACGGTGTTCGGCCAGATAGTGGCGGGCGGCCTTGCCATATTTTTTAACCTGAAAAAGAATCCGGATATCCGGATCCGTTTCCGGGGCTTCCGTCCGGATAAAGGGATTATCGGGAAGATCTATGCGGTGGGCGTTCCTTCCATTATTATGCAGGCCATTGGTTCCCTGATGACTTATGGGATGAATCTGATTCTAATTCAGTTTACGTCCACTGCCACGGCCGTGTTTGGGGTATATTTCAAGGTACAGAGTTTTGTGTTTATGCCTATTTTTGGCCTGAATAACGGCATGGTCCCTATTGTGGCGTATAATTACGGGGCGAGAAATAAAAAACGGGTACAGCATGTGACCAGGCTGAGTGCGATGTATGCGGTTGGAATCATGCTCGTGGGCCTGGCTGTGTTCCAGCTGATACCGGACAGGCTGCTGGGCATGTTCCAGGCCTCCGATCATATGCTTTCCATCGGTATTCCCGCATTGCGCATCATCAGTCTGAGCTTTCTGTTCGCGGGCTTCTGTATCGTGATGGGGAGCCTGTTTCAGGCGCTGGGAAACGGGATGTACAGCCTGTGCGTGTCCGTGGCCCGTCAGCTGGTCGTCTTGCTCCCGTCGGCGTGGCTGCTTTCACGGACGGGGAACGTGGCCAATGTGTGGTGGGCATTTCCCATTGCGGAAGTGATGTCGCTGTGCATGACATTATATTTTTACAGAAGGATCGATAAGAAAATAATCAGCCGGATCGGAGTCGAAGATGAGCGGTAGGACGTTGGCATACCGGAAGGTATATGAAATGATCAAGGGGGATATCCTGGGATCACGGTACGGCGTAGGTTCCCTTATGCCTACGGAAGCCGAGCTGGAGGCTGTCTACGGCGTGAGCCGTTCCACTGTCAGGAAGGCGATGGAGCTGCTGGAGACGGAAGGATATGTGGATATCCGGCAGGGCCGGGGAACCCTGGTGAAGGATTTTTCGGCCAGACAGGACTATACTCATGTAAATTCCGTGACGGAAACGTTGAAGAAGCGGGGATATGAGGTGACCACGAGAAGACTGCACCTGGAGAAGTGCCGCGTGCCGGAGCGGGCCGCCGGACGGCTGGCTCTGCAGCAGTCGGACTGGGTCGTACATGTGCAGAGGATTCAGGAGGCGGACGGTAATCCGGTATGCTTTATGGAGAACTATATCCCGTATCATCTGGCCGAAGGGCTGGAAAAAGAGACGGGGATCGTATCCCTGTACCGGTTTCTGGAGGAAAATTACGGGTTTGAGATCGAGCGCACCAAGGATGTGATCGCGGCTGCTACGGCGGATTTCTACGAGGCGGAAATCCTGTCCGTCCCGGTCGGGACTGCCATGCTTCAGGTGGAACGGGTATGTTACAGCCCCTCCGGCGAACCGATCTGCCTGGATTATGTGAGGATACTGGGCAGCTATTATCAGGTAGAGATGGAAGGCTTTGGACGGAACAGGCCCTGGGAGGACGCGGGGGAAGGAAAGCCGTGGAGGCGGTCGGACGGAAGCGCGTGTGAGAACTAGGCCGTCAGGTCTGGTTCTCACACGCAGATTTGCGCCGCAGGCGGCCCAAATCCGAATTGCGGATGCGAAATCGCATTCGTAATTTTGCATCGCCGGGCCGCAAAAGACGCGGCATGAAAGGATTCGCATGAAAGATCGGGAATTATATCGGATGCTGGATATCAGCTGTGTCCGGCAGATCCATACGGAAGCGGAAATTCGGAAAATGTGCGAAATCGCATTGGAAAACGCTCTGGCAGCGGTTTTTGTGATGCCGCACGCGCTGCCGTTTGCGGCCGGGCTGCTGGATGGGCAGCGGGAGGTCAAACCGGCGAGCGTGGTGGGGTTTCCGTCCGGAGCGGATTCCACTTCGACCAAGGTATATCAGGCGCAGGAGCTGTACCGGCAGGGCTGCGGGGAATTCGATATGGTCATGAACCTTTCCTGGCTCAGGGACGGGAGAGACGAAGATATCATACGGGAAATCGGGCTGGTAAAACGGACGGTCGAGCCCTGTTCCCTGAAGGTGATCATCGAAGCTCCGCTGCTGTGTGAAGAGGAAATCCGCCGTGCCTGCCGGGCGGCTGCCGAGGGCGGAGCGGATTATGTGAAGACGGGGACGGGCTGGGCCGGCCCGTCGGACTGCCGCATGGTCGGGATCATGGCGGATGCGGTGAAGGAATACGGACATGTGAAAATCAAAGCGGCCGGAGGGATCGATTCCCGCGATAAAATAGAAGAAATGTATGCTTTGGGCTGTACCCGGTTCGGAATCGGGATCCGGACCTGGGAAAGGATTTTTGGAAAGAGCAGCCCTGTTTCGGCCGGAAATGTCCTTTTATGATGAAAAGGTATCATAAACATTATCAGAAAACTTCATTGTTTTAAAAAATACCATATTGAAAATGTGATGTTTATATGATATTATTTCCGTGAAAGAAAGGACCAGGTAAATTGCGATCAAAGAACAAGTAGGAGGATTGTTTATGAAAGGATATGCAATGCTGGAAATCGGCAAAACAGGCTGGATCGAGAAAGAGGCGCCCGCATGCGGGCCGCTGGATGCGATCGTGAAGCCCCTTGCGGTTTCCCCTTGTACTTCCGACGTACACACGGTATGGGAAGGGGCGATCGGTGACCGCCATGATATGATTCTGGGCCATGAGGCCGTGGGGGAAGTGGTGGAAGTAGGATCCCTGGTAAAGGAACTGAAACCGGGCGACAGGGTGATCGTTCCCGCCATCACGCCCGACTGGGGTTCCCTGGAGGCGCAGAAGGGATATTCCATGCATTCGGGCGGCATGCTGGCCGGCTGGAAATTTTCCAATTTCAAGGACGGGGTTTTCGCGGAGTATTTTCATGTGAATGAGGCGGATGCCAATCTGGCCCTGCTGCCGGACTGCCTGGATCCTGCGGATGCGGTGATGCTTTCCGACATGGTTCCCACCGGTTTCCACGGGGTGGAGCTGGCCGACGTGCAGTTCGGTGATTCCGTATGCGTGATCGGAATCGGGCCGGTGGGCCTGATGGCTGTGGCCGGGGCGGCTCTGCGGGGCGCTTCCCGTCTGTATGCGGTGGGTTCCAGAAGCAACTGTGTGGAAGCGGCCAAGGCGTACGGCGCCACGGATATTATCAATTACCGCGACGGCGATCTGGTGGAACAGATCATGGAGAAAACCCATGGGGCCGGCGTGGATCGCGTGGTCATTGCCGGCGGCGATGTGGACACCTTCGCCCAGGCGGTCAGAATGCTCAAGCCGGGCGGTGTGATCGGTAATGTGAATTATCTGGGCTCCGGTGACAATGTGAACGTCCCGAGAGTGGAATGGGGCTGCGGTATGGGCCATAAGACGATCCGCGGCGGCCTGATGCCGGGCGGCCGCCTGCGCATGGAAAAACTGGCCTCTTTGATGGAGACAGGCCGTCTGGATACCTCCAGGCTGCTGACCCACCGTTTCAACGGCTTTGAACACATGGAAGAGGCTCTCATGCTCATGAAGGATAAGCCGAGGGATCTGATCAAGCCCGTGGTCATTCTGTAACGATCATAAATACGACGGAGCTTTTGCAGAACGAGAGTCCGATACGACATATGGCATCAATGAACGATCCTATCTCGTACCTTATCCGAGTTTTGCAACAGCTCCGTTTTACGATGTCCCGTAGTGAACCAAAAACGGCCGGACGGGGAAGGCGCAGGGGCGTCATGTTGCAGAAGCTTCAAGCGTTTCCCGCCGCCTGCCGGCCGTTTTTAGAAATCATGGACGCCGAAGGATAACAGTTTCGCCGCCCCAACGTCCGGAATCCTGCGGGGCGGCAGGACTGTTATGCCGAAGGAAAGGATCTCCATGCCGCCGTTAAACCGTGGTACAGCTCACCGGCGTATATCCCGCTTCCGTCACGGCATCCATGAGTACCTGGTCGGCCACATCGGCCTGCATAGTTACCGTAGCCTGTTTTGCTTCCAGATCCACATCCGCCGCGGTTACGCCTTCCACCGCGGCAAGGGCCTTCTGCACATGGGCCTGGCAGTGTGCGCACATCATTCCTTCCACATTCAATACTTTTTTCATGACAATTTCTCCTTTCTGATCCGGCTGCAAAGGGCAGCCGTTGTGAATACATTCCTGACCGGGTGCCCGTTCGGGCGTATGGCTGGCAGCGTTTTCCGACGTCTTTGTCCCTTCTGCTCCCGGCCCGTTCGGTTCCGTCTGTCCCGGGACGGCTCCGGTCTGCCCGGCCGAAAAGAAGCGCAGCCGGAGGGCATTGGTGACCACACAGACGGAACTTAGGCTCATGGCGGCGGAACCGAACATGGGGCTCAGGCGAAGGCCGAAAACCGGGAAAAGAGCGCCGGCAGCCACCGGGATTCCCAGAATATTGTAAAAGAAGGCCCAGAAAAGGTTCATCCGGATGTTGCGGATGACCGAGTGGCTCAGCCGGATGGCCGTTGCCACATCGCAGAGGGAATCCTTCATCAATACCACGTCGGCGGAATCGATGGCGATATCCGTTCCTGCACCGATGGCGATGCCGATATCCGCCCGGGTGAGTGCCGGCGCGTCATTGATGCCGTCCCCCACCATGGCCACCTTTGCTCCTTTTTCCTGCAGAGAGCGGATACATGCCTCCTTCTGGGTGGGAAGCACGTCGGCGATGGTCTCCTCGATCCCCAGCTCCTTCTGGATTGCGGAGGCGGTGATCCGGTTATCCCCGGTGAGCATGACCACGCGCAGCCCCATTTCACGGAAAGTACGGATCGCCTCCCGGCTGGATTCCCGTATGGTATCCGCCACGGCGATGATCCCCGTAAGCTGTCCGTCCTGCGCGAACAGGAGGGGCGTTTTTCCCTGGGAAGAAAAACGATCCATGTGTTCTTGGATGATACGATACTCCTTTTTCCGGGAAAGCTCAAGCACCTCTTCCATATAAGCCGGGTTTCCGGCGTGGCAGAGCCGGCCCTCCACCACCGCCTTCACCCCCCTGCCGGCGGTGGCGGAGAAATCGGAGGAGTCAGGAAGGGTAAGGCCCTCCCGTTTCGCCTGCTCCACCACGGCCTGGGCCAGGGGATGTTCGCTTCCGGCCTCCACGGCCGCTGCCCGAGCCAGGAAGCCCTGCCTGCTCAGGGAGGGATCCAGCACCAGGACATCGGTTACGGAGGGCCTGCCTGAGGTAATGGTTCCCGTTTTATCCAGTACGACGGTATCGATGGAGTGCAGGTTTTCCAGGCTTTCCGCAGACTTGATCAGGATGCCGTATTCCGCGGCCTTCCCGGTTCCCACCATGATCGCAACCGGCGTGGCCAGGCCCAGGGCGCAGGGGCAGGAGATGACGAGGACTGCGATTGCGGAGGAAAGGGCGAACTCAAAGCCCGCGCCTGCCGCCAGCCAGCAGGCGGCGGTGATCAGGGCGATGACGATGACCGCAGGGACGAAGATACCGCTGACCCGGTCGGCCAGCCTGGCGATGGGGGCCTTGGAATTACCCGCCTCATCCACCAGACGGATGATCTGTGCCAGGGTGGTATCGTCACCCACACGGGAGGCGCGGAACCGGAAAGAACCGTTTCGGTTAATGGTGGCGGAAATGACCGTATCTCCAGGTCCCTTTTCCACGGGAATGCTTTCCCCGGTAATGGCGGACTGGTCGAGATATCCGCTTCCCTCCGTGATTTCCCCGTCCACCGGGATGCTCATGCCCGGACGGATGACGACAATATCACCCGCCGCCACTTGTTCCGCGGGGATGACGGCTTCCCGGCCGTCCCGCAGTATGGTGGCCGTTTTCGGGGCCAGGTCCACCAGCTTGCCCAGGGCATCCGAGGTCTTGGACTTGGAGCGCGCCTCCAGATATTTTCCCACGGTGACCAGGGTTAAGATCATGGCCGCGGATTCAAAATAAAGGTCATGGGCGTACTGATGCACCAGCTCCATGTCTCCGTGGCCAAAACCGTATGCCATGCGGTACATGGCAAAGGCCCCGTAAAGAAAGGAAGCGGAGGACCCCACCGCCACCAGGGAGTCCATGTTGGGAGCGCGCATCACGAGCGCTTTGAAGCCGTTTTGAAAAAAATGCCGGTTGATGAAGAGAACCGGGACGGATAACAGAAGCTGGGTGAGGGCGGAGACCATGGCGTTTTCCGTCCCCAGGAAGATGGCGGGAACGGGAAGGTGCATCATATGCCCCATGGCGACATACATGAGGGGGATGAGAAGGAAGATGGAGGATATCAGCCTTTTTTTCATGGCCTCCTGATCCTGCTGGGTACGGCTTTTCCGCGCTTCCCATTCCCTGCCGATACTGCCCGTCTCGGCATCGCCCGTCTGCCCGCCTGCCTTTTTCTCCGTCTCGTGCGGCGAAGCGCCGTAGCCGATCTTGGCGACAGCCTGGATGATATCCTGGCCTGACAGCTTTTCCTCTTCGTAGGACACGGTCATCTGATTGGCGAGCAGGCTCACATTTACTTCCGATACGCCCTCAAGCTTCCCCACATTCCGGGTGATATTTGCCTGACAGGCGGCACAGGTCATCCCTGTAACGTCATATTTCTCTGTTTTCATGTTCCGTTCATCCTTTCATGCCGCGTCCTTTGCGGCAGCACAAATTCCCGGTTGAAAAATGACCGCAGGTCATTTTTCAACCTAATCCTCCATGCCGTGTCCTTTACGGCAGCGCAACATGAATCTTCGATTCATGTCTGAGAAATCGCGAATGCGATTTCTCATCTGCAACCTAACTCCTTTGGTGGGATAAGACAGTACTATTATTTCAATTTTTTCATCAGTTCAAACGCTTCTTCCACGATTTTCAGGTTCCCTTTACGGACCTCATCCACCATACAGGTTTCCATATGCTCCTGAAGGACGAGATAACCGAAAGCCTGCAGGGCGCTTTCCACGGCGGAGACCTGAACCAGGATATCGCCGCAATAGCGGTTCTCGTCCAGCATCCGGCTGATGCCGTTTAACTGTCCGGACATCCGGCTCAGCCTGTTTTTCAGATTCTTAAGCGTCTCTTCACTGCGCGGAACCGCCTTTTGACGGCAGCAGCTTCCCTCCATAACGGTTTCTTCTCCCGAATGTTCCTGATTCATATGCTTCCTCCGTTTTTTGCACCCGGATTCCGATGGAAAGGAATCGGGAATCCTTTTTTTGCAAATACCCTATGGGGGTATATTTTGTATAAATAATATACCCTATAGGGGCATTTGTCAAGTATGAGATGCATATTGATAATGCCGCAGGGAAAGGAACGGCCGTATTTGCTGCCAGGACGATCGAAATATATTGCGGGTGAAGGAGTTAACGAAAGCGGCTGATAGGAGTTCATGAAAATTTAATAGAATACCATACCTTTATATGGTATAATCTGATTAAAGGATGGAGCGGATTCCGACCATGTCCTAAAGCTCCGTTTCATCTTCTGCCGGGATAGCCGGCTCCGTCCGCCTGCTATCCCGGCAGGGAAGGAACGTTCTAAACGGCTAAAGGATGCAGTATCGCGGCCGACAGGAAGGATGGAACAAATGTGACAGGGAATGCCGCAGGTGAAGAAGCGTCATTCGCAGCTGTACAGGATGTACAAAGCGCAGAAGGAATTTTATGAAAGATACAAAAATCCAATGGCATCCGGGATTCGTAGCCGCTATGAATTTGGAACTCGCCGCATCCAGAGAGGGCCTGATATTTGAAAAAGAATATAATCTAAACACCAAACCGTTGGAGATTGATCTCCTTATAATCAAAAAAGAATCGGGGGTCAAAATTGAAAACGAAATAGGAAAGATCTTTCGGGGACATAATATTTTAGAATACAAATCGCCGGAAGATCACCTGGACATCGACGCCTTTTATAAAGCGGGGGCTTATGCAAGCCTTTATAAATCTTATGGAAAGGTATCGGATGGGATAAAGGCGGAAGATATTACGGTTTCACTTGTTCGGGATGCCAGGCCGGATAAATTATTTCGGTATTTTGAAAAGAAGGAATATCAGGTATCTAATCCCGCAAAGGGCATTTATTATATAAAAGGGAAGGTTCTGTTCCCGACCCAAATCATTGTGACAAGGGAGCTGCCCAAGGGCACGCACACCTGGCTGAGGGCTTTGTCGGGGGAATTGGATCAGGAGGATGTGCGGGAACTGGTAAACCGCGTTCGCAGCCTGAACGGAAAGCAGGACAGGGAACTTGCGGACTCCGTTCTTAATATCAGTGTGGAAGCAAACAGGCAGATGATCAGGGAAATGAGGAGGGATGCAGATATGTATGAGGCACTCATGGAGATTCTGGAGCCGGGGATTCAGATAAGGGTTGATGAGGGAGTACGGAAGGGGATGCAGCAGGGAATGCAGCAAGGTCTGCAGCAGGGAATGCAGCAAGGTCTGCAGCAAGGCCTGCAACAGGGGATTGAGGGTACTGTTGAGCTGCTTCGGGATTTCGGCGTTGAGGATGAGAAGATTAAGCAGGCGATTATGAAGAAGTATAAGATTTCCGGGAAAGAAGCGGAAAAATATCTGTGAGAGGAAAGAAGCCGCACAATATGGCAAGGGAGGCTTTGATCAGAAATCTGCACACAGGCTTATATCCGTGACAATTCTATTTTTCCGCCCGAGCGGTTTGGCTCTCCGTCTGGGGAAGACTATTTCAGACCGCAGGATGTACGCTTACGCCGTCGTATCGTCATTTCCGACCGCTGTATACCCGGCCGTTTCCTCGTGCGGCAGTTCATACACGCATAGCGCCGGCTCGAAGTATATGGTATAGTTGGCGAACGTGGTATGGGTTCCGTATTTACTTTTATATCGCTGCAGGGCGTCCTGCAGGAAATCTTCCGTGACATCCAGGCGCTCTGCCATATCATACAGAGAGCGGCATCCCTGACGGTATGCTTTGACAATATCATAGAGCCCTATGAGCCGGTTGTACGCCCGGAGCCGTGCACAGGCTTCCTGCTTTCTGTTGGCCGTGTCGGACTGATCGATGATATCGCCTGAGAAAATTTCATGATGTCCGAGTCCCTCTGCAGGTATACAGGCTTTTTCATTTGAAATTTCAACAGTTTTGTTTAATGCAATCATATTATCACAATAGAACCCTTTGATTTTTGAACTATCAAACGTCCAGGGAATAACTTCTACTCCTCTTTGAGCCGCCAGATTTTCGGTTTTTTCATCATTATTCATGAGTCTATCTCCTGCAATAGGAAGTTTAATATATGTAATGTCCAATAAAATGGGCTTTATTTCCTCCGGCTCTTTACAAATGCAGCGAAGCTGCGGATTTCATCAAGCTCTTTTTCTTTTCCATGAGTAGATTTAATTTATCTGTAAATCGCACTTTGTCCATTTCCGTCATGAAATTATAATACTACATCTTTTTGTGGCCGTAAATAATAAAATACCCCGCAAAATAATAAAATACCCTTTGGGGCAGACGATTACGAAACAGAGTATATGATAACCCCCATATCTACGCCAATCCGCGTAAATACGGGGGTTGTGATTACTGCGGATAACAGGACTCGAACCTGGTCGAATGTATTTAAAAATCGCATAGATACGCTATTTACGTTATTCTGTGTTGCATTTCGTGTTGCATAGCGTTTGAAAATATAGATTCGCGCGCATATTCATTTCGGTGGCTTTATCGTCCAGGGCGTGGCGGTAGACTGCTTTAAGCACACCGTCACTTCCCCATCCGCCACGCTGCATGATATATGCGTCAGGGATTCCCAGTGCGTGGAGTATGCTGGCCGAATAGTGCCGGAGGTCATGAAAACGAAAAGGATGTACGCCTGTATGCTTAAGGATGATCTGGAAACGGTCGGATATATTTGCAGGATTCAACTGGACGACGGGGCCAGAGATACCGTTCCATTTCTGTGCAACAAAATCGGGATAGTCAATATATCGATTCCCTGCATAACTTTTCGGCTGTTTGATCACCCATTCGCCCCTATCGTTCCGGACCATATTCTGGCATACGTGGACTGTGCAGCCGTCAATGTGCCGGCTATCCAGCGCGCATATCTCTCCGCGCCGCATGGGACCGAATGCCGCAAGGAGAACAGGCAGCTCCATAACCGTACCGGATACGTATTCGATGATTTTTTTCACCTCTGCGTCAGTGGGAATGTACAGTTCGGGGCGTTCTTTCTGCGGCAGGGCAGTATGTAATGCAAATTCAGGGCGGTATGCCCGCAAAACGGCCGATATAAGACCATGCATATTTCTGACAGATTTTGGGGAATGTGTCATGGATTCCTTGTTGATTGCCTGTTGGATGATATCTTGCGTTAGGTCACAGATGCGTTTGTCCATCAGATCTTGCAAATCAGTCTTAAGAGATCGTTTGTATTCTCGGATGGTGGCTGGAGAAAGAACCGCCTCCCTGTCGGAGATATACTGAGCCAGCGCAGTGCGAAAGGGCATGGCGCATGGATTGCTTTCCGTTTTCTTCTCTGCTGCGAATATCGCCGCCAGTCGTTCTGCCTCACGTCTACCTGCTGCAGAGGGATCGTCCACCGTGAAGGATCTGTAATGCCGTTTCCCGTTCTCGTCAGTATGGTCGAAGACCTGACAGCGCCAGGAGCCAGAAGGGAGTTTCTTTGCCTTTGCCATATGCATTCCTCCTTTAGGGTATAAAAATAACACCTGTACAGGTGCCGGAGGGATGTGGTATAATCTTCGTGGTTGGGAAGAGTATGCCGGCCTCCGGGCCTGTATAGCAAATCGTTCATTGGTCGGTTTCGGCCTAGGCGTGGCCGCTCCTGTTGGCGCAGGAGCGGTTTTTATATTTCATGCAGCAGTCGAGTAATCAAGGATAAAAATTTTACTGGCAATCTTTTCAACACTGTCCAGGATGTCATCAATTTTTTCAGCGACAGAAGAACGGAAAAACTCTTCACCGCATTGACTGCACTTAAGACAGGGAACATTCTCAATGATTACATAACAACTGTTCAGACAGGCAAAATAGGTGGTTGTAGCTTCCAGCATATCTCCGTATTTACAACTCATGCATTTCATGACATACGCTCCTTTCTGGTCTTAAGATCGGCTTCGAATTTATCCCTGTTCGGGAAATATGCTGTAATTATCCTGCCGATACTTCCTTCATCACTTACGACAACATGCAGTACTTTATTATCAATAGCATATCCAAATATCAGGCAGCTCGGAAAAGGGTAATCGTCCGGGTATTGTTCTATTATTTCACCAGACATAATACAGTTTTTGATGTCACGTTGCCTGATGTTCCTCTGGCGCAGGCGTTCCTGCGCATGCACGCTGATAATAATTCTATCCTGCATATAATATGACTGTAATGTTTTGATATTGATCATCCGGAATTTCCTTTCATGTATCATGCTGTTATGCAGGCAATACCGTGACCTGTATAGTTTTCTGGAATTCCGCCTTGGCGTTGGCACGCTGGGGCGGATTTTCCTGTTATTCTATGTTATTACACATAATATGGATTAGGCTTCATAAGTAGTGATACAAGATCTATAATCCATCCTATGCCGAATAACCCAGCTGTGAGCAGATATAAGATTCCCATTCCGATCTTGCCTTCATAAAATTTGTGTCCACAGAATGTAAATAAGCAAAGCAAAAAAGCCACCCATTTATTCTTCGCTTTTCCTCCCAGGGTGTTCGAAACATTCACGACTGAGGATGCATTCGCGTTTGCATTTGAAGAATTATTTATTATAATATTTCTTTCAGACGGATTTAAATCACCTGTCCGTTTTCCGCATTTCGGACATATAATACAATCAAAATCAATCTGTTCACCACAATGCTGGCAGTACTTTTTCTTTACAGGCGCGCCACAATTGGGGCAAACTGCAGCCTTGTCAGATATCTCTCTTCCACATTCAGGACACTTTACGAGTGACATTATGAAATCCTCCCTATCATAAGTTTTTATGATCATTTTATAGTGAAAGCTCTTCAAATCGAAGTCTTATATCTTCAGCCATTTGGAAATCATTATAGTTATACGTGTATTTTAATAAAAACTGTTTATGTTCTTCATATTTTTGCGTTTGCAGAGTCAGTTTTTTCCGCTCTCGTCTGAGCCGATCTATATGCCTTTTGCTAAATTCATCGATAACATCGGCCCTCGGGGAAACGGCCTGTATCGCTAGAGGTTGTAATTCTTTTTTTGATTCAACACGTTTTTCAGGACGAAAAAGACAATATATTTTTTGTTCGACTTCTTTGATCTTTGCTGGCTTACGGCATGAGATTACTGTAAGCCATTTTTTATAGTCTTTCACTGCAATATTTGAAGCGGCATAAGATAAACCAAAAGTATTGTGGATTTGGTCTGCATCATGTCGATCTAAAAGGCAGTGTATCATGATACGGGGGGCCAAAATATTACTGGCAAAACAGTCGGCGTCATCTTCCCATTTTCTGGAGCCATCCGGAATATTCATTATGTAATGTGCAAATTCGTGCATAAGTGAAAAGGCAATCCGACATTCAGGCATTGTATCATTATAAAAAATTGTATTTCTTGCAGTAAATGCATCATTACTGATTGAAAGGCATTTATGCAGACTGTTCTGTGATGAATAGGTCTTACAGGCTATGTTATATGTATTCAAAATTTGAAAACAATCTATAGGAAAAGATTTTATGCCGCACTTTTGGTATACATCATAAATGACCTGGTACATCAACACAGCATCAATCATTATCGATTATCCCTCCGGAAACAGACTATAGATCAATTCTGCAATTTTTTCTTCAGTGACATCCTTTTTTTTGTTACGGGCTACAAAAGATTTTATATCTTTCCGTGTAACTGTAGGATATTGAGGGTACGGGATCACATTATCGTCATCAGTCTCTTGTTTTCGCGCTTCACAACGGTTAAATTCTTCAGTAAGAGTGAATTCAACCATTTTTTTTCCGTGTTCATCTAAGGCATGGAATTTTTTCAGAATTATAAAGTCTTCTTGCGAAAGAGCTTCTTTCCCTTTTTTAAATCCAAAAGCATCATCAACAGTCGTCCCATAAATATCACAAAGGATAAAAAGTGTATTGGCGTCAGGCTGAGAATAGCCTGTTTCCCAATGTCCTATAATTTGCTGTGTTCTTCCTAAAGCTTCAGCGACCTCTTTTTGTGTTTTTCCCGATGCTATTCTTAAATCTCTGAGTATTGATCCAATTTCTGCCTTTGTCATGTTTAACCTCCATATAGATTTGAACCAATACTAACACATATAATTTTGAAAATCAATATAAAAACTCAAAAATTTAGTATTTTTGTATTGACAACTAAAATAATGAGTGCTAATATTGAGATACACTCAAATATTGAGTTGGCGAAAGGAGGGACAAAAGTTGGAACCCGATATCAGAGATACCCTTAAATCAGTAATTTCAGATAAAGGTTTTATCCAGGCCGCTGTTGCCCGCAAGGCAAATCTTTCTTCTTCGAAACTGTCTTCGATTTTAAATAAAGGAAGAAAGTTGGAAGCAAATGAATTGTTTGCAATTTGTGATGCAATAGGTATGTCTCCAATGGATTTAAGAAGTTATTCTAAAACTTCTGTTTAGAATTATAGAACAAATGTTCTGATAATTCAATAGGAAAATCTTGAAAGTTAAGTAAATGACGCAGAGCCCTGGACATCCTTGCAGGGTTTGCGCTGCAGGCGGAAGAAAGAGGGAGGTGACGAACGATATGAACCCACGGAGATCACAGAAGTTCCGTCAGGGCCTGGCCTGGACGGCGGTCGTGCTCTGGATACTGGCCTGGCTGGCAGTGCTAGCCAGCATGTTGCTAAGACTGATGGTGGTATGACGCTGAAACAGATACGAGGTCTTATAGCCGGTGAGTATGTGCCACAACAAAAGTATAGCCTTAACATAGGGGAGGTGAAGGATACGGCAAAAATTAAATCACTTGACAGAATGGCAGAGCGGAAAACTGCGGTTCGCAAGCTCATACAGAACCGGATGAACGGTGCCGATATGACGCCAAAGAAACTGGAAAAACTAAAAATCTTTTCCCAGTCCACCTATTACAGCAGGCTTAAGAATGCGGGAGAAATGAAACTTTCAGAACTCTGGCAGATGGAGCAGGCGGGCATTAAGTTTTCGGATGCGGAGTTGCTTACAATGTTTGGGAGAGAAGGAGGATAACAATGAAATACCGGATCGAATACGCAGACGGCCGGCGGGCTGTCCACATCCAAAGCCGCCCTGCACTGCTGGAACGGCTGGGGCAGGAAAAACGGGAAGATATCCGGGACGTCCGGAAGGTGTTTAAGGACGGCCTTTCCGAGACTGTCCTTGAGAAGTATGAGAGGTATATCCGATGAAGAAGGACAGGCCCAAAGAAAAGCTGGACGAAATGACCCTGCAGCAGTGCATCCGCTGGTACATGGACGGATGGACGTTTGTGATCGCAGCAGGGCGTATCCGGGCAGCCAGAAAAGAAATGCGGCGCTGAACCCGCAAAGTCACAGCGCCACAACCAACACACCCTTATTCTAAGGGAGAAAAGGAGATTTGTAAACATGGAAGTGAAAGAAAATCTGCCGCAATGCGATGCTGAGACAGTGGTATCAATTCCCCTTTCCAGATTGGAACAGCTGCTTGATACGGAGACCAGGGCCGCGATGCTGGAGCAATATACCCAAGGAGAACGCTATTGTATATCCAGGGAAAAGGTGGCCCATTACCTGGGGTTTAAGCCGAAAGAGTATAAGGAGGATTAAAGAGGTGGGAGGAATACAGGCAGTGATCCGGCAGCAGGCCGGAAGCATCGAATGCAACTTTGAACAGGTGGAGCAGGCAATCCAGGAGCGTCTGAACGAGTACGAAGGCGCTATCTTCTCAGAGGAAAGCAAGGCAGTTGCGAAGAAGGAAGCAGCTGGCCTGCGTGCAGAGCAGAAGAACCTAAAGGAAAACCTGCGTGACGCCAAAAGGGCCTACATGGCCCCCTGGGAGGCTTTTGAGGGGAGGGCAAAGGGCCTGATTTCCCTGTATGACAGGCCGATCGGCCTGATCGATAGCCAGATAAAGGCCTTTGAGGAAAAGCGTATTGCTGAAAAGCGGCAGCTGATTGAGCGTGTCTATCAGGAAACGGTATCGGACATGCAGGAATACATACCGCTGGAAAAGATTTATAACGCCAGATGGGAGAATGCCACAACCAGGGAGAAGACGGTCCGGGAAGAGATGGAAAAGATTGCCGCCGGCACCAGGCAGGCCCTGGAAACGATCCGAGGGATGCATTCCGAAGCCACCGAAGAAGCCCTCCGGATCTATAAAAAGAACCTGAGCCTGTCAGACGCGGTGTCCTATATCAACCGGTATGAAATCCAGAAGCAGGAGATCCTGGAACGTGAAAGGGAGAGGAAGCGCCGGGAGGAAGAGGAGCGCATCCGCCGGGAGGAGAGGGAGCGCCTTGCGCTGGAGAAGCGTGCCCAGGAAGAGAAGGAAGCGGCCCTGCGCCGGGCGGAAGAAGAGAAGGCGGAGGCGCTGCGCCTGGCGGAGGCGGAGAAGACGGCAGAAGTGGCCCAGGCCAGGGAGGAAGCAGCGCAGGAGGTTGTGGACAGCCTGATCCCGGAATTTACAGGAGAAACCCGCATGTATGAATATCGGGTGACTCTGACAACTGATGCGAAGGAAAAACTGGAGCTGTACCTGGACAGTGTGGGGATCACCTACGAAGCGGAGGAAATAACGGGATGGTAAACGTGATTAAGGCGAAGAAGCCCTATAACCCGGTCAAGAAGGGGAGGAATACGGGACTGGTACGGATCGACGCGGAGGCGGCCGGCCTGCTGTGCGGGATAGCCTATGCGGCCCATATGACAGTCAGCGAGACGGCGTCCAGGCTGATCAAATATGCAGCCGAAAATACCGTCGTGGAAACGGAGGAATGAGGGTATGGAGGAAGGAAAAATCTACGCAGCCATATGCGGCGTGATGGAGGATATCGGGGCCGTAGGAAAGAACGATGTCAATAAGACGCAGGGATTCCGCTACCGCGGCATTGATGCGGTGATGAATGCCCTGAGCCCCGCCATGATCAAGCATAAGGTGTTCTGTGTGCCGGAGCTTATGGAACAGTCCCGGGAGGAAAGGCAGTCTGCCAAAGGGAACCTGCTGATCTATTCCATCTGCAGGATGCGCTACCGCTTCTATACCACGGACGGCTCCTGTGTGGAAGCCGTTACGGTCGGCGAAGGGATGGACAGCGGGGACAAGGCCACCAATAAAGCGATGGCCGTGGCGTTCAAATATGCCTGCTTCCAGACCTTCTGTATCCCGACGGAGGAACTGATGGACGACCCGGACAAAGAATCGCCGGAAGCGGCGGGGAAGAAGAAGGCAGGAAAAACGCAGCCCAAGGGCGGGACCGGGACAGAGGCCAGCGGGAAAGACGGCGCCGGCAGCCGGAAGAATGCGGAACCTCCAGCAGGAGAAGGGGAGGGCGGAGCCCTCCTGGTAACGGAGCCGATGCTTGCCAGCATCCGGGCGGAGCTGGAGCGCACCGGGAAGGATGAAAAGCTGATCCTGGGTACCTTTAAGCTGAAAAACATGGCCGATATGACCGTGGAGCAGTACAAATCCTGCATGAAGAAGTTCAAGGCGACCCCGGACAAGGAAGGAGGCGCGGCATGAACAGTGTGCAGCTTGTGGGGAGGTTTACAAGGGATCCCGATATCAGGTATGCGGACAGCGGCACATCCATCGCCAGGTTTACCCTGGCGGTGGACAGGGCGTATAAACGGGAGGAAGGCCCGGATGTGGACTTCATATCCTGCGTGGCTTTCGGGAAGACCGCGGAGTTCATCGAAAAGTACTTCTGCAAGGGAAAACAGATCGGGGCCACCGGGAGGATACAGACCGGCAGCTATACCAATAAGGACGGCGTGAAGGTCTATACGACCGACGTGGTGGCGGAGCGCGTGGAATTCGTCGGAAGCAGGACAGATACAACGGATGCGGGGAGCCGGAAGCAGGAAGAGGCGGCAGCGGACGGGGATTTTATGAACATTCCGGACGGCTTTGATGAGGAGCTCCCATTCTAACCGGGTGACAGACAATGGTGATACAGGTAGACAGCCGGGAGAAGGACCGGGCGATAAAGAAAATACTGGCGGAATTCGACCGGCAGGGTGTAAAGCACCCGGTCTCCAAGCTGCTGGTGGGGGATTATATGAATTACGATAACCCGCGCCTGATTGTGGACCGGAAGCAGAACCTGTCGGAGGTGTGCAGCAACGTGTGCCAGGGGCACGAGAGGTTCCGGAGGGAACTGATCCGGGCGCAGGAAAACGAAATCCGGCTTGTGGTCCTGGTGGAACACGGGAAAGGGATCCGCAGCCTGGAGGATGTGATCTGGTGGGTAAACCCGCGGGGCGGAAAGTCCATGCAGGGGGAAGTATTGTACCGGGTGATGAAGACACAGGAAAGAAAATACGGGATCCGCTATGTTTTCTGCGACAAGGCACAGACGGGGAAACGGATCATAGAGCTCCTGTCCGGAGGCGGGCTATGACAAAGGAAGAGATCAAAGAAAATACAGCCATGCGGGACGTCCTGAGGCGTTACGGCCTGCCGGAGCCGAACCGTTCCGGGTTCATTGCCTGCCCTTTCCACAAGGGGGACAGGGAGCCGTCCATGAAAATCTATGAAAAGGACTACCACTGCTATGCCTGTAACGCGGCACTTTATAGTAGACGAAAAAAGCATTTTATTTTCGACGGCATAAACACCGTTACGGCACTTTCTTTTCGCTGACTGCACTCTGCTGTCAATAAAACTGCACAGT
>JAETRI010000160.1 GCA_021770245.1 Lachnospiraceae bacterium
GTAATCCCGGAGCGCCTGGTACATCCTTGTATTGCCCATGAACGTCCATACCATGATCTGCTTTCCTTTGAGTGTGTCCATCAGAATGTCCCGCCCCCTTCCTGCATCTCCTGCATTGTAAATAATAATCTCGCCGTTTTGCCGCTTTCCAGCGCCACCTTATGTTTGGAATCCCATGCGGCGCTGTACTGGTAGAATCCCTCTTTCTTAAATGCTGCGCCGTTCCGTGTACACTCCCTGCTTTCAGCAAGCAGCGCAATATCATCCTCTGCTTTCATGGCATCGGGAAAAGACACCCTCTGGCCGCCCACGCCCTGGGCAAGCCGCACCGTCCCCGCCGCCATGTCCGATTTTGGGTAGATGTGGATGTCTAATGGAGCGGATGTTTTCCCCATGTTGAAAAGGACCACCGTCTCCTCCGAGCGCACCACGCCATTGAACCATACGGGAGGCTTAATCCCACCGTTCTCCCGGCATTTCTGCAGGCAGACCTCCGTGTGCGGAGCATAACCGCTTAACGCAGAGCCTTCCTGCAGTTGGAGGTCGGTAAACCAGATACGCCCGGAGCAGTCGGCAATGGTGGGGATCACCGTCACGCTCACGATGCGCATATCCTTTTTCTTATTGACTACTTCCGCAAGCCTTACAAATTCAGCCATCCAGTGTCCACCTCAGTTCCGAGGGATGCCCCACCCATCCCATTGCCACCGGCCCGCCCTGCAGGAGGAGGTCCGTGATGTAGAATTCGCCCGTGCAGTCTGTGATGCAGACGCGGACGGTGACGGATTTCAGCCTTCCGGATGAGAAGTTTTCCGGGGTAATCTTTGCAATTGTCCGTGAAAAATATGCCACACAAACCCCTCCCATCAATACAAATCGATAAACCTTGATTCCGTGCTGCCGTCCTCGTATTCCAGCACAATCTCAATACCAACCTGCGAATTCCCGCTCAGTTTCTTAAGGTTCTCGGACGCAATCTGCGCCGAGATAGTATAGCTGTCACGGTTGGCAGGGTACACCGTCTGCGACAGGCTTTTGGTCATGCCCGCCACTCCCTCCGCCTTAAAAGAAGCCGTGCCGCTTGCCCCGTTTTCCCCGTCCGCCTCAAAGCCGGAGGACACCCAATACGCAAGCCCATCATCGGCACGGGAATTGCGGAGCAGATTGAACGGCACAAGTTCTGCGATGTCCTCGCTGGACACCACGCTGACGCCCTCCAGGGAATCGGCGGCATTGTCCCACTTGCTCGTGGAGCTGCCCAGGTTCTTCAGCACCGTGGAAAGCTCCAGCACCGTGTTCCATGGCTCCTGCAGGTTGTATTCCCTCCGCACGATCCTCGTGGTGACCGAAAGCCCCAGGTCCTTATCCTCCACCCGCACATAATCCCCAAGCTCCCACGCCTCATGCTCATACCCGGTCAGGACGGATAAATCCATGGCGTTCAGCACATAGGAGACGGTCGGCCTGCAGTAATCCGCAAGGCGCATCCTCGTAAACTCCAGCATCTGGTAGGGGTTCGTGAATGCGGAACAGTCCAGGGAAGATACACGCACCTCCTTGGAATAAGTGAAATCCTCCACATAGGGCTTCCCGCCGTTGATGCTGGCAAAGGTCATTCCATCCGCACCGACGGCATACAGCCTCGTGACAAGCCCTGTGGTGTCCACCGTCCGCTCAATGTCCTTCATGTTCTTCCCGTACATGAACAGCGCGCCGCTGTCCTTCCCGTTTAAGGTAAGCAGATGCACCAGCCGGTTCGGGCAGTCAAAGACTAAATCCCCTCCATGTAAATCCGCCACGTTGCGGAGGATGGAGAGCGCATTTTTCTCCGTAGAGGTCCATGTGCGCTTGGTCGTAACCGTGACCGTGCCGACCTTCCATTCCGTGCCGGAAAGGGCATAGGCCATGGCCGCATCCGCCGTCTCCGCGTCAAAGGCTTTCTCTTCCTTCCGGACGGAATAGGCAAGGTTGTAAAACTCCGCCTCGGCGTACACCTCCGTCACAGCGTTGCCGGAGGCATCCTTGCTGTCCGTGACCGTGCGGATGATGTATATGTCATCCACAATCTGGATTTTCTTCTCGTTATCGATATACTTCCGCTTGGCGTCGGCAAAGGGGATAGAGAAGGAAAGCGTATCCTCCCCGTTGACCTCGCCCGTCACGATGATATTATAGGCGTTTTCCAGCACCGCCTCCCATGCGCCGTTTGAGTCCAGCACCACCGGGCGGGCATAGCCGATTTTCTCGTAGGGGGACTTCGGTATGTCATAAATCTGGATGTCCGTCAG
>JAETRI010000161.1 GCA_021770245.1 Lachnospiraceae bacterium
CTTGCAGAGGCAAGGGCGGCATTCGGGGAAGGCACCACGGTGGTCAATATACTGACGGGAGAAAGGACAAAACTGTAAAAACATTATCTTGGGAAAAAAGCGGACTGCCCACTGCGGGCAGCCGCTTTTTTCTTACCCAAAACCAGAAGGAGGAATTGGAATGAAAAATTTTATCGAGGCGGCGCAGTATGCGTTTGCGGCACTTGGTGGTGCGCTGGGTGCGGTCATGGGAGGTTTTGACGGCTTCCTTTATGCACTGGTGGTATTTGTGGTGGTGGACTACATCACCGGTCTGATGGCAGCGGCGGTGGAGAAGAAACTCTCCAGCGAAGTAGGCTTTAAGGGCATTTTTAAGAAGGTGGTCATTTTCAGTCTTGTGGCGGTGGGGCATATCGTGGACACCCACATCATCGGGGAGGGGAGCGTCCTGCGGACGGCGGTCATCTTCTTTTACCTTTCCAATGAGGGCATCTCTATTCTGGAGAATGCCGCCCGGACGGGGCTGCCCATTCCGGGGAAGCTGAAATCCGTGCTGGAGCAGTTACGGGAGGAAAAAGGGAAATAATGAGTTTTTCGGTTTAAGGCATCGGTGTAAAAACTGGTGCCTTTTTTCATGTGCGGAAAGAGAGGGAAATGGAATGAATTTAAAACAGAATTACCTTACGGAGTCCGGGTGCTATAAGGCAGGGAAACACATCACCGTGCAGGGGCTTATGATCCACTCGGTGGGATGCCCGCAGCCAAAGGCGGATGTGTTTATGAAAAACTGGAACAGGGCGGATACAAATGCCTGCGTCCATGCAATCATTGAGCCGGGCGGGGATGTGTACCAGTTGCTCCCGTGGGAACACCGTGGCTGGCACTGCGGCGGTGACGGAAACAATACCCACATCGGTGTGGAGATGACGGAACCTGCCACCATTAAATATGCAGGCGGTGCGAGCTGGACGGAAACCGGGGACGGGGAGAACACGAAAGCCCATGTGCTTGCCACCTACAGATATGCAGTGGAATTGTTTGCACGCCTTTGTCAGCAGTTCCGTTTAGACCCGCTTGCGGACGGTGTTGTCATCAGCCACAGTGAGGGGTGCAAAAGGGGCATTGCCAGCAACCACGGTGACGTGGAGCATCTGTGGTCGAAGTTCGGTCTGACGATGGCGCAATTCCGTAAGGATATCAAAGCGACTATGGAGGGCGGTTCTGATGCGGATTTCCTTACCGCCATTATGGGGAAAGCAGTAGCAACGGCGGAGCAGATGAAATCCTATCTGAAAAAGAAAAATCCATCTGTGGCACAGTCTGTTTTGGATATGATCCCGCTGTACCTTTCGGAAGGGGAGGCGGAGGGCGTGAGGGGTGATATCGCTTTTGCACAGTCCTGTCTGGAAACCGGGAATTTCACTTTCTCCGGCTCTGCGGTCAACTTAAAGCAGAACAATTTCTGCGGCCTTGGGGTGACGCAGAGGGGCAAAAAGGGGCTTTCTTTTGATACACCGCAGCTTGGCATCCGGGCGCAGATTCAGCACCTCAAAGCCTATGCCTCCACGGATAAACTGCTGAATGAAAGAATTGATCCCCGATTCCGCTATGTCACGAGGGGCTGTGCGCCCTATGTGGAGTGGCTTGGCCAGAAGGAGAACCCGCAGGGGAAAGGCTGGGCGGCAGGGGAGAAGTATGGGGAGAAAATCCTCTCAATTCTGAAAGCCGTCATGGATGAGGGAAAAGTGCAGTTCATGGAGAGCCTTACCTTTTCCGCGCCTTACATGGTGCGCGTGGCAATCCCTGATTTGAACATCAGGAAAGGCCCCGGAACTTCATACCAAAAGATAGGCAAGTTTACTGGCGTGGGCATTTTCACCATTGTGGAGGAATCGGACGGCTGGGGGTTGCTCAAAGCCTATCAGGAAAAGCGGGACGGGTGGATATCACTTTCATTCACCACACGGATTTAAGGGAAAATACGCAGCCGGACGGGGCAGACCTGTCCGGCGGTATTTTTTTACACAAAGCGAATCCACGGGGAAATAAAAGAGCCGTGGAACCCTTGTTTTACTTGACTAATACGGCATTCAGAGTGATTTATAGACTACCCAAAAAGAAAGGAGTACCTAATTTATGCGGATAAAAATAATCAAGGCGGGGGAAACACATCCTGCCGATAGATTGAAGGTATGCGCCTATGCGCGGGTGTCCACGGACAGCCCGGAGCAGGAAGGCTCGCTGGAGAACCAGGAGCAGCACTACCGGGAGATGATAACCGCAAATCCCAT
>JAETRI010000162.1 GCA_021770245.1 Lachnospiraceae bacterium
CTCACAAAAAACCTCTCATTTGAACGATACGAATTGATAGCCCGAAAGAACTCACTCCCATTTAAAAAATTTCACCGCTGCGCCTGCGCACAGAATAGTAACAATCCCCATAACCGTTGCCGGTGTCCAGACAGATTCCATATGTATTCCCAGGAAAGCCGCCTTCATAAGCTGTATCCCTTGTGTCAGAGGGAAAAGGGCAACGATTTTCTGCATCATCTCCGGCATTACCTCAAAGGGCAGCGTGGCCCCGGAAAAAATCAGCATGGGAAAGTACAGAAGGCAGGCGATTACACTGGCCATTTTTTCATTTTTCGCAATGCCGCCCACCATCATCCCGATGCTTAAGGTGGAAACCAGGGTAAGGAGCCAGCCTCCAAGGAATGCCGCCAGGCTGCCGGGAAGCCTTACGCCCCAGAATACAGCCGCCATAGGAAAGACCAGCACCATGGAAACCGCAGCATACAGCACATAGATGGTAAATTCCACCCCCAGCAGCATAACCGGGCTGATGGGCGTCACACGGAACCGTTTGAGGATTTTCCGTTCCCGGTACCCGGCTACCACCAGAGGCAGTCCCATCAGGCCCCCGGCGCAGATGGAGATGGTGCAGACCGCGCTCATGGACTGCTCCAGGAACGTATACTCCGCCCCCGGAAATGCAGGCTTTGTCTGGTAAATAAAACCAAGGATGACCAGTACCACAACCGGCATAATGACGGCAAAAATCACCATGTTCATGTTCCGGATATTCAGCTTCAGTTCTGTTTTTAAAAGGCTAAAAAAAGTTCTCATGCCACAACCTCCTCGTCCGCAAATTTCAAATAGGCATCCTCCAGACGTTCACAGCCGCTCTGGGCCTTCGCCTGCTCCACGGTGCCGTAAAAGACGGCCTCCCCTTTTCTCAAAATACAGATCTGGTCGCAGAGGGCTTCCACCTCATCCATGAAATGGGAAGTAAGGAAGATGGTCAGCCCTTCGCCCTTCAAATCCTCAAGGATCTTCCACACCGTCCGGCGCGCCCTTGCGTCCAGCCCTGTAGTCAGCTCGTCCAGGAACACAAGCTCCGGGTTCGGTATCAACGCCAGGACAATAAACAGCCGCTGACGCTCCCCGCCGGAAAGACTTTTCACGGCATGACTTGTTTTATCCCCGATTCCGAAACGTTCACACAGCTTCCGCCAGTCTGCCGGCCTCTCATACAAGCAGGAGGTTTCCCCGCAAAGCTCGGATACCTTGATCTCCGGCTGGTAATCTCCTTCCTGAAACTGGACGCCCACTTTCTGGAATACGGTGCGCCTCTCCTTTTTTGCATCCCGCCCCAATACCAGGGCGGTTCCGCTATCGGCCTGTTTCGTCCCCAGGATGCATTCGATAGTGGTACTCTTTCCGGCGCCGTTTGCCCCCAGCAGGCCAAAGACCGTGCCGGCCTTAACCGACAGATTCAGACCTTTCAGCACGGTCCTGCCCTGATAGCTTTTGGTAAGCCCCGTTGTTTTGACGGCCTCTTCTATCTTTTTATTTGCAGACTTTTTTATGGTTTTGCTCATCTTATCCTCCTTTTCCTGGTAACGGCATGCACCGTTACGCCCGCTGCCTTCTGATTGCCCGAAGCTCGATATATCCCCTCTCCCCTCTGGGTTCCAACTGGATGCGGGGGTTTTCCTCATCCCACTCATACCCAATCACAGACGGATCATAATGGTCGATGGCATACTGTACGGCAAGGATCGCCTGGGAATAATCCTCTTCCCGGAAAGGCTCCCCCTGGACCGCCAGATACTCGGCGGCAGGCAGGGAAATGACATCAAACCCCTCCGGGATTTCCCCTTCGTAATCCGCCTCTGCCTCCACGCCCTGTACATATGTGGAGGTGCCGGGCTTTTTATAGGCATCCGGCAGCCACAGGCAGACCGGCTCCCCGCAGAGGGAATCCATGCTTTTTAATATCCCCCAGACCTCGCAGCTCACTTCTTCACAGTATGCAAAATAATCTTCCGCTTTTATCCCCCGTTTGATGATGACTTTTCTTTCCGGTTTCCGGATTACCTGGACAAATACGCTCTGCAGATTCTTCATTTCCATATCCAAAACATCCTCCCTCAGTTCTCTGAATTTTACGCCGTATGGGATAAACAGGGCAATGGGCACCGGGTCCTTCAGATATTCCCCCGGCCTGCAGCCGAATTCCCGGTAAAAGGCACGGGTATACCCGTCCACACTGCCAAACCCGCAGTCAAA
>JAETRI010000065.1 GCA_021770245.1 Lachnospiraceae bacterium
CGGACAACGCCGCATTCGCAAGGAAGCCGATCCCATCGGCTTAAGAAGCAGCACCAAAGCGGCAGATGGCTTCCGGCAGGATCCTTCCCTGTGCGCCCCGGCGTCCGGGAGCCTGCAGGGTGGCGGAACTGTTACTGCGTTTGTCCTGTCCCGGGAGAATCCGCATTGACCGGCGGCGGAGCGGGGGATATAATAGTAGATACGAGGAACCCCGGGCAGGTGTATGGAGAAAACAGTGCAGCCCGCGAAAAGGGAGGATGCGGTATGGAGAAAAGCATGATATCGGGCTTCAAGGAAAAGACGTCCCACGGGAACGTACTGATGCCGATCCAGCGATACCGCTGCAATTATCAGGAATTGTATCTACACTGGCATGAGGAGGTGGAGATCACCTGGATAGTGGAAGGCGGCATTGACTATGCCATCAATTTTGACCCCCTCCGGCTGGATAAGGACGATATCCTCCTGATCAGCCCCCATACCCTTCATTCGGCCCATGTGGAAAAAGGGGAGGAGATGATTTCCGAAAGCCTGGTCTTCCACCTGGATTTGCTGGGATATCAGATTCCGGACGCCTGTACCATGAAATATATCGGCCCTCTGCAGAAGGGGAAATCCCGTTTCGTCCCGGTGGTCTGTGCGGGGCAGCCGGGCCATGGACAGCTGCTGGAATGTTTAAAGGAGCTGCTTCCCTGCGTGGACCAAAAGGAACCGGTATCGTTTCCCAGGATGGATGTGGACATTCCCTATTCGGCCTTTGGCAGGAGGGAGGGGGATGAGCTGTATATCAAGGAGCTGCTTTTCCGGTTCTTCCGTCTCCTATATCAATACGGCTATGTGGTGAAAAATGAGAATGCATCCAGCGATTCGGAGATGGAACGGAAGCTGAAAACGGTGATCGCTTTTATCCAGGAACACTATACGGAGGATATGAGTATCGGGGAAATCGCCCGGGTATGTCATTTCAGCCAGGCGCATTTCATGAATTTCTTTAAAAAATTTGCGGGGATGACATGCGTGGAATACATCAACCATTACAGGCTTTCCCGGGCGGCGGAAACGCTGGTAACCACGGATCTGCCCGTAATGGAAACGGCGCTGGAGAACGGTTTTCACAATATTTCTTATTTTAATAAGCTCTTCCGCAGGGAATTTGGTGCTACGCCCAGGGAATACCGCCGGGCCGCGGTGGGAATGGGAAGGGAAGAAAGCCTGAGGGAGAAACAGGTTGAAAAATAAGCCCGATGGCTTATTTTTCAACCGCCATTTGTGCCGTTGGCGGCCCAAATGGAATCGCAGACGTGAAACCGCATACGCGATTTTCGCTGCGGTGCCGCAAGGGGTGCGGCATGAAAGGGATTAAAACGGAAAGGAACAAAACGAGGATGGGAAAAAAATGGGACGGGTGGGATCAGGAAAAGGAACGGATTGTGGAGCCGGTATGCGACGGGCTTCGTTACTGCGGCAGGATCGACGACGAGGATCCGGACGCGCCGGTGTTCACCATGCCCGCAAGCTTCGTACGCATGGCCTTCAGCGGCTCTTCCTATGTGAAAGCCGTAGTGGTCAATAAAAGAAATTATCAGGATTCCTGGGTGGGGGTGCTGCTTGACGACTCCCAGGATAAGAAGAAAATCGAGAGGGATAACGAGCCTGTGGTGATCACCCTGGCGGAGGGGCTGGAAAAGGGGGAAGAGCACCTGGTCACTCTTTTTAAAAGGATGGACAACGGCCATGAATATGCGTTCCTGGGGTTCCTGCTGGAATACGGCGCCAGGGTGGAGAAGGCGCCCGAGCTTCCCCGAAAGAAGATGGAATTCTATGGGGATTCGGTGACCGCCGGGGAGGTGGCGGAGGCCGTGGAGTACTGCGGGATGCCGGATCCCGTTCATAACGGGGAATTTTCCAATGCTTATTTTTCCTATGCCTGGGCGGCGGCACGCATGCTTCATGCCCGGGTACACCTGGTGGCCCAGGGGGGGATCGCCCTGCAGAAGGGCACCGGATATTTCATGGACGGCGCAGCGGGAATGGAAGACTGTTACGACAGGGTGCGTTTCTACCAGGAGGAGGGAGAACGTAAATCCTGGGATTTTAACCGCTATACGCCCCATGTGGTGGTGGTGTCCGTCGGGCAGAACGATGCCTGGCCGTCGGACTGCATGAGGGAGGACTACGACGGACAGGCGGCGAAGGAGTGGAGGGCGCATTATAAGGCCTGGATCGAAAAACTGCGCAGCCGCTACCCCAAGGCATGGATCATCTTAACCACGACCATCCTGTATCATCATTCGGGCTGGGACCGGAGTATCGGCAGGGTTTGTGCGGAACTGGCGGATCCGAAGATCGTCCATTTCCTGTACCGGGAAAACGGACGGGGAACCCCGGGGCACATCCGGGTCCAGGAGGCAATGAACATGGCGCTGGAACTCGCCGGATTCATTAACGGGCTGGGGGGAGATGTCTGGGAATAAAAGGACGGCAAAAGGGCGGGGTGAATAATAGGACAAACGCATGAATGGCCCTGTGGCCCCTGCGACACCCCTGCCCGTCCCGCAAGGCCATTCATGCGTTTGTCCTGTATCAGAAGCAGCGGCTGCGTGGAAACGGCCCCGGTCTTTGTTCTTTGGATGATAAGATCAAGCCGGAAGCATATTTTCAGACTTTTGACAGGCGGGTAATTTTATGAAAAAATTCCATCCGATGATAAACCAAGCATTTCGTCCTTTATGGAAGTTCCAGGCGGTAACGGTTGTGCTTTCCGCAGGAGTGCTCTTTTTCAAATTTGCGCTGATTATGGAAATCCAGAAAATGGTTGACAGCATATCGTTAAACGATCCGGGTGTGACGATGGACTGCCTGAAAAAGTGCGCCCTGTTGATTTTCCTGTTTTTTGGCATAAACTGTGCGATGCAGTATTTTTTTAGAAATCTGCAGTATACCGGCCATTATGCGTTCGTCGGGCGCCTTTTCGGGATGGCGCTGGAAAAGGAGATTTCCTTCTATGAAAAATATACGCCGCCCGTGGCGCTGGGGATGATCAGGGATGATGGCAGATTTATTTCGGACTGGAAAAGCATCGGAATTATCACGGTGTTCATCAACGGTACGGCCCTGACGGCCGCCCTTGGTCTCCTGTTTGGGTATCATATTCTGATCGGGCTGTTCGTCTTTATGGCCATTGTGCTCTGTTTTCTCCTTACATACCGGATCAGTAAAAAGATTGGGGAACAAACTTATGACCTACAGGTTTCCCATTCTGAGCTGAACCGACAGATTATTGACTGCCTGAACGGGCTTAAGGATATCAGGCAATGCCGAAAGGAAGAGTTTTTTAACGAAAGGTTTACGGAATTCCTGGAGACGGACACCCTCAGGCACAGCAGAAGGATTTCCGGGTACTATGCCATATTTACCTCCGTCTATGCCATACTGACGACGGCTTTGCCCATTCTGGTTATTCTGGCGGGCGTGACGCTTATCCTGCGGGAGCAGTATACGATCGGAGAACTGCTGGCGGCCTTTGCCCTGGTGGGAAATCTGCAGGAACCGGTGCTGGTGCTTCCCGATTTTATTAACCAGAGGAAGCAGGCGCTGGCCGTGCAGGAGAAGCTGATGCCGATTTTGGAGAGAGAGGACGCCTTTTATCCGGTCAAAGAGGCTGGGCCATTGCAGAATTTTGCGTTTCATTCCGACGGCTTCCGCTTTGAAGACGGGAAAAAGATATTGAAGCATGTGGATTTTGGATTCGGCAGAGGGGAATGGGTGGTGATAAAAGGGGAAAGCGGAAAGGGGAAGAGCAGTCTGTTGAATCTCATTTCCCGTTTCCTTTCTTCAAAAGGGCAGGCGGTATACATGAGCTATAACGGTACGCCGGTGGATGAAATCGATCCGGGTGCCTACTACGGACGCATCCTGCAGGCCAGGCAGTCGCCCTGCCTTTTCCGGGACACCTTGCGGAACAACATCACTCTGGGCGGAGAATATACGAGGGAAGCGTTTGACGAGGCGGTACATGCGGCATGCTTGGAGGATATGATAGAGGCAAAAGGGACGGATTATCTCCTGGAAGCGGACGGAGGGAATGTTTCCGGCGGACAGAGACAGCGTATCGGCCTGGCCCGGATCCTGCTTCGGAAACCGGATATCATGATGCTGGACGAACCCACGAGCGCCCTGGATCCGGAGCTGGCGGCGTCGGTGGCAGAACGGGTGAAGGCCTACTGTAAGCGATATCGGATTGCGGTGCTTTTGGTTTCCCATAATGATTCCTTTGAGGGGCGGGAGACAGAGCCCGGAGGAAACGCCGTCAGAACCCTTTGGGTATGAGAATGCGGAAAATAGGGGCGTCATTGTAACAGTTCCGCCACCCCGCATGCTTCCGGACGCCGGGGCGCACAGGGAAGGATCCTGCCGGGAACCCGCTGCTGCTTTGGGCTGCTTCTAAAGCCGCTGTTCCCGGCTTCGGACCTTGCGAATGCGGCTAAACTCCTCGAAAACCGAAATTTTCCTAAAAAAGCTCTTGCAATTTCCCCAATTTCCCTTTATAATACAAAATGCTGTGACATGATAGCGATGAAGCGTGAGGTTGCTGCCGCGAGGCAGGTTTTCCGTGGAGCGAATGTCAAAAAGCCGGCCGAAGCCGGTTTGAGGAAACTGACGACAAGTCACTGTACAAGCAATGAAGTCTGTGGATAAGCAGAAACAACCGTTGTGAAAGGGTCCTTTCTGAAAGAGGGGCGTGAGAGCTCCGCTATTGCGTTGCCGGATAGGACACACACGGGAGAGTGTACAGTCACCGCTTGTCGTACTTACGTAAAAAAGTGCGAATAAGGAGGCGACTTTTTTTATGGCAAATCAGGTAATGAGAATTACATTGAAAGCTTATGATCATCAGCTGGTGGACGCTTCCGCCAGGAAGATCATCGACACGGTCAAGAAGAACGGAGCGCAGGTAAGCGGCCCCGTCCCGCTTCCCACCAGGAAGGAAGTGGTTACGATCCTCAGGGCTGTCCACAAATATAAGGACAGCAGGGAACAGTTCGAACAGAGGACGCACAAGAGGCTGATCGACATCATTGCTCCCACCAACAAGACGGTGGATGCCCTGCAGAGGCTGGAGATGCCCGCAGGCGTTTATATCGATATCAAAATGAAAACCAAATAACAGGCACGCGAAAAACCTCTACAGGACGTATGAATGGTGTCCCTTACTATTCCGCTATGTAGAACATAAGGAGGTAGAACAAAAATTATGAAGAAAGCAATCTTAGCCACCAAAGTGGGTATGACACAGATTTTTCGGGAAGACGGTTCTTTGGTTCCCGTAACCGTGCTCCAGGCCGGCCCCTGTGTGGTAACACAGGTAAAGACGGTGGAGAACGACGGCTACAGCGCGGTCCAGGTGGGCTTTGTGGACAAGAAGGAAAAGATTGTCAACAAGGATAAGGGCGGCAGAAAAGAAATCATCCACAGGCACGGCGTGAATAAGGCCCAGAAAGGCCACTTCGATAAGGCAGGCGTTTCCTGCAAGAGATATGTCAGAGAACTGAAACTGGAGAACGCGTCCGAATATGCGCCCGCACAGGAGATCAAGGCGGATATCTTCGCAGAGGGCGACAAGGTGGATGCCACCGCCATCTCCAAAGGTAAAGGGTTCCAGGGCGCCATCAAGAGATACGGCCAGCACAGAGGCCCCATGGCCCATGGTTCCAAGTTCCACCGCCATCAGGGCTCCAACGGCGCCTGCTCCTCCCCGAGCCGCGTGTTCAAGGGAAAAGGGATGCCCGGTCATATGGGCTGTGTGAAGGTCACCGTCCAGAACCTGGAAATCGTAAGGGTGGATGCCGAAAAGAACCTGCTTCTGGTCAAAGGCTCAGTACCCGGCCCCAGGAAAGCACTGGTAACTATCAAAGAGACCACGAAGGTGGATGCTTGAATCAGGGGTGAAAGGAGGAACTGATAATGGCTAATGTAGCTGTTTTTAATATGGAAGGCAAGGAAGTCGGCACCATCGACTTAAACGATGCGGTGTTCGGCGTAGAAGTGAACGAACATCTGGTGCACATGGCTGTTGTGCAGCAGCTTGCCAATAAGCGTCAGGGCACACAGAAGGCGAAGACCCGCTCCGAGGTTTCCGGCGGAGGCAGAAAGCCCTGGAGACAGAAGGGAACGGGCCATGCGAGACAGGGATCCACCAGGGCTCCCCAGTGGACCGGCGGCGGCGTGGTATTCGCGCCCGTGCCCAGGGATTATTCCTTTAAGATGAACAAGAAGGAAAAGAGAGCCGCCCTGAAATCCGCGCTCACCAGCAGGGTGTTGGAAAATAAATTCATCGTCCTGGACGAACTGAAGATGGATGAGATCAAGACGAAGACGTTCAAGCAGGTAATGGATAACCTGAAGGTGGAAAAGGGCCTCGTGGTTCTGAACGAAAAGGATGAGAATGTGATCATGAGCGCCAGGAACCTGCCCGCCATCCGTACCACACTGACAGGTTCCTTAAATGTGTACGACGTGATGAACGCCGGCACGGTGGTCGTTACCAAAGACGCTGTCAAGACGATTGAGGAGGTATACGCATAATGGCTGATCTGAAATATTATGATGTCATCCTCAAACCTGTCATTACCGAGAAGAGTATGGCCGGTATGGGAGATAAGAAATATACGTTCCTGGTTCATCCGGAAGCAAACAAAACCCAGATCAAGGAAGCTGTGGAGAAGATGTTTGAGGGAACCAAGGTAAAGAGCGTGAACACGATGAACTGCGAAGGCAAGAAGAGAAGGCGCGGCATGGTGGTCGGCAAGACGGCCAAGACCAAGAAAGCCATCGTTGCGCTGACGCCGGAGAGCAAGGATATCGAAATCTTTGCAGGGCTGTAAGGCCGCGGTCGGTGGAAGCCGCGGCACAATGCCGCCGGCTTTTGGTTAAGTGCAGATCAAGCACGACAATAAATGATAAAGAAAAGGAGAAACCATCATGGGAATTAAGACATATAACCCATATACACCTTCCAGGAGAAATATGACCGGCTCCGATTTCTCTGAAATCACAAAGGATACACCGGAAAAGAGCCTTTGTGTTTCCCTGAAGAAAAATGCCGGACGTAACAACGAGGGTAAGATCACCGTAAGACACCGCGGCGGCGGAAACAGAAGGAAATACAGGCTGATTGATTTCAAAAGGCGCAAAGACGATGTGCCCGCAACCGTAATCGGCATCGAATACGATCCCAACAGGACCGCCAACATCGCCCTGATCTGCTATGCGGATGGCGAAAAAGCATATATTCTGGCTCCCCAGGGCCTGACGGACGGCATGAAGGTTATGAACGGCCCTCACGCAGAAGTGAGGATCGGCAACTGTCTGCCTCTGTCGGAGATCCCGGTCGGTACCCAGATTCATAATATCGAGTTGTATCCCGGCAAGGGCGGCCAGCTGGTCCGTTCCGCTGGCAACAGCGCACAGCTGATGGCAAAGGAAGGCAAATATGCCACGCTGAGGCTTCCCTCCGGAGAAATGAGAATGGTTCCTCTTGTATGCCGCGCCACCGTGGGCGTTGTGGGAAATGCGGACCACAACCTGATCAACATCGGTAAGGCAGGACGGAAACGTCACATGGGCATCCGTCCTACGGTACGCGGTTCCGTGATGAACCCCAACGACCATCCCCATGGCGGCGGCGAAGGCAAGACCGGTATCGGACGTCCGGGACCGTGCACTCCCTGGGGCAAACCTGCGCTTGGCTTGAAGACGCGTAAGAAGAAAAACAAATCCAACAAGCTGATCGTAAGAAGAAGAGACGGCAGGGCTATCAAATAAGGAGGAACGAATCAATGGCTAGATCACTGAAAAAAGGACCTTTCGCGGATGAAAGCATCCTTAAAAAAGTAGATGCAATGAACGCTGCAGGGCAGAAGCAGGTCATCAAGACCTGGTCCCGCCGTTCCACAATCTTCCCGTCCTTCGTGGGGCATACGATTGCCGTCCATGACGGGAGAAAACATGTACCCGTATATATCACGGAGGATATGGTCGGACACAAACTGGGCGAGTTCGTGGTCACCAGGACCTACAGGGGACATGGAAAAGACGAAAAGAAATCCAAGCTGAGGTAATCGAAAGGAGGTTTTATCCCATGGCAAGAGGACATAGAACCCAGATTAAAAGAGAAAGAAATGCAAATAAAGATACAAGACCTTCTGCGAAGTTATCTTATGCGAGGGTTTCTGTACAGAAGGCATGTTTTGTATTGGACGCCATCAGAGGCAAAGACGTTACGACGGCGCTGGCCATCCTGGAATACAATCCCAGATACGCATCCGGCCTGATCAAAAAGCTGCTGGAATCCGCCATCGCGAATGCGGAGAACAACAACGGCATGAACAGGGATAACCTGTACGTGGCCGAGTGCTACGCGAACAAGGGCCCCACGATGAAGAGAATACAGCCCAGGGCACAGGGAAGAGCTTATCGAATCGAGAAGAGGATGAGCCACATTACTCTGGTTCTGGACGAGAAATAATCGGGAGGTAAATGCTTCCGGCGCTTCCCCCGCCGGCAGGCGTTTTTGAAAGGAGAAAATATGGGACAGAAAGTTAATCCTCATGGCTTAAGAGTCGGCATTATCAAAGACTGGGATTCCAGATGGTATGCGGACGCCGAATTTTCGGACTTCCTGGTGGAAGATTATAATATCAGGAAATATTTAAAGAAAAAGCTTTACAGCGCGGGCGTATCCAAGATCGAGATCGAAAGGGCGTCCGACAGGGTGAAGATTATCATTTATACTGCGAAGCCCGGCGTTGTGATCGGCAAGGGCGGGGCCGAAATCGAAGAGACCAAGAAGGAACTGTCCAAGCTGACGGACAAGAAGGTTCTGGTTGATATCAAGGAAATCAAGAGGCCCGATAAGGATGCCCAGCTGGTGGCAGAGAACATCGCCCAGCAGCTTGAGAACCGTGTGTCCTTCAGAAGGGCCATGAAATCCTGCATGGGCAGAACCATGAAAGCGGGCGCTCTTGGCATCAAGGCGGCTGTGGGCGGACGGCTTGGCGGAGCGGATATCGCCCGTACCGAGTTCTACAGCGAAGGGACCATTCCGCTTCAGACCCTGCGCGCCGATATCGATTACGGCTTTGCGGAGGCGGATACCACCTACGGCAAACTGGGTGTGAAGGTATGGATTTACAAAGGGGAGATTCTCCCTACGAAAGGAAATAATGAAGCAGCCACAGCCAATGCGGCCGGCGCCAGAAAGTCTTCATCGGAAGGGAGCGATAAATAATGTTAATGCCCAAGAGAGTAAAACGTCGTAAACAGTTCCGCGGTTCCATGGCGGGAAAGGCAACGCGCGGCAATACCATCACTTACGGAGAATACGGCCTGGTGGCCTGTGAGCCGTGCTGGATCAAATCCAATCAGATAGAAGCGGCCCGTATCGCGCTGACACGTTATACCAAACGTACCGGTAAGGTCTGGATCAAGATATTCCCCGACAAGCCGGTGACCTCCAAGCCTGCCGAAACGCGTATGGGTTCCGGTAAAGGTACGCTGGAGTACTGGGTTGCGGTTGTTAAGCCTGGACGTGTAATGTTTGAAATCGCAGGCGTTCCCGAGGAATCTGCAAAAGAAGCATTACGTCTTGCCATGCATAAGCTTCCTTGTAAATGTAAAATAGTTTCTAAGGCAGATTTGGAAGGCGGTGTATCAAATGAAAACTAAGCAGTATGTTGAAGATTTAAAGAAAAAATCCGATGCTGAACTGGCCCAGGAGCTGGTAAATGCCAAGAAAGAACTTTTCAATTTGAGATTCCAGAACGCGACAAATCAGCTTGAAAATACAGCGAGGATCAAAGAGGTCCGGAAGAATATCGCGAGGATCCAGACCCTTATCACGCAGAAGGCCAGAGCGGCCCAGTGAGGCTTAAAAATCCAGAAAGGAGCGCATCGACGTGGAAAGAAATCTGAGAAAGACACGTACCGGTAAAGTCGTTAGCAATAAAATGCAGAAAACAATCGTTGTTGCCGTAGAGGACCATGTGAAACATCCCCTTTACGGAAAAATCGTAAAGAGGACCTATAAGCTGAAGGCCCATGACGAGAACAACGACTGCAATATCGGCGATACCGTGAAGGTTATGGAAACAAGGCCTCTCTCCAAGGATAAGAGATGGAGGCTTGTGGAGATCATCGAGAGAGCGAAATAAGCATAGGCATTTCAATCGAAAAATTTGTGCCGACGCCCGCATTGCCGGGCTGTGGGCAGCATGGAGGTTTGGTATGATTCAACAGGAAAGCAGATTGAGAGTTGCTGATAATACCGGTGCAAAAGAGCTCCTGTGCATCAGAGTGATGGGCGGCTCCACGAGAAGATATGCAAACATCGGCGATATCATCGTTGCCAGCGTGAAAGATGCAACGCCAGGCGGCGTTGTAAAGAAGGGCGACGTGGTAAAGGCAGTCGTGGTACGTACGGTAAAAGGCGCCCGTCGGAAAGACGGTTCCTACATCCGCTTCGATGAGAACGCAGCCGTGATCATCAAGGATGACAAGACTCCCAGGGGAACCCGTATCTTTGGACCGGTGGCGAGAGAGCTTCGTGAGAAACAGTTCATGAAAATTGTTTCCCTGGCTCCCGAAGTATTATAGGAGGTGCCTTATGTCAACAATGAAGATTAAGAAAGGCGACACCGTCAGGATCATCGCCGGCAAGGATAAGGACAAGGAAGGGAAGGTCCTTTCCGTAGACAGAAAGAATGGCAGGCTGGTCGTGGAAGGCGCGAACATGGTAACAAAGCATGCGAAGCCTTCGGCGGCAAACCAGAACGGCGGAATTATTCAAAAGGAAGCGTCCCTCGACATATCCAACGTGATGTATGTCCATAAGGGAAAACCCACCAGGATCGGCTTTAAGACCGAGAATGACAAGAAGGTGCGTTTCGCCAAATCGACCGGCGAAGTGATTGATTAATTCCAGGAAAGGAGGCCGTAAACATGAGCAGACTGAAAGACTTATACAATGATCAGATTGTAGAAGCAATGACCAAAAAGTTTGGATATAAAAATGTGATGGAAGTCCCGAAACTGGAAAAGATCGTGGTGAACATGCGCGTGGGCGATGCAAAGGAAAACGCGAAAGCCCTGGAAAATGCCATCAAGGATCTGGAGATCATCACGGGGCAGCATGTGGTGGCTACCAAAGCCAAGCATTCCATCGCAAACTTCAAGATCAGGGAAGGAATGGCCATCGGGTGCAAGACCACCCTGCGCGGCGAGAAGATGTACGATTTTCTCGACCGCCTGGTGAATCTGGCGCTTCCCCGTGTGCGTGACTTCCGCGGCGTGTCCGCAGACGCTTTCGACGGAAGGGGCAATTATACGCTGGGCATCAAGGAACAGCTGATTTTCCCCGAAATCGAATACGACAAGGTGGAAAAGGTAAGGGGTATGGACGTAACCGTGGTTACTACTGCAAAAACTGACGAAGAGGCACGCGAACTGCTGAGACTGTTCAATATGCCCTTTGAGAAATAAGGAGGTTTATTCATGGCTAAAACAGCAATGAAGATTAAACAGCAGCGCAAACCCAAATTTTCGACCAGAGCGTATACGCGCTGCAAGATCTGTGGCCGTCCTCACTCTGTTTTGAGAAAATACGGAATCTGCAGGATCTGCTTCCGTGAACTTGCATACAAGGGACAGATTCCCGGTGTGAAAAAAGCAAGCTGGTAATAGTTTTGGGCGTAAAGAATAAACAAGGAGGCAATTCTAATGACAATGAGCGATCCGATTGCAGATATGCTTACAAGAATCCGTAACGCAAATACTGCAAAACATGATACAGTGGATGTACCTTCATCCAAAATGAAACTTGCCATCGCACAGATTCTGCTGGAAGAAGGCTATATCAGGAAGTATGACATCCTGGATGACGGCCCTTTCAAGACCATCCATATCACTCTCAAGTATGGCGAAGACAAAAACCATAAAATCATTACAGGCTTAAAGAGAATTTCCAAGCCCGGCCTTCGTGTGTATGCCGGCAAGGACGAACTTCCCAGAGTACTTGGCGGCCTCGGTATTGCGATCATTTCCACCAATCAGGGCGTGGTAACCGACAAGAAAGCAAGACAGCTGCAGGTGGGCGGCGAGGTACTGGCGTTTATCTGGTAACCGGTTTTACTGTCGGATTCGTTTTTATTTCATATAACAGGATAGGAGGTACGGGCATGTCACGTATAGGAAGAATGCCAATCGCAATTCCCGCGGGTGTAACCGTGGAGATTGCAGAAAATAATAAAGTGACTGTAAAAGGTCCCAAGGGCACGCTGGAGAGGGTTCTGCCTTCCGAAATGGAAATCAAAATGGAAGGAAGCGAGGTTCTGGTGGCGCGTCCCAACGACCTGAAGAAAATGAAATCCCTTCACGGGCTGACCAGGACGCTGATCCACAACATGGTGGTGGGCGTTACCGAAGGCTATCAGAAGAAGCTGGAAGTAAACGGCGTCGGCTACAGGGCAGCCAAGTCCGGTAAGAAATTAACCTTATCCCTCGGGTATTCCCATCCCGTAGAGATGGAGGATCCCGAAGGCATTGAGACGGTGGTGGAAGGCCAGAACGTCATCATCGTGAAAGGTATCGATAAAGAAAAAGTCGGCCAGTTTGCGGCGGAGATCAGGGACAAGAGAAGGCCGGAGCCTTATAAGGGCAAAGGTATCAAGTATGCTGATGAGACCATCAGGCGTAAAGTCGGCAAGACTGGTAAGAAATAGATAAGGAGAGTGTGAAATGGTTAGTAAGAAATCGAGACAGGAAGTCCGTATGAATAAACACAGAAGAATACGTAACCGTTTAAACGGCACAACACAAAAGCCGCGTCTTTCTGTGTTCAGAAGCAATAATCATATGTATGCTCAAATTATCGACGATACCATCGGAAACACGCTGGTTGCAGCTTCCACCGTTGAAAAAGACGTAAAGGAACAGCTGGAGAAGACCAACAATGTTGACGCCGCGGCGTATCTGGGAACGGTGATTGCGAAGAGGGCTCTGGAAAAAGGGATCACTACGGTCGTCTTTGACAGGGGAGGCTTCATTTACCAGGGTAAGGTGGCAGCGTTGGCGGAAGCGGCCAGAGAAGCTGGCCTGGAATTCTAGGAAGGGAGATTCGTCCGAATGAGACATACAATTATCGACACAAGCAATATGGAACTCACCGAAAAGGTGGTTACCATTAAACGTGTAACCAAGGTTGTAAAGGGCGGACGTAATATGCGCTTTACGGCCCTGGTGGTAGTCGGAGACGGAGCGGGCCATGTCGGTGTGGGCCTCGGAAAGGCAACGGAAATCCCGGAAGCCATCCGTAAGGGAAAAGAGGATGCCGCCAAAAGGCTGATCAGCGTCGCACTGGATGAGAACAACAGTATCACCCATGAATTTATCGGAAAGTTCGGTTCCGCAACCGTGCTGCTCAAGAAGGCTCCGGAAGGTACCGGTATCATCGCCGGCGGTCCGGTGCGTATCGTATGCGAACTTGCGGGAATCAAGAATATCCGTACCAAATCTCTTGGTTCCAACAACAAGCAGAATGTGGTACTCGCAACCATTGAAGGTTTAAGCCAGCTGAAGACGCCTGAGGAAGTGGCGGCAAACCGCAATAAATCCGTTGACGAGGTCATGGCTTAATTGTTGGGAAGTGCCGCTTTTGGCGGCAGAGAGTGAGGAAGAAATGGCAGATAAAAAGTTAAAGATTACATTGGTGAAATCTCCCATCGGCGCGGTCCCGAAACACAGGGCTACGGTGGTCGCCATGGGGCTTTCCAAAATGCATAAAACGGTGATACTGCCGGACAACGCCTCCACAAGGGGCATGATTCAGCAGGTCGGCTATATGCTCAAGGTAGAAGAGGCTTAAATATATCCAAAAAGGAGGTGTCAGGAATGGATTTATCAAATTTACACCCTGCAGAAGGTTCCAAGCACAGCGACAGCTTCAGAAGGGGCCGTGGACATGGTTCAGGCAACGGGAAGACCGCAGGCAAGGGACATAAGGGACAGAAGGCTCGTTCCGGGGCTCCCAGGCCAGGGTTTGAAGGCGGTCAGATGCCTTTATACAGACGTATTCCCAAGAGGGGCTTTACCAACAGGAATACGAAGGAGATCGTTGGTATCAACGTAAGCGCGCTGGAAGTGTTCGAGAGCGGCAGCACCGTTACTGTGGAAACCCTTATGGAAAAGGGGATCGTTAAAAATCCGAAAGACGGGGTAAAAATCCTCGGGAATGGAGAATTTACCAAAAAACTCGACGTAAAAGCAAATGCATTCAGCGCATCCGCTAAAGAGAAAATCGAGGCACTTGGTGGAACAGCAGAGGTGATTTAATGCTCACAACACTAAAAAATGCATTTAAAATGAAGGAACTGCGCAAAAAGCTGCTTTACACTTTTGCCATGCTGGTTGTGATCCGTTTAGGATCACAACTTCCCGTGCCAGGGGTTGACCGGACCTATTTTTCCAGATGGTTCGCTGCGCAGACCGGGGATGCTTTCAATTTCTTTGACGCATTCACCGGCGGTTCCTTTTTGAATATGTCATTGTTTGCATTGAATATTACGCCCTATATCACTTCCTCTATTATCATACAGCTTCTGACCATTGCGATCCCGAAGCTGGAAGAGATGCAGAAGGACGGTGAGGACGGCCGTAAGAAGCTGACTGCGATCACCAGATATGTGACCGTTGCCCTGGCGCTGGTCGAGTCCACGGCTATGGCGGTGGGATTTGGCAGGAGCGGCCTGTTGGAGGATTTCAATGCATTGAATGTGATTACGGTGGTTACGGCCATGACGGCAGGAAGCGCATTCCTGATGTGGATTGGCGAACGGATCACGGAGAACGGTATCGGAAACGGAATTTCCATCGTCCTGGTAATCAATATCGTATCCAGGATGCCTCAGGATCTTTCCAATCTGTTCAGCCAGTTCGTTCTCGGCAGGCCGGTGGCGGCTGCGGTGGTAGCCGCGGTGGTGATTCTGGCGATTATCGTGGCCATGGTAATTCTGGTCATCCTTTTGAACGACGCGACACGTAAGATACCGGTACAGTATGCGAAGAAAATCCAGGGAAGGAAAATGGTGGGCGGACAGTCCTCCAATATTCCGCTGAAAGTGAATACGGCAGGCGTTATCCCCGTTATTTTCGCTTCTTCCATCATGCAGTTTCCGGTTATCATCTGCCAGCTGGCGGGCTATAACGGAAACGGTGTATGGAGCCACATCCTGAAGGGATTAAGCTCCAATAACTGGTGCAAGCCCAGCGAGCCGCTTTATTCCGTCGGGCTGGTGCTCTATGTCGTGCTGGTAATCTTCTTTGCCTATTTCTATACGTCGATTACCTTTAATCCGCTCGAAATCGCCAACAATATGAAGAAGCAGGGCGGGTTTATTCCCGGTATCAGGCCCGGAAAGCCCACCAGCGATTATCTGACGAAGATCCTGAACTATATTATTTTCATCGGGGCATGCGGACTGACGATCGTATGCGTCCTTCCGTTCTTCTTCAACGGTATTTTCGGAGCGAACGTTTCCTTCGGAGGAACCAGCCTGATCATTATCGTAAGCGTGGTGCTGGAGACGCTGAAACAGATCGAATCTCTGATGCTGGTTCGCAATTACAAGGGTTTCCTGAACGATTAAGGGCTTTTCGAGACAGTCCCTTAGCTTCATAGACACTTTACCATTGGGACAGAACGAAAGTTTTGTCCCAAAGTGCGGTATTGGTACGAATAGGACCGTATGGAAAAGCGGTTTCGCACATGCTTTGGGCCGCTGTGCGCGGAGAGGCGAAACGGACGCCGCCAGGAGCGGCAGAATGCGAGGAATTTATGAAAATCATCATGTTAGGAGCTCCCGGGGCTGGAAAAGGAACCCAGGCTAAAATGATCGCTGACAGATATGGGATTCCCCATATTTCCACCGGCGATATTTTCAGGGCCAATATTAAGAACGGGACGAAGCTGGGAAAAGAGGCCAAAGGTTATATGGACCAGGGCCTTCTGGTTCCCGACGAACTGACCGTAAAACTGCTGCTGGACAGGGTGGCGCAGGAGGACTGCAGCGACGGGTATGTGCTGGACGGATTCCCGCGCAATATTCCCCAGGCGGAGGTACTCGACCGGGCGTTGGCCGATCAGGGAGAGCGGATCGACTATGCGGTGGACGTGGAAGTTGCGGATCGGCACATCATAAACAGGATGTCCGGCAGGAGGGCCTGTGTGGGCTGCGGAGCCACCTACCACATAGTAAACGTCCCTCCCAAAAAGGAAGGAATCTGCGACGTGTGCGGCGAGGCTCTGATCCTTCGGGAGGATGATCGTCCGGATACCGTCACAAAACGACTGGCAGTTTATCACGAGCAGACCCAGCCCCTCATAGATTATTACAAGGAAAAAGGCATACTGAAAAGCGTTGACGGGACCATGCCCATGGAAGAGGTCTTTGATGCGATTACACGGATCCTCGGGTAAGGAGAATGAGTGCCGCCCTCCGCGGCAGAATAAGAGGGAAGATGGCAGTTACTATTAAATCTGCAAGGGAAATAGAATATATGCGTGAGGCCGGGAAAATACTGGCGGATGTCCATGCCAGGCTGGGCGAATTCGTCCGCCCCGGTATCTCCACGCTGGATATTGATACGTTGGGTGAAAAGCTGATCCGCGGTTATGGCTGTATCCCCAACTTTCTGAATTATAACGGATATCCGGCATCCATATGCGTATCGGTCAACGATGAGGTGGTGCACGGGATTCCCAGGGCGGACCGGATCCTGCAGGAGGGTGATATCGTCAGCCTGGACGCCGGGCTGATCTATAAGGGATATCATTCCGATGCGGCCAGGACCCATGCCGTGGGAGAGATCAGCGAAGAGGCGGCCAGACTCATCGCGGTGACCAGGCAGAGCTTCTTTGAAGGGATTAAAGCCGCGAAGGCGGGCGGACATCTCCACGATATCTCGGCCGCTATTGACGATTATGTCAGCGGTTTCGGATACGGTATCGTCCGCGACCTGGTGGGCCACGGAATCGGAAGCCGTCTTCACGAGGATCCCCAGATCCCCAATTTCAGGCAGAAGCGCAGAGGTGTAAGACTGCAGGCCGGCATGACCCTTGCGGTGGAACCTATGATCAACAGCGGCGGCTGGCCCGTGGAATGGCTGGCGGACGGCTGGACGGTGGTGACAAAAGACGGTTCTCTCTCGGCCCATTATGAGAACACGATTCTGATAACGGACGGTGAGCCGGAAATACTTACGCTTGTGGAGAGCCCCGCATAAAACGGCAGGCAGGCCGGCGGGAAGCGGCTGCATGGATGGAAGCGAGGATGAGTTATGACGGGAATGCTGGTTCGTTCCGGGGCGGGACACGACAAGGGGAAGCTTTATCTTGTGGTGCGTGAAGAGGGGGATATGCTATGGCTGGCGGACGGCACGATACGCCCCCTGCAAAGACCCAAGAAAAAGAAGCGCAGGCATGTGCGGCCCGAGGAGCAGGGATTTCCCCGGGAAGAGACGGAGCGGTTTTTCCAAAACCCTGCCTGGGCGGATAACCGGATCCGGGAACGGATCCACATGGCAGAAAAGATGCGGTAAAAAGATTCAGAAAGGATGGGAATATGTCGAAAGCAGATGTAATAGAAATCGAAGGAACTGTGGTGGAGAAACTGCCCAATACCATGTTCCAGGTGGAACTGGAGAACGGGCACAGGGTATTGGCACATATCAGCGGAAAGCTGAGGCAGAACTTTATCAGGATCCTTCCCGGGGACAGAGTGACGCTGGAGCTGTCGCCCTATGACCTGACGAAGGGACGCATCATCTGGAGGGATAAATAATCACAGGCGGCGCAGGCCGCCTGTTTTCGTACGCGCCCCGGCAGGGATGTCGCAGGGGCCGCAAGGCCATTCATGCGCTTGTCCCGAAAACCATGTCCCGAAAACCTGCGGAAATGTCCCGAAAACCTGGGAAAATTGGCTTGCATCTCTGATTTTACTATGCTATAACCTGACTTTTACAGTTTTATAATCAAAATACCCTACATAACCTGAAAACAAGGCATTTGTAGGGTATTCTTTATGTTATGCTCTTTTTCTTAGTCCCATTTCTTTAAGAAATCTCT
>JAETRI010000163.1 GCA_021770245.1 Lachnospiraceae bacterium
AGGCGGGTGCGCAGATCGTCCACGTCGGCAGCGTAAATACTGCCGGTCTCATTGGCACGCCGGGTGTACTGGTTCAGGTTATTGGAGCAAATGCGAAGGAGCCGTATCATTTCCTGGATGTCGCTCATATCCAGATGGATGATATAACCGTCCACCGCCATCTTGCGTAGATATGCGGAGAGGTTGGTAATGCCGAGCTCCGCCATGCGCCTTTTTACCAGTTCCGCCTCCTGTTCAGACATGACGAATTCCACCCGGACGGATTTTTTATTATGCTCGGCTTTCATCGTTCCAGCTCCTTTTTTGGGGAAGGGGAAGGCGGTTTATAAGAGGAAACGGCGGCTGTCCGGGACTCTTTGAGCTTTCCACGCAAGGTACCTTTTTTCAGACTGTCAATATACTCTTTTATATCGCCGTTTATGGCATGGTAAGAGCGTTTGAGCCGTTCCCGTTTCAGGATCACAGCAAGTTCCCGCTCGTTCTCCGGTAGCTCGGTCATCGTCTTTGGACTTCCATGTACCGGCATCAGCTCATTCATAAGCTGCCTCTGGTTCTGACAAGGGATCGTAATATGGGCTCCGTCCTCAAACAAAACAGCTATTTTTCCAATGGGGCAGGTCAGCAGCTTTACCCGTTCCACATGTGCCCCATAATCCAGCGTATAAATATTGCCAATCACTTTTCCGTCCTGTACCTCTTTGATAGAGAGGGCATAGGCAAGAACCGGGTCTTTCGTCTGTTCATGGTAAAACTTCCACACTTTATTTGCATGGCTGCCTTCCAGATAGACCTCCCATTCCCGCAGGGTATAGGTGCCGCAGGGCCGCGACAGCCAGAGAAGGCGCCGGTCCTCCGGTTCTCCCGATACGGCCAGCTTTGGAATCAGCTCTTTATCCAGGTCAAAATCATCCTTATAATGCTGCGTGTGCAGCTCCATGATCTGCTCCAGGCTGTCCAGTATATCCACACCCTCGAATTTTACCGCCGCCATCAGCGTTCCCTTTCCGGCGCAGGAGGCGCAACCTGCCTGGCCTCATGTTCCGGGCGGTCTGCTTTCAGCTTTTCCATGAGAGAGGTTTTTTCCTCCGGCAAAGTTTCCGGGGCAAGCTCCTGGATTTCCTCATACGTCTGCCCGTCTGTCAGGTCAGGGCGCACAGGCGGTTCGTTGTTGAGCCTGCCATCCAGCATATTATAGTTTCCGGTCTGTCCTTCCTCGTAGAGTTCCGCATTACGCAGATAGCTCTCCGGCGGCTGGAAGGGCTGCCCGGCGAACAGGATTTCCCGGCTCGGTGTAAACTGTGAGAGCACGCCGTCCCGGAGCCTCGCAAATTCCTCATACTGGCGCAGGGTAAGGCCGCGCTCCAGCATTTCCGCCTGGGTATGCGCCCAGCCCTCCCCATAAAGAAAATAGTACATATCTGGCTGGTCACAGACAAAGCACAGGGAGCCGTCCTGATTGTCATAATAGGATGCCTGCATATCCTGATGGTGGCAGCGTTCCTCACGTCCCAGGTACACCCGGTTATCCGCACCCAGCATGGCGACCATGCCCGCATAGTTGCTGTGGACCACAGAGCGGATTTCCACCAAGGGGTCCGTCTCCGGTATGATCTGTCTGCCGGGAATCTCGTTCCGCTTTTCTGCCGCGTCATTTCTCGGTGTCATTTCTTCATGGGCGCGGGAATCCAAATCCGGCTGTGCCTGTGCGGAAGTCTTTCTGATGGCGCCCGGCTCCGGTTCTTTCTCCTGTGCGTAATAATGGACATTGGCGGTAGTCTTGATGTTCATTTCCCTGGCATAAGCCTCCGCAGCCCCGCGGGTATCAAATTCCAAAGGCTTTCCATCTTCCTTGCACCACGCCTCGGCATGGCCGAAGATAGAAGCGCCGCTGCGCACCGCCCATACGCCGTAGGTTGTTTCGTTTCCCATTCTGATCCTCCTTATCGTTCCTGCTGTTTTGACGGTTTCTGCTTTTGGGGTGTCTCCGTCTGCTTTGCGTCTTTTATCTGCTGCCGGAGAGAAGGTCCGTGCTCCGGCTCCGCTTCGGAATCCGTGATATTGACATACTCCCCAATGATACAAAGCGCCTCCCCGTAACTGCCGCAAGCAAACACCCGGTCCTTCATTTCCTTTGCCTGGTCCTTCAGGTCATGCTCCCGCAGGGTACGGGCAGCAATGCCTACCAGATTGAAGATATTGCCGTCCTGGCCGATCAGCGCACA
>JAETRI010000164.1 GCA_021770245.1 Lachnospiraceae bacterium
TGGGTATAATCAGATGGTATACAGCATTCGGAACCGATGTGAGGAAGTAAAAGAACTGGAATATGAAGACGGCCTGCGTTTTTACTACTTCAACGCGGAGGGAGAATTGGGCGGAAGTGAAGAGATCGGGAGAATGCTTCGGTATATGAAGGAAAGCCGGGAAGAGAATGCGACGGACGAGGCGACGAAGAGAGTGCACGGTTACACGGAGCGGATCAAGATACGACCGGAGGTGAGACGAAGCTATATGCTGTGGGAAGAGTATGTGGAGGAATGGAAGGAAGAGGGAAGAGAGGAAGGCAGAGAAGAAGGCAGAGAGGAAGGTAGAGAAGAAGGAAGAAAAAAGGGAAGAGAGGAAGGAAGAGAAGAGGGGTTCCGCCAGGTCATACAGGATTTGCTGGAAAGGCACGGAAACATTCCGGGGCGGGTGATAAAGCGCCTGCAGGAGGAGAATGATTTCCAGATCCTGAGAAGCTGGCTGAAGCTGGCAGCCTCTGTGGAAAGCATGGAGGATTTTGAGTCGGAGATCACGACAAACGCATGAACGGCCCGCAGCCCCTGCACCACCCCTGCCCGTCCCCGCGGCGTGTGATGATCCATCGGGGACCCGCTTTCGCTCAGCCAAAAACGCAGCGGTACTAAGCTCGCAAGGGGCGTGCTCGCTAAGTGCCCAATGTGGTCAACTTAAGGCCATGGGCGCTCCCTGTCGGGCGCCCGAGGCTGCAGGCGGGAGAGCGCCCGACAGGGAGCGCCCATGGCCTTAAGTTGACCACATTGCGCTAAGTGCCGGCGTTTTTGGATGGTCCCCTCTGTGATCATTACACGTCGCGGGGACGGGCAGGGGCTGCGGAACTGTTCATGCGTTTATTCCTGCTCGAAAAACAGGAAGACTTGATCAAAACAGAAATTATGAGTATAATAATACCTCAGCAAGGACGAAAAAGAGGAGAAAGGCGTAAATCCTGCCGGAGGGTGGTTTGATTGAACGCAAAAAAGGGACGGATGGACAGAAAGGATCGGGGCGGGGAGAGCCCGAAGCAATCCGGCGGCAGGGTCCGGACTGTGGGAACCGTGATTTCGCTCTTCGCCGCGCTTCTGGTCTATGAACTGGGCATGCAGGCAGGTCTATGGGCCGTGCTGTCAGTGAGGGAGCGGCTGGGGGATGCGGCGGCCGGCATCAGCCAGGCCGCGTGGCTCGGCCTGGGAGGCATTGCCATGCAGCTTGCGGGCGGAGCGGTGTGCTGTATCCTATGGAGAAAATGGATTGCCTGGCGGCTTCCTCAAAGAAACGCCTCCCCGGGCCCTGCCGGAGAAAACGGGAAAAGGGGCTCGGAGGCATTTCGGGACGTTCCGGTTCTTCTGGGGATGGCAGCCTGCCTGGCGCTGGGGCTGAACCTGTTTATGGGGCTGATCCGTCTGCCCGATCTCTCACAGTCCTTCCAAGATACGGCTTCTGCCCAGGCGGCGGTTCCTCTGTGGCTGGGGCTCGTGCTCTATGGCCTGGCTTCGCCGTTTTCCGAGGAGGTATTGTTCCGGGGAGTCCTGTACGGCGGGGCGAAAAAAGCCTTTGGCAGGAGAACGGCCGTATTCTTCTCCGGGATTTTGTTTGCCGTCAGTCACGGCAATCCGGTGCAGGGGATATACGCCCTCATAATGGGCATACTTCTGGCCTGTATCTATGAGAAAGCAGGGTCGATATGGACGGTTGTGCTTTTCCACGGGGTGGGAAATATCGCCGTGTTCCTTGCCATTGACCGATGGGACCTGGGGAATACGGGACTTTTGATGCGTATCGCTGCGTGCGTCGTCCTTCTGGCGGCAGCGGCAGGATGCCTGGCGGCGTATTTTCCGCAGCTGCGGCCCCGGGCAGGGAAGAGGGCCTGAGACGCAAAGAAAGGCATCCATTGGAGTAAAGGTGTATGGAAATGTATTTGGTGGCGGTCTGCGACGATGAAACGGCGGAATTGGATAAAACGGAACGCTATCTGGCAGATTGGCAGGAATCGCATCAGGACCGCATCCTGCAGATCGAACGGTTTACAAGCGCGGAAGAGCTGCTTGAGATGGTGACGGAAAACGGCTATGAGCCGGATCTGGTGGTGATGGATATTTATTGTCTGTATAATGGGGTTAAAACCCTCGCCTTTAGGCGAAACCTTTAGGTAAACCCCATAGCTTCAAGTTTAGAAAAAAGGAAAATAGAGATACTAAACTTGAGGTGA
>JAETRI010000165.1 GCA_021770245.1 Lachnospiraceae bacterium
GGAATCAGGACTGATGAGCGCGGGGGATAAAGCAAAGCTGGATCAGTATGATGATGTGTACTTTCATCCGGCACAAACGGTGAAGATATATAACGCGGGAGCAGACGGAACCCCCTCCCAGACAGGAGAGGATCTGTACTTTGACGAAACAGACGGATTTTTGAATCTTTATGCAGGACAAGGGGTTGCTCTGTCGGAATATACCGATCCATCCAATGCGGTGCGGAGAGGAATCAAAATCCAGGCAACGGCTGTCCCCGGAGAAAAAGGGGAACAGGGCGAGCGTGGAAAAAGCGCATATGAAGTGTATGCTGGGAACGGAGGAACACTGAGCGAGGCACAGTGGCTGGCAAGCCTTGCCCAGACGAAGCCGGAATTCGCAGACGACATTACAGGATGTACGGACGCCTCCAAGGTGTACGTCCTGCCGGACGGATATATCTATGCATATATGACCCGCCATACAGTAAACAAACCCAACCAGTTTGACCCTGCAAAGGCTGCACTGAACGTCCGGTTCAGCGGATCGGGAACGGCAGCATACAACGGAGGCTTTGCAACCGATTACATCCCAGTGGATCTGTCTGCCGCTGATCCATATATCGTACGGATTGAAGGACTGCCTGCAGGCTGGTCGGATGCATGGGTGACAGGCTCCCAGAAAATCGCGTTTTACGGCGCGGATAAAAGTCAGATCAAGACGGTATATATCCGGTATCAGCAGACAGCCACCGGAGACAGTACAAAGCTGCAGTACCAGAACGGACAATATATCTGTCAGTTAGGATATACGGGAGACAGCAACGGGAATAACCCAACCGCAACCGGTGTGGCAGGGGCAAAGTATGTCCGGTTCGGACTTGGCATAAACAGCGGTACGGAGATGACCCGGGAGGATATTGCAGGTATAAAGATATATTTTGATCCCCTTTGTACCGATACATATGAAACCGCGTGGATGAATACGGGACTTGCCTTTGTTCCCGCGGATTATGAGGACAGAATCCTTGCGGCGGAAAGCGACATAGACAGCGTTCGGGCAAAGCTGGAAGCCTTGGAAACAGGGGGAACCGGCGAAATCCTTCCCCCGGATTATTGGATTACCGCAGTGGAGAACAAGGGGAGCAGCATCAAAACCCGGCAGCAGTCCGGCAGGGATACGTTCCAGTTTGTGTGGTTTTCCGACATGCATGGGGTGAATGGGTATGTGAATCAATACGGTGCAGGAACCTCCGGACAGTCAAGCATCGGGAAGGTATCCCGATATTTGTGCGACCGGTTCGGAATTCCCTATGTGGCGACCAGCGGGGATATCATGTCCCAGGCGTCCCATGTATCTGTGCAGAACGTATATACCGAATACAGGAACATACACAGCATACTTGCCCCGATTCCGGATGAAAAGCTGCTTGCAGTGCGCGGGAACCATGACGGATCCTGGGGAGCGGCGGTGAATGAAGTATATTATCTGAAGCACATCGGAGCAGGAGAAGTATACAATGAGATTTACCGGAGGCAGGCGCAGGACGGACAGCGTGTATTCGGGGGAGACGGAACATATTTCTACGTGGACAACCTCCCCTGTAAGGTGCGGTTCATTATGCTGAACTCCAACACAGACGGAGACGGAAGCAATGACGCGAATGGGAATGCGGTATACAACAGTCAGAAGGTGAGCGTATACGGAAGTGAGCAGCTTGCGTGGCTGGGGGATATTGCTTTGCATATGCCGCAGGGATGGACGGCAGTAATCATGGCGCATCAGCCGCCGGATACAAGCAAGGATGGTGTGCTGCTTGCGGGGATGATAGAGGCGTACAACAGCAGAGAGGCATACAGCGGCACGGTGACGATACAGCACGATTATTGGGGAAACGGTGTATCAGGTAATACATACAAGACGGTGGGAGTGGACATGGACTTCACGGAGGAGGAAGGAGAGGTAGCGGCGTTCTTCCACGGGCACATCCACAAGGACAGAATTGATACGGAGACGTATGCATTCCCCTGCATATCGATTACCACAGCGGGAGGAGACGTGCGGGACGAAAGTCCGGTGCAGCGGGTTCCGAACACAGCGACGGAGACAGCGATAGACGTAGTGACGCTGGACAAGGCAGCGAGGAGGATCTACATGACCCGCGTTGGCGTGGGAACGGATAGAAGCTGTTCGTATTAGGAAGGGGAGA
>JAETRI010000166.1 GCA_021770245.1 Lachnospiraceae bacterium
ATCTGCGGCGATAACTGGAGCGTCCGTGAAATCACGCCGTCCGAAGGCTATCTTTTGGATGAAACCGTACACCATGTAGGGGCGGAGGCGAAGAATTACACGGTGGAGCTGAACACTACGTCCAATGACGTGCAGGAGCAGGTCATCAAAGGGCGCATTTCCATCATCAAGCATACCGATGACGGCAGCACACAGATTGAAACGCCGGAGGAAGGCGCAGAGTTCCAGGTGTATTTAAAGCGTTCCGGAAGTTTTGACAATGCAAAAGAGAGCGAGCGGGATGTGCTGGTATGCAATGAATACGGCTATGCGGAAACAAAAGACCTGCCTTACGGCGTTTACACCATCCACCAGACCAAAGGTTGGGAAGGCAGCGAGCTGATGAAGGATTTCGACGTGTATGTGAGCAAAGACGGGGAGATTTACCGTTACCTGATCAACAACAGACCGTTTGCGTCCTATATCAAGATTGTGAAGAAAGACGCCGAAACCGGGAACACCATCCCCCTTGCAGGCGCAGGCTACCAGATTTATGACGGGGCAGGGGAGCTTGTCACCATGAAGTACACCTACCCGGAAGTGACAACGCTGGATACGTTCTACACCGGGGCGGACGGATACCTGATTACGCCGGAGGAGCTGCCTTTTGGGGACTACACAATGGTCGAGGTGCAGGCTCCCTATGGCTATGTGCTGGATTCCACGCCAATCCCGTTTACCGTGGCGCAGGAAAACTCCACCGAGGAAAGCGGCGTCACTATTGTGGTGACGGAGCAGAAGAACATGCCGCAGAAAGGCAGAATCCTTTTGTCCAAGGCAGCGGAGGAATTTGCGGGCGTGCAGACTTCCGGTGACGGCGTGATCGACAAAGCCGGGGATTTAACAGAGGACGGCAGCATCTATACCCCGGTCTATGAAGTAACCGGAAAAGCAGGGGCAGTCTATGAAGTGGTTGCCGCAGAGGACATTGTAACGCAGGATGGAACCGTGCGGGCAAGCGCAGGGGAAGTCGTGGACACCATTACCACCGATGAGGACGGGAACGCAGAAACAAAGGAGCTGTATTTGGGAAAATACAGGGTTGCCGAAGTAACTGCGCCTTATGGGTGTGTGCTGAATATCGAAGCCCACGAAATCGAGCTTGTCTATGCGGGGCAGGAAATTTCCGTAACGGAAACTGACACCGCTTTTTACAATGAGCGTCAGAAAGTGACGGTTGACCTTACAAAAGCACTGGAACAGGAGGAAGCCTTTGGCATTGGGAACAAGGGGGAAATCCAGAATGTTGCCTTTGGGCTGTATGCGGCAGAGGATTTGACTGCTTCCAACGGCGATGTTATCCCGGCAGACGGACTCATTGAGATTATATTCTGCAACACGGACAGCATGGCATTTTTCGCAAGCGACCTGCCTTTCGGGAATTATTATGTGAAAGAAGTATGCACCGACCAGCACTATATCCTTTCCGATGAGAAATACCCGGTGGAGTTTTCCTATCAGGGGCAGGATGCGGCACTTGTAAGCATTCATGCGAATGACGGGGAACCCATTGAAAATGAGCTGCTCCGTGGAAGGATCGAGGGAATCAAAGTGGACACGGAGGATCAGCCGCTGGAAAATGCTACAATCGGTCTGTTTTCGGCAGGTACAGAGGAATTTACCGAAGATACCGCACTGTTGGTATCCGTAACAGGCGCAGACGGGGCGTTTGCCTTTGAGGACGTGCCGTTTGGAACCTATATTGTGCGGGAGATTGCGGCACCGACAGGATATGTGCTGAATGAGGCGCTTCACCATGTATCTGTAACTGTAAATGAAGAAGTGATTGAGGTTAAAATCACGGATAAGCTGATTATTGGCAGCGTGCGTCTGACAAAGGTTGACGCAGACTACCCGGCAAACAAACTGACAGGCGCAGTCTTTGAGCTGTATCAGGACACAGACGGAAATGAAAAATTCAATCCTAAGAAGGACACACTGATTGCTGAAATCCCGGAAATCTCCGAGGGCATTTACCAGACGGACGGGCTTTTGTATGGCGGTTACTTTGTAAAAGAAAAGACAGCGCCGGAGGGGTTTGTGCTGGATGAAAACGCCTATTTCTTTGAGGTAAACGAGGACGGGAAGATCGTGGACGTGGAGAATGAGGCAGGCGTAGGGTTTATCAATAAGCCGATTACCGGAAAGCT
>JAETRI010000066.1 GCA_021770245.1 Lachnospiraceae bacterium
TTCAGGAACAGTACGAAAGAGATAGGATGGAGCATTAAAAGAGAGCCGCTTTTAAGCGGCCTACCAGTAAAGAAAGAACGGTTTGCTAGACCGCCTTTAGGCGGAAACGCAAAGGTTTTGCCCCAGGGGGGCTTCCCCATTCCACCAGCTGAGCTGGTGGTTGGGCCCTTGGGCGGTGAATTGAGAGCCGCCTTGCGGCGGCAGAATGGTGGTTAGAATGAAACATCAAATTTCACCCGGGAAAGTGGGGATTATCGGATGCGGGTTCGTGGGGTCGGCCACGGCATTCACCTTGATGCAGAGCAGGCTTTTCACCGAAATGGTGCTGCTGGACGCAAATTTTGAGAAGGCAGACGGGGAGGCAAAGGACATTGCCCATGGGATCCCTTTTGCCGGACAGATGAAAATATATGCCGGGGATTACAGGGATGTAGCGGATGCAGCCCTCCTGATCGTAACGGCCGGGGCGAATCAGAAACCGGATGAGACGAGGCTGGATCTGGTGCATAAAAATGTCGCCATTTATAAAAATATTATCCCCCAAATAGCCGGACACGGTTTTTCGGGAATCCTGCTCGTCGTATCAAATCCGGTGGATATTCTCACCTATGCTGCCGTAAAACTGAGCGGCTTTGACGAGGCACGGGTGATCGGCTCCGGGACGGTGCTGGATACGGCCAGGCTGAAGTATGCACTCAGCGAACACCTGGGTGTGGACAGCCGCAGCATCCATTCTTTTATCATCGGCGAGCATGGCGACAGTGAGATCGCTGCATGGAGCAGCACCAATGTATCCGGTATCCCGCTGGATGATTTCTGCGAAATGCGCGGCCATTATAACCATGAGGAATCCATGCGCAGGATTGGGGAAAAGGTGAAGAACAGCGCCTACGAGATTATTTCCAAAAAGCAGGCGACTTATTACGGTATTGCCATGTCGGTGAAACGCATCTGCGAGTGTATGATAAGAAACGAAAGATCCATCCTGCCGGTGTCTTCTATGATGCATGGAAATTACGGTATTGAAGGCATCGCCCTCAGCATGCCCGCCATCGTGGGATCGGGCGGGCTGGAAACCCATGTTCCGATTTCGTTGAACGAAGAAGAAATCAGGCAGCTACAGCATTCGGCAAAGACGTTGGAGGAGATTATCGCCGGCCTCGGGTTATGACATGCCAAACGCAGGAACGGCCCTGAGGCCCCTGTGATACCCCCGCCTGCCCGGTAGTGTCCGGCGACGGAAAACCGTGTTCATTCTGACAGGCCTGTTGCATAAATTTCTCCGTCGTTTCGGATAATAAGAAGGACGGCCGTAGATTGAAAAATAAGCCGGATGGCTTATTTTCCAATCGCCATTTGCACCGCAGGCGGCCCAAATGGAATCGCAGATGAGAAATCGCATTCGCGATTTTTTCTCAGACATGAATCGTCGATTCATGCTGCGCTGCCGCAAAGGACGCGGCATGGAAGGATCAGGTAAAGGAGAAAGGAAAGGATAGCAAATGGGAGCGAATATGGAGAATCGGAAGAGGGAGGACCGGATGGAAGGCACCGGGAAAAGCAGGATTCTGGGAAAACAGAGCATGGGGCTTACACAGCCTGTTTACTTGATAGAAAGCGCGTCCGTAGTGGGAAAAAAAGAGGGGGAAGGCCCGTTGGGAAACCTGTTTGACCTGGTGGGGGAAGACGATATGTTCGGCTGCGCGAGCTGGGAAGAAGCGGAGAGCGCTCTTCAGAAAAAGGCGCTGGGGACGGCCCTGCAGAAGGCGGGATGGAAGCCGGAGGAGGTGCGTTTCTTGTTCGCAGGGGATCTTCTGGGACAAGAGATCGCCACGAGCTTTGGCCTGCTTTCTTTTGAGATCCCTTTGTTTGGCCTGTATGGGGCCTGTTCCACCTGCGGTCTGTCCCTGACGCTGGGAAGTATGGCCATTGCGGGCGGTTTTGCCGAAAAAGCGGCCTGTGTCACCTCGAGCCATTTTGCCAGCGCGGAAAAAGAATTCCGCTTTCCCCTGGGATATGGGAACCAGCGCCCCCTGTCCGCCACATGGACGGTAACGGGAGGCGGCGCATTCCTGCTGTCCCGGGAGGCGGCAGGCGGGAAAAAGAAAGCAAGGGCTGCGATTACCGGAATGACCGTGGGAAAGATCGAGGATTATGGGCTGAAGGACAGCATGAATATGGGAGCCTGTATGGCGCCGGCAGCGGCCTCCACCATCGAACGGCATTTGAAGGATTTCGGACGCAGGCCGGAGGATTATGACAAGATTATCACGGGAGATCTGGGAAAAATAGGACAGACGGTGCTGATCGACCTGCTGAACCGGAAGGATATCGACATCACAGGGCAACACATGGACTGCGGCATCGAAATCTATGATGCGGGAGAACAGGATACCCATGCGGGAGGATCCGGATGCGGATGTTCGGCCACGGTTTTATCCGCTTATATCCTGAAAATGCTGGAAGAAGGGGTCTGGAAGCGTGTGTTGTTTGCGCCGACGGGCGCGCTCCTTTCCAAGACCAGCTTTAATGAAGGGCAGAACGTGCCGGGAATCTGCCATGCGCTGGTATTGGAAGGAGTAGGTTGAAAAATAAGCCTGATGGCTTATTTTTCAACCACCGTTTGAGCCGCAGGCGGCTCAAATAGAATTGCAGATGAGAAATCGCACTGCCGCGAAGGGCGCGGAAAAGGATAAGGGCGGATCCAAAGAAACCGTCATTTCAATCGAGATACGTTACGCGCGCAGGATCAAACCAGCCTCTGGCATCTGGCGCTTCATCCGGCTTCCCTACGGCCACCACTGCCAGGGGCGTGCTGGAGACATGCAGCAGGGAGCGAAACGCTTCCACCCGTTCCGCGACGGGATACACGCCGCACCAACAGCAGCCGTATCCCAAATCCGTGGCCTCAAGCAGCAGGTTTTGGATGGCAGCGCCGCAGTCCTGGGGCCAGAAACCGCTGCAGGCTCCCTCCTGCAGATCCGGCCTGCCGCAGACCACGATGGCCAGGGAGGCAGTCTTCAACATCTGGGTATGGGGATGTATCTGGGTGATCTTTTCTTTGAGTTCTTCGTTTGATATGACCACGAATTCCCAGGGGCGGGAATTACAGGCGCTGGGCGCCAGCATGGCAGCCTCCAGAAGCCGTTCCACATGCTCCCGGGGGATGACGGCGCCTTTCTGGTATTTCCGGATACTGTGTCTTGCCCGGATTGCTTCGAATGTGTTCATGAGGTTCCCTCCTTCCTTTCTTTTCTTTGAAAACCGCCCTTCCCTTCCGCATTATAAGACAAATCGGAAGATATGGTAAGAGGAAGATGGAAGAAACCGCCTCTTACCCTTAAAATCAGGTGAAATGCGCCGGATTGCAGGAAATTCTGCGTAAATCCTGCTTTTTTATTTTTCTAAAATCCCCGATTAATTTTTCCCACATAATCAAGAAAAATATTCGAATTCAAAAGAAGCCCTGTCCGTTTCAAAAGCAAAAAGAGGGCGGCCCTCTTTGCAAAATCGATAGGAAGCCCGGCAGGATGCACTTTCGTGAATGGTCCTTACCATGTTTCCCCGCACCGGAGCCTTAAGAGGCCGTTCGGACGCTTCCAGCAGCCGGGCATCCAATTCCAGGCTGCCCTGTATCACCCGGACTGTTCCGTTCTGGATCCCGGCGATTCCGGCTCCCAGATAAGTAGCGATCCTATACTCTTTTCCCCGCCATAATACGGCTCCTATTATACCGGTAAAATGAATTCCTGCCATGGGGATATCCGCCACTGACAGCATCAAAGCGCCTCCCGGAAAACAGCACTGCGTCCATAGATACGTTTTGGGGAAGGAACGTCCCCTGTCTCCTTCCCAATATCCCCAGGCATTTTGAAACGAATACTTTTGTCCGTTGATACACACATTTCCTTTGACCGAATGACGCATGCTCCGCACACTGTGGCGGCATTCCATAAACGGCACTAACGCAAACGGCCCCATGATATCATATTTTAACGGAAGAAGGGGGCCAAAATCCAATCTTCCCCGAACGGTTAGCTGCTGTGTGTGTATGGACAGATAAATCCCCTTTTTGCCAAACCTGTTTTTCCCAATAAAAATATTTTCTCTTGTCCGTCGATAGGAATCCGCCGCAAACGGAACTGTCCACGCATCATGATCCGTAATAACCTGAATAGAACAGGTACGTTTATTTCCTGCGCTGTGAACGGCAGGGATTACCGCCAAAGTCTGTGTATCAGACTGACATTTCAAATACCAGCCATAAAAGGAATGAAACATATGATATCCTTGTTTCCTTTACCGATGTTCTTCCAGCCAACGGACCGCGCAGTGCGCCAGACAGGCGGAACCGATTGGACAGACATTCTCATTGAACCGGACTTTCGGATTATGGGCAGGGGCATCACCCCGTTCATCCATATACCCTGCCGAAAGATACATGAATACGCTGGGGACCTTTTCTGCAATATTCGCAAAATCCTCAGAAGCGCTGGCGGACGTGTCGGGAACAGGAGTCAGGCCGGGAATCGGCAGTTCCTCCATGTAACCGACCATTTCGTCAGTCATGGCAGGATCACAAACCAGCGGCGGCACTTCGGAAATCATCTCAATCTCTGCGGACCCTCCGAATACCTCCGCGGTCTTTTGGGTAACCTCCAGAAGCCGCCGGACCAGTTGCCTGCGGCTGTCGCGCTCATCGGTGCGCAGGGTCCCTTGAAGGACGGCGGTATCAGGGATGATATTGGGCGCGGAACCTGCGGAAAAATTACCGATGGTCAGCACGCAGGCTTTGCCGGGGTCTGCTTCCCGGGCAATCAGCGCTTCCAGGGCAAGATAGATATGGACGCCGATATTGATCGGATCAATGGAACTGTGCGGGTACGCGCCGTGGGCGCCCCGGCCATGAACCGTGATCCGAAAACCGTCCACAGAGTACATCATGGTTCCACCGCTATTGTACATGAACAAACCCACCGGCATCCTGCCGGAACCGACATGATAGGCCAGAGCCGCATCCACACCCTCCAGTATCCCGTTTGCCATCATATCCTTGGCGCCTTCGAAGGTTTCTTCCGCAGGCTGGAACATAAAACGGACCCTGCCGGACAGCATGGCTTCCTTTTCCTTCAGCATTTTTGCCGCTGTAAGCAGCATGGCCGCATGGAAATCGTGGCCGCAGGTATGCGCCTGTGTGCCGGTCGGGCAGGCAAAGCTTTCGCCGCTTTCTTCGGGCATGGGCAGAGCATCCATATCCGCCCGGAGCAAGAGCGTCCTGCCCCCTTCCCTTCCCAACTCTGCAGTCACTCCATGCCCGCAGGGACGCGGATTCAGACCATATCCCCTCAACTGATCCATGATATAGGCCTGCCCCTTCGGCATATGCAGCCCGACCTCCGCGTTGCTGTGCAGCCAGCGGCGGTGGGCCACCGTTTCCTCACGCAGTTCCAGCGCCCGTTCATAAAAATTCATAACCGCACCTCTTTTTGGTAAACAGATTGTCCGTTCCAAATGCCCTTCCGGGACAGGCCCGCAGGACAGCCGGACTTGATAAGATGCCTTACGGCCTTGCCATAGGAATCATCGCCGTTTCTGTTATTATTATATCCCCCAATGTGAGTGATTACCAGAAAATTTTATTTAAGATCAGGACAAACGCATGAACGGCCCTGCGGCCTCTGCGCTATCCCTGCCCGGCCCTGCGGCGCGTGGTGATTACAGAGGGGACCATCCAAAAACGCGGCGGTGACAGAGCAGGAACCACGGCCGTTTGATTCGACGATAAAATTTGGACAAATAGGATCAATCTGTCTGAAAATTGGGCAATGCGTTTGGAGTGTCCATTGAGGGCCGGGAGAATAGGCCTTAAGGTAGAAGCATAAACAGGATGCGGGTAGGGGGATGGCGTAATGAATCATTCATGAAAATTCTGGAAGCGTAACCGATCAGCAGATCATTTTCAGGAGCAGTTGAAAATCTTATGAAGAAAAAGGATAAGACGCAGACAGATAAAAACATAGTAAAAAAGCCGGTCAGACGCTGCCGGGCGGATGTGGGAACCGGCTTGACGCAAGAGCAGGTGCGGGAATACACGGAGGCGGGATGGACGAATGCAGCGGTGGATTCTCCTTCAAAGACTGTTCCTGAAATAATAAAGGGCAATTTATTTACTTATTTCAATCTGGTGTTTGCCGTTTTGGCCGTTCTGGTGGTCCTGGCCGGTTCCTTCCGGAGCCTTACCTTCCTTCCGGTGGTCCTGGCGAACCTGGTGATCGGGATTGTGCAGGAAATACGGGCAAAGAAGGTCCTGGATAAGCTGTCCATGCTGAATGCCCCGAAGGCGGTTGTAATCCGGGACGGGATAGAGCAGGAGGTTCCTGCAAAGGAACTGGTGCTCGATGATATTGTATTGTTCCGGGCGGGAAACCAGATCTGCGCGGATGCGGTAGTGTTGGAAGGGGAGGTTTCTGCAAACGAGTCCCTGCTGACAGGGGAATCGGACGAAGTGCCCAAAAGGCCCGGAGACCTTCTGATGTCAGGGAGTTTCGTGGCGTCGGGCAGCTGCTATGCCAGACTGGAAAAGGTGGGGGAAGACTCCTATATATCGGGGCTGACCCTGGAGGCAAAGGCGATGCGGGCAGGGGAACAGTCGGAGATGCTCCGCATCCTCGACCGGCTGGTGGGGGTCATGGGAATTCTCATCATTCCGATTGGGATTGCCCTTTTTGCGCAGCATTTCTTTTTCCTGGGGATGCCTTTTGGCGAGAGCGTTGTTTCCATGGTGGCAGCTGTGGTGGGCATGATCCCGGAGGGGCTGTACCTGCTGGCCAGTGTGGCACTGGCAGTCAGCGTTATGAGGCTGGCGTCAAAACAGGTCCTTGTGCATGACATGAAGTGTATTGAGACGCTGGCCCGTGTGGATGTGCTGTGCGTGGACAAGACAGGGACCATCACGGAAAATGCCATGGAGGTTGGCGGAGTGGTTCCCGTGGCGGCCGCTATGGGAGATGCCGACGGGACGGCAATGCCCGGGATGAAAAGGCTGCTAAGCGATTTCGCGGCGGCGATGCCGGATGAAAACGCCACCATGAAGGCGCTGAAAAGAACCTTCAATCTGCCGCCTGCGGGAAAGGCGGAAGCCGTGGTCCCGTTTTCTTCTGCTTATAAATATTCCGGCGCCGTGTTTGACGGAAAGTCTTATGTGTTGGGAGCGCCGGAATCGATACTACGGGAGGACTATGAAGTTTTCCGGAAGCAGATAGAAGGATACGGAAGGGATGGCTGCCGTGTACTATTGTTTGGCAGATATGAGGGAGAGATGGAAGGAAAACGGCTGACGGGGAAAGTGACACCGCTGTGTATGATCCTCCTTTTGAATCCCATACGGAAACAGGCCTGCGAAACATTTCGGTTCTTTATGGAGCAGGGAGTGAAAATCAAAGTCATATCCGGGGATAACCCTGTGACGGTTTCCCAGGCGGCGCTGCAGGCCGGGGTTGCCGGGGCGGAAAATTATATGGATGCCTCTGCCTTTCCCGCATCGGAGGATCTGCGGGAAACAGCGGAAAAATATACGGTATTCGGGCGTGTGACGCCAAAACAGAAAAGGGAACTGGTTCGTGCTCTGAAAGACGCCGGGCATACGGTGGCCATGATGGGTGACGGCGTCAACGATGTTCTGGCGCTGAAGGACGCGGACTGCTCTGTGGCCATGGCGGCAGGCAGTGACGCGGCGGCCCAGGTTTCCCAGCTTGTGCTCCTGGAATCGGATTTTGCCTGCATGCCCTCGGTGGTCATGGAAGGGAGACGGGTGGTGAACAATATCGAACGCTCGGCAAGCCTCTTCCTGGTAAAGAACCTTTTCTCTTTCCTGCTGGCATTGTTTTCCCTCTGCTTCCGGGTCAGCTATCCGCTGGAACCGGCGCAGGTATCGTTGATCAGCATGTTCACCATCGGCATCCCGGCTTTTTTCCTTGCGATGCAGCCTGAGAAAAACAAGATCCGGGGACATTTCCTTGCCAATGTGCTGATCAGGGCATTGCCGGCGGGGCTGACCGACTTTCTGGTGGTGGGCGCCCTTGTGGTATTTGGGCAGGTGTTTGGGGTGGATGCGCAGGACATTTCCACGGCATGCACCATGCTCCTTTCCATTGTGGGATTTATGATCCTTTATCACATCAGCGCTCCCATGGATGTACAAAGATGGTGTATCTGGGGAGGATGTGTGGCAGGGCTTCTTGTCTGCAGCATCCGGCTGGGAAACCTGTTCGGCATCGGAGGAATGTCACAGAAGTGCATCATGCTGTTTGTGGTTTTTGCCATTGTGACAGAGCCGGTCCTCCGTTATGGGACGAAGGCGGTGGAGCGCCTGGGGTCAGCCCTGATTGGACGGAGCGAAAGCAGACGCCGCCGCAGAGCGCGGCATGAAAGGGGTTAAGAAGAAAAATAAGTTTAAGTAAACAGAGAAAGGCTGTCTGTATATCAGACGGCAGGGATGAAGTGTCCACGGAGGACGGGAAGAAAGGGAACAAAAGATGGGTGGTTCTATGCGTACTGCTATTGTAACGGACAGCAACAGCGGCATCTTTGAGAAGGAAGGAAAAGAACTGGGAATTTATGTTGTGCCGATGCCGGTCATCATAGAGGGAAAGACTTATTATGAAGGAATCGACATAACCCATGAGGAATTCTATCAATGCCTTCTGGAACATAAGGATGTTTCCAGCTCGCAGCCTTCACCGGCCGATGTGACGGGGGTATGGGACAGGGCGCTGGCCGGCGGATATGAGGAGATTGTCTATATTCCCATGTCAAGCGGTCTCAGCGGGGCCTGTCAGACGGCAGCCGCACTGGCAGAAGATTATGGCGGAAGGGTGTATGTGGTGGACAACCATCGGATTTCCGTGACACAGCGGCATTCCGTACGGGATGCGCTGGAGCTGGCGGACAGAGGCCTTTCGGCAGAAGAGATCAAAGCGGTATTGGAACGCACGGCTTATGAGTCCATTATTTATGTGGGGGTGGAAACCCTTGAATACCTGAAAAAGAACGGGAGAGTGACTCCGGCAGGAGCAGCCATGGGAACGGTCCTGAACATAAAGCCGCTGCTCATGATCGAAGGGGAACGCCTGGACGCGTTTGCAAAGGTAAGGGGCACAAAAGGCTGTAAAAAGCGCCTGCTTTTGGAGATAAAGAAAAAAGCGGATGAATTTCACAAGGACTGTATCGGGCTCCGGGTCGGAGCTGCCGGAAGCTTCAGCAATCAGGAAGAAGATAGGGAATGGATGGCGATGGCACAGGAGGTCTTTGGGGAGGAAGAGATCTGTTATGATCCATTAACTTTCAGTATAGGCTGCCATGTGGGGCCGGGAGCTTTTGGCATGGGTATCAGTAAAAAGGTGCGCATATAGATTGAAAAATAAGCCTGATGGCTTATTTTTTAATCGCCATTTGTGCCGCAGGCGGCCCAAATGGAATCGCAGATGAGAAACCGCATCCGCGGTTTCCCAGACATGAATCAAAGATTCATGTTGCGTTGCCGCAAAAGACGCGGCAGGCCGGTTAGCTTTGAAAAAAATCGGACGCGGAAAGTTGCACCCGTCTCCATATCGTGTTAAACTGGGCGAAGACGCATGGGAGGGGGATGCACACTTTGCAGGGACATAAAAAGAATACAAAATATTGGGACGCACTGAAAGCCGCCTTCCCGCATACCGTCCCGATTTTCGCCGGATTCTGGTTCCTTGGCCTAACCTACGGCATCTACATGAACGCGTCCGGGTTCAGCTTTTGGTATCCGATGTTGATGAGCCTGACGATTTTCGCCGGTTCTGCGGAATTTGTCGCGGTCAATCTGCTGTTGGGCGCCTTTCATCCGATACAGGCGCTCGCTATGACTATGATGATTAACGCGCGGCATCTGTTTTACGGGATTTCCATGCTGGATAAATATAAGGGGACCGGATGGAAGAAATTTTACCTTATTTTCGGAATGTGCGATGAGAGTTTTTCCATCAATTATACCGCGGAGGTTCCGGAGGACGTGGATCGGGGCTGGTTCATGTTCTTTGTTACGCTGCTCAACCATTTTTACTGGTTTTCGGGCGCGACGTTAGGCGGCATTTTCGGTTCCGTAATCCGTTTTAATACGGAGGGACTTGATTTTGTAATGACCGCCATGTTCGTGGTGATTTTCATGGAGCAATGGATCAAGGACAAGAAGCACACAGGTGCGATTCTCGGCCTTGGGCTTTCTGTGCTTTGTCTGACTGCTTTTGGCGCGGATCGTTTTATCATTCCCGCAATGACAGCGATTCTCGGCGTATTGACGCTTTTGAGAAAACCGATGGAGAAAGGCGGTGGCATACAATGACGTTATCCCAACAGGTTATTACGATTCTGATGGTCGTAGCCGGAACCATGCTGACCCGCTTTCTGCCTTTTCTGTTGTTTCCCGCCGGAAAACCTACGCCGAAATATATCCAATATCTCGGAAATGTCCTGCCCGCCGCGGTGTTTGGCCTGTTGGTCGTTTACTGTCTGAAAAATGTAAACATCTTTACCGGCAGCCATGGCATCCCGGAACTGCTGGCGATTGCCTTGGTGATCGTGCTTCATCGCTGGAAGCGGCAGATGCTTTTGTCCATCGCCGGAGGTACGATTTGTTATATGCTGCTCGTACAGCTTGTTTTTTAGGGATATTCTCTGCGGGATACTTCGAAATCCATGGTATGATTTGGCAGTGAAAGAGCTGCTTTTTTGAAAAACATTCCTGTTTGGGGAAGACATTTCTTTCCGGGCTCTTGCTGCGTTCAAGGATGGTATATTGAATGTAGGAGCGTTCAATTTAACAAAGGACGGTTGGGTGAATTCTATACATGTATCTAAAATCACTTTCCGGGTATAAACGGTATCTATTTAATTTATATATTCCTAATATGCATAGGAGGCATTTTGCTTGAAATACGGTAATGGACAAACGCGTGAACGGTACAAAGGATACTTGAAACTATTCGCTATCTCGAATATAATAGTAGTTGGTAAGTTTGGGGTTGGACTGTGGAGGGGATTTATGGATTATATGACATCAGCGGAGTTCGCAGAAAAATGGAATATATCGCAAAGGCGGGTTGCGGTTTATTGTAAAGAGGGCAGGATAGGCGGCGCGGCTTTGAAGGGGCGTATGTGGATGATACCGTCTGATGCGAAAAAGCCGGAGGATCCACGAAGGACGCGAGTGCAGGGGAATGAACATAAGATAGGATAGATTTGGAAGATGCGGAGGTCTTGCGATGGCAACGGGCACAACGGCGGTAGGGTTTGAAGAAAAGCTGTGGCTTGCGGCAGACAAGCTGCGTTCCAACATGGATGCGGCCGAGTATAAGCATGTGGTTCTGGGATTGATTTTTTTAAAATATGTGTCGGATTCTTTTGAAGAAAAATACCAGCAGCTTGTGGCAGAGGGCTATGGAGATGAGGAGGACAGGGACGAGTATCTGGCGGAAAACATATTCTATGTGCCGAAGGAAGCAAGATGGGACGAGATTCAGAAGCATGCCACAGGTACGGATATTGGAAGTGTGATTGACCGGGCGATGGAAGCGATTGAAAAGGAGAATGATTCGCTGAAAGGGGTCCTTACGAAGAATTTTTCAAGGCCGGAATTGGATAAGACGCGGCTCGGTGAATTGGTCATGTTATTTACGAATATCGAGGTGGGTTCTACCGCCGCGCAGGAGAGGGATACCCTGGGGCGGGTGTATGAATATTTCCTTAGCAAGTTTGCAGGTGCGGAGGGTAAGCTTGGCGGGGAATTCTACACGCCGTCCTGTATTGTCCGCACATTGGTAGAGATGATAGAGCCGTTTGAGGGGCAGATTTTTGATCCGGCATGCGGAAGTGGAGGGATGTTCTGCCAGTCTGCGCGGTTTGTCCGGGAGCACCAGGGAAATGTCCGGAACATCTCTATCTTTGGGCAGGAGAGCAATCCTACTACATGGAAACTGGCGAAGATGAACCTGGCCATCCGGCAGTTGGAGGCGAATCTGGGAAAGCATAATGCGGATTCTTTTCATGATGACCAGCATAAGACTTTGAAGGCAAATTACATCCTGGCGAATCCGCCGTTCAATATCTCTGACTGGGGTGGGGAACGTCTGCAGGAGGATGTTCGCTGGAAGTATGGTATTCCGCCTGCAGGGAATGCAAATTTTGCATGGTTGCAGCATATGCTTCATCATTTGAACCCGGCTGGCGGCGTTGCCGGGACTGTGCTGGCAAATGGTTCCCTGAGTTCTAACACGGGCAGTGAGGGTATTATCCGTAAAAATATGATAAGTGATGATGTCATTGAATGCATCGTGGCTTTGCCGGGGCAGCTGTTCTATTCTACGGGCATTCCTGTATCCTTATGGATTATGCGGAAAGGAAAAACGGATGCGGCGAAGGGAAAAGTGTTGTTTATTGATGCACGGAAAATGGGAAAGATGGTTGACCGCCGGGTCAGGGAACTGACGGATGAGGATATCGGTACGATAGCGTCTACATATCAGAATTGGAGACAGGGAAAGGAATACGAGGATAGACAGGGTTTCTGCAAAGCGGTGGCTTTGGAGGAAATAGCAGGGCAGGATTATGTGCTTACTCCGGGAAGGTATGTGGGGATTGAGGAGCAGGAGGATGACGGTGAGCCGTTTGAAGAGAAGATGAAGCGCCTGACTTCGGAATTGTCTGTGCTGTTTAAGGAGTCTATTGAATTGCAGGAGGAGATTCGGCAGAAGCTGGGGGCGATTGGGTATGAAATCTGAGTGGACTGTGCGTCTTTTGGGAGAATTGGTACAATTTTTATCAGGTGGAACACCGAGCAAAAAGAAAGCTGATTACTGGAAAGGTAATATCCCTTGGATTAGCGCAAAAACATTGAAAAATGAAGAAATTATTACTTCAGATTTGTTTATTTCTGAGGAAGGATTAAACGTAGGGAGCAAAATGGCTCCTTGTGGAAGTATACTTCTGCTTACACGAGGCAGTGGCCTTTTTAACGATATTCCAATTGGACTTGTTGAGAGAGAGGTTGCATTTAATCAAGATATAAAATGTCTAAACTCTTGTTCGGAAGTTGAAAATAAGTTTATTTTCTACTGGCTTATTTCTCAGAAAAAATATCTTATGGCTAAAGTTGGGGTAACGGGTATTGGCGCTGGAAAATTTGATTTAGATTTTCTCCAAAAACTTGAAGTAACTATTCCTGGCAGACAGGAAAGAAATCAAATTGTAGCTATTTCGGATGCTTTAAGTAATAAAATCAAACTGAATCGGAGGATAAACGATAATTTAGCGGCTTAGAGCTGGATGGCGGATACATCAATCTCACCGGACATCAATTTAGGTAAAAGTGTGTCTCTTAAAGTGGTTAATCTCCTGCTTTCTAGAAGATTATTCTCAATTTTAGAGATGGCTGACCACGCAAAATCTGAGAAAGCTTGCAGCGATTTGTCATCTACTTTAGGTATCTCTAATGGAGAAATCATTTTTGTTGTTATGCTTCCTCGAATGCTGCTTGAATCAGATATTGCACGGAGTTCTTCATACCGATTAGCTAAATTCCAGAATAAGTAGGGAAGCATCTTCTTTTCGGCATGAATAATAATTACTGATTGATTGACATATGTATCAAGTAAAAGCATAGATACCTGACCTCTTGTAAAACCTTGACCTGCAGAGGCCATTACAATATCATATTTTGCAGCAAGTTTTGTGGATGAATTATCAATTCCGGTTTGTGTTATGGTCTTTTCCGTTGAGGTGATAAAACGATTTCGTGTTTCACCGGATGATAACCAACTAAATGCTCCATCCCAATATGCAGAATCTGTTGTTGATGGCGTTCCACCACTGTATATGCGCTCGCTATAATTGCCAATAGTGGTCATTTCATTCTCGGCATTCTTAAAAAGCGATGCGAAATAGGTATTGACTATCTCATATAAATTATCGTTTATATGCATAACATATACATAATTCAGAAAGGAGATTAACCAATGACGATTCTAAATGAATTAGATTCCACTTGCGGACTCTCTGACGATGAGTTAACGGTAAGATTCAGGGAATCTATAAGGATTGATAATGAGGTAAGAAAAATAAAGGGTTTGCCTATTGCAGGATATGACGATAAGACTCAGAAAGCGTACCTTGAATATCCGGACGGGAGGCGTGAGTATGTCGGAAAATGATGTGGTGAGGCTTCCGGAAGTCGTTGTATTTGCCGGTCCAAATGGGAGCGGCAAATCAACAATCACCCGAATGGCAAAGATTGGAGGTGAGTATATCAATGCAGACGATATAAAAAGGACTACGTTGTGCACGGATCTGGAGGCAGCTGTAAAAGCGGAAGAATTAAGAGAGCGCATGATAGCGGACAGAAAAGATTTTACATTTGAAACCGTGCTGTCTACTGACAGGAATCTGTTGTTACTGCAAAGAGCGAAAGAAAAGGGATATTTTGTCAGGGGAATTTATGTTTTAACATGCAATGCAGATATCAATGTGGCAAGAGTGAGTGTAAGAGAAGCGCTGGGAGGGCATGGCGTTCCGGAAGAAAAAATCAGATCAAGATATGATAAAGCGCTTGCGTTGATTCCAAAGTTCGTCGAGATTTGCGATATTCTGCATATATATGATAATACGCAGGAGCCGTTCAGAATATTTAAGAAACGCAAAGACGTATATTATCGTTGGAGTAATCGATATTGGAGTAATGATGATATCAAAAAATTAAGTGGAATTGCAGAATATGCAAATGAAACGATAGACATATAGAAGTTATTTGCTATTCTATACCCCTCTGTGAGTGGCAGAAGTCAAGCTCAGGGACTGCCACTCCGTAGCCTTTCTCTAAAAAACGAAGGAGGAAAGACTATGAAAGAGGAATTGATGAACAAGATCATTCAGGGGATGCTATTGTTTTTAGACAATTCACAAATGGGACATTTATTAGAAGTGCTGAACTGTGTATTATTCGGGTATGAGGTTAAAAAGTCGGACGGTATAGAGGATAAGAATATTGATCAGGAGAATATAAAAATACTGGATGCATTCATTTCAGCTAAAAATATTGAGGGCTGTTCTGAGAAATCCTTAAAATATTATCATACAACGATAGAGACAATGCTTGTAACCATCGGAAAGGGAGTTTTGCATATCACGACAGAAAATTTGAGGGAATATCTGACGAATTACCAGGAAGAGAAGAAATCCAGTAAGGTAACGATTGATAACATTCGGAGAATCCTGTCAAGTTTTTTTACTTGGCTGGAGGATGAGGATTATATATTAAAAAGCCCTGTACGAAGGATACATAAGGTTAAGGCTGCCACAGTAGTAAAGGAGACATATTCCGATGAGGAAATAGAAGTGATGAAAGATGGCTGCGATAATCCAAGAGATTTAGCTTTAATTGATATGCTTGCATCGACAGGGATGCGTGTTGGGGAATTAGTTCTTTTGAACCGGGAGGATATAAATTTTGAAGAGCGGGAATGTGTAGTATTTGGTAAAGGCAGTAAAGAGCGCATCGTTTACTTTGATGCAGGAACAAAGATACATTTGCAGGAATATCTTGATGGCCGAACAGATGATAACGAGGCGTTGTTTGTTTCGTTAAAGGCCCCTTATGATAGGTTGCAGATTGGCGGTATTGAGGTTAGGCTTAGGAATCTGGGGGAAAAGCTGGATTTGTCCAAAGTACATCCGCATAAGTTTCGGCGTACCCTTGCGACAACGGCTATTGATAAGGGGATGCCGATAGAGCAATTACAGCGATTACTTGGACATCAGCGTATTGATACCACGTTGCAATACGCTATGGTCAAGCAAAGTAATGTGAAATTAGCTCATAGAAAATACATAGGATAAGGTGATTATGGACTTTTGGGAAAAAATAAAAGTTAGTGATTTTGGGCGAGTGATAACCGGAAAAACGCCTAAAACGGCAGTAGAGGAAAATTATGGCGGCGTGATACCATTTCTTACCCCTTCAGATAATATGACAGTAAAATAAGGGCCATATAAATTAGGAAAACCGCAAATACAAGGCTTTTCGGAGCCTACCAACAATAAAAATAATATTTGATCTATCACATTACGCTGAAAGGCCGTCCGGCCATCAAAACCGGGCGGCTTTTTTGCGTGGATAGACGGGAAGGAGGTAAAAAAATAATTACAGAAATTTAAGCCTGAAATTTGTGCAACTTTAACGAAAAGGAGGTTAATGAATGGCAGATGACAAACTGAACACGGGCCCCGGTGAGAAAAAAATCCCGGAGGCTCCCGAGTCTGTAACGGCTGGCCAGCCCCAGGCCCCGGCTCCCGAACAGGCCGCCGCTCCCGCACCCCAGCAGGAACAAGCCGGGCCCGCAAAGCCCGATCCCGGCGATGTGGTAGTGTCCTTTGAGCAGATCAATGAGCTCATGGGCGAAAAGCGAAAGGCGGCCCGGGCTGAGGTAGAGAAAGCCGGGGATGCCCCCGCAAAGGAGCAGGCTCCCGGTGAGGCGGAACAGCCCGCCGCTGGCGAACAGAAAAAGCCCCGCCGTGGCCGTTCCCCGAAGGAGGATAAAGCGGAGCCCGCTGGCAAGGAGGCGGCAAAGCCCCGCAAGGGCCGCCCGCCCAAGGCCGACAAGGCGGCCCCCGGCAAGGCCCAGCCGTCCAAGCGGGACAAAGTGTCCCGAAGTGATGGGAAAGCCCCGGACGCTCAAACTCCCCCAAAGGCTGGGAAAACGGCGCCCGAAAAGGAGGCCGCCGCCCCGGAACAGGCTCCACCCGGGCCAGCCGCCCCTCCCCGTCCGGTGGAGGAAGGCAAGCTCATGTATCTGAAACTTTCCGAGACGCATCCGTTCCATACATTCCGGCCCCATCCGTTCAAGGTGCGGGACGATGCCAAAATGCAGGAGACGGTGGCATCCATTAAGGCCAACGGCGTGATGGTGCCGGGCCTTGCCCGCCCGGAAAAGGACGGAAACGGCTATGAGATTGTGGCGGGCCACCGCCGCTGCCGGGGCAGTGAACTGGCCGGGCTTTCGGAAATGCCCTTTATCGTCCGGGATATGAGCGACCACGAGGCTGTCCAGGCCATGAAAGACAGCAACAAACAGCGGGATCAGACGCTCCCCAGCGAGCTGGCCGCCCTGCTGGATTTGGAAGTGGAGGACATCAAGCACCAGGGCGGGCGGCTGAAAAATGTGGCCGAGGGCGACATTGGCAAGCGTTCCGTGGAGATTGTGGGCGAGGCCCATGACATGAACTATAAAAAAGTCATGCGCTATCTGCGGCTCAACTCCCTTGTGCCGGAACTGCTGGACAAGGTGGACGATAAAAAGATGGGCTTTATGCCCGCCGTGGAGCTCTCCTATATCAAGCCCAAAAACCAGAGGCTGATCGCTGTTTCCATTGATGGGGAGCAGGCGTCCCCCTCGGTGGCCCAGGCGAAAAAGCTCCGGGAGTTGGATCAGGAGGGCAAGCTCAACGGCGATGTGATTGACGGTATCTTATCAGAAAAGAAAAAGGAGGATCGAGGCGTGATTATTTCAACCGCTGAACTGGAAAAGTATTTCGGCAAGGAGGTCACTCCGGCCAAAATGAAAGAGCAGATCATCGGCCTGCTGGATGAGTGGAAACAGAAACAGCCGCCCGAGCTGGCAAAGGCCCCGAAGAAAATGGAAAAAGACAAGTAACCACTTCGAGACATTTTGTCCCGAGGGGCTCTGCCCCTCTGCGATGGCTC
>JAETRI010000067.1 GCA_021770245.1 Lachnospiraceae bacterium
GCAGCCTCGGGCGCCCGGCAGGGAGCGCCCATGGCCTTAAGTTGACCACATTGGGCACTTAGCGAGCCCGTCCTTGGCGAGCTTAGTACCGCTGCGTTTTTGGCTGAGCGAAAGCGGGTCCCCGATGGATCATCACACGCCGCGGGGACGGGCAGGGGTGGCACAGGGGCTGCAAGGCCATTCATACGTTTGTCCGGATTGTCCCTTCTCTTCCGTTTGACAAATCCAAGGCATCATGTTAATCTTTCTGAAAACAAAATGTGCACATAACCCGTCAAAAGGAAATACATGATCATTAACTTTGAAAGAAGATGATGCTATGATCCTAAGTGTCAGCCGCAGAACGGATATTCCGAATTATTATTCGGAATGGTTTTATAACAGAATAAAGGACGGTTTTGTGTATGTCCGTAATCCGATGAATGCCCGTCAGATCAGTAAAATCATCCTGTCTCCAAAGGTAATAGACTGCATTGTCTTTTGGTCCAAGAATCCGGAACCGATGTTTTCGAGACTAGAGGAATTGGATGCCTATAAATATTATTTTCAATTTACGCTTACCGGATTTGGAAATGATATAGAACGTCATGTACCACACAAGAGGGAGCATATGATCCCGGTATTCCAAAAGCTGGCAGGGAAAATCGGCAGGGAAAGGGTGATCTGGCGGTATGATCCCATCATTTTTACCGACAAATATACCCCGGAATATCATTTAAAGGCTTTTAAGCAGATTGCCCGGGAATTGAACGGATATACGTCCAAATGTGTGATCAGTTTTGTTGATATATATACGAAAAACAAAAAAAATATGGATGCAATGCATGCCTATTCCTTACCGGAAAAGGAGCTGGCTGAATTTGCGGCCCGGATTGCGTCAACGGCCAAAGAGAATAGCATCAAGGCTGCATCTTGTGCAGAAATGATGGATTTGTCGGCTTATGGAATAGAACATAATAGCTGCATAGACAGAGAATTAATTGAACAGATTATCGGATGTAAAATACATGCGGATAAGGATAAAAATCAGCGAAAAGAATGCGGCTGCATGGAAAGCATTGATATCGGTACCTATAACACATGTAAAAACGACTGTGCATATTGTTATGCTAACTATAGCCATGAAAACGTTTTACAAAATAGCAGGCTATATGATGTAAATTCTCCGCTGTTATGCGGAAACATTACGGAAGATGATAAAATTACTGTAAGAGCGGTTCAATCATTAAAGGAATCGCAGTTCACCCTGTGGGACGCGTAGACGGAAAGGCGCCTCCTTACCATGTATCAAAAGGGCAGTCGAAGGGCCGCCCCACCGGGGATAACAGCGGGCAGGGGGAAACTAATCCCCCTTCCACCACCGGTGCATGCCGCCTCCGGAGGCTGATCCCCCTCACCACCGGTACATGCCGCTACTCATGCCGCGACGCAGCAGGCTTCAAAGCCTCTACCATTTTACTTTTTATTCAATTCGCCTGCCGCCTCTCTGATTTCTTTCCCGGTCAGATACTTTTTCCCGTTTTTCATGACCGCTTTCACCAAACGTTTCATTGCATCCTGATTCGCCTCAATAATGCCGATTGCCTCTTTCAACTGTCCTGATAAAATCCGGTTGATGAGTCCTTTTGCCTTTTCGTTATGTATGAGCTCTTTCTCATCAATCACGGCCAGGCCGATTTCTTCCTCATACATTCCGAACTTACACACCATATTCGCGGCAATGCCTGTAGCCATTTCCAAATCATGAGCTGCGCCATGTGTTAGACCATATTGAAATACCGTCTCGGCCGCTCTGCCTCCTAATACGGAACAGATTCTCTCCAGATAATATTCCTTGGTCGAATCCCTTTCCCCTGTTTCGGGCATCAGATACCCCCCGTGGTTCCCTCTTGCCACGATGCTCATATAAGCGGGCGGCCTGCCATAGTATAGATCGATCAAGGCATGCCCTGCCTCGTGATACGCAGTACGCTCTATCTTATCTGGGGACCTGTCAACCCGTTCCTCGCCCAGGATGCATTTTTCAAATATCTCGTCAAACAGGTCGTCATCGATGATTCGCTCAGACCGGATTCCCTCCCTCAAAGCCGCTTCAACGACCTGTTCCAGGATTGCCGGGGCCACCCCTTCAGACCTGTCCACAATGCTTTCCATCTTTTCGTCAGAAACATCAAACATATCGCTCTGCTTCCTGATGAGTTTTTCCAGCAGACACCGTCTTCCTTTCTTATCCAGGCAGTTCATCTCGAACGCCCTGTCAAAACGGCGTTGGAGGGCAAAATCAATTTTGTTTTCAAAATTCGTGGCTGCCATGACAAATACCGGCTTACTGTCTGTCGTTTTAAATCCGTCCATCTCGGTCAGCAATGCATTCAGGACCGGATTTGGCGCATAGGAGTATTCCCGTTTGATACCTATGGCGTCAATTTCATCAATGAACAGGATTGCAGGTGCATATTTTCTCGCGATCCGGAATTCGTCTTGTACCTTCTCAGGCCCTCCGTTAGCCAGCTCGCCTGCGCTGACGGACAGGAAATTCACTCCGGATTCCGAGGCTGCAACCTTTGCCAGAGAGGTTTTGCCGGTTCCCGCAGGACCATACAGCAGGACTCCTCTCGGCTTTATGCCCTTTTTCTTATACTTCTTAGGATTCTTGAGATAATCGATAAAAAATTTAAGTTCCTCTTTGAGATCCTCCGACACATAAATATCGTCCCAGCTTTTATTCGGACGCAGATCATCGGGCAACACCGAAGACTTATCCTCGGATTCCACTGCCGTTTCCAGCTTGAAATCACAAAAGATGATACTTCCGACATTGGTTTTCTCATCAAATTCCTGTTTCATTTCATATGCCAGAACCTGATGCCGCATCGTTAATGTTTCCATTACCGCCTGACAGCATACGTCCATGTAGGTCTGCTCCAGCCGGTCTTGCCAACATCTGCTCTCGATGAATCCCCCAGCCCCTTTTTTCATAAGGGCATTTTTTTCTTTTTCCGAATAATCGTATCCGCGGCTTCCGTCCAGAATGTACACCGGGACTTCCCGATCTTCCGCCCGAAGCTTTAAGAAGACATCCCTGCCGATCGTCCCGGCGTCCGCAGCACCCGGCCCGTTTCCCGCATTTTCCATGCCAAATGTGTAATCAATGACTGCGAAAAGAACATTTTCCTTATAGATCATTTCCATAAACTCTTTACTATCCACAGTGCTCTTCACGCGTACATTGTTATTCTGTAATTTTCCGGCCGGCTTGTATTCCACTGTTCCGAAGACAGGAATTACGCAATTCCTTTCCCCGAAGTAGAAGTCCCTGATTTCCTCTGCGACGCCTTCAAAATCACATTTCCATTCGATCCTTCTGACAATACCGCTCTCATCCAGCCCCTGTTTTTCCTCTATCAGCTTCAGCAGCTCATATATTTCCTTATCAATGAGTTTGCCTGCTGCTTTGGAAGCATTCCTGGCGTCCGCGCTTCCGCCCATGGAATATAATACGGTCCGGGCCAGGTATTCTTCCCCCCGCCTCAGTTCATAGCCGTATTGCTTTTTGATTCTCTTCAACCGGTCTTCTATATCCTTCTTCACCAGTTTATAAATCGCATCTGCCTTTAAATGATTCAGCATCAGGACGGTGTGCGAAGACATTCTCGAAAGTATTTCCGGCGGAAAATAGGGTTGTCCTGTTATCGGATTAATATCCTTCTCCAGCGCATCTGTCACCACCTGGTCCGGAAGCAGCGTGAGATTTTCATTCCGTGCGTCAGCGTAAAGCTGCCGGCCTGCATTGGTTGTAAAAAATATGATGGTATTATGAAACGAGATATTCCGTTTATTATATTTATCCTCGCAGGTCCCGTCATCCAGGATCTGTAAAAACAGCCGTATGACGGTGATATGCGCTTTTTCTATTTCATCAAACAAAAGAACGCTTTTCGGATTGTCGGACACAAACTCGGTAAGGATGCCCGGTTCGGAATCTTTCCACGTCGAGGCAAAACCAACCAATTCCTGTATCGCTTCATTATTAGAATATCCTGACATATCAAACCGTTTAAAAGGGAATCCCAATTTAAAAGCAAACTGCTGCGCCATAAAAGTCTTCCCCACACCCGGAGGCCCTGCCAAAAGGTATGCGCTTCTGGGTCCCCTCTTATTGGGCTGCAGACGGATCGTCAGTTCCCTGTCAAAATATGCCGCTCTCAGCTTCTCAATGGCCGCGTCCTGTCCGACGACCTTATCCTGCAGTTCGCTTTCCACGGCCCCGGCCTGCATCAAAAGCTGCCGCATGGAGTCTTTCTCCTCCGCTTTCTCAGCTTTAGACGGTTCCGGCTCCGGGTATACCATCGACATCCGTCTCACAAAAGCGGTTACGGCAGGCGGATTGTACCCAATAGCATTCTCCTCCGCCTTGTCGCGGTAAATGGCAGTCAGCTTGTTTAGATTCACATCCGAGAGACATTTTTCCAGCTGTTTCTTCAGTCTGGCCGCCGCCGTCTTCTTGGCGCCGTCGCTCTGATTTGTGTCACGGATGGTATAGATACATTTTTTCATATCCTCTGCGATCGCCCAGTATTCTGTCCATCCGGTACTTTTTCCCCTGCCGACATCGATCCATTTGTCAAATTCTTCCTCAATATCCTCTTCTTCCTCCTCTCTCTGATCGGACAAAGCCTCCGGATTTCCTGCTTCAGGCTCGTCGCCGAAGGGCAAAAAGCCCTCTTCCTCCCAGCTCGCATCCTTCAAATAGTCCGCGCTCTCACCCAGATACACCAAATCCCCCAGATACTTTTCCGCCTCTTTTATGGCATACCGCAGGCTGCCGGGCACATCTTCCGCCTCCTTCTCAAGCTCGCTTTGATATTCAAAACGGCGGAATTTTGAATTCGGATACTTGTTTGTCTGCTCAAAGCATTTCAGCCATTCGTTAAAAATCCCCCTCTTTCTTCCGCTTCTTACTGCGTAAATCACTTTCTTCATCGTCTGACTTCTCCTATCCTCATTCTGATACCCCTGCATATCGCAGGCTTTGCCTGCGATACTGCCGTCAATAAAGGGTTTGAAACGCCGATTCAAACATCTCTCAATAGATGTAAACCTTATTTAATCATCCGGCTCCATGTTTCTGATATAATATTTCTTTGCGTAGTTTACCAAAAATTCTTCATATTCCTCTTTTGAAATTTCGTTCAGCTTCTTGAGCGGCGCCTGAAAAGCCTCCGTCTTGTAATTCGCACCGCGGTCCAATGGGTTTCCGATTCCATACCTGCCCTCCAGCATCTTATCCAATGCATCCACATAAAGATTGGTAAGATAATAGGCGATGACGGATGCGCATGCTACTGCCATCACTTGGGAATCCGCCTTTGTAACAATCACCGCCTGTCCGGCCGGTATATCGATTTCTTTCAGGATTCTGTCATGATGCCATCCGTCTTGAAAATCATCCACAACCATATAATCATATGGCACACTTCCGGCCAGCGCCAGCAGCACAGCCTTATGCTCGTATCGAAGAAGCTCCTGGAGATTGCCGGATTTTTTCCCGGAACCGGGCTTAAAATCTTTATTAAATCTATTATTTAAGAGTGCGCTTGCCGCAAATGTCACATAATCCGTACGAATGACTTTTCCCTCTTGACCCTCAAAATCCTTATAAGAGGTAAATCCCGTTAATGCCTCACCTATGGGATAGAATATTTCTTTGGCCGTCTCATAATCCTTACCATAAGCTTTTGAATCCTTCACCTCAAGCTCGATCAGTTTATCCATATCCTCCGGCCTTACATAGGCGGCAGCCGTAATCAACGGCCTGAAAATTTCTCCCTTACCGGCTTCATCGCTTCCTATAATACATTTCTGAAAGTTCAGTTCCTCCAACGAAATTTCGTTTCCGGCTGCCGTTTTAACCATTCCGTCGGCATATCTCTTGCGCAGTTCATTTCCGTCATGCATCGCCTGTTCCTCCTCGTTATGAAACGATCTTTATCAAGAGAACATTTCTAAAGAAACTTTTATCCCTTGATTTGTCCCAATTTGTTATTGCCTATGGCAGAAATAGGTATTCTGCCGCCGATTTCCGTCGATTGGCGGATCCTTTTCGTTTTTAGTATATTTATTTTTCCTATTCTAGTCAATAAGCGCCGGCGTTTTGGGATGATCCATCGGGGACCGTAACAGTTCCGCCACCCCGCAGGTTCCCGGACGCCGGGGCGCACAGGGAAGGATCCTGCCGGAAGCCATCTGCCGCTTTGGTACTGCTTCTTAAGCCGATGGGATCGGCTTCCTTGCGAATGCGGCGTTGTCCGACGAGCGTAGCGAGGAGTTTAGCCGCATTCGCAAGATCCGAAGCCGGGAGCAGCGGCTTTAGAAGCAGCACAAAGCGGCAGCGGGTTTCCGGCAGGATCCTTCCCTGTGCACCCCGGCGTCCGGGAGCCTGCGGGGTAGCGGAACTGTTACGGTCCCCGATGGATCATCACGCGCCGCGGGGACGGCAGGGGTGGCGCAGGGCCATTCATGTTGTCCTATCCGTCTGCATACTGTTACTTTCCAAAGCCCTCCGAAGGGTGTATACTTATCAGTAATTCAATCCAAGCCGATTTCGGCGCAATGGGAGGGTCAATGAAAAAAGGAATACTCCGCTCCACCCGCTGGAGCCGTCAGGTAACAAAAGATCAGGTATGGGAAGAATACCCCAGGCCTGCCATGGTGCGTTCCTCTTACTACAATCTGAACGGAGAATGGGACTACTGTTTCTCCCGTTCTGCGCATAAGCCGGAGCATTTTACGGGCCGCATCCTGGTGCCCTTTTCTCCGGAAAGCCCCCTCTCCGGCGTGGAACGCCAGCTGCTGCCTGGCGAATATCTGTGGTACCGCCGCCGCGTGTCCAGGCCGTCCCTGAAAAAAGGATACCGGCTGCTTCTCCACTTCGGAGCGGTAGACCAGCAGTGCCGGGTTTTCATAGGCGGAAAGGCGGCAGGCAGGCATGTGGGAGGATACCTGCCCTTTTCCCTGGATATCACGGATCTTCTGCCCGGCGAAGGCTCCCCCGATTTCGAACTGCTCCTTTGCGTGCGGGATCTGAGCGATACGTCCTGGTACAGCCGGGGTAAGCAGAAGTTAAAGCGGGGCGGCATGTTCTATACCGCCCAAAGCGGGATCTGGCAGAGCGTATGGATGGAGGAGGTGCCCGACCCTTATATCGCCTCCGTCCGCATTACCCCTGATTTCGACCGCGCCTGCTGCCGTATTCTGGTTCATATGGCGGGAAAGGAAGCTGCCCGGCATAGCCTGACCGCTTCCATACGGCCCGAAAACGACCGGGATGCGCTTCTGCGCGACCATCCTCTTGCGTTCCCCGAGGATGCCTCCTCTCCGGCGCTTCTGACCGCTTCCCTCACCGCAGGCAGGGAAACCGCCGTCCCCCTCCCCGGTTTTCATCCCTGGACCCCGGAGGATCCCTTCCTCTACCACCTCACCCTGGAAACCCGGGAAGACCGGGTGGAATGCTATTTTGCCATGCGCAAATGCGAGATAGGCACCGATGAGCGGGGGCTTCCCAGGCTGTACCTAAACCATGTCCCTTATATGCAGACCGGTGTGCTGGACCAGGGTTATTGGCCGGACGGCCTCTATACCGCCCCCTGTGATGCGGCGCTCCGATATGATATCCTCGCCATGAAAAGCTTAGGCTTCAACATGCTGCGCAAACACATGAAAATCGAACCCCAACGCTGGTATTACCACTGCGACAGGCTGGGCATGCTGGTCTGGCAGGACATGGTCTGCGGCGGCACCTCCTACCGCCACTGGTTCGTGACCTACCTGGCCACCCTTTTCAATGCCTTTCACCTCACCATCCCTGACGGGCCGGCCAGCTACCGCCTGCTCTCCCGCCGGGAAAAAGAGGGGCGCAGACAGTTCTACCGGGAAATGAAAACCACCGTCCGGACCCTTTTCAACCATCCCTCCATCGTCTGCTGGGTGCCTTTTAATGAAGGATGGGGACAGTTTAACGCCAAAAAGGCGGCCGATTTTCTCCGTCTCCTCGACCCCTCGCGGCTGATCGACCATGCCAGCGGCTGGTTTGACCAAAAAGCAGGGGATTTGGCCAGCCTCCACTACTATTTCTTTTCCCTGAAAATACGCCCCGAAACCGACCGCGCCCTGGCCCTGACGGAATTCGGGGGCTACACCTGGCACATCCCGCAGCACAGCTACAGCCGCAGACAGTACGGCTACGGCAAATATAAAAGCCGCTCCTCTTTGACCGAGGGATACCGGAAGCTCCTTACCCGGACCGTCCTTCCCGCGGTGAAAAAAGGGATCTCCGCCACCGTATACACCCAGCTGTCCGATGTGGAGGATGAGGTAAACGGCCTGCTCACCTATGACCGGGAAATTCTGAAGCCCGACGCGGATACAATCAGGCAGCTAAACCAAGCGCTCAGGGAAGCGCTCCGTCCATAGGACGAAGCCTTAGATGAACGCAGGGACGGGCAGGGGTGGCGCAGAGGCCGCAGAGCCGTTCATGCGTTTGTCGTGGTAAGCGGCGCGTACCCCATTGACACTTTTCCCGGTCTGTGCTATTCTGGGAAAAATCGATGGAAGCCGTGCGGATAAGCCGCCGCTTCCGTCCGTTTTTGCCGCAGGCAGGCCTGCCCTCTTTTCAGCCCCGGCCCGCGGTAAGAAAGGCGTTGAAGGGAAATAGTAGGTATTTCGGATGGCACAGAGAGAAGGCGGCCGGTGCGAGCCTTTACGGACGGAATATCAAACCCCTCCCGGAGCCGTGGGCCGAACCGTCCGGTGCATTTTGCGGATGTCAAGTAAGCTTCACCGGGTTCTCCCGTAACAGAGAAAGGTATCGGGCCCTGCCCTGTACCGTGAGCGCGGATCATTCCGAATTTAGGTGGTACCACGGACGCATACGTTCGCCCTAAGCTTATCTTTTTTTCTGACATTTCCGAAGCCTCCGGCAGGAATCTGCAGGAAGCTTTGGCAAAAGGGAACAAAAGGCAGGCGAGGGGCGTTTTTATTTTTATCGTCATGCTGCGTCCGCGGCGGAAAGGAAAGATCATATGAAACTGTCTGAAATGATTGGAGAACGTTTTCGGGAGACTCCCTCCGACTGCGTCGTCGAAAGCCACGCTTTCATGCTCCGGGGAGGGTACATGAAGTATGTCGCAAACGGCATTTACTCCGTCCTGCCTCCCCTGAAGCGGATTACGGATAAAATCGAAGGCATCATCCGGGAGGAAATGGACGCCCTGGGCGGACAGGAGGTTCTGTTTCCCGTAGCCCTCCCCGCATCCCTCTGGGAGGAATCCGGCCGTCTGCAGGCCGTAGGGCCGGAGCTTCTGCGTTTCAAGGACCGTAACGGCTCCGGCATGGTCCTGGGTATGACCCATGAGGAGGCGGCCGTCCACATGGTACGGGAATACGCCTCCGGCCATTCCCGCTATCCCTTCATGATCTATCAGATCCAGACCAAATTCCGGGACGAGGCCAGACCCCGGGCCGGAATGATCCGGGTAAGGGAATTCACCATGAAGGATGCCTATTCCTTCCATACCTCCCAGGAAGATCTGGATGCTTTCTATCGGCGCTGCCTGCACGCCTATGAACGGATTTTCGCCCGTGTCGGAATCCCCCAGGTACTTTCCGTCGCTTCGGATTCCGGTATGATGGGCGGCAGCCTTTCCCACGAATTCATGCTGCTCACCCCTGCCGGAGAGGACAGCATCGTCCTCTGTCCGCACTGCGGTTACCGCGCCAATATGGAAGCCGCGGAGTGTATTCTCCCGACCGTCCCCGAACGGACGGAACAGGAGCTTTCTGGCGTCCACACCCCGGATATCCGCACCATCCAGGAGCTGTGCGGTTTTCTGAATATGCCGTCCCAAAAGATCTGCAAGGCGGTGGTCTACCAAAGGGACCGGGACGGCTCCTGGGTGATCGTTTTCCTGCGCGGGGATCTGGAGATCAACGAGACCAAGCTCACCAATCTTCTCGGGGAAGGGATTCATCCTGCCCTGCTCACGGAGGAATCCGGTCTGCAGGCCGGCTTTATCGGCCCCTGCGGCCTTCCCGCCGGGGATCTTGCCTCTCCAAATGCCAAATACACCGTATTCTATGACCGCTCCCTGCGCGGCGCCTCCGGCCTGGCCTGCGGGGCCAACCGAAAGGATTTCCATTTCGTCGGGCTTTGCATGGAAAGGGACTGCCCCGACGTGCGCTATCACGATCTGGCGAAAGCCGTCCCGGGCGGCATCTGTCCCTCCTGCCGGGAAAGCGGCATCACGGTCTCCCGCGGGATCGAGGTGGGAAATATTTTTCAGCTGGGCACCAAATATACCCATGCCATGCACATGCAGTATGTGGATGAAAACGGTGTCTTAAAGGAGCCCCTCATGGGCTGTTACGGTATCGGCATCGGGCGCCTGGCGGCATCCGTCTGCGAGGCGTCCCACGACGAATACGGTCCCGTCTGGCCCGTCAGCATCGCGCCCTGGCAGGTACATATATGCTGCTTAAGGAGCGATAACGAACAGGTGCATTCCCAGGCGGACAGACTGTATGATCTGCTTGGGAAAGAAGGATTTGAGGTTCTCTACGACGACAGGCCCGTCAGCGCCGGCGTCATGTTTTCCGACGCGGATCTTCTGGGCGTGCCCATACGCCTCACCGTAAGTCCCCGCAACCAAAAGGCGGGCTGTGTGGAACTCTCCCTGCGCCGGGACAAATCCGGTTCTGTTAAAATCCCCGTGGAGGAAGTCCTTCCCCGGGTGACGGAAACGATCCGCAGGCTGCGCGGAGAGTGCCGGCCTGACTGAATCCCAAGAGCCCCGGCAAACCGTGTTGCCAAAACGCCGGACCGCCCATGCATGGCAAGCGCATGGGCGGTCCGGCCGCCGTTTCGTCTATGGAAAACGGGAGAGGCCACATCCCTTTGTCCGTCGGCCCTTCGGATCATTGCGCCAGGATCTCGCAGCCCTCATCGGTCACCAGGACCATAACTTCCCACTGGGCGGACGGTTTTCCGTCCTCCGTATAGACGGTCCATCCGTCCCTGTCGTCCACATAGATTTCCGCGCTTCCCATATTCACCATGGGTTCAATCGTAAAAATCATTCCGGGAACCATCAGCATTTCCGTCCCCCGAGGCGCCACATAGCCAACGAAGGGATCCTCATGGAATTCCAGCCCCACCCCATGGCCTCCGATCTCTTCCACCACACTGTATCCGTTTGCCTTCGCGTGGCTGTTCACCGCATCCGCCATGTCCCCCAGAAACGTCCAGGGCTTTACCGCCGCGATCCCCTTCTCCATGCATTCCCTGGCCACCCGTACCAGGCGCGCATCCTCCTCTTTCACCTTCCCGATGCAAAACATCCTGGAAGAATCTCCAAAATATCCCCCATAAATCGTGGACACATCCACATTTACGATATCCCCATCCTTCAGAACCGTCTTTTCGCTCGGGATACCGTGGCAAACCTGATTTCCGACGGAGGTACATACGCTTTTGGGAAACCCGTCATAGCCCAGAGGCGCCGGAATGCCCCCCAGCTCCCTCGTTTTCTCATCCACCAGCCTGTCGATCTGCGCCGTGGTCATCCCCTCCCGGATATGCGCCTCCACATAATCCAGGACGGCGGTATTGACCGCGCCGCTTCTCCGGATCCCCGCAATCTGCTCCTCATTCTTGATCATATCATGCGTGGGCACCATATGCCCCTGCAGCTCATAGTGCCGGATTTTTTCGTCGAAAGCCGCATGACACTGCTTATATTTCCTGCCGCTTTTGCACCAGCAGGGATCATTACGTCCTATCTTTATCATTTGCTATCCCTTCTTGCGCCTCCGCGATTTTTGCTGCCAGCTCCTCCAGATACATCCACCGCTCCATCTTTTCCTCCAGGGCCGTTTCCACCTCCTCCTTTTCCCGCATCAGCTCATTCAGCTTCGTATAGTCCCTGGCAGATGCCGCAATCCGTTCCTCCAGGGCCGCAATCCGTTCCTCCAGGTCTCCGATCTGCGCCTCTATGGATTCGTAGTCCTTCTGCTCCCGGTAGGAAAATTTCAGCTTCTTCGTTTTTACCGATTCCGGTTTTCCTCTTCCCGGCTGCCCGCGCCTTCCGCTTCCCTTTGACGGCCCGCCCGGGGACGTCCCTGCCGGGCCTCCCGCTTGGCCCTCCATCTCCCGGCGCAGCGCGTAATCGGTATATCCGCCCTCATACTGCTTCAGCCTTCCGCCCTCTTCAAAGGCGAAGATCCTGTGTACCACCCGGTCCAGAAAATATCTGTCATGGGATACCGCGATCACGATTCCGTCAAAACCGTCCAGGTAGTCTTCCAGAACGGAAAGCGTGGTCACATCCAGATCATTGGTAGGCTCGTCCAGAATCAGTACATTGGGCGCTTCCATCAAAACGCGCAGCAGATTCAGCCGCCTTTTCTCGCCTCCGGAAAGCTTTCCGATCAGTCCGTACTGATCTTCCCCCACGAACAAGAACCGTTCCAGCATTTGGGAGGCACTTATGCTTCCCTCGGCTGTCCGCACATATTCCGCCGTTTCCCGGATATAGTCGATCACCCTCTTATCCGGATCCATGCCCGCAGCTTCCCGCGCACCCGCTCCGCCCAGCTCCTGCGCATAATATCCCATCCGGATCGTTCCGCCCACCCTGATTTCCCCGCAGTCCGGCGGAATCTGCCCCGTTATAAGCTTCATCAATGTGGTTTTTCCGCAGCCGTTCGCCCCGATAAATCCCACCCTGTCCCCTTTTAAAAAGGTGTAGGAAAAATCCTCCACCAGCTTCTTTCCCCCGTATCCCTTTCCGATATGGGACAATTCTATCGTAGTCTTTCCCATCCGGGTGGATACGGAGCCCATTTCCACCCGGGCCTCCTCCGCCGGAGCCTGCCTGGCGCACAGCTCCTCGTATCGCTGGATCCGCGCCTTCTGTTTGGTGGAACGCGCCCGCGCTCCGCGCTGCATCCAGGCCAGTTCCGTCCGCAGGATGGACTGCCGCTTTCTCTCTCCCGCGGCCTCCCGCTCCATCCGTTCCGCTTTTCCCCTCAAATATTCCTCATAATTGCCCGGATAGGAATACAGTTTCCCCCTGTCGATCTCCACGATCCTTTCTGCCACGCTGTCCAGGAAATACCTGTCATGGGTTACCATCACCAGCGTACCCCGCCATTTTTTCAGGTATTCCTCCAGCCAATCCGACATTTCGTTGTCCAGGTGGTTTGTCGGCTCGTCCAGCACCAGGATATCCGACGGAAAAAGAAGGGCGGACACCAGCGCAAGCCGCTTCCTCTGCCCGCCGGAAAGCTCTCCGCAAGGCTGTCCAAAGTCCGTCACCCCGAGCCGGGTCAGCATGGCTTTCGCATCGCTTTCCGTTACCCATGCGGCCTCCTTTGCTTCGCCGTCCTTCCCGGCACTGCTCCCGTTTTCCGCGGACAGCACGCTTTCCAGCACTGTATCCCGCGGAAAAAACTCCGGATTCTGGGGCAGAAAGCGAATCACCGCATGGTTTGCACAGCTCCTTTCTCCTTCATCCGGCTCCTCCGCCCCCACCACCAGTCGGAGCAATGTGGACTTCCCCGTTCCGTTAACCCCGATCAATCCTACCCTTTCCCCATCCTGCAGGTAAAAGGAAGCATCGTCCAGCAGCTTTCTTTCCCCATAGGACTTCGATATATGCTCCAAGGTGAGTAGATTCATTTTAACCCCTTTCATGCCGCGCCCTTTGCGGCATTGCGACGTGAAATCGCGTATGCGATTTCACGTCTGTGATCCCATTTGTGCCGCAGGCGGCCCAAATGCCGGGTTGAAAAAAGGCCATCGGTCAAATCGTTTCCCTCTGAAGCAGATGGACGGCAAAGCCGCACACCTCGTCTCTCAGGTAGAGGGCCTTGGGCTTGCGGGTGGACTCATCGAAAGCCACGCCCTGGCGGCCCAAGTGGTAGACCGCCCGATCCAGGCTGTTGGTGGCGATGCCGATATGTCCGTTTTTCCCCAGATAGGGGGCCTTCATGCACTCCACGGCGGTGCCGGCGAAGACGGAGCTGTTGCCCGGCTTATAATCCAGACCGAAGAGGGCGCAGAGGGTTCGGGCGGTCTTCTCCGCCTCTCCCTCGTTTTCGCAGTTGATGCCCACATGGGCCAGGGAAAAGCCCAGCATGGTTCTGACGGCCTCCCTGCTGAGGGCGGTGATCTCGTCCCATTTGCCGTCCCTGATCATGTCGCTCTTGCACATCCAGGTGCCGCCCACGGCCACGATCTGGCCGTACCCCAGGTAGTCGTTGACGTTTTTGGCGTTGACTCCTCCGGTACACATCCACTTGGCGCCTTTGAGAGCCGCGCCTATGTTCCTAAGCATGGCCACACCGCCGTTGGCCTCGGCGGGGAAGAACTTAAGGACTTCGCAGCCCTGGTTCATGGCCTGCTGCATCTCTCCGGGGGTGGCGGTGCCGGGGATCATCACGCCTCCCTTGTCCAGGACGTGCCGGGTGACATGGGGGTCGTACCCGGGGGCCACGATGAATTTGGCCCCGGCGGCCATGGCCCGGTCGGCCTGCTCTACCGTGAGCACGGTCCCGGCGCCCAGCAGCATCTCGGGGACTTCCCTGGCGATGATGCGGATGCACTCCTCGGCACAGGCGGTGCGGAACGTTACCTCGGCGGCAGGAAGGCCCCCGGCCACCAGCGCCTTACACAGGGGGACAGCCTCCTCCGTGCTGTTGAAAGCAATAACAGGGATGATGCCGATGTTGGAAATTGCCTGCATTGTGTCGTTCATAGTTATTAACCTCCTTTGGTATCAGTTATTCTGAAAATAAGTGATGTAACAATTTTGCGATGCTTTGCCGATACGGCTCCGCTCATGCCGCGGCGCTCCTACCGTTTGTAATCTGCCGCTCCTGCCACGCGAAGCAGACAGAGGCGGAAGCAGACAGGATCGCTGTAAACAGGGCCGGTCTGCCCCGGCTCCTTCGGTGACGGAACGTGCCGGACCGCCCAAACCTGGCAAATTCCCTCCCGTTCAAACAAGCCTCTGTTTTCAACGTCTGTCCCCTCCTTTTTTATCGTAAGCATATCACATCCCGCCGAAGGCATCAATTTCAAAATACTTGAAAAAAGAAAATACTATCATTAATTCATTTGTTAAGAAAATTTTAATGTCATGAAACGGAAAAACTGAATGAATTCACCAGTATTTGATGCAGTTGTTACCAATGTGTTACTAATGATATGGTACTACAAATTCCTATAAAATTCTATATAGAGCCAGAATATACGAAATAATAAAAGGAGACGTTGTAAAATCACGCCTCCTTTTCGCGTTCATGCAATCATCTTCACCTGGTGGATATTGCTGTTGATCCCCATAGCGGCGTACTGCCGTCTGGATACCTCTGCCTGCTCCCAGCTCCATACATCAGCCACAGAGGCCGTCCACAGCTCGATGCCGCCTGCATCCAATACAGATACCCTGTGTACCTCACAGCCCGGATACGCCGCCGCTATGGTCTGCGCCAGCTCCCGAGTCCATACATCCGCAATAGATACCATGTAGAGGGTTCCAGGCTCCGCAGGGGCCTCCTGGATGCTTACAGGGTCCTGCCAGCATACGTCAAGGTCTACGTTCCCAGAGATGCCCGGGATACGGCCCGTACTGGTATGCTGCCATCCCCAGAGGTCGCGGCCCAGGTTGGGCTTGCAGCCTTCGTCCGGCAGCTCCCCGAACTGAATCACCCTGTCCCCTCTGTAGTACCGGGCACCCCACATAGGAGCTGCCGAGAACTGGTTGAAATCGAACCATCCTTCTGATCGGACATAGGCCCCACTATAGATGCCGAAGCGGTATCCCGCCGCCTCTATGGTCTCCCGGGCCGCCTGGATGCAGGATGTAAGTCTGGCACTGCCAATGGCTTTCAGGGATGGGTCTTCCACATCCCACCAGACGATACACTCAAGGCCATGCTGTTTCAAGAGCGCAATGACTTGCTGTGCCTCCGTAATGGCCGCCTGCGGGGTTGTCCCATACATATACTTATACACAGATATGGGAATTCCATATTTCCTGAATCCTTCCAAGTTAGTCGCGAAGAAGTTGTCTGGTTTTCCAGATTTCCGGGTGCTCCGCTGAATCGCGAACTCACAACCGGCCGCGGCCACTCTGGCATGGTCAATCTTCCCTTGGCAGTCCGATACATCAATGCCTTTCCATATTTTTTGAATATTCTGCATATTTTTCCTTTCTTACAGAGAAAGAGAGAAGGCGATTACTCGCATCTCCCATTATCACTGCTCGTCTGCTTCTCCTGCATGCGTCGCGTCTGTAAGTCCCTCTCCTATAATGTAGGCAATCAGGGTGCCTCCGGCCATGATGATAGCCGTTACCTGTACCGCGGTATTATCAGGCACCTGTGCCAACGTCATGATAGGCGTCACGAAACCCACAACCGCCGCCCAGAACTTCCTACTTGTCAATTTCCTTTTCCAGTTAATCTTTTCCATAATTTCATCATCCTCTCTTTTCCAGATTTTCAATCCGGTGATTGGCTACCTTGATTTTTTCTTCGATAACATCGGCACGTGATTCCAGCCTGTCTACGCGGCCATCCATCACGGCGCAGTTTTCACACTGCTTTTTCAACTTTTCTTCAAGCTGCGCGACGCGATATGTAAGGACTTTCGCACTTCCGACAACACCTATTACCGAACCGCAAAGGCTTCCAACAAGTCCTACAATAGCAACCAAAAATTCGTTCGACATAATCAACACCTCTTATACAATCATACATCAAATTAAAAGGCGCGTTGTACCATATTATTAATGATATATAAGCCCGGTAATTTCTTCGTATTCGTTCGCTGTAATCCACTTTCCAACCGCCGCCGCAACCTTTTGCAGATTCCACAGTTTCATATCATAGTACTGTTTTACCTTGCGAAAATTCTTCGATTTTTCCATAGCGTTTCCTCCTTATAGTTCAAGTCCGGCCTCCATAGCCAGATAATCAATATTGGCTGTATTCTGTGCCGTCTGTCCTGCAACGGAAGCCAACATGGACGTTTTTTCCATAGTCACCACGCATTTGTCTGCCCTTTCTTCCGAGAATCCGCTTTCTGTGGTTGGGTCTTCCGTGGCATAATCCACTGACACAGTAACCGCCGGAGTATAAGATATGTTCTTTAGATTTGTGTATCCGGAGTATCCACGGATAAGATCAATGCCAGCGTAGTAGCGCATAACTTTTGTCAGTGATCTGTTTTGGAATTTTTGCGCTAGATCATTCACGTCCGATGTGTCTATGGTGATTAACAGTGTATCCGCAGATTGGGACACTCCGAAAATCTGGATTTCTGAGTTGTCTGAAAATACGATTTTGTTCATTTTTTTCTTTCCTTTCTCCCGACAAATTCGGGGTGGGTAAAATAATGTTATTAGGATGCTTTCTCATCCGCAAACATGAATGATATGGAGCAGCGTATTGCAGACGGCTTCCAAGACGTAGAGGGTGACCTTACTCAGCTAAGTAGCGATATAGACGGGCTTGATGGCACGTACGAGCTGCTTGCCTCTACACAGTCGGCAAGCATAGTCACCCTCGAGGTGCAGTCCCTGTCATCGTATAGATGGCTGCTACTC
>JAETRI010000167.1 GCA_021770245.1 Lachnospiraceae bacterium
ACAATCGCACAGTTTTTCAGTGTCTGCATGGCATAGCATAAGATGTCGCGGGCAATGCCCTGCACAAGGTTTTCCACAAACTTTGCACCATAGCTTTCCAGGCGTTCCCATTTCTTTGTGCCGCCCACACCCATATAGGTGACGGACTCCCCGCCGAAACGGTTCTCCCCGATGCACGGCTTCACATAGGCAAGCCGTCTGCCCGATGGGAGCGCAGCGAACATCATGCCGCTCTGGTAATTAAACCGGATGCCGTGTGTCTCTGTGGGCATCCTCTTTTTGATGCATTCCTTCGTGGCACGGTCTACATCCCACCATAGCTGCACGATATTGGGGTTCGCCTCCCGCCAGCTATCCACAAGCGGCTGCAGCTCATCCTCCGTCATTCCCGCCTCCAGTGCGCCCATCGCTTTCAGCGCGCCGACTGATCCGCCATATCCACAAGACAAAACGGCCTGCTTCCCTTTCTGCCTCAGTTCCGCATTCTCGCCATGCTTCTCCACCCTGCAGTGGAACATCCTTGACGCTGTCTCACAGTAGATGTCGCCGCCTTTCCCAAACACATCCAGCACCCATTTCTCCCCGGCAAGCCACGCAAGCACCCTCGCCTCGATTGCGGAAAAGTCCGCCACAATGAACTTCCTGCCGTCCTGCGGCACGAAAGCCGTGCGGATCAGTTCCGAAAGCACCTCTGGCACGGAATCATATAAAATTTCCAGCGCCTCAAAATCACCGCACCTTACGAGCTCCCTCGCCTGTGCCAGATCAGGCATTGTGTTTTTATATAAATTCTGCAACTGGATAATGCGCCCGGAGAACCGCCCCGTCCTGTTAGCTCCGTAGAAGGCAAACATCCCATGCGCACGGCTGTCCGCACACACCGCATTCTCCATTGCCTGGTATTTCTTCACGGAGGATTTGGCAAGCTGCTGCCGGAGCGTCAGCACCGTTTTCAAAGGTTCCGGCGCATCCTGCAGAAGCCCCGCCACCGCTTTCTTGTCGAGTGAATCCGTCTCTATCCCATTCTCTGAAAGCCACTGTTTCATCTGCTGCACGGAATTTGGGTTCTCCAGTTCCGTCAGTTCCTGCATGGCGGCTGACAGTTCAGACTTGGAGCGCCCGTCCATGGCGATTGCCTGTTTGACCATCTCCATGTCCACCCCTATGCCCCGGTCGTTTATTTCCTGGTCCTGCCGGTACTCCTCCCACACAAAATCCGGCACAGGGAATTTGGCAAGCCTCTGCTGTATCTGCATCTCCGCCTCCACATCACGGAGGTTATATGCCTTGAAGCGCTCCCATTTCTCCCGGTCATGCTCCGGCAGGTTCCGCGTCCTGCCGCCGTTCGCCTTGGTCGGCTTGCACGGGACACAGAAATACCGGATCAGCTCTTTCCCTTCGGACAGCTTCTGCTTTTCCAGCCCAAGCACCGCGCCCGCATCCTCCAGTGACCGCGGAAGGCCGAGGTAAGCCGCCCACACCATCGTGCAGCGCCAGCTCCCAGGCTCAAACCATGTGCCGAAATAATTTGACAGGCAGACACGTTCAAAATTGTTGTTATAGCTCCACTTGATGACGGAATCATCCGAAAGAGCCTCTATGATATCCGCAGGGATTTCCTCACCGCAGGCAAGGTCAACCACCCGCACATCCCCGCCGTCCACGCTGAACCCAAACAGCAAAATCTCAAAATCCGGGGAGGAAGCATACCGGTAAACGCCGCATTTTAACAGGTCAACAGACGAAAAAGTTTCCAAGTCGATTCCTAAAGATTTCAATTCCACCAGCTCCTTTCACCGCCTTAAGGGCGGCAGGGAAAAGGCAGATGCCCGTTCCCCGCCACCCGGCGGCTGTGCTTTTCTCTATCTGGTTACGACAGGAAATCCTCCTCTTCCTCATCCGCAAAATCGTCCTCCGCACGGGACTTCCCGCCCAAAGGTTCCCCGTCACGGATCTTCTGTAAATTGTTCAGCCCGCAGGCGATACCCTTATTCCCGTTGGAATTGAAAGCATAGAAATTGATGCTCGCCCTGCCGTACACACCACTGTACACCTCGGACGTATCAATAATCGGCTGGCGGTCCGCATCCACGATGCCGGGAGCCGTGGTGCTGTTGGCATTGACGAAATAAGAATCCGCATAAGCCTCATCATCCGGGCG
>JAETRI010000068.1 GCA_021770245.1 Lachnospiraceae bacterium
TGAAGAAGAGGAAAATGGGGATGATAGAAAATCTAAGGGAACTGTTTCTGGGCACACCGGCTATATTTTAGCCGGTGCTATACCCAGTTACTCCTGCAGGAAGGCTGAACTGTTACTAATAAAGTTTTCGACCCTTCGTTTGTTCAAGACATAAAGAGAACGTGCATAGTATTTGTTGCCCGTTTTCCGCCGTAGTACTAGGAAAGTTCCGGCATTTTCATTTTCCTATTTTATTCATCTGTTCCTCTCAACCTCAGTTCTTCCCATATTTACGGCAAATTTTCAGTGCCCTTTTGGGGCTTTTTTTATTGAAAAAAATTTTAAGATGTGTTATGATAATAGTACTCTATAGCACTTTTACCGGAGGTCGCTTATGGCATACTATTTAAGAAAAGAGAACAAGAAAAAAGGACTATATCTACAGATGTACGAATCCCACTGGGATAAAGAACGGAAACAGCCCCGCTCAAAAAGCGTCATGGCCTTTGGCTATGTGGAAGACCTCATCTCCAGCGGGATTCCTGATCCCATCGCTTATTATACAGACTTTGTGGCAAAGAAGAATCAGGCGCGTGCCGCAGCTCTTTCCGAAGAGACCCGCCCGCGTGCTTTTGCCGCCCCGGTGGAATACAGCCTCGGGCATTTCATCCTCCATACACTTTTAGAAGAACTGAATGTCAGGGAAGTCATGGACATCCTGGCAGCCCAGACGCGCTTCCAGTTCAGTGTATACGATATGGTTGCCCAGCTCATCTTTTCCAGGGTCATCTGTCCATGCTCCAAATCCAGGACAGTCTCTGCTGTCTTCCCCCATCTCTACGGCAGCTCTCCAATCTCAGAGGATCAGGTCTACGATGGGCTTTCCTTTATCGGGGAATCCTACAAGAAATATATCGAACTCTTCAACCATTGTTATGGGCAGCACTATCAGAGGAACTTCAGCAATGTGTTCTTTGACTGTACGAATTATTATTTCGAGGTCGATCTGCCCTGTGGGGACAAGCAGAAAGGGCCCTCCAAAGAGAACCGGCATGATCCCATCATCGGGCAGGCGCTCCTCCTGGATGCGGATCTGGTCCCGGTCGCCATGGAGATGTATCCTGGAAACGAATCTGAAAAGCCCTATATCCGAAAAATTATTGAGGAGATGAAGAGCCGTTATAAAATCTCCGGAAAGACAGTGCAGGTTGCAGATAAAGGGCTCAACTGCGCCAGGAACATCTATGCTGCCGTGAAGGAGGCGGAGGATGGATATATCTTCTCTAAATCCATACATGGCAGGAATTTAAGTGAGAAAGAAAAGATATGGGTCATATCAGAAAATGATAAGAATATATGGGAAGACTACACGGATAAGGACGGAAAGCTCTTATACCGCCTCAAATCCTGCGTGGATACCTTTTCCTATCAATTCAAGGAAACCGATCCCGAAACCGGCAGAGAGGTCACGAAGATATTTTCAGTGACTGAAAAAAGAATCGTCTCCTTCAACCCCGCGTTGGCCAAAAAGCAAAAAGCCGAGATCCTGAAGATGGCAGACAGGGCTTCCAACTATGCGGCTTACAAGACGATGACCCGGGAGGAACTGGGAGATTCCGCAAAATACGTGAAGATAATCAACAAAGACAGGAACGGGAAGAAGATAAAGCCTGTCATAGAGCTTGACAGGGAAGCGCTTGATGGGGATCTGAAGTATGCAGGATACAACCTTATGGTCACATCAGAATTGGACATGGAGCCGTTTCAGGTCTATCAGACGTATCATAACTTGTGGAAGATCGAGGAATCCTTCCGGATCACGAAGTCTTATCTGGATGCGCGTCCGGTCTATGTACAGAAAAAAGAAACAATCTATGGGCATTTTTTGATCTGCTACCTTAGCTTGTTCCTTTTAAGAGTATTAGAAATCAAAGTTTTTAAAAACCAAATCAATTCCTACGACCTGATTCACTTTATACGTGACTTCCGGGTAGTAAAAGTAGAGAAAGACTCTTACATAAACGTATCCAGAAACCAGGCTGTCAACGAAAAAGTCAAAAAGTTGACTGGACTGACGACTCTGGATGCATTGTATCTGTCCGAAAAGGAAGTCCGAAATTTCTTCCAAAACTGTATGTTGCTCGGCTCCTGAGTACTAGGTTTTGAGAGAAACGACGGAAGTCAGGTATTATACGGTCAAATACTGGAAAAGTCAACTTTTTTCAGAGTTCCTTTTTTAATAAAGTTTTCGACCCTTCGTTTGTTCAAGACATAAAGAGAACGTGCATAGTATTTGTTGCCTGAGGACAGCCTTACAGCAACTTTAACATATTCGTTGTCAATGATGAAATTTTTCACATATTCGATAGAATTATCGTTAGGGTTTTGCCCCACATAATCAGGAGAAGCAAGGATATTTTGTATCTGGTCTTTATATTTAGCGTAATCCGAAGGATGCGAGGATTCCATATGGGCAATATTGGTGGCGCTCATGTAAATATTATCATCACCTACGGATGAAAGCCCTAACAGTTTTTTGATGTTTTCTGAAACAATACCGACTTTCACCTGTTTACCTCCGGATTGTCCGTCCTGCCCAGCAGGTAGTCAACGAAGCAGTCAAGGTAGTCGGCGATGCGGGCGAAGTTTAGGATTCGGATATCTGTTCCCTGTCCAATTTTGGAAACTGTATTTTTGTTTGCTGCCATAAGTATTACTTCCTAACTATTTATGTGCCTGCCAGATATTGTGCGTTATTTACTCGCTGAGATTTTCATCTCCCCATTGTTTCATGTGTTCAAATACGGGAATGAAACTTTTGCCTAAGTCGGTAAGATTATATTCCACACGGGGAGGTACTTCTTTGTAGTCATAACGGGTAATGAAGCCATCCGCTTCCAGTTCCCGAAGCTGCTTTGTCAGGCTTGATTCCGTAATGTCACCAATATGCCTGCGAAGCTCTCCAAAGCGGTGTATATCCCGAAAGGCGATGTAATAGATAATTTCGATTTTCCATTTACCGCCTAAGATTTTTTGTATGGTAGAAACTGTTTTGCAGCGTTCAACAGCCAATGTACTTTTTTTCATTCCTGCCACTCCCTTCAAAGACAGTATAACACACCTTTTCTGGAAAAACAATGTACCGTTATTAAATTTGTACTACAAAAAAGTACAGTACTTGTAAAATAATCGTACACAAGTATAATCAGTATAAACACACAGAAAAGGAGATGTGTTTATGCACTACACAGGAACGATTTGGCGACCGCCATATGAAGCAGCATCACTCTTGTTAGAGGTAACGGCAGGCTGTACGCATCATAAATGCAAGTTTTGTACCTTGTATAATGATTTACCGTTCAAATTCAGAATGTCCCCTCTGGAGGATATTGAGAGTGATTTACGGGAGGTTAAAAGAGCAACGAAAGGTCGGGACAGCGGGCGTACCCGCCGAGTGTTTTTGACGGGAGCTAACCCCTTTGTTTTGTCTTATGACAAATTAGCTGCCATTGCAGAGCTAATCCACAAGTATCTCCCGTCCATAAAGTCTATCGGCTCGTTTGCAAGGATTACTGATGTTACCACGAAAACCAATGATGAGCTTGCCAAACTGCGGGCTTTTGGATATGACGGTCTGACAATAGGAATAGAAACGGGCGATGATGAAGCCCTGCGGTTTATGAATAAGGGATATACCTCTGCTGATATCATAGAGCAATGCCAGAGATTAGATGCAGCAGGCATTCATTACAGTTTCTTTTACTTGGTAAGCATTTCTGGGGCAGGTCGTGGAGAAATCGGAGCAAAATTGACGGCTGATATATGCAATCAGATACACCCTGCGCTTATCGGGGCAAATATGCTTACGATTTATTCCGATTCTGAACTTTATGCTGAAATACAGCGTGGAAACTGGCAAGAGGAAGGCGAACTTGAAAAATACAAAGAGGTACGGACGCTCATCGAACATTTGAAGATACCTACCATCTTTGCGGCAATGGGAGCGTCTAATGCATATCAGTTTCATGGGCAGCTGCCGAAAGATAAAAATAAGTTGTTGGCATTTCTCGATGAAATTATAGGAAATGTCAGTGAAGAAGAATTACAGAGGTATAGAAAAAGTGTTCATCATCTGTAAGGGAAAGGAGGAGCAATCATGCACTTTACGGGCAGAACTTGGCGACCGCCGTATGAAGCTCATTCGGTCATCATACAGGCTGCCTCTGGCTGCACCTACAATAAATGCAGGTTTTGCAGCCTGTATAAAAACGAGTGTTTCCGAATGTCGCCTACCCCGGAATTTGAGGAAGATTTAGCAGAGATAAAAAGTTATCAGCCAAATGCCCGCAGGATTTTCTGGACGGGAGCTAACCCGTTCGCAATGAGCTATGAAAATCTCAAGCTGCGGGCTTTGACGGTGAGGGACTATCTGATTAGTCTTTGGGATAAGGCTTGTAATTGAAGTTACAGCCCACCAAATACGAGCGAATTTAATCAATCTATACATAGCATATCAGGGATTGGCAGAAAGCCAGTCAAAAAATCCCTGCCCATGCACGCAGGTTTACTGTGAGGTTTTTCGAAAACACCGTTCGTTTGACAGGCTCGTTGTGGCCTGTTCCTGAATTGGGGAAACAGACATTTCCGGCGGCGCGGATTTCCGGCGGCGGAATGCGGGGAAACCTGAAAGAAAGGGATTATGGATATTTTGCACAATTAGCGGGTTAGTAAATACTAACACATTGGTTAGTGTGATGAAACTGCAGTTAGTGACAAAAATAGCATTGACAAAGACCCGGCGTAGGTCATATTATAATACATGGTTAGCGAGAGCTAACTATTATTTAACGCATAAGGTTAGTGAAAACTAATACACATTCCAAAGAAGGTGAATGCATGATGCCGCTTACATTGGCAGAAGTAGGAGAGGAAAACATTATCAGAAAAATCGGAGGGAAACAGGAGGTAAAGGCACATCTGGAGAATCTCGGTTTTGTTGTGGGAGGAGCGGTTACGGTAGTCAGCGCCATTGGGGGCAATGTTATCGTGAACGTAAAAGACTCCCGTATCGCAGTCAGCAGGGAGATGGCACAGAAGATCATGGTATGAGAAAACCGCAGATGAGAAACCGCATTCGCGATTTCTCAGACATGAATCGAAGATTCATGTTGCGGTGCCGCACAGGACGCGGCATGGAGGATTAGTATGAAATCGAGGAGGAGAGAGGAATGAGGACACTGAAAGAATCAAAAGTCGGCGATACCGTCCGGGTTGTGAAGCTCCACGGTGAGGGAGCGGTCAAACGCCGGATCATGGACATGGGGCTGACAAAAGGCGTGGATGTACGGATCCGCAAAGTGGCGCCCCTGGGAGATCCTATCGAAGTGACTGTCCGCGGCTATGAACTTTCCATCAGGAAGGCAGATGCGGAAATGATTGAAGTGGAAGTGGAGGAATAACCTATGAATATGCGAATTGCTCTTGCGGGTAACCCGAACTGCGGAAAGACGACGCTGTTCAATGCCCTGACCGGTTCCAATCAGTTCGTTGGAAACTGGCCGGGCGTTACGGTGGAAAAGAAGGAAGGAAAATTAAAAAAGCATGACGGCGTAACGATTACCGACCTTCCCGGTATTTATTCCCTTTCCCCTTATACGTTGGAGGAAGTGGTGGCAAGGAACTATCTGATTGGAGAACGCCCCGATGCCATCTTAAATATCATCGACGGAACAAACCTGGAGAGGAATCTGTACCTGACCACCCAGCTCACCGAGCTTGGCATTCCTGTCGTTGCTGCCGTCAATATGATGGACGTGGTGGAGAAAAACGGTGACAAGATTAACACGGAAGAACTGTCGAGGGCGTTGGGCTGTAAGGTAATAGAGATTTCCGCCCTGAAAGGAAACGGGATCATGGAGGCTGCGGAGGCGGCGATTGACGCGGCAAAGAACGGAAAAACGGTTCCCATGCATACGTTTTCGGGAACGGTGGAGCACGCCCTTGCCCATATCGAAGAGGCGGCGGTACACGGACTGCCGGAGGAACAGCAGCGCTGGTATGCCATCAAGCTGTTTGAACGGGACGACAAGGTTTTGGAGCAGTTGAATCCGGGCGAAGCGGTTCTCTCCCATATCGAAACGGACATCAAGGCAGTTGAAGAGGAGATGGACGACGATGCGGAATCTATCATCACCAACGAACGGTATATTTATATCGGAAGCATCATCAAAGGGTGCTTAAAGAAAAGATCCGCAGGCAGCCTGACACAATCCGATAAAATCGACAGGATTGTCACAAACCGTTTCCTGGGGCTTCCGATTTTTGCGGTAATTATGTTCCTTGTCTACTACATATCCATGGTGACGGTAGGAGCCGCGGCCACGGACTGGGCAAATGACGGACTGTTCGGCGACGGTTTCCATCTGTTTGGTATCGGTTCCTCCGCTTACGGGGAAGCGTCTGAGGAATATGGAAATGCGGCGCTTATCGTGGACGGTTATGCCGCTTATGAGGAAGAAAACGGTGCGGCTCCCACAAGCGACTTTCCTTATGAGGTGGCGGATGATGAAACGCTGGAAGTAACGGTGGAAACGGCCTCCCTTGCGGATTATGAGAATGCGCTGGCAGTGATGGAACAGTACGGCGACGAGCCGGATCCGGCGGCTTACGGGGTATGGATTCCCGGTATTCCGGCCCTTGTGGGGAACGGACTGGAGGCCGTGGGCGCAGCGGATTGGCTGGCAGGGCTGATTAATGACGGTATCGTAGCCGGCGTGGGCGCTGTTTTGGGCTTTGTGCCGCAGATGCTTGTTTTGTTCCTGCTTCTTGCCTTCCTCGAGGCGTGCGGCTATATGGCGCGTATCGCCTTTGTGCTGGACCGTATCTTCCGTAAGTTCGGGTTGTCCGGCAAATCCTTTATTCCGATGCTTATCGGTACCGGCTGCGGTATTCCGGGTATCATGGCGTCGAGGACGATCGAGAACGAGCGCGACCGCCGCATGACGATCATGACGACAACCTTTATCCCCTGCGGCGCAAAAGTTCCCTTTATCTCCATGGTTGCGGGCGCGGTTTTCGGCGGATCCGCATGGGTGGCGACAAGCGCTTACTTTGTGGGTATGGCGGCAATTATTATATCCGGTATCATGTTAAAGAAAACGAAAATGTTCTCCGGAGATCCGGCGCCTTTCGTCATGGAGCTTCCGGCCTACCATCTGCCTACCGTGGGTAATGTCCTGCGCTCCATGTGGGAACGCGGATGGTCCTTCATCAAGAAGGCGGGAACGATCATCCTGCTTTCCACCATTGTGATCTGGTTTACGACTTACTTCGGGTTTACTTCGGAAGGGTTTAGGATGCTCGGCGAAGAGGAGATGGACCGGTCGCTCCTCGCGGCAATCGGCAGTGCGATCGCATGGATGTTTATACCTCTGGGATGGGGGAACTGGCAGGCGGCCGTGGCGTCCATTACCGGGCTTGTGGCAAAGGAAAATATCGTCGGCACAATGGGAATCCTCTATCCCGGCGGATGGTCTGAGATTGGCGCAAACTTCAGCAGGATTGCAGGATATTCCTTCCTTGTGTTCAATCTTCTGTGCGCGCCCTGCTTTGCGGCGATCGGAGCGATCAAACGGGAGATGAACAATGCGAAATGGACATGGTTTGCGATCGGCTACCAGTGCGGGTTAGCCTATGCGGTGGCGTTGATGGTATATCAGATCGGTTCGGCATTGACCGGGAATCTGAATGCCATCGGCCTGCTGGCTGCCGCTGCCGTTCTCGGCGGTATGATCTATATGCTGTTTAGACCTTATAAAGAAGCGACAAAGCTGACCACAAACATGAAACTGAAAATGGCAAAATAACAATATGACACCCGGGTTTGTGCCGCAGGCGGCACAAACCCGAATCACAAAAGGAGAAACCGCATTCGCGGTTTCTCCTTTTGCGTGTGCCCGCCGGGCACACGCTCTAACGGGAATTGTTGGCCTGGGCATCATAAAACCGTTTTTAGTCACGCTTTAAAATGGACAGGATACATTTTTTCATTGCTTCATAGCTTTCCGGGGTGATATCATGTTCCATCCTGCAGGCATCGCCTGCCGCGATTTTGGGGTCAACGCCCAGATGGACCAGCCAGTCCGTCAGCAGCGTGTGGCGCTCGTAGACGCTTTCCGCAATTTTTAGTCCTTCGTCCGTCAGATGGAGATACCCATCTTCCGTAACGGTGATATAGGAACGGTTTTTCAGGTTTTTCATGGCGACGCTTACGCTTGGCTTTGAAAAATTCAGCTCGGCGGCCACATCAACGGAGCGCACCACAGAAAGGCGTCTGCTCAGGATGAGTATTGTTTCAAGGTAATCCTCAAGGGATTCTTCAGCTTTATGCCGGATATAGCTCATGGTATTACTGTACTCCTTTCCGGGACGGAAGATAACCATGCGTTTATCGTAACACTTTAGGGAAGGGGTTGCAAGCCATTAAATTTTCCGAACAGGACAAACGTAACAGCCACCCCGCAGGCGCCCGGACGCTGGGACGTACAGAGAAGGATCCCGCCGAATACTTCATCGACCGCCGTTTTTAACATAAAAAGTTCTTGACAAATGTCCGAAAACGGACTATAATATGCAAATAGTCCGAAATCGGATATTTATGCAGGACGCGGCATGGATGATTAGTACGAGAAATAGGCCCGATGGCCTATTTCCTGTATGCGGATTTGTACGCGCGCCAAAACGTGCGGATGGGAGGCGTTTATGAAAGAGAACAGACCGAAGAACCGGATGTGGGAGTACGGCGACATCCTCAAGGAATACGACAATATTTTCCGAGGCATCGCAAGGGGCATGGGACTGTCCGAATGCAGCTTCTGGGTTCTGTATACCCTGCGGACGGATATTGTGGAGCCGGTTCAAAGCGAGATCTGCGCGTGCTTGTACGAGTCGAAACAGACGGTAAATTCCGCTCTGAAGAAGATGGAAGCGGAGGGGCTTCTCGAATTGACCAGCGGGAAGGACCGGAGGAGCAAGAGGATCCTTCTGACCGCAGCCGGCATAAGCCTCTGCGAAAGGACGGTGGACAGAGTGATCGAGAGGGAACGAAGGGCCCTGGAGGATCTCACGGAGGAGGAACAGGATCAGTTTTTAGCCCTGTTCCGTAAGTTCAACGGCTTGTTAAAGGCCCATATGGCAGGTGTATCCGAGATGCAAGATGCCAGACATCCGGCCGGGGGCGGAACCGAAAGGGGGTTCCTTCCGGCGCCTTAGGTTCGAAGGCCCGCCAAAGCGGGCAGAATGAGAGGAAAGATGAAAATACAATTATCCGAGCATTTCACTTATAAAAAGCTTTTCCGGTTTTGTCTGCCGACGGTGGCGATGATGCTCTTCACCTCCCTGTACGGGATCGTAGACGGCTATTTCGTATCCAACTATGTGGGCAAAACGGCGTTTGCGGCCGTCAATCTGATCATGCCGTTTCTCATGATTCTGGGCTGCTTCGGGTTTATGATAGGGACCGGCGGAAGCGCCTGGGTGGGGAAAACGCTGGGGGAAGGCGCGCGGGAGAAAGCCGACCGGTATTTCACCATGATGGTGTATCTCACCCTGATCCTGGGCGTGATCCTGTCCGTTCTCGGCTTCGTCTTCATACGGCCCATCGCTTATCTGCTGGGGGCCACGGACGGGATGATCGAAGACTGTGTGGCCTACGGCAGGATTATGAATGCCTTTAATGTGGCATTCATGCTTCAGTATCTGTTCCAGAGCTTCTTTGTCACGGCGGGAAAGCCGCAGCTGGGATTCCTGGCTACCATGGCGGCGGGACTGACCAATATCGTGCTGGACGCTTTGTTCATCGCCGTATTCCGCTGGGGTGTGGCGGGCGCAGCCTGGGCTTCCGTCATCGGACAATGTGTCGGGGGGATCCTCCCGTTATTCTATTTCCTGCGTCCCAACGACAGCCTGCTTCGGCTGCGCAGGACCGGACTGGAGGCAGCAGTTTTGCTGAAAGCATGTTTTAACGGCTCTTCCGAACTGATGACGAATATCTCAACCTCGATCGTCGGAATGCTGTATAATTTTCAGCTCCTGAAATACGCGGGCGAAAACGGCGTTGCCGCATACGGGGTGGTTATGTATACACAGATGATCTTCGCGGCCGTTTTCCTGGGTTATACGATCGGGACCGCCCCGATTATCAGCTACCATTACGGGGCCGGGAATCATGGGGAACTGAAGAATATGCTGAAAAAGAGCCTGATCATCATGCTGGGGAGCGGCATCGCCATGCTTCTTGCGGCTTGGGCGCTTGCGGCCCCGCTTTCCCGTATTTTTGTGGGATATGACGAAACCCTGATGGAGATGACGGGCCACGCCCTGGCGGTCTATGCATTTTCGTTCATCCTGTTTGGGATCAACGTTTTTACATCCTCCTTTTTCACGGCGCTCAATAACGGGGGGATATCGGCGGCCATCTCCTTTTTGCGCACGCTGGTCTTCCAGATGGCGGCCGTGCTGCTCCTGCCTCTTGTACTGGGTCTTAATGGGATCTGGTGGGCGGTCACGGCAGCGGAGGTGCTGGCGCTCTTCCTTTCCATAGCGTTTCTTGCGGCCAAAAGAGGGCAGTATCACTATTAGAGCATGTCGGATAGTGCGGGAAACCGGGCCGGCTGAGCGATAAAAAGATTTTCGAGCCGTCAGGTTGGCACGGAGGGAGAACCGGACCGGACAAAGCATGGGCCGTACCGGACGGATAAGCCCGTTGTTACGGGCTTATCCGTCCGGCACCGTACAGCATGTAACGATACTACATTTATGTAAATGGTTTACCGTTTAACACTATATCTAGTATCTGCCGTTGACTTCTCCGAAAAAAAATGCTACAATAACCCCATCGCACGCTTTGCAGGGAATTCTTTTGGAGGGCAGGCATGATGCCGGTTTAAAGGGACGGAGCTTTGCGCAGGGGCGTATTTCCCGCAAAAATGCGGGGGAAAAGAACAAGGCAAGGGGGAATTGAAATGTTTCAGGTAATCAAGAGAGACGGTGCGGTGGTGGATTTCACGCTGACCAAGATCAACGACGTAATCAGGAAAGCGTTTGACGCCACGAACATGCAGTACAACAACGATATCATCGATCTGCTGGCACTGCGGGTGACGGCGGATTTTCAGGATAAGGTGAAAGAGGGCTCCGTGCACGTGGAGGATATCCAGGACAGCGTGGAAAAGGTGCTGGAGCAGGCCGGATACACGGAGGTAGCCAAGGCTTACATCCTTTACCGCAAGCAGCGGGAGAAAATGCGCAACATGAAGTCCACTATCCTGGACTATAAAGAGGTGGTAAACAGCTATGTGAAGGTGGAGGACTGGCGTGTGAAGGAGAACTCCACGGTAACCTATTCCGTGGGCGGGCTCATCCTGAGCAACTCCGGTGCCGTGACAGCCAATTATTGGCTTTCCGAGATCTATGACGAAGAGATTTCCGAGGCACACAGGAATGCGGATCTGCATATCCATGATCTGTCCATGCTCACCGGTTATTGTGCGGGCTGGTCCTTAAAGCAGCTCATCCAGGAGGGGCTGGGAGGGATCCCGGGGAAAATCACCTCCGCACCGGCCAAGCATCTGTCCGTTTTGTGCAATCAGATGGTGAACTTTTTGGGGATCATGCAGAACGAATGGGCGGGAGCACAGGCTTTCTCCTCCTTTGACACCTATCTGGCGCCTTTTGTCCGGGTGGACAATCTGAGCTATCCGGAGGTGAAGAAGTGTATTGAGTCCTTTATCTACGGTGTGAACACCCCCAGCCGCTGGGGGACCCAGGCGCCTTTCTCCAACATCACCCTGGACTGGACGGTGCCGGACGACCTGGCGGAGCTTCCTGCCATCGTGGGCGGGAAGGAAATGGATTTCTGCTATAAAGATTGTAAAAAAGAAATGGACATGGTGAACAAAGCGTTCATCGAAATCATGATCGAAGGGGATGCCGACGGAAGGGGATTCCAATATCCCATCCCCACCTATTCCATTACCAGGGATTTTGACTGGTCGGATACGGAGAATAACAGGCTTTTGTTCGAGATGACCGCGAAATACGGGACGCCCTATTTCAGCAATTATATCAATTCCGATATGCAGCCTTCCGACGTGCGTTCCATGTGCTGCAGGCTGCGCCTGGATCTGCGGGAACTGCGCAAGAAAACCGGCGGCTTCTTCGGCTCCGGCGAGAGCACGGGGAGCGTGGGCGTCGTGACCATCAACATGCCCAGGATCGCCTATCTGTCCGCGGACCGGGCGGATTTTTACAGAAGGCTGGACCGGATGATGGATGTGGCGGCCCGTTCCCTGAAAATCAAGCGGCAGGTGATCACCAGGCTGCTGGAAGAAGGGCTCTATCCCTACACCAAGAGATACCTGGGGAACTTTGACAACCATTTTTCCACCATCGGCCTGATCGGCATGAACGAGGTGGGGTTGAACGCCAACTGGCTGCGGGCGGATCTGTCCGATGAAAGAACCCAGGAATTCACCAAGGAAGTGCTCAACCACATGCGGGAGCGGCTGTCCGACTATCAGGAGGAGTATGGGGACCTCTACAACCTGGAGGCCACTCCGGCGGAGAGTACCACCTACCGCCTGGCCAAGAACGACAAGAAGAGATGGCCCGAGATCAAAACCGCCGGGAAGGAAGGGGATACCCCTTATTATACCAATTCTTCCCACCTGCCGGTCGACTATACCGTGGACATTTTCGACGCGCTGGATATTCAGGACGAACTGCAGACCTTATATACGTCCGGAACCGTGTTCCACGCTTTCCTCGGAGAGAAGCTTCCCGACTGGAAGGCGGCGGCCAGCCTGGTGCGCACCATCGCCCAGAATTACAAGCTGCCTTATTACACCATGTCGCCCACCTATTCCATCTGCCCGGAGCACGGATATCTAGCGGGGGAACAGAAGGTATGTCCCAAGTGCGGCAGGGTGACCGAGATCTGGAGCCGTATCACGGGCTACTATCGGCCCGTACAGAACTGGAACGACGGCAAGACCCAGGAATATGCCAACAGGACGGAATATGTGGTGGCAGGGTCCGTGCTCAAACGCCCTGCGTCCCCGGTGGTGCAGATGTCAGACTATGAATACGCAAAAGGGACAAAGGGAAAGGCGGAGGAACCTGCCGACGTAAAGTACCTTTTCACCACCCGCACCTGTCCCAACTGCAGGATTGCAAAGGAATACCTGAAAAATGAGGACTACGTGCTGATCGACGCGCAGGAGGATGCGCAGCTGGCCGGGAAATACGGCGTGATGCAGGCTCCTACGCTGGTGGTGGTACATGACGGGGATTTCACCAGGTATGTGAACGTTTCCAATATTAAAAAATATGCTCAAAGCAGTTCCCATGCGGTGAATGCGTGAGAAAACCTAAAACAGCCGCCCTGGTCTGCAAGCGAGGGCGGTTGTTTTGCTGACCTGAATTCTTACCTAAATATCAGACAGGGGTGACGCTTATGAAGACGAATTATTGGATTTGGTACCCGGGAGATTTTGAACTGTATCACGCTATGAAACAGAATTTCAGCCGCATAGAGCGGGGATATGGCTGGCCGGCCTTCTGGAAGAGTGAGGGATTCCGGAACCGGGTGGTATTCTGGAGGGAATATGACCTTGCGGAGGAGACTTTTTTCCGTGTATTTTCCTCTGCGGTGGGATATGTGCTGGCAGGAGACAGAAAGTATCCTTTTGGGCAGACGATTGCCTGCGGGCCGGGAAAAGTAAAAATATCGGTCCATGCAGGATGTATCGAGACGTTCCCCAGTATTTATGTAAAGGGCGATGTGGTCTGTTCGGACAGCACTTGGATGGTAGAAGATTATGCAAACGCTCCCGTAAAGGCGGGTATAAGCTGCCGTTATACGGATGAGAAACAGAATCCGGCCGTCTGGGAATACAGCGAGAAAATTTATCTGCCGGTAAGCGCAGAAGTCTGTGAGGGCGGACTGCTGCTGGAGTTTGAAACAGAACTGACAGCGGTTCTGGAAATCCATGACAGCCGCAAAGGCAGGCAGCTGCGGGTTTACTGCGGAGAATCCAGGCAGGAGGCGTTGGATCGGGAACATTGCTATTATAGCTGGACACCGGACGAGAAGACGGGACGATGCCCGAGATGTGCGGTGAGATATGCTTTTATTGCGGAGGATACGGGCGCCCCTGCGGCGGAAGCCGGGAGCGGGGCGGAGGCGGCAGGCAGTCTGGCAGATGAGATTGAGGTAAAAGCGATTCACCAGTATACGGACATTCCGGTACGGGCATCCTTTGTCAGCAGTGACGAGCTGCTCAACCGGATCTGGTCCGTGGCGGAACATACCTTCCGGCTGTGCAGCGGTATTTTTTTTATCGACGGGATTAAAAGGGATAAATGGATTTGGGGCGGGGACGCTTATCAGAGCCTGTTTGTCAACCAGTATCTGATGGCGGATGCGGACATTAACCGCCGGACCCTGCTTGCATTGCGGGGAAACGATCCCATGACAACGCATATCAATACCATTTTGGACTATTCCCTTTATTGGATTCTGAGCATCAAAGCGCATTATGAGGCCTATGGAGATTTGGCGTTTGTAGAGCAGGTGTTTCCGAAAATGGTTTCGCTGATGGCATTCTGTGAGGAACAGCTGGAGGAACATGGCTTTATCACAGGGCGCCCCGGAGACTGGGTTTTCATAGATTGGGCGGACTTGGACAAGGAGGGGCCGTTGTGTGCGGAGCAGATGCTGTTTGCGCAGTGTTACAAAACCATGGCGGTGCTTGGCGGACAGCTCGGAAGGGATTTGCGTCTGTGCGAAGGATACCGGCGGAAGGGCGAGATATTGGAGAAGAGGATTCATGCATTCTACTGGAATGAGGAAAAAGGAGCCTACATTGATTCCTTTGTCTCCGGCAAAAATCATGTGACGAGGCATGCCAATATTTTTGCCGTTTTATTTGATATTGCGGATGAGGGACAAAAAAGACAGATTGTGGAGCACGTGCTCCATAATGATGAAATCCCGCCGATAACGACACCCTATTTCAAATTTTACGAGATGGACGCCCTGTGCAGGATGGGATATCTGGAGGAAGTGCTGGAACGCATCAAGGAATACTGGGGCGGCATGCTCGCGCGCGGTGCCGTGACTTTCTGGGAGGAGTATGACCCGGCCGTTTCGCAGGAGGAGCAGTATGATATGTATGGCGACAGGTTTGGTAAGAGCCTTTGCCACGCATGGTCGGCCAGCCCTATTTATCTTTTGGCCAGATATTTTGTGGGACTGCGGATAACGGATCCTGTCAGGAGGGAGTATGAACTGCATCCCCATTTGGAGTTTTTCGACAGCTTGGAATGTGTACTGCCTGTGGGAGACAGGGAGATCAGGATTTCGTGGGACGGGGAAGAGCTTAGAACCGTTTGAACGATCCGGTACGTTTGCCGGGGATTTTTGGGAGGAACAAGGATGGAACTGTATATGCCTACCAGGATTTATAACGAGAAGAACTGTGTGAAAAACCACAGCCAAGAGCTGGCCGGGCTGGGCAGCCGGGCTTTGGTGGTGACGGGGAGGCGGTCTTCGCGGATGAATGGGGCGTTATCGGATGTGACGGAGGCGCTGGAGCGGGAGCACGTCTCCTGGACGCTTTGGGACGGCGTGGAGGAAAACCCGTCCGTCGATACCGTGATGCGGGCCAGGGCTAAAGGGCTTTCGGAGGGCGCGGACTTCGTGGTGGGCGTAGGGGGCGGCTCTCCCATGGATGCGGCGAAGGCGGTGGCTCTGATGATGGCGAACCCAAAACAGGGAGAGGAGATGCTCTATCGGAAACCCTCTCCAGGTTCGGTGAAACCGGCCCTTCCGACAGCCTGTGTGCCCACCACGGCAGGGACCGGCTCGGAGGTGACGCCCTATGCCATCCTCACCCGGGATGTGCTGCCGGATATCGTGCTCACGACCCTGCCGGAGGAAACGGGGGGAGGGCAGAAAGCCTTTCCCCATCTGGCGCAAAGGACAAAACAGAGCATCAGCCATCGCATTTTCCCGTCCCTGGCGCTGGTGGACCTCTCCTATCTGCATACGGCTTCCCGGCAGGGATGCGTGGATACGGCGGTGGATACGCTGGCGCACCTGATCGAAAGCCATCTGAACACCAATTCCACGGATTACAGCAGGATTTACAGCGAGACGGGGCTTCGTACCTGGGCCAGGGTGCGGGACCGTCTGCTGCGTTTTGAGATCGGGGAGGAGGAGCGGCGGCTTCTGATGAATGCCTGTACGCTGGGCGGTATGGCGATTACCCATACCGGGACCAGCCTGCCCCATGCCCTGAGCTATCCGGTAACCTGCGAGATGGGGATTCCCCACGGCCGGGCGGCGGGCATCTTCCTGCCCGGTTTCCTGCAGGCTTACGGAGATCAGGAGGCGGTCATGCGTACGCTTTCCCTGCTGGAATTCGGCAGCAGCCAGACCTTCGGGGAATATATCCAAAAGCTGCTGGGCGAGGTGAAGATACCGGACGAGCTGTGGGAACGGGACGTGGACGCCCTGCTGTCCAATCCCGGGAAATTAAGGAATTATCCGTTTCAGCTGGATCGGGAGAAGCTGATGCGGCTGCGGCAGGACTGGTAGGCGTATGACATATGTAGGAAAAACCTTGCGGGGGTCGGCCGGGTGCGGCCGGCCCCCGCAGGGCGTGGTAATCCATCGGCGATATGCCGCTTCGAGCCTCCTGCAAACCGCCGCTTCTTTTGCTGTTTTATACAGTCGTCCGGATAGGTTTATCAGGACCTGATACCTGATCCATCAGACATTGCCTTGAAATATTCGATCATCACGATATTCCTATTCATTGTAGCAGGCTTCCTGGTTTTTTGCATAAGGATTTTCCGGGGATTTAGGGCTTTGATGTTCTTTCCTTCCCGCATATTCGCTTCTTCCATTACAAAATCACCATTCATTGGATTCCTTGTAACGCAAATAAACAGGCCCCAAATCGAAGCCTGCGGACGGAAATTTTAGAAGAACCAGAAGTAGCAGTAACTGAAAGTAATGCGGATACATTAAATGATGAAGCTGCCAGAGACTATCCGGAGCTTTTTGAATATCTGCCGAGAAGCTTCAGTTACAGCAGTGGAATGGGTAACTGGTATGATGATTTGAATTTGAACTCGGACGGTACATTTACGGGGCAGAATTATGATATGAATATGGGCGAATTCGGAACCGGATATGAGGCTGCTGTTTATATATGCAATTATGAGGGCAAATGTTCTGGTTTTATATAGGTACACACTATCTACCGTTTACTACGATTCCGTTCATGCGGATGCCCATCAACTGGTATAATGCAGAATCCTTTCCCATCCAATCCATCCGTTCGTGGTGTCGTATCTTACCTCTGTTTTAGCGGCTTAGCAAGGGGGAAAAGAAAGAGGCGGCAGCTCTGACGCTTAAAAATTTTTCGCAAAAAAACCTCCCATTTTATGGGAAAATGCGGGATAATAGAAGTGACAAAACAAACTATTTCTTCGCACACCCATAAAAGAGAGGAGG
>JAETRI010000168.1 GCA_021770245.1 Lachnospiraceae bacterium
TTGCTTTCCTTCACAAAGTAGCCCTTTGCCAGAAGGCCCTCCGCGGTGTGGTAGCCCGCATCCGATTCTTTCAGTGTGCCGATCTTCGTATCTTCGGAATCAAATTCCTTATTGCCGTTGGCATCCTCATACAGATCAAATACCGCGCCGGAGAGGAAACGCAGGAAGGTGTTGTTATCTTTGTCCTCCCTCTCCACAGAAGAAGGCTCGTCCACCGCCTCGGTTTTCATCACCTGTACGCTGCCACGGATCAGGGTATTTTCCACTTTGATTTCAATGCTCTGGCCGTCCACACCGATATAGATATGGTGCTGCTGCGGGCTTACCGTATAAAGTGCCGGAGAAGAAATTTCCTTTACGATCCAGTGGCCGTAAGGGATATTCTCAAAGGCAAAGCTGCCATCCTCGGCAGTGGTAACGGTGAGCAGCGCCTTTTCCTCGGTAAATTCTTCCGTGTCCGGCCTGAATAATCCCATCAGTGCACCGGCCAGCTTCACATCTTCGCCGCCCTCCGGGTTTTCACCGACTTTCACGCCGTCCACACGCCCGCGCAGCAGGTCATTGGAAACTGCCTCGCCCTCATTTACAAGAATCTGCACCAGCGCCGCGTCCTGGCCGGCATACTCAAAGATAACCGGATATTCGGTATCAGAGAGGATATAGGCGCTGTTTGTGGTGCGTTCCTTCACATAGTAGCTGCCAAAAGGCAGGTCGGAGGCAAAGGAAGCGTCATAGCCGCCCGCCTCATTCGGGTCAATGGAAACCACTTCTAAAAGCCCGCCCGCCGGGATCACGCTGCCGTCAAGGGCTGTCAGGTCAGAGGAAGCATACAGCCCGAAAGAAATATCTTGATATTCCTCATTCATGCCGAGCCCAAACAGCTCGTCCGTTTCCAGTGCTTTGAACAGGCTTACATCCACCTTCTGGCGCTCGTCATAAAGTCCGATGGCGGTCTGCGTCACTTCCACAGTTTCACCCGCATAAGTAAGCTCGGCGTATTCCGGCTGGGTATTTAAGACCATCCCCTCCGGCGCCTGGCGTTCCTCCAGGCGGTAGCGTCCCAGGTAAAGAAGCCCGCTCTGGGCGGTGCCGTCCTCCCCGGTGGTAAGGGTTTCCACAACGGTATCTTTTGCCGCCCTGAGCGTACCGTCGCCGGTGTAAATATCTTCATCCGCGATTACGTCATAGACCGCACCAGGAAGCCCGGCTACTTCATATACCGGCTGGTACAGGCCATCGTTCTCCTGGACGGAAGCGAATACCTCGCCGGTCTTAGTGATGGTAAGCTGCCCCTTCTGCGGCATATTGTACTGCGTGACCGTGACAACGGCCTCGCTGCCATCAATGGTAAACGGCACCGGCTCACTGGATAATACATACCCGTAAGGCGCCGCCACCTCGTAAAGCTCATAATCCCCGGTGTTCAGAGGCTCCGGCAGCATCAGCCAGCCTTCATCCGAAACATAGAACGTATCAAGGGTTTCCGGGTTCGGATAATAAATATCCTGGGTGACAAATTCCCCGGTAGACAAATCCTTGATCTGGAAACCGGTACCCGTCATCGGGATAATATTACCGGTCTCCGCGTCGCATTTCTCCACACGCAGCCTTGCGGTAATGGTGCGGTTATTCAGGATATAGCTGTAAGTCTGTCCGTTGGAGGAAATAAAGACCGTAAAATCCGGGATAAACGCTTTTCCTTCCTCGCCGGAAACCTGGTGAACCGTATAATGGCCGTAAGGGAGCATTTTGGAGGCAGCAAAGCCGTCCCCATCGGTAGTGAGCAGGTCGCGCTCGCTTTCCTTTGCCGCGTCATAGCTGCCTGCCGCCTTTAAGTAGACCTCAAAGACCGCGCCGGCCTCCGGGCGCTCAATGACGCCCTCATTGGGTTCGTCCGTATTTTCATCCCCGGACACATCCGGGTCCAAGTCGTCCGTATGCTTCACAAGCTGTATATTTCCATAAATGACCGTCTCCTTGACCTGGTTTTCAGTGGTGTTCAGTTCCACTTCATACAGGGTCGGGGAAGCGCCCACCTTATAGACCGTATCGTTTAAGAGGTAGCCGGTGCTGGGATCAATCTCCCTCACCGTCCAGTTATCACCGCAGACATAGTAGCGGGTCATAAAGCTGCCGTCCGGCCCGGTGGTGTAGG
>JAETRI010000169.1 GCA_021770245.1 Lachnospiraceae bacterium
CACGTGCGCCCACATTCTTCAAATAATTATATGACTCCATTTGAAAAGAGAATGCAGGCATAATTTTTGTCAAAACTTTTCCTGATAAGTGTTACAAAAAAGCTTGACCATCTCACACAGATATGTACCGCATACCGCTTGGGACAGCGAAGCAGATGCTCCTTGACGGCGATCCGGTCTACCGTCTTTTCCCCGGAGGGCCGGAAAAGGTCGCACCCATTGCGGCAATCACGGGACTCTGGTATGAGTCCTGCCGGGAGTTTGCCGTTGCACCGAAGGACCTGGGCGCGCTTGACCGGCTGATCCGCAGGGAAACGGACCGGATCATGGGAATACGCCCGCAGCCTGATAAATCACAGGAACACCGCCCTTCCCCGGAGCGGTGATTTTTTATGACTGGAGGTGATATTGATTGGCGGATAACATACAGCATGAAGATTTCGGGGAAAAGATCGGCGGCGCAAAGAAAGACTTATGGAAAGACCGGGGGCTTAATGTGAACGACCTGGACACCATGAATGAGCGTGAGGCCGAGAAATTTGTAAAAAAAGATAATATCTGGAAGAAACCGGATTATGAGGCCATGCTGGAGGATGGGATTCCCCTTGGCGTGGTTTATTTTATCAAAAAGGCGCGGGACGGATTAAACGCCTCCCCGCAGTATTACCGCAGGGATGATACGCCGGAGAAGCGCCTTGCAAGACAGAAAGAATATATCCAGACGGTACGGGAGCTGCAAAGCGCGGTCTCAGAGGTCCGCACCGTGGAGGATGCCATGAAGGTCTATGACCGTTTCTTCGTGGGAAACGGGTATCTGGAACAGGTGCAGGGCTGGGGCAGCGGCACCCATTACCGTGCGACGGAAAAAGGCCAGGAGAACCCCGCCATTACAAACAAGCTGTCCAATGCCCTGATGATCCGTTCGGCAGGATATTTTGAGCGGAACTTTACCCGGAAAGCGCAGGAAGAACAGTTTTGCGTTCCCAAAGACCAGAAGGTGCCGAAGGGCTATGCGATCCATTTCAACGATGGAAAAAATAACTATTCCAAAAATAATGACTGGAAACCTGATACCTGGTATGTGACAAAGGGCTATTCCATCTTACAGACAAATTTTGAATCACGGGAGGCTGCCCTGAAATGGGTGCAGGCGTTGGTAAAAGGCCGCAGTAAAAGCGGAAAGACGCGGTTTGTGCCTCCCCAGCTTATCGCTGTGCGGCGGACCGGGCCGGATTACAGAAACGGCGCAGAGATCACCGGGCAGCACTACCTTGATACCTTCGGATTCCGTGGCGGCGAGTTCGGGAACTGGATGAACCAGAATGACCGGCAGGCTTCCCTCAACATGGGTTTTGAAGCACTCAAAGATTTAGCGGCTGCCCTGCAGGTCAGCGACAAAGATATTGCCTACCAGGGAACGCTTGCCATTGCTTTCGGCGCCAGGGGCAGCGGGAACGCGGCGGCCCATTATGAACCGCTGCGCAAGGTTATCAATCTCACGAAGATGCACGGGGCCGGTTCCCTGGCCCATGAATGGTGGCACGGATTGGACGATTATCTGGGTACGAAACTGGGTGCAAAGGGGATGCTCTCGGAACAGCCCCGCCTCTATGCCCCGTTCCAAAAGCTGATTGATACCATGAAATATAAGCCGGAGACGCCGGAGCAGGCGACGAAGCGCACCGAAGCACAGACAGAGCGCACCCGGAAAAATGCGGCAAGCTGGCTGGATTCGGCGGTGCTCGGTTCCCTGAAACGGCATGGCAATGAGGAACAGATGGAAACCTACGCGGTTCTCAGGGAGGCGTTTCTGTCCGGCGAGGCCGGCTCCGTGGAACAGATCAATGCCTTTAAGAAGTCTGTCACCGGGCGGGTGATCCCGAAAAGTGAGCGGGAACGGCTGGAAATATTCGAGCACATGCTGTCCGGGATGCAGGCACAGGAGGCCCCGCAGATCGGACGTGTGGAGACCGATTTTTACCGGAATTCTGTGCGCATGGGCAAGGAATGTGAAAAAGACGGCGGCTATTGGGACAGTAACGTGGAAATGACCGCCAGGGCCTTTGCCTGTTACATCAAGGATAAGCTGCCCTATCAATCGGATTATCTGGCGGGCCATGCGGATTGTGCCGT
>JAETRI010000170.1 GCA_021770245.1 Lachnospiraceae bacterium
GGTCTGCATGGCAAGGCCGCTGTGGTCCATCAGATAGAGGGGCAGCGTAATGTATTTTTCGGAGATCACCTTCAGCATGGCGTCATCAACCGCCCGTTCCTCCGTCTTTGGCCCGTTCCGGAACCGGCTGCTTACAATGTTTACCATGTGTTCATAGCGTTTCAGGCCCGCTTCGTCATGCCCTACGGTATCTAAGTACATTTCCCGCAGGAAATCGTCTTTATCCATGTAATTGTGGCTGTCACCCAGCGCATAGCGGGGGTGGAAACAGGCCATCGTCCCAAAATGTTCGTCTACCTCGCGGGGGGAGATTAAAATATCGTCCGGCTGCACCATCAGCGCATACGGACCGTCAACTGCCATCAGCATAAGCCATCAACTCCTTTCCGGTTCCCTGGGCTTTTTATCCGGCGCTTTCGGCCCTGCCTGCGCCGCCTGTTTCCTTGCATTGTCAAGCTGTTCCCGCACGGAGACATCCCGCTTCGCCTCCGGCGCCCCTGCGCCGGAGAAATCCGGCAGCTCCTTAAAGCCGATACTGTCCACGTACCAGGCGGCATCCGCGCCATTCCCATGCAGGACTACCACGTCAGAAACGGAAAGGGAATGGCCCCTGAAATCTTCCGGGTGGCCGATATTGAACCGCCGGTAAATATCCTCCAGAGTTTCGCCCGGTTCCCGCTGCATGGCATAGACCATCTGGTAATTGTCCCGGTCCACGGAAAGCCCTTTGCGTTCCAGCCAGTCCAGGGACATAAAACGGAGGTTGTCTGCATTGTCCGACATGTCAAGCTGATAGATGGAACAGGCGCTGATCCCATACTCTTTTTCATAAGAAGAAATACGCTCCAGAAGCGGCGCCGTTTCTCCCTCCATGTGTTCCTCCCGCTCAAATGCCGCCAGCCTCATGCGGATTTTCCCGGTATCTCCTGAAAGCAGCTCGTCCGCCATGCGTTCCTTCTCCGCATGGGAATCCGGGTACAGGTCTGCATAGGCCCCGCTGTTTCTCCTGAAAAATTCGTCCAGGTCGAAAGCCAGGTCCATAGATTCGTCAAGCCTTATATCATCCCCGCCCGGTTCCTCCATGACAGGAGCCGACTGCTGTTTTCCCTCTGGCGGGAGGGGCTGCTTCACCGCAACTATCTCACCTGCCAGCCGGACAAATTTCTCTGGGTATCTGAACCGTTCCTTAAACTGCTCCATGAAGTAATCAGGAAGGTCGGCAAAACTTTCCTCGCCGAGGCCGGCTATGAAAAAGGTGCCTGCCATGATCTCGATCATCTCGCCGTCCTGGTTGTAAATTGCCCGGTTCAGGGGCAGCCCGTTTATCTTCCCTTCATCATTGCAGACAATCGCGACAGGCTCCGCATAAGGGTAGTAGCCCTCTATGCCTCCCCCGACTGCCTCCTGCATGGATTTAAGGCTCCCGTCCAGCTCGGCTTCATAAGGCGCTTTCCCAGGCTCTATCATCAATACTTTCAAATCTGCATATCCTCCTTCTTTTTCATTGGCGCCTTCGGCTCTGCCGCAGCCTTTTCCTGCACCTTCACCGCAGACAGCTTTCCCAGCACGGAGGGCTTTTCCTCTTTTCCGGGCGCGGAAATGGCGCCCTCCAAAACCTCGGCGGCATGGCCCGGTTTTACCGGTTCCCGGCCCTCCACGGTATATCCGGGGAGAAGCACGCCATTGACCGTAAAACAGTTTTCATGCTCTTTCGGGATGGGCGGTGAAATCTCCGCGAACAGACGGGAATAGGCTTTCTTTCTCCCCTCCAGATACTTCTCGGCGGCGGCCTTGTCCGTGTAGCGTTTCTTATCCTGCCCTGCAAGGTGAATACTGTAGCCTTCCCTGGGCGAATTGAGATACAGGTCCCATGTCACATACCAGGCAGCCGGGACGCTTCGCCCTGCCTCTCTGTCATATCTGGTATCTTCCCTGATCCGGCAGAACATCTTATAAACCCGGTTGCTGATCTCCATCCAGTCCTTGTTGTTGGAAAAGGGCTGCCAACAGTTCCCGGTATGCTTTACCTCCGGGGTGCGTAAGTATGCCAGCGCCCGGTCAAGCCGCTGCGTGGCCGCCGCCTGCTGTTCCCATTGCTTCGCTGCCGCCACCACGATGTCATAGGCTTTCTAGCCTTCCGACAGGTTCCCGGAGCGGTGCGCCCGGTAATCTTTGTTTTCCTCCAATCCTTCCACCTCCTTAAATCTCCGGCGTATGGCTCTTTTTCGGGGTCGCCTGTGCCGGGGCGGTTTTTTCTGCCGGCTTCACCGCCGCAAGCTGCGCCATGACCGAAGGCCGGTCTGCCGTAAATATGGAAATCTGTTCATTCTCCGCCAGCGGCTGCGCCGGAAGGGGCAGCGTTTCATCCGAATGGGTCAGTATCTGCTCCCGTTTCAGGTCTGCCACGATCTCGTCAAATACCGCATTGATGGCTCTGCGTTCCTCACCCTCCGGGAAGGCTTTCAGGAC
>JAETRI010000171.1 GCA_021770245.1 Lachnospiraceae bacterium
ATTGTCGAGACAGCGCCCAAATCATTACGCCTTTCGTGCGGGTCGGAACTTACCCGACAAGGAATTTCGCTACCTTAGGACCGTTATAGTTACGGCCGCCGTTTACCGGGGCTTAAATTCAGAACTTCGGTTTCCCTTATCCCTCCTCTTAACCTTCCGGCACCGGGCAGGCGTCAGCCCGTATACCTCACCTTTCGGTTTCGCACAGACCTGTGTTTTTGCTAAACAGTTGCTTGGGCCTATTCTCTGCGGCCAGTCTTCACTGGCGCCCCTTCTCCCGAAGTTACGGGGCCATTTTGCCGAGTTCCTTGACAATGCTTCTCCCGCCGGCCTTGGGATTCTCTCCCTGTCCACCTGTGTCGGTTTCCGGTACGGGTGCATGATACGCCATAGCGGCTTTTCCCGGCACCTGCTCCACATACTTCCCTACTTTATTTTCGGTCCACATCACACCTTCCGCGTTGAAGGACGGTTTTTCCTGCCCTCCCGCTCCTGTGCTTGTACCGGTCTTCTCTCTCCCGGCTTATGCTTCGCTTATGCGTCCCCGCAGTTCTGATATCATGCAGTACAGGAATTTCCACCTGTTATCCATCGGCTACGCCTCCCGGCCTCGCCTTAGGCCCCGACTCACCCAGGGCAGATCAGCTTTACCCTGGAAACCTCGGACATCCGGCCTGGGGGATTCCCACCCCCATCTCGCTACTCATTCCGGCATTCTCTCTTCCCGGTCCTCCACCGCTCCTCTCGGTACGGCTTCTTCGAACCGGCAATGCTCCCCTACCAAAGAGGTGGCCCTTTGGCCCCTCTTTCCCGGGCTTCGGCGGCGTGTTTCAGCCCCGGACATTTTCGGCGCGGCACCCCTCGGCCAGTGAGCTGTTACGCACTCTTTTAATGTATGGCTGCTTCTGAGCCAACATCCTGGCTGTCTTCGGAATCCCACATCCTTTTCCACTTAACACGCACTTTGGGGCCTTAGCCGCGGGTCTGGGCTTTTTCCCTTTTGGCCGCCCAACTTATCTCGTGCAGCCTGACTCCCGATTACTTCCTGGCCGGCATTCGGAGTTTGGTATTCTTTGGTAGGCTTTGACGCCCCCGCGGAAATCCAGTGCTCTACCTCCGGCAGGACTATCTCGGGGCTAGCCCTAAAGCTATTTCGGGGAGAACCAGCTATCTCCGGGTTCGATTGGAATTTCTCCCCTACCCACACCTCATCGCCACCCTTTTCAACGGATGTGCGTTCGGACCTCCACTGCCTTTTACGGCAGCTTCATCCTGGACATGGGTAGATCACCCGGTTTCGGGTCTGCGCGTACTGACTTGCAGGCCTCCTAAAGGAGGCCTTGCGCCCTTCTCAGACTCGGTTTCCCTTCGGCTCCGCGGTTCTTCCGCTTAACCTCGCCGGCACGCGCAACTCGCCGGACCGTTCTACAAAAAGTACGCGGTTGTGCTCTTACGGCACTCCCACAGTTTGTAGACGCGGGGGTTCAGGTTCTCTTTCACTCCCCTCACGGGGTCCTTTTCACCTTTCCTTCACAGTACTGTGCTCTATCGGTCACCAGCGGGTATTTAGCCTTGCGGGGTGGTCCCCGCTTCTTCCCACAGGGTTTCTCGTGTCCCGTGGTACTCTGGATCCTGCCGCTCCTGCTCAAGTTTCGCCTACGGGGCTTTCACCCTCTTCCGCCGGTCTTCCCAGTTCCGTTCGGCTACTCTTACAGGTCGCTTCTGCAGTCCTAAACCCCAGCGTGCTTCGCACACTGGTTTGGGCTCTTCCGGGTTCGCTCGCCGCTACTTCCGGAATCGAGTTTTCTTTCTTTTCCTCCGGCTACTTAGATGTTTCAGTTCGCCGGGTTCCCTCCGTACACCTATGGATTCAGTGCACGGTGACAGGAGTTTCTCCTGCCGGGTTTCCCCATTCAGATATCTGCGGTTCATTGCCCATTTGCGGCTCCCCGCAGCTTTTCGCAGCTTATCACGTCTTTCTTCGGCCCCTGGTGCCAAGGCATCCGCCCCGCGCCCTTCTTTGCTTAACCTCTCGTCTTTCGACTCCTTCCCTTTTCGCGTCTAGCGTGGCGCTACTTCGGGATTCGCTTCTGCCTTCCGGCTTCCGCTTCTTTCTTTTTT
>JAETRI010000069.1 GCA_021770245.1 Lachnospiraceae bacterium
TTTCGGGCTCCTCTCCTTCTGCCGCCGAAGGCGGCATTCGCATACGTGGGAATTGTGCGTATGCACAATTCCTGCCCGAAAGCGTCCTTCTTTCGGGCTCCTCTCCTTCTGCCGCCAAAGGCGGCATTCATTTACAGGTCTCTTTCAGTCCTCTTTTTACCATATTGGTGTACGCATTGCGAATATGGGCATTGGCCAGTTTTTCGGCCTCATCCGCATTCTTTTCCCGAATCGCCTCCATAATCCGCCGGTGTTCCTCATTGGACTCCCTTCCCCTGGAGGTATCGGACAGCGTTCTTTTGCGGAAACGGAGCACATATTCATGGAATTCCCGCAGCACATGTTCCAGCTGTTTACTGTTGGAAGCCGCGTACAGAATATCATGGAAACGGTTGTCCAGCTCCGCCAGCTGCTCCGTATGTCCCTTTCCCGCATGGAAATCGGAGAGATAAATATTTTCCTCCATTTCCTCCATCTGTTCCCGGGTGATATGCTCCGTGGCCCATCTGGCACACAGACCCTCCAGCAGGGAGCGGATGGCGTAAATATCCTCCACATCCTTTACCGTAATCCCCGTCACATAGGCGCCTTTATTGGGGATGATCCGGATCAGGCCCTCCAGTTCCAGCTGTCGGAAGGCCTCCCGCACGGGCGTCCTGCTTACGCCCATTTCTTCCGCTATTACCGCCTCCCGCAGTTCCTCGTGATCCGCATATTTTCCGTTCAGGATATCGTCACGGAGCCTGTGGAAAACACGGCCCCTTAAGGAATATCGGTCTCCGTTTTCGGAGGCTGCTTGATTTTTCCCGTCTCTGTGCTCCATCTTCTCTCTCATTTCTGCCGCGGCAGGCGGCTATCCGGCTCGGGGAAACTTTTAACCGTCAAAATCCCCTTAAAGCTTGTCCAGACATCATTCCACGAAAGAGCAGGCGGGTTCAGGCCCCCTGCCCAAGGCGGGTCCCCAATTCGTTACAGGCCTCGTCAATCACCTTGATCAGCTCCCCGTCCGTGAGCACCGTCACACGGCCGCCTGCATATTCCGCATCCACCCAGTTTTTCACCCGGCGTACCAGCTCCGAATTTTTATCCACCTGCCGGTCCTTGGGAAGATGGTAATAGGTATTGATCCAATGGGCGATGCCCGCCAGGCCCGAGGTGTTGGAAACCGCACAGATCACGGGACGGTTTAAAAATTTCTCTGTATCAAATATATTATAGATCTCTTCGTTTTTCAAGAGTCCGTCCGCATGGATGCCCGCCCGGGTCACATTGAAATTCTTTCCCACAAAAGGCGTGCGCTCCGGAATGTGGTAACCGATCTCCTTTTCATAGTATTCCGCCAGCTCGGTGATCACCCTGGTATCCATGCCGTTCAGTTCTCCCTTCAGCTGGGCATATTCAAATACCATGGCCTCCAGCGGCGTATTGCCCGTCCTTTCCCCGATACCGAACAGGGAGGCGTTTACGCCGGAGCATCCATACAGCCAGGCCGTAGTGGAATTGCTCACAGCCTTGTAAAAGTCGTTATGACCGTGCCACTCGATCAACGCATGGGGGACCCCCGCATGGGTATGGATGGCATAGATGATACCCGGAACGCTCCTGGGAATCACTGCGCCGGGATAATTCACCCCGTATCCCATGGTATCGCAGGCACGGATTTTAATCGGAATCCGATACGATTCCATCAGCTTCATTAACTCCAGACAGAAGGGAACCACATAGCCGTAGATATCCGCCCGGGTGATATCCTCCAGATGGCACCTGGGGCTGATCCCTTCCTCCAGGCAGTCCCTGATCACGCTCAAATAATGCTCCATGGCCTGCCGCCTGGTCATTTTCAGTTTCATAAAAATATGATAATCGGAACAGCTCACCAAAATACCCGTTTCCTTCATGCCGATCTCTTTCACCAGCCTGAAATCCTCCTTGCTGGCACGGATCCAGCTCGTCACCTCCGGAAACTGATACCCTCTCTCCATACATTGATAGACGGCATCCCGATCTTTCTTGCTATAAAGGAAGAATTCACAGGCACGGATCATTCCGTTCGGTCCACCCAGCCTGTGCAGATAATCATAGATCGTCACGATCTGCTCCGTGGTATAGGGCGCACGTGACTGCTGTCCGTCCCGGAAAGTCGTATCCGTAATCCATATCTCCCGGGGCATATTATGGGGAACGATCCTGTCATTAAAGGGAATCTTCGGGATCTCCGAATAGGGGAACATATTCCGGAACACATTGGGTTTTACCACGTCGTCCAGGATGTACATATGCTCTTCGATCTCCAGAAGGTTGTTTTTCTCATTCATCGAGACCGGACGGTTGGAAAAGGTATCATTTGCATTCATGGTAGCGCTCCTTTCCTGGATATGATTATCCTATAATTCGAGTATTATTGTATACAATGATACCGTTCCTGTCAATCCCATGTTCACATTTAGGCAGGACAAACGCAGGAACAATTCAGGAAGGAGTATCGCTAAATCTCGTTCGAAAGGACAGCCCTGTTTTGAAAAGCAGCAGGGCAGCTTATAAAGCCGCCCTGCTTATCCCTTGGATCGGTCTATCCGGTCCCGTATTTTCTGCATCTGGTGATCCAGCATCTCTATGGAATCCGCACAGGCCCTCAACTGACCCACGATCTCCTCCGCATTGTCCACATTCCTTTTATACTTAAGCTTATGCTCCACGCTTGCCCAGAAATCCATGGCTATGGTGCGGAACTGCACTTCCACCTTCATGTACTTTTTCCCCCCGGAGAGGAAAATAGGTACGCTCACGATATGATGAAGGCTCCGGTAACCGTTAGGCTTCGGATTGCGGATGTAATCTTTTTCCCGTACCAGAAGGATATCATCCTGGCAGGTAAAGAGCTCAGCCAGACGATAAATATCGTCCGGGAAGGAACAGATCACCCGGAGCCCCGCCACATCCGTCAGATGCTCGCGGATACTCTCCACCGTAATCGGATACCCCTTGCGTTCCAATTTCTCATAGATGCTTGCGGGCGATTTCAGCCTGCTTTTAATGGATTCAAAGGGATTCCTGTTATATTCCTGTGAAAACTCCGCATTCAGTACCTTGAGCCTTGTCTCCACTTCCATAATAGCCGCCTGATACTCCATCATCAGCCTGTGAAAGGGCTCCGCTTCCCTCAGCTTTTCCGCCTGTATCTGTATGATACGGGACTGCCGCTCCAGCGTCTCTGCCTGCTCCTCCACCTTCTGCTCCAGCTGATTCTTGTAGACGAAAAGCTCCACCGCATTCTTTACCCTGTTCTTAACGATGGAACGCTCAAAGGGGCGGTGGATGAAATCCGATACGCCCAGTTCAAAGCAGTGGGTTTCCACCTCCGTGGACAGCTCGCTGCTGATGATCAGTACGGGAATGTGCTTCATCCAGCCATGCTCTCTCATACTGTCAATCACCGCAAAGCCGTCCATCCCCGGCATATGAAGATCCAAAAGAAGAGCAGCCAGTCCGCCCTGATCCTCCTGCAGTTTTTCCATCGCCTGGTATCCGTCCTGCGCCAGCTCTACCCTGTAATCCTCTTCCAGCATATCGCACAGCATCTCACGGTTCAGCTCCGCATCATCCACCACCAGTATCTTTTGCATGCCGATACCTCTTTTCCTCCGATGTATCCCCTCGCCCTTTGGACGGTACGGTCAGCAGACAGATTTCCCGCATCCGCCGCTTCTGTTATTTTTATATCACTTTTATGTGGAAATGTAAACCTTTCAATAATTATCCGCCGTAGCAAACGCATGAACGGCCCTGCGGCCTCTGCGCCACCCCTGCCCTGCCCCGCGTAGCGTGATGATCGCAGAGGGGACCATCCAAAAACGCCGGCACTTAGCGAGCGCGCCCTACGCGAACTTAGTACCGCTGCGTTTTTGGCTGAGCGAAAGCGGGTCCCCGATGGATCATCACGCTCCGCGGGGCAGGGCAGGGGTGGCGCAGAGGCCGCAGGGCCGTTCATGCGTTTGTCCTGATGCAGATGGGAATTGACCTGTTCCGTAATTCCATGTATAGTTAAAAACGAGCCGCAAAGAACGCATTATCAAAGTTATCATTACAAACGGAGGGAGAAACGAAATGGAATTAAGGGTTCTGCAGTATTTTTTGGCGGTCACAAGGGAACAGAGCATTTCCGGCGCGGCGGAATCCCTGCACCTTTCCCAGCCCACGCTTTCCCGGCAGCTCAAGGAAATGGAAGAGGAATTGGGAAAGCAACTTCTGATCCGCGGGAACCGAAAAGTCACCTTAACCGAGGAAGGGATGCTTCTGCGCAAGAGGGCGGAAGAAATCCTCAATCTGGTTCGGAAAGCGGAATGTGAAATAACCTGCTGCGACGATGTAATCGTGGGAGATATCTATATCGGCGCCGGTGAAACGGACGCCGTACGGCTGATTGCCCGGGCGGCCAGATGCCTTCAGAAGGAATATCCGGATATCCATTATCATATCATCAGCGGAGATACCACGGATGTCCTGGAAAGTCTTGACAGGGGGCTCATCGACTTCGGGCTCCTGTTCGGGCCCGTGGAGGATCCCTCTAAATATGAATGTCTGGCCTTTCCCATGAAGGATGTATATGGCGTTCTGATGAGAAAGGACAGTCCTCTGGCATCCAACGAGTCCATCCGTCCGGAAGATCTGTGGGACAAGCCCCTGATCCTGAACCGGAACGTCCAAAACGGCGACAGCCTGCTCGCATGGCTTCAGAAAACCAAAGCCGAATTGAATGTGGTAGCTACTTATAACCTATTGTATAATGCCTCCCTGATGGTGGAGGAAGGGATGGGATATGCCCTTACCTTGGATAAAATCATCAATGTAACCGGGGAAAGCAGCCTCTGCTTCCGCCCCCTTTCGCCGTACCTGGAAACCGGGATGAACCTGATCTGGAAAAAATACCAGTGTTTCCCCAAAGCCGCCCGAAAGCTGCTGGAATGCTTCCAGCCGGTGGTATCCTCCTGTCCGGAAGCGCTCTCGGACTGTTCGCTTTAAAGTCGTACGCTCAATCCTCCCGGCACCGCAGAAGCAAAGCCGTCTGCGGCACCGGGAGGGCGTTTATTCGCATTTAAAGCCGGGCATCCTGCCTTACCCGATACCAGTAGGTATAGACCTCGTTGAACCCAAGGCTTTCATAAAGGGCCAGGGCCGCCCTGTTGGAGACGCCGACCTGGAGATAGGCGGTATCCGCCCCGTTTTCTGCCCCTTCCTCCATGATGGCACGGCAGATGGCGGAGCCGATGCCCAATTTACGCATCCCTTCTTCCACACGAATGTCGTACAGCCCTATCTTACCGTCCTCTAAAACGCCGAGGCCGCATCCCACGATACGGCCGTTTTCATAAACCGCCGCACAATAGACCGGATTCCGGATGGCCTCCAGCATGATCCGGGCTTCTTTGGCTTCCTGGCGTTCATTCATGTCCTCCAGGTTCAACAAAGCCTCCAGCCACCCGGGCTCCAGCGTGCGGCTCAGCGTAATCTGCGTCCTGTCGGCCGTTTTCGTCCGCTGCCCTTTATAAGGCGAAAGGGCACACTCCATGATCCGCGTCTTGCCTTCCATTTCGTAACCTTTCAGGGCAAGCTGCTGGTCCAGAGAGGAAGCCACATTGGCCGTCATCTTAAATACACAGGGAAGACGCCTGGCCGCAAATTTTTCTTCGCAATAGGCGATTTTATCCTCATAGGCACGGGTGGACAGGTAAAGAGGGATGACACAGTTGGCCGGATATCCCGCACCCTGCGCAAAGCGCAGAAGCCATCCGTCGTATACTTCCGTATGCAGTGCCGAAAATGCATTCAGCGCAAGTTCTTCATATCTGAGCGCCGCCAAATTCATATCGTCCCCAGCTTCCCTTCTATCAGAATTCCTCCTGTCCGTCCGCCTGACGGATCCCTTCGTCCGGACGGCGATATCCAAAATCTCACATCATCCGTCTTCTCTTATTTTTATATTATACGACATTATTGAGAGAAAAAACCGAATTTGTGCTTTTAATCTTGCAGATCGTGCATTATAATGGGAGGAAAGAAGTAAAACCGCCTGCGCAGATTTCGCATCGCACAGCCGCTGCACAGGACAAACGCATGAATGGCCCCTGCACCTCCTCTGCCCGGCCCCGCGGAGCGTGGTGATCCATCGGGGACACGCTTTCGCTCAGCCAAAAACGCAGCGGTACTAAGCTCGCAAAGGGCGCTCGCTAAGTGCCGGCGTTTTTGGATGGTCCCCGATGGATCACCACGCTCCGCATGGCCGGGCAGAGGAGGTGCAGGGGCCATATTCATGCGTTTGTCCTGTGCGGCCGCGGAGAATGCGGCATGAAAGGATCAATATGGACAAGGAATATGAGAAAAAGGGATATTTGGAAAATGACTTCCGGATTTTTCACTTACACGAAAAGGAAAAGCTGGAGGTCTCCTATCATTACCACGATTTTGATAAAATTATCCTCTTTCTCGGAGGAGACGTGGATTATTCCATCGAAGGACGTAAATACAGCCTGCATCCCTATGACATCATTCTGGTACGTGCCGGAGAAATCCATCGTCCCATCGTTCGCGACCGGATCCCCTATGAGCGGATCATCGCCTATCTTTCCCCGGATTTTATGGAGAAGTACCGGACGGACAGCTATGATCTGAGCCGTTGTTTCCGGGAACCGGGCGAAAACGGCGAGAAGCATTTCTATGTGCTGCGCCTTATGGAGCCGGAAAGGAGCGGTCTGCACCGCATCTGTCAGGATCTGACGGCCTCCTTCCTCTGTCCGGATTACGCGGGAGCCCTGTATCAGCAGGTGCTGCTTCTGGAATTTATGATCCTCATAAACAGAGCGGTCCTCCATCATCACGCAAACAGCCTGCAAAATGCGCTGACGAATGAGAAGGCCGCCCAGATTGTAGATTATATGAATGCCCATCTGACGGATGATCTCACCGTGGACGGCCTTGCGGAGCATTTCTTCATGAGCCGTTCCCATCTCATGCACCTGTTTAAGGCGGAAACAGGCTATTCCGTGGGATCCTATATCAACGAAAAACGCCTGCTGGCCGCCAAAATGATGATTCAGAAGGGGATGTGCGTAACGGATGCCTGTTATGGCAGCGGTTTCCGGGATTATTCCACCTTCTCGCGGGCCTTTAAGAAAAAATTCGGCACGACCCCCAGGAACTCCAGGAAAATCCGCTGACGCATCATTCCGCCCCTTCCAGCTCCTTCCTGCCGATCCGCCTGCCGTCCTGCCAGATCCTCTCCAGATCGTAGAAAAGACGGTTTTCTCTGTCAAAAACATGGACGATGATATCCCCGTAATCCATGAGAATCCAGTTCGCAGTGTCATAACCTTCAATCTGCCTGGGATGATATCCGGCGCGCCCCAGTTTCTCTTCCACATTGTCGATGACCGCTTGGACCTGGTTTCTGTTTCCGCCGCCGGCAATCAGGAAATAATCCGCCAGCACCGATACCTCGCTGATATCTATGATGCTGATGTCCTCGGCTTTTTTGTCTTCCATGGCGTCGATCGCAAGCAGCGCCATTTTCTTTGCGTTTCTATCCGTCATATTCGACTCCCGTCTGCGCGCTTATGCCATAAGCCCTCTTGCGCGCTTTTTTCTCGTATTTTCTTCCGTCCTCTCAAAGGGATAAAAGGGCAGCCTCAGGTTCTCTCCCCATTCAGGTGTTCTCTGTAATATTCATAGGTTTCCCTGGTTAGGATATCACATTCCGTCCGGCTTGCCTCCAGATATTCCAATGTATCCATTAAGATCCGATACAGGCACTGATCCAGATCCTCAAAGGCCAGCCGTCTGACCGCCGCCAGGTCCGGCGCCTGACTGCGGCAGGGCTCTATATAATCCGCAATATAAAGGATCTTGTCCAGCATCCCCATCCCGGGCTTTCCCGTGGTATGGCAGGCAATGGCATCCAGGATTTCCTGATCCCTGATCCCGTACTTTTCCTTAGCCAGGAAGCTTCCCACCTTGGCATGCAGCAGAAACGGGTTCCGGCGTTCCGCCTCGGAAACAGAAATCCCGTTTTTCTGACAGATCTTCATCCGCTTTTCATTGGAAAGGTTCTTGGCGCAGTCATGGAGCAGCCCCGCCGTCTGCGCCTTCTTCACATCCTCCCCGTATCTCATGGCCAACGCCGCCGCCATATAGGCCACTCCCAGCGTATGCTCATACCGCCTGGGGTTGAGAGCCTTTTTCATGGCTGCACGTAAATCCGCCAGCTCGTATCCGTCCTCTTGGCATTCTTTCCCTTTTTTGCCCATTCCGTCACCTCAAAACCGATTTCAAAGGTTCTGCCGCCGTCCTTCCTCCCTCATACAGCCCGTTCTTCTCTATATATCTGCGCACATCCTCCGGAACCATATAGCGTATGGAACGGCCCGCCCGAATCCTTGCCCGGATATCGGAGGAAGAAATCTCAATGGTCCCGGCGGGAATCAGGTGCACCCGTGCGTCGTACCGGCCGTTTAGGTAAGCAGCCTGTCCGCGCAGCTTTTCCCTATCGCAGCCCTCCCGCACCGCAGCCAGGATCCCGGCCTTTTGAAAAATAACCTCCGGATCCTTCCAGCTCTCCATGGTAAGAAGATTGTCCGCACCGACGATGAAGTAAAACGACGTATCCGGATTCTCTTCCGTAAGCCGGCAGAGCGTATCCGCCGTATAGGTATATCCTCCCCTGTCCACTTCCAGGGAAGACACCCTAAAATACGGGTTGTCCCGACAGGCCAGCCCGGTCATATGCAGCCTGACCGCCCCGTCCGCCATCCCTTCCTGGCTCTTCATATAGGAACAGCCGCTGGGGAGGAACCAAACCTCATCCAGATCGAAAGAAGATCTGGCGTTTTCCGCCAAAAGAAGATGTCCCAGATGGATGGGATTGAAGGTCCCTCCCATGATGCCCACTTTTCTGACAAACTGCTCCTGCCGGGAAGTCCTTCCCTTTACCGCTTCTTGTGTAACCATGCTTGGCTCCCATCCGCGTGCTCCAACACGCATACAAGCTTCAGGCGAAGCCGGAATATCCCTTCTCTTTCTCAGGGAAGCTCGATCTTCTTATGGTCCTCATTTTCTTTATAAAGCACGATCTTCCTCCCGATCACCACGACCACCTGGGAGCGGGTACGTTCCGCCAGAGTGGACGCCAGTTCGTTGGGATCGTCGAAACAGCTTTTCAGGATTCCGATTTTAATCAGCTCCCTGCGGTTAAAAGCCTCCCGCACCGCAGCCGTCAGCTCGGGTGTAAGAGCTTCCTTCCCGATCTGGAAAATGGGATCCAGACTGCCGGCGAGACTCTTGAGATAGGCCCTCTGTTTGCTCGTCATTGCTTTTCCTCCCTCCGCTATTTATAATAGTCAAATTTCAGCCCATACATGCGCACGGTGTCGCCCTCCTGAATGCCGAGAGCCTCCAGCTCCTCCAGGATCCCCGTATCCTTCAGGAAATTCTGGAAAAAGGCGAAGCCCTTCTCGGAGTCCAGGTTGGTATATCCGAGCATCTTCTCTATCCGCGGGCCTTCCACCGCATATTCCTTCTCCTCCTCGTCATATTCCACCGTGTAGGGCTCATCCGCAAACCCAATCTCCTGTTCCGGGAAATATTCCTGGGCAAAGACCACCGGGCTTTGATCCGCATCCTTCAACATACCGCTCACATAATACAGCAGTTCCCTTACCCCCTGGCCGCTGACCGCCGAAATGGGGAAGACCCGGATCCCCTTAGGCTCAAACTCCGCCTTCAGAGGGGCCAATACGTCCTCTTCGCTTCCGCAGGCCGCATCCATCTTATTGGCGGCAATCACCGTGGGACGGGAGGCGATTTGGGCATTATAGGCCTCCAGTTCCCTGTTGATGGCATAGATATCGGCAACGGGGTCCCTTCCTTCCGTCCCCGCCGCATCCACCATATGGATGATCACCTTCGTCCGTTCGATATGACGCAGGAACTCGTGCCCCAGCCCCACGCCCTCGCTGGCCCCTTCGATAAGCCCCGGAATGTCCGCGATCACAAATCCCCCGGCATCCTCCATGTCCACCACGCCCAGATTCGGAACGATGGTTGTGAAATGATAATTGGCGATCTTAGGCCTGGCATTGGTGACCCGGGACAGCAGCGTGGATTTTCCCACGTTGGGAAAGCCCACCAGCCCCACATCCGCAATCATCTTCAGTTCCAAAAGAAGCTCCAGTTCCTTGGCCGGGCGGCCGGGCTGGGCATACTTAGGAGCCTGCATGGTGCTGGTGGCATAATGCTGGTTTCCGCTTCCTCCGCGGCCTCCTTTCAGCAGTACCACCTTTTTGTTTTCGCCGGACAGATCCGCAATCACCTTTCCGCTGGCCGCTTCCTTGATCACGGTCCCCTCAGGCACCTTCAGGACGATATCCGCCCCGTCCTTCCCCCGGCAGTTGCGTTTGCCGCCCTCCTGCCCGTCACCGGCCCTGTATTTACGGACATGCCGGAAATCGGTCAGGGTATTTAATCCTTCGTCCACCTGGAAGATCACGTCGCCGCCCCGTCCGCCGTCGCCGCCGTCCGGGCCGCCGTTTGGCACATATTTTTCTCTGCGGAAAGAAACATGCCCGTCGCCGCCCTTTCCGCTCCTGACATAGATCCTGGCTCTATCTGCAAACATGCATTATAACCCCCCATTTCGCCGCCGTCGGACCGTTCCCGATTCAGAGGGAGTTTTCATGCGTAAAGAAGCGGCTCCAAGCCGCCAGGCAGAAACTCCCGGGTTAAATGGATTCAAAAAGGCCCAAGGTCGTTTTTTAACCGCTGCGTCTCCCTATGAAAAGGGCTTCAAACATGACTGTTTGAAGCCCGGCACTTTTACTGTTCCACAGGATAAACAGAAGCCTGCTTCCTGTCTCTTCCTTTTCTCTCGAATCTCAGCACACCGTCCACCTTTGCAAACAGGGTATCGTCGCCGCCCCGTCCCACATTGATGCCGGGATGGATTCTCGTCCCGCGCTGTCTGTAAAGGATATTCCCCGCCTTTACGAACTGCCCGTCTGCCCTTTTGGCCCCCAATCTCTTGGATTCGGAGTCCCTGCCGTTCTTGGTGGAACCAACACCCTTTTTATGGGCAAAAAACTGAAGGTTCATCTTTAACATGGTCTACACCTCCTCAAAATGAAGTCTCAGGTATCTGTTACCGTACTGCTTTTCCACTTCCTGTAAGCCAAGCACCATGGAATCTAAAAGAAGCGCCGCGCGCTCTCCGGCCGCTTTCACAAACCGCACATCGATCACTCCGTCCGACTCCCGCTCCTCAACCCTTATCTCATCCTGCGTAAACCGCTCGATGGAATTGATGGTATTGATCACCAGGACGGAAACGGACGCACATACGATATCGCTGCCTGCTTCTGCATAACCGCTGTGTCCCCTGCAGGTGAATCCCATATAGTCCCCTGTGCCTGACCTTTTGACCGTTATCCTCGTCATGGCCGCAGCTTAAGCATTGATTTTCTCGATCTTGACCTGCGTGTACGGCTGCCTGTGGCCATTTTTCTTGTGGTATCCGGTCTTTCTCTTATATTTGTAGACGATGACTTTCTTTCCCTTTCCTTCGCCTACCACGGTAGCGGAAACGGTGGCGGAAGCCACGTCAGCGCCTACCTTCAGACCGTTATCACTCACTGCGATCACCTGGTCAAATGTAACAGAATCCCCTTCGGCTGCGTTCAGCTTCTCCACATTGAGAACGTCGCCTTCGGAAACCTTGTACTGTTTTCCACCTGTTGCAATGATTGCGTACATAGGGCACCTCCTATTAAACAAACTCGCTAACTTTGGGGATGCCGTTCCTTCGCGGAAACGGACATGCTTTCTACCTCGTTATGCGGCATACATATGCATAATAGCATCACAAATGCGGGCTGTCAATCAAAAAAATGGGTTTTCTTCTATTTTTTGCGCCCGTCGGAGAAGGGCGTAACCTTCTTACCGCCAAAAATCTTATATTTTATTGAAAGGCTCTTTATAACAGGCCGCCTCTCCCAGCTGCTCTTCGATCCGCAGCAGGCGGTTATATTTTGCCGTGCGGTCGGTCCGGCAGGGTGCGCCCGTCTTGATCTGCCCCGCATTCGCCGCCACAGCGATATCAGCGATGGTGGTGTCCTCCGTTTCGCCGGAGCGGTGGGAAATGATGGTCTTGTAGCCGTTCTTCTGGGCCATTTCAATGGCTTCCATGGCCTCCGAAAGGGTTCCGATCTGGTTTACCTTCACTAAGATGGCATTGGCTACTCCCAGCTTGATTCCCGCATCCAGACGTTTTGTGTTGGTGACGAACAGATCGTCCCCCACCAGCTGGACCTGTTCTCCCAGGGCGGCCGTCAGAAGTTTCCAGCCGTCCCAATCGTCCTCAAACAGACCGTCTTCGATGGAAAGGATCGGGAAATCCCGGATCAATTCCTCATAGTAGGCCACCATCTCCTGCGCGCTGCGGTATATTTCTCTCCCGCACATCCTGCTCTCTCCAGGAAAATAGTAACTGCCGCTTTCTTTATCATAGAGCTCACTGGCCGCAGCGTCGATGGCGATTTTAATATCCTGCCCCGGTGTATAACCGGAGGCCTCCACCGCTTCCACGATCAGCCCAAGTACGTCCCGGGAGCTGGCCAGATCGGGGGCAAAACCGCCCTCATCCCCCACGGCCGTGGACAGGCCTTTATCCTTGCAGATTTTCTTCAGATTATGATAAATCTCCGCGCAGATCCGCAGGCCCTGTGCAAAATTATCAGCCTGGACGGGCATGATCATGAATTCCTGCAGATCCACCGTATTGTCCGCGTGTTTTCCGCCGTTTAGGATGTTCATCATCGGTATGGGAAGCTGTCTGGCATGGACGCCGCCCAGATATTGATAAAGGGGAAGCCCCAGGGCTGACGCGGACGCCTTGGCTACGGCCAGGGATACGCCCAGAGTGGCGTTGGCTCCCAGGTTCGATTTATTGTCCGTCCCGTCCGCATCCATCAGGATCCGGTCGATCTGAAGCTGACAGAGCGCGTTCTTTCCCAGCAGACATTCCTTCAGCTTTGTGTTCACATTTTTTACGGCCTTCTGCACGCCCAGGCCGAAATACCTGGTTTCGCCATCCCGCAGTTCCACGGCCTCGAAGGCTCCGGTGGATGCGCCCGACGGCACGGCCGCCCGTCCCGTCACCGCGTTTTCCAGCGTCACCTCCGCTTCCACGGTGGGATTTCCCCGGGAATCCAATATCTCCCTCGCATGTACATCCGTAATTTCCAAATATAAGCTCATATTCTCTCCTTTTCCCGCCCAAGGCGGCACTCCGATCTGGGTAGCAGTATATCCGGTTTAGGAAAACGGCCGGGCGGAAATCAGTTCTCCAGCCCGGCCGCCTTCCCCGCCGAATGACCTTAGTATACGCGGGAAAGGGATTTTTTATGTAATCGATCTTATTCCTGATATTGTATTTTCTCACGGACAAACGCAGGGAGCCTGTCTTCGATCACCCCAAAAGGGTCGTATCGGTTGTTGATTCCCTCGATATGGACGCCGGGTTTTAGTACAACGCTGACGTCGTAATCTTCGATCTTCGAACGCTCCAGGCTTCTTCCCGCCGCCTCCTCCAGGCTGTCGGGATACAGGGCCGGAAGGATCTGGGCGATCTCCTCCGGATCCGTAAAGGTTTCCGTCATCGTCCGGTCCTCCTCATAGGACGATGCGCGCCTGCCGCCGAAGCCGTCCGGCTCCTGCCTTTTTTGATTATAGCAGGTGACGGTGATACTCGATACCTGATCCGGTTCGATGTAACCGCCGTCCCGGGTCAGTTCGATATAGGCATCCTGTTCCCGTAAAAGCCCGATCGTATCCTCAAATGCTTCATAGACCGGGTACCTCCAGCTATAATAGACGTCCTCCTTCTCACCCGGAATGTGATAACGGAATATCAGGATACCAACCGGTAATTCCTCCTGAATGAAATGAAAACTGCATCCACGCAGCTCCTGCGCGAAGGTGCGGATAAGCCCTCTGGCATCTCCGAAGAATTCCTCCGATTCCAATCCGTTGGAATATCCGATTTCCAGCTCCTGGGCGTGTTCCTCAAAAGCGGGATCCCCCACCTGGTACCTGGCTTCCTGAAACCGGCTGTCCGCGAAAAGAATATCCATCTGATCTGCCGAAGCATCGGTATCCACCAGGACGGACCGATAGACACACCTGCCGTTTTCCAGCATATACTTAATCACGACAGGGACGAGATTTTCCCCGTTTTCCATCTCCTGATCTCTCCGGGCCAGTTCCCGCAAAGCTTCCCGGGTTGCGGCATCGTCGGATGCCATATGTGCCATTATGTATTCTCCGGAATTTTGATAATACATATCCTTGGAGAAAAGGTTTTCATATTGATGCATCTCATAATTGCCGTTTTCAAAACAGAATGCCACCTCCCGGACTGAATCGGAATCGGGAATCCAGGCGTCATAACCGGTGAGATCAAAATAAAACACGGCAAAGATACCCGCGCTGACCGCTCCCGCCGCCAAAATATGCCATTTTTTCTTCCATATGCTCCTGATATCCGACTCATAGATGATCTGGATCAGCACATGGCCGAGGAGAAGGCCGATCCCCATCCCCAACAGGGTGAAGAAGGTGCTCGCCGCCGAAAACTGCCGGAAGAAGAGCCCTGTGACAAAGGTAAACGGAATCATCAGAAGGAGCTTCACCACCCCCTGGCTGCGCGGAAACGCCATGGCATGCCCGGCCGCCTGAGCGCCTCTTTTCCGGTACAGGAAGCAGGCAAGCAAGCCGTATACCGCTGCCTGTACTGCCACCAGTCCCAGCGCCCTCAAGAACAGCGTAAGATGATACGTTCCATAGCCTAGCGCATATTGGCTGCCCTCATCCGTCCAGGCAAACAGGGGTGAGGTCCACACCCTTACCGCGGCATCGGACAAGCCGCAGTAGGTGCGGAAAAAAATCGTCCGCAGAGCATCGAACAGCAGACGGATTCCGTATTCATACAGGAAGAAGACCGCCGCGGCCAGCAGGCTCACCAGCATCTTTCCCGTCATCATCACCGCGATCAGCGTCAGGTTATAGACGGCCAGAAAGAAAACCAGATTGGATAAATAGGCCGCCAGGGCACATACTGCCGTTTTCCCCGACGACACCCCCATACCGGTTCCCACCAGAAGGGCAGTCAGCAGGGAAACCAGATAGGAGGAGGCAAATATCCAAACTCCGTTTAGGTAAATCACCCGGAATCTGGCCATGGAGGAAATCGGCACACTCATATACAGATCCAGCTTCCTTCTGCTGTTCTGCCAGGAAAAGCCCTGTACGGCCAGAAGGACCGCAAAGACCGCGATCAGGATCAGCAGTACCCCGCTGAATGTGATCCCCTCCAAAAAAGCGTTATGCAGAATTTCCTTCGGATCATCATAGCTGTAATAATAAAGATCCGTTTCCATTCTCTGCCGCATGGCGGACAGCTGCATGGCCTGCCAGACGGGAAGGGCCAGAAACAGGGAAAACGCACACAAAAGATAGGTCCACCCCCGCCTTTTTAAATTTTCCTTATAATTAACCCAAAAGGATTTTCCTGACATCATATCCGGCCACCTCCGTTTCGCTGATAAATATCTCTTCCAGGGACAGGGGCAGCACCTCATAGAAATGCGTGTCCGCCGCAGCAAAGGATGCCAGGATCTCTTCCCTGCTTCCGCGTACGGTAAGGGTATAAAGGGACCCCCTGCGCTCCTGCTTTACCAAATCCAGCTTATCCAGCACCCGCTTCGCCTCCTCGGGCGAAGTGAACACACACTGCACCTTCTGGATATTGCACTTCATTTCTTCCAGTTCCCTGGAAAGAAGAACGCCGCCCTGATGCAGAAGCCCCACGTGATCGCAGATATCCTCCAGTTCCCTCAGGTTATGGGAAGCAATTACAGGCGTTAATCCCCTCTTCTCCATCTCCCGGGCAAAGATGCTCTTTACCCCCTGGCGCATCACCGGATCCAGCCCGTCGAAGGTCTCGTCGCAATACAGATATTTGGTCCCGGCACAGATCCCGCAGATCAGAGCCAGCTGTTTTTTCATTCCCTTGGAAAAGGTATCGATACGCCGCCTCCCCTCCAGCCCGAAGCTGGCCAAGTACAGGTAGAAGGCCTCCCTGTCGAATCCCCCGTATACGCTGCTATAGTAACGTTCCATATCCCGGGGCGTCCCGTTTGCAAAAAAATAAGGATCATCCGAAATGAAAAAGAACTTTTCCTTCGCATGCACATTATCATATACCGGGACGTCGTCCACCAGCACGGTCCCCTCATCCGGTTTATATATGCCCGCCATCATGCGCAGTACCGTGCTCTTTCCCGCGCCGTTGGTACCGATCAGGCCGAATACGTTCCCTTCTCTGACGGATACGCTCACATGGCTCACCGCGCTGATCGCACCGAAGCTCTTGGATATATCCTTTAACTCAATCATTCCTAAGTCCCTCCCTGCGCTGCCAAAATCTTTTTTGCTTCATCTGTCAGGTGTTCTGCCAGTTCCTCTCTGCCGATCCCGTTTTCCAAAGCCTCCCGGATAGTGGCATCCAGCCGGTTAAACATCTCTTCCTTCCGGTAGGCCAGAAGGCTTTCGTCATAGGCCACGAAATTGCCTCTCCCCTTCACCGTATAGATGAATCCTTTCCGTTCCAGCTCCGCATAAGCCCTTTGGATGGTGTTGGGATTGATGGAAAGCTCCACGGCCAGGCTTCGAACCGACGGCATCTTCTCGTTCGGCTCCAGCACCCCTGTCAGGATCAGCTTCTGGAACCGGTCCGCAACCTGTTCATAGATCGGTCTGGCATCCTTATAATCAATAATGATCATTCGGCTCCTTTCCGTCACACGCCGTACGCTGTGTACTAATTATATTAGTACACTTAATGTATCATATCTTTTTTCAAAATGCAATACCCGAAAGAGAAAGAGCATGGCAAACGCATGACTGGCCCTGCGGCCTCTGCGCCACCCCTGCCCGGCCCCGCGGCGCGTGGTGATCACAGAGGGGACCATCCAAAAACGCCGGCACTTAGCGCAATGTGGTCAACTTAAGACCTCGGGCGCTCTCCCGCCTGCAGCCTCGGGCGCCCGGCAGGGAG
>JAETRI010000172.1 GCA_021770245.1 Lachnospiraceae bacterium
CATCGAAAATGGCGGCAAGGCCCTTTGTGGAACGGATTAAGGAAAAGGCTGCGCCGGAAATTAAAAAGATTTTCAGCGGGCCGTATACATAGGGAGGAGGGACGGATATGCCGTTAATTACAGAAAAGCCGGCGGCAGCCTTTGACCTGGCGCAGATCCGGCGCGGGGCTCTGCTCTGGGGCCGGCATTCCACATGGGACAGGGGAAAGGCAGGGTTTGTGACGTCAGCCACAGAGGGGCAGTTGATCGTGCAGTATTACCCTGGTATAGGCAATGTTACAAACCATTTTATAATCCCTGTGTCCGAGGCGGCGGAAGGCCAGTGGGAGATCCGGTGGTCCGCTGATATGACGGATATACAGGAGTACAACATAAAGCCAGACGACGGGCAGCAGGAAACGGAAGGGGGCGGCGGGGGTGACGCTGGAGGAGCTGATTTATAAAAGGCTTACAGGCTCAGAAGCACTTATAAAGTATCTGGCATCCTATAACGGGGCCCCGGCTGTGTTCAGCGCGTCCCCGCCGGACGAAAGCCAGGAGGAAGGATGGGCGGGGAATACGCAATACCCCATGCTGGTTTACAGCTTTGACCTCCAGGCAAACACGGAACGGCACAGCGCCGGCGCGTTATCGGTGGATCTGTTATGCCAGAATACAGCGGACATCACCCCGGAGGCCATTGTGCCGGCAGTACGGGAATGCCTGCGGGACGTGATATTAAAGCCGGAAGGCGGATCGCCATACTGCTTTGCCTGGGCAAGGACAGACGCATTTGCCCAGGAGGAGAAAAACGGGGGCATGACGATCGGGAGCGAGGTACGGTTTGACATCCTGGAATACCCCACGCAGGAAACAACCGATCCGGATCCTGTTATGGCAGCCAGTAAATATATAAAAGAGTTGTTTCCGGAATGCCTGATTATGGGATATGACCGGATGGAGGAGATCACAGAAGCGACGGCAGATAAGCCGGTGGTTTATTGCAGGCTGGAATATACTGATAAATCGCGGGAAACGAATACGGTAGCGTGGATGGACGGGAGGATCGCCGTCCATATTTTATGCCCGGAGACGGGAACAAGGGTAAAGATTGCGGCGGCGATTGCAAACCGGATGTCGCTGGACGGGGAGATTACCATGCTGGATCACTCGCCTATGTTTATTAAACGGCTGCAGGCGAATTATAAATCCGACTATCTTAAGGATGGCCAGATATTTGTAACCGGCCATTACGGGATTTTGAGGCGCCAGGCAAAGCCCCACGCGTTGCAGTCAGTCCATGCCAGGAATATGTAGGAGGTATCACATGGCAAAGGAAGCATTAAAAGAAGCCAGGGCTGCGCAGGCAGATGGAAATAAAGCGCAGGCAGTAAAAGAAGAGGCTGCGAATGAGCCCGCATCCAAAAACGGGAGGAAAGCCTCACAGGATCCAGTCTGCGCCGTGGGTGGGCCTGTGACGGAGGTAAAAGAGCCGGCATCCGGAAGCGGGGGAAAAGTGGCGCAGGATCCGATCTACTCCGCAGGCGAGCTTGCAGCGGGGGCAAAAGAGATTTTCCATACAAGGCCGGAGTGTGTCGTAGCGGCGTTAAGGGCGGCGGGGAAAGAAAAATGTACGGTCTGTGAAGCCAAAGAGATTGTGGAAAAATTCCTGAAACGGGCGGTTCAGTAAGAAAAACGAAAAGAGGAGACAAAATGAAATGGATTGAACAGAGGGGAGAAGTCCTGCCGGGGTATGCTCCCGGCCTCCCTATGCTGCCGGATGGACGTTGCGGGATGCAGCGTCCTTCTATATTCCACAGGGCAGGGCGGGAATGTCTGATATATGGATAAAAAAAGAGTAACCACACCCTGCCCGGATCGTTGGTTACCCTGTCGTGGAAGTCTCCTTCTGTATAATATTTTATCATAGATGGAGATTTCTTTCAAGAACATTTTTGAAAGAGGAGGATAAGCTGAGTACCCAAATTGAGTACGCAGGCCAGAGAAGAGAAGTTACGGTAATAAATGAATCAGGGCTGTACTGTCTGATTATGAGCAGTAAGTTGCCATCAGCCAGGAAATTTAAGCGCTGGATGAAAACAGTTACCCTACAAAAAT
>JAETRI010000070.1 GCA_021770245.1 Lachnospiraceae bacterium
GCAGCCTCGGGCGCCCGGCAGGGAGCGCCCATGGCCTTAAGTTGACCACATTGGGCACTTAGCGAGCCCGTCCTTGGCGAGCTTAGTACCGCTGCGTTTTTGGCTGAGCGAAAGCGAGTCCCTGATGGATCACCACGCTCCGCGGGCCGGGCAGGGGCGCCGCAAAGGCCGTTCGTGCGTTTGTCCTGTGGACCTGATGCCTTTCGGATCAGAATTTAGGCGTAGCCGGAGAGTTAACGTTTATTTGCATCCGCAGAGTCCGTCAATCCAGGAAAACAGTTCCTCCAGATCATAATCACCGCTATGGGGAAGGCCCCAGGGCAGGAAAAAGTCCACGTCGCAGCCCTCGTTTCGCAGCACTGTCGCCAGAATCACGGGAATGGCCAGGGAAGTATCGCGGTCAAAGGCCCCGTGGCGGATACGCCAGTGCCGCGCCACATCCGCCCTGGCAATCTGGGAAAGAGGATTCAGCATCCGTATCACTTCTTCCTCGGCGCTTTCCCCGTCCGCTTCGCTGTTTTCCAGAGAAAACGCAGTGAAATGCCTGGCGAAAACGCTTCGGGTGCCGAATTCCTCGTTTTCCGGACTGCTCAAATCCAATGCGTCAAAGGCGGGGACGGACTTCATGCGGGTGATCGTATGCACGAAGTCTTCCCAGTCCAGGCCCGTCACCCTTCCGTCTTTCATCCGTAGGCAGGACTGCGCCTCCACCTCGCTTCCCAAGACGGCCAGGAAGCGGAGGCGTCCCTCCAGGTCATGGGTATCCAGCTCTCTTTGGGCAGACTGTATCAGCAGCCTGCGGATATATTCCCGAAAGCTGCCCTCCCCCCTTTCATCCAGCGTCAGGGCGTTTCCCTCTTCGTCCTTCAGATCTAGGCCGTTCACATAGGCCGGGAAACGTCTCTTTAGTTCTGCGGACAGGGCGATCTGCTTATCCGTTAGACGCCCGGATACCACCGTTTCCCGGACGATGCCCTCCTCCTTGGTGAAAGTTCTGTTATGGAATTCCTCACAGCCGTTAAACAGCCACTCATAGGCTGCATCCGCATGCTCCAGGTTATGAATCGGGCAATAGCAGCTGGCCGCAAAAATATCGTCCCGCTCCCCGGCTGCGCCGATCGCCTCCAGATAGGGGAGATAATCACTGCTGTTGCCTGACGCACCCGCCAGAGCGGACAAGGCCCCTCCCGCGCTGGTTCCGTTGGTGACGATCCGTTCCACGTCTCCCGGCACGAGTCCCTTGTTATGGCGCAGGTAACGCACCACCGCCTTCATATCCACGATCAGGGCCGGGGCCCTGCCCACGTATCCTTCCGCCTTCCCGCCTTCCCGGTCCCGCCCGGCCGCCTCTTCATCCGACTCCCGTGCCACGCCGCCCTCGAAAAATTCTTTGCTCTCCATCCCGCTGGTTCTGCCGCGGATACCGGCACAGGCTGCCACATATCCGTGTTCGATCGCCGCAAACACGGAATTAATCCTTCCCCTGTGATCCCGTCCGGGTACATCGGCAGGCCCGGGCATATAGCCTCCCACCGTATTGGGCGCAAAAATAGGCGCCGTAGAGAGGGTATAGCCGTTTATCGTCTCTCCCCGATAATAGGCCTCCGGTACAAACAGATTCAGCTTCTGAATGGGATCAGCCGGCCTTTCGCAATATTCGATCCCCTCATAGGCCCGGTAAGTAATGCTGCGCCCGTCCAGGACGCAGGTTTTTGTTTCATAGGAGTGTGCATCAAAACGTAGTTTGTCGTTCATGTTCTCTTTTCCGTCCTTCCCGTTCCAACCTGCCGATTGGTTCCTCAGAACAATCCCGGAAATTTTTTTCAATGTTTTTATTCCTTTACCCGCGTCAGCCTGACTGCCATATAGGGCTTCGCAGGCAGCTTCACCTGAAAGCTGCCGCTGCATCGTCCGATATTGGTCACGGTCATATCCCAGGTGTCGATCACATCCACATCAAAGGTCTGGCCCGGATAACGGAAGGGGCGCATGTTGGGACGATTGGCTCCGTAATAATACAGCAGGCAGTCCCTCTTCGCTCCGGGGCCGCTGTTGGAGGCGCAGGTTTCGTCAAACAGACAGGGAACCGGCTCCATGTAGCCGCCGTTTTCCTCCATGATCCGGCGCAGAAACGCGATGCGCGCAGGGCTGCTGCCCTTCAGGGTCCCTCCGTGGGACCACCAGATCACCCCGTCCTCGGTTTCATAGGTCTCCCCATGCTGCCCGTAGCCGCCGCGCGTATAGGCCTCCCAAAAGCGCCTCGTCATCTCCTCGCCGCTGATATTCCCCCATCCGAAGGGCAGATCGCCTTCATAGGCGATTTCATCCAGCACGCAGGGCTTTTTGTACTGGGTGCGCCACAGGTCCGTGTTCTCCGCCGTGCGGTAGAGGTCGATACGCTGGATGCTGCAGTGGGTAATCCAGGCCCTGGAGTGGTCATACATGGTCATGCAGTTATGTATGGAACGCAGGTGGCGGTAAGGGTCCTGCTCACAGACGGTTGCGGCGTTGGATTCCCATTCCTGTATTCTTTTCCATGAAAACAGGTCGTATTCGTTGGCCATCGCCCACCATACATTATGAAAAGCCGACAGACGGTTCACCGCGTATTTCAGGTAAAAGTTCTCGTTCTCCAGGCCCATCTTGGAAAAGCCCCATCTGTCGTAAGGGTGAAACAGGATCAGATCGGCTTCCACGCCCATCCTACCCAGCCGTTCTATACACGCCTCTATATGAGCAAAGTACTTCGGGTCAGGCCTGGAAAAATCCCATACCTGCTCCGGCTCCTCGATGGAAAACTGCAGGCTCTCATAGCTGTTGAAGCTACCGCCCGCCCGTTCCTTCAGCTTCTTTTCGTCATAGTCCTCCGGCGTCCAGGGTGCTCCCGGCCTTCTTTCAAAGGGATAGCGTTCCGGTTCCCTCAGATTATAGACATAATGTTTAGGAAAAATGCAGAACCGGAGCTTGTTCATATGCGCTTCCTTCAGGCTCCGGAAGGTATCCTCGCGCACCTCCTCCGGCTGCAGTTCCCACACATAGCAGGTGGTTCCCACCGGATAATAAGGGGTTCCGTCCTCATAGGCAAAGTGGAAGGTATCGGCCACACGCACCGGCCCGTGGTTTCCCTCTTCCGCCTCCCCCACGGAAATCTTTACCTCCTGCGTCTCCCCCCAGCTCGTGCTGATACGGCAGCGATATTCCGCCGCAAAGGAGGGCATGAAACGGAGCCTATAGATTCCGTCCCCGTCATAGAAGCCCTCCGCCCGTTTTTCCTCCCCCCGGCAGGAAAAACTTCCTTTTACCCATTGCTCCGCAAAGGGATTCCCCTCCGCCGGTCCCTCCAGCACCAGTTCCAGCACGCCGTATTTCGTTCCCTGCTTCGTATACGATTTCAGCATTTCTCTTTTCCGTCCTTTCCGCTGCACAGATCCCGCACCACTTCCCCGGCCATGATCAGCCCCGCCACACTGGGAACAAAGGCCACGCTGCCGGGACCGTCCGTCCCCGGCGGTTTCAGCGCCTCTTCCCGGGAATAGACCACTTTCAGGCCGTCCACCCCTCTCCTGCGCAGCTCCCTTCTCATGACCCGCGCAAGAGGGCAGACGCCGGTTGCATAGATATCCGCCACTTCAAAACGGGAAGGATCCAGCTTGTTCCCGGCGCCCATGCTGCTGATGACCGGCACGCCCGCCCTCTTTGCGCACAGGATCAGTTCCAGCTTGGCCGTCACCGTATCCACCGCATCCACCACATAGTCGCAGTCCGAGAAGTCAAAGGTATGGGCATTTTCCGGCAGAAAAAAACATTCCCTCGTCTCCACCTCGGCCCGGGCATTGACGGACAGGATCCGCTCCTTCATTGCCTCTGTTTTAAACCGTCCCACCGTATCCAGCGTGGCAATGATCTGGCGGTTTAAGTTGGATGGAGCCACCCGATCGCTGTCCACCAGAAGGAAACGGCCCACGCCGCTTCTCGCCAGCGCTTCCGCCGCATGTCCTCCCACTCCGCCGATCCCGAAGATTGCCACCTTTTTCTTTTCCAGTAATTCCACGCCCTCCCGGCCTATCAGAAGTGCGGTTCTTATGAATTGCTCCTGCATCCTTGTTCCCATCTGTCCGTCTTTGCGGACGCTCCATTCAGAGAGGGGAAAGCGTCCCTCTTTCGCCCCTTTGCCGCATACAGGCTTATCCCTCCTGCAGTTCTCCCAGCATCTGCGCCGGATTCTCCGCCGCTTTTACCTTTCCGAAGGCTTTTACGATAATCCCTTCCTCATCGATCAGGTAGGTGGTCCGCACCACCCCCATGCTCACCTTTCCGTAATTCTTCTTTTCCTGCCATACATCATAGGCCCGGATGCAGGAAAGCTCCGGATCGGAAAGCAGGGTGAAGGGCAGAGCGTATTTTTCGGCGAATTTTTTATGGGATGCTATGCTGTCCTTACTCACTCCTATGACCGTTGCGCCCCTTTCCCCAAACTGGGGAACCAGCTCTCCGAAATTGCATGCCTGCTTCGTACAGCCGGGCGTATTGTCCCGGGGATAAAAATACAATATCACTTTTTTACCCCTGTATTCCTCCAACGTATGGATCTTTCCGTCCTGATCCGGCAGTGAGAATGCCGGCGCCTTCGTTCCTTCCTTTAACATTTCGCGCTCCTTTCTTCGCTCTCTTCGGCAGCATGACGTTTCACCGGAATCGTTTCCTTCCCCGATGGAGCACCACATTCCACGGGACAGGGATATCGCAGGGGCTTAAAGCCCATTCATACGTTTGCCCAGACGGAGCGGCTCCCGCCGTCACCTTCCCGTCTTATCTTTCACCAGATATTGATCCAGCTGCGTCAGAAGTTCCCTCTCTTCCCCTTTGGGATTGACCATCCGCAGCTCCAAAGGTTTCCCTGTCCCAAGGGCACATACACCGAGGACAGACTTGGCATCCACGCTGTAGCTGCCCGCTTCCAGATCGTATTCTCCCTCAAACTTTCTCATGGTATTGACGAACTGCCATACCTCATCCGCATTCTTTAGAATCACCGTAACCGTATCCATACGTCCCATCCTTTCGGCCTGCCTATGTTACAGTCACAGTATTTCCTTATTTTCCCATGCTATTCAGCCAACGTCCGCTTCCATACCCCCTTTTTGTAATAGTACAGAGACAGGACCGTCGCCACGCTCCATCCGATGGGCCAGGACAGCCAGATCCCCGTCGTTCCCAGCCCGGGGGACAAAATGAATGCCAGGGCCACGCGCAAAAGCAGATCCGTAAAGGTGGCGACCATGAACTCCTTCATCGCCCCGGAGCCGCGCAGCACGCCGTCCGCCATCAGCTTCATCCCCACCACAAAATAGAAGGGTGAGACGATCCGCAGGAAAGCAATGCCCGTCTGGCCGGCCACTCCATCCTCCCCCTCCATAAACAGGGACAGTGCCAGCCTGGCTCCCGGGAAATATGCCATAAAGAATACCGCCGTGACGACGACCGACAGCTTCATGGCCGCTCTCAGGCCGGCCCGCACCCTGTCCTGTTTTCCCGCTCCCAGATTCTGGGCCGTAAAGCTGCTCGTCCCGTTTCCCAGAGTGCTCAGGCTGGTGATGCAGAAGGTATTCAGCTTGATGGCCGCGGAATATCCGGCAATCACGGCGGAGCCGTAGGAGTTGATCAATCCCTGGATAAAAATATTCCCCACGGAGATGAAGCTTTGCTGCAAAATGCTGGGAACCGCAATCCGGCCTATCCTGCCCAGCATTTCCCGGGAAAAGCGCTCTACGCGTCCCTGCACCGGGATATCGGCCAGCCGTTTCCAAAGTGCCAGCACGGCGAGGATCCCGGCGATCCCCTGCGCCAGGAAGGTGGCCCAGGCAACCCCGGCCACGCCCCAGCCGAAGCCCGCCACAAACACCAGATCCAGCAGGATATTCCCCAGGGAGGAACCGATCAGAAAATACAGCGGCGTCCCGGAGTCCCCCAGGGAAGTAAAAATCCCCGTAGCCACATTATACAGGAAGCAGAAAAAAAAGCCGCCGATATAAATACGCAGGTACAGATCCCCTTCCCGGAAAATATTCTCCGGCGTGTTGATCATCTCCATCAGCCCTCTGCTTCCCAGCAGGCCTGCCACGGTGAGCAGCATGGACAGGACTGCGGAACTAATCAGCGTGGTGGATACCGCCGTCTTCATTTTTTCATATTGCTTTGCGCCGAAATACTGGGATATTACCACCGAGCACCCGATATTGCTTCCCACGGCCACGGCCATGAAAATCATGGTGATGGGATAGGAGGCCCCAACCGCCGCCAATGCATCCTCGCCCGCAAACCTTCCGGCGATTACGCTGTCCGCGATATTATACAGCTGTTGGAAAACCATACTGATGAACATCGGTACGGTAAATTTCCGCAGGACCCTCTGCGGATCCCCCTGAGTTAAATCCTTAACCATATGTATACCCTACGCGTATCGCAAACGGAGTTTGCGATACTGACACTAATAAAGTACCCTACGCATTTCGAAGCCCGTCTGCGATACTGCTGCCAATCAGGAATCTGAAGCGAAGTCCCAAACATGTCTTTTACACATCGTTATGACAACATTCTACTCATTTTATGCTTCCCGGTCAATCCATAAGCTTCGTTTGTCTTGTCCGCTTTCCGTTCCGCCTTTTCGACAGGATTTTACCAACCCATTCCCGCCAGCCAGTCATTTACCGCGTCCGTTCGCTGCCTTCCCGGTTCTCCTGTCTGCTTCCCCAGAGCCAATTCTCCACAAATACGACCGTCCAGCAGGTAGATTACCCGGTCGCAGCGGCTGGCCACCCTGCTGTCGTGGGTCACAATCAGCATCGCCGTTCCCTCCCGGTTCAGTCTGCCCAGTTCCGCCATGACCTCTTCCGCCGCGCCCTTGTTCAGCGCCCCGGTGGGTTCATCGGCAAAGAGGATCTCCGGCTCGTTCATCATGCTCCGGCAGATACACGCCCGCTGGAGCTGGCCTCCGGAGACTTCGTTGATCCTCCGCTGCTCCAGTCCGGAAATGGAAAGCTTCTCCATCAGCGCCTGCGCCCGGCGCCGCAGCTCCTGCTTTTTCCCGTGCCCGTTTTTGCCGGCATGGAGTGCCGGCAGCAGAATGTTGTCCAGGATATTCAGGTTGGCCAGCATATTCATCTGCTGGAACACAAATCCCATCCGATGCAGACGCAGCCCTGCCTTTTCATTCTCCGTCCGCCCCGTGATCTGTGTATTCCCAAGCCAAACCTCCCCGCCGTCTGGCCGGTCCATGCCTGCCACGTTATAGAGCAGCGTAGACTTCCCGGAGCCGGACGGCCCCATGACCGCCATCATCTCCCCCTGCTTCATCTCAAAGGTAATACCGTTCAATATTCTCTTTTTCCGTAAATCTTTAACCCGCAGTAATTGTTCCATCTGCGCTACTCCTTTCCCGTACAGCATTCAAAGGCTTTTATCTGCCGGATTCCCGCAATACCGGCCCATATGGCTAAAACGGCCGGTCCGAGAGCGAGGGCCGGTATCCCCGCCAACACCCATCCCCAATCGATCACAAAGCGAAACCCGTCCGCTCCGAAGGATTTCAGAATGATTCCGCAAAGGCTCTCGCCCAATAGGTTCCCCAATATGAGACCTGCCAGGATCCCTGCCCCGGCAGGAAGAAGTCCTTTGAAAAAATAGGCCCTCTTCAATTCTTCGCCGGTAAAGCCCAGGGCTTTGTGTAGAGAGATCGCATAACGGTTCCGCTCCACGGTCAGCCGAAGGAACAGCATGAGCACCACGGCGATAACCGGCATGGCAATTCCGGCAGCAGCCCGGGAAGCCAGATTGAGCTGTGCCAGGGTCTGCGCATAGGTGTCCTGCACATAGTCCGCAATATCCGTCACGTCCGCCCCCGTCTTTCGATACTGCTTGATCCATTCTTCCCTGTCCGCGGCTTCTTTCAAGGTAACGTACAGAACGCTCCAAATCACCGGCGCAGCGTCCGGCCGATCGCTGATTTTCGCCGTCCTGCCGCCGTTTGTGATGTCGGAATAGATGCCGCAGACCGAATAGGGGACGGCTTCACCTTCCATGGTCAGATCCAGAGAATCCCCGACGGACAGGCCCAGATCCGCCGCGTTCAGAGAAGACAGCGCGATTTCGCCGTCCCCGGCCGGGGGCTCTCCCCTCAGGAAGCTGACCGGGAAGATCAGATGGTTCCCCATCTCTACCAGCAGACCGGTTGTTTCCCCGTCCGGGAGGACGGCAGAATAGGAGCCTGTCTTCAGGACGGTATATTTCTCCACCTGCGCATCCCGTTCCAAGGCGGCGGCGATTTGAGCGGTCACGCCGTCAATATCCGCCCTCTGCCGCACATCCATTCGCAGTTCCCCGCCTCCAATGCCCATATAGGTCACAAAAGCGGGGGAGGACAGGGTATGATATAGATTTTTCGGCACCAACATTAGAAAAGTACAGGCAGCTGTCACAGCGCCGATCAGCAGGTATGGCCGGCTCCCTTTTCCCCTCTCCTGATTTTGAAACAGAGCGTCCAACACGGACAGCCGATCCGTCTTTTTCAGAGACTTTTGGACGGAGAGCAGGATGAGCCCTACCGCCGACAGCGCAGCCAAAAGGGAAGCGATGCCCGGCGATATCCCCTGATCCGCCGAACCATACAGCTTTCGCAGCTGGCCGGCCAGAGGCTCCTGCAGTATCGCAGCCGTAATAAGCCCCATCGGCGTACCGCAGGCAGCAAACAGGAGATATTTAGAGAAATAGATCCGTCTGATTTCACGCCTGCCAATACCGAGGGCCTTCAACATTCCCACTTCTTTCCTGTCCCGTTCCATCTGTAAAGCCAGGATAAAATGGATGCAGAGTATGGAGATCAGCAGCACCACCATACCCACCAGGAAAATGACCAGGATCATCGTACCGTCTGACAGCGCGTTCATCATTCGGATCAGGGGCCGGGTGATCGCCGGCCCATTGGAGGGAAGCCCCCGGCCGTCATAGTCCGATTGAAAAGCGTTCGTATCGGCTCCGTCATGCAAGAGAAATTCAATCAGGTATTCTTCCTGTCCCTGATCGGCCAGTTTTGCATAGTCTGCCGCACAGACCAGAAAGCGCTTGGACGAAGCCATCATAGAGTTCATCTGTGCGTCCCGGATAAAGCCGGCGACGGTAAGCGTCCGTTCCCCGATCTCCATCGTATCCCCCGGCGATACACCATATCTGGCGCGGTAGGCTATGGGAACATAGACCTCTCCCGGGAAAACCTCCAAAAGCCTGCCGTCCATATCCAGCAAAAAGTCGAATCGTTCCCCCTGCACACTAAGGCCGTTGTCCTGGGTGCTGTCCGCTAAACTGTGGCCGCTCAACGTAAGCCGGCCGTTGTCCAGATTCAGGAATCGACAGATCTGCCAGTCTTCCACCTCCGGACTGCCGGCGGCAAACCCGGCAAGCGCCCTCTCATCCACCTCTCCCGCATGCATCTGCATGAAGTCAGGTACCCTGGCGTTATCCATCAGCCCGTCGATGGCTCCCAGCAGATTGGTACACAGCAGCACCGTCAGCGCCAGCAGGGCTGCGGAGAGTGCCATAAAGAAAATCGTGGCGGCGGACATCAGCTTATTCTGCCGTATATCGTTCCAAATCAATCTTTTCAACATATAGGCTCCTTTTCCAGCGCTCTGACGCTTTTTTGCGGATAGAGTGACAAGGCGGTCACGCCCAGCAGGCCGCCCGCAAGCATCACAATACAGGCCGCACCCCGTCCTACACCTATATGAAACCATGCAGCGATCCCGTCCGCCGCTGTCCCGGCCGCACCATAGGCAACCACATATCCGATCTGAGACAGGAAGCCGATTACTCCCCAGGCACGTCCCTGCAGTTCATCCGGGATATTGGTTCTGACCAGACAATCCAGGCAATTGTTGGCAAACGGCAGTGTGGCAAAGAATAAAAATCCGAACAGACAGATCGGGTAGATGTTTTCCCAAATGCCAAAACCGACCATGCTGATTCCGGCCAGCAGCAGAGAGATACTCAGCCCTTTGGTGTAGCCGCGCGAAATGCCCTTCATGCCTAAAAACAGGCCGGACACCAGCATCCCGCAGGCGCAGACCGTTTCTCCAACGCCCAGGGTCGCACTGTCCGCGAAGTCCAGGATCAGGGGCTGGGCCAGGATTTGAAAGCTTCCCATGAAGCAGGTCATGACCGCAGAGACCGTAACCAGAATAGCGATTCCCCGGTTTCCTATGATGGCACTCCAGCCCTGACGCAGGCTCTCCCAAAAGGACGGCCCATTTTCCGCCGCTTTGACCGCGATTTCTTTTCTGACCGCCGCCGCGCCGATTACCGTGGGGAAAAACGTGCAGACATCAATGACCAGCAGTAATTCGATGCCGCTGACGGCCAACAGCGCCCCGGCCAGGATGGGGGAGATCAGATACCTTGCGCTTCCGGCAATACTCACCATACCGCTGGCCTTGGAGTATTCCTCCTTTGTCAGCAGGTCGGTCACGGTTGCCCGGTAGGACGGCTCCAGCAGCGCGGAAAAAGAGGAGCTGATGAACACACCTGCGCAGATTTGCCAAAGGGCGGCTCCGCCCTGCAGGACGCACAGCAGTATGTAGAGAATGCCCAATGCCGAGCAGCCGTCCCCCAGCATCATCAGCAGCCGTCTGTCATATCGGTCTGCCAGCACGCCGGCCGGGACGCTGAGCAGCAGTGTGGGCAGGAAAGCCAGCAGCGCGACCAGGGCCATATCCCCGGCGCTCCCTGTCTGATCGAACACATAGACTCCCAGTCCAAAGCTGGTCAGTCCGCTGCCGATAGCGGAAATCAGCTCCCCCGCCCACAGCAGCATAAATTTAGGGAAATTGCTTTTTGAATTTTGCATCGTTCTACTCCTTCTATAGACCGTCTGCCGGTCTATTATAGATTGAAAAAATAGAGGAATGACACGATTCCTCCGTTTTATGCGGCAAATTTACTATTTACCCGCAGTCAACTGCTTGATTTCCTTCTGCCCGCTCGGCCAGACACACCAATCAGGGCGGCCGGAGATTCCTTTTTTATCTTCCGCCCCGAAAAATCGGAAGAATGGTTTCCCGCATGCTTCCCCGCTCCATTCCCAACAGCCGCTCCAGATTATAAATAAAAGCCGCAATCTTTCTCTGCCGTTCCTCCTCGCTGTGCTCCGCCAAGGCATCGAATACCGTGTTGGAATACACCAGCGTCATCTCTGCCACTTCCTCCGGGTAATCCGTCCGGCAGATCCCCTGGGAGGTCCCTTCTTCAATCAGGCCGGCAACGATTGGTATCACCCCCGCCAGCAGCCGCTCCTGCATCTTTTGGTGCATGAGTGCGTTTTGCGGTTTATGCACCTGTTCCATGATCTCATGGCCGAGATCGTTATCCACGTTCAGCGCCAGCATCGTCATGGTCAGGCGCTGTAACACCGGTACGTCCTTTTTCCCGGCAATCCCGCTCGCCTGTCTCACTAAACCGCCGGTTATCCGCTCAATCATGGCATCCAGAATATCCTCCTTAGACTTAAAATGGTAATAGAGCGTTCCGCGGGCAATCCCGATCTCGTTCAGGATATCATTGGTGCTGGTGCTTTCAAAGCCCTTCGTTCCGAATAGGCGTTCTGCGGCATCCAATATCTCGTTCCTGCGCACGCTCGCTTCCTTGACCACACGCATTTTCTCTCCTCCTCACCGTACCGACATGCTGTCGGTTTGTATTCTATCACCTTCTCTCTCCTTTGTCAATGAAGCACTTTCCCCGCTACGACAAATGCATGAACAGCCCTGAGGCCCCTGCGTCGCCCCTGCCCTGCCCCGCAGCGCGTGGTGATCACAGAGGCCTCAGGGCTGTTCTTGCGTTTGTCCTGTTTCCCCGCTTTCAAACATTTTCTTAAGCCTTCCGCTCACATGGAAATAGGCCGGTATCAGGAAAAGATCCGCAGACATCCACGCCAGCGGGTTTGCAAAGCATACGCCGATAAATCCCACCCGGGGAACCAAGAGCAGCCCTACAAGAGTCCTGGCCGCCATCTCGAAGACGCCCGCAAGAACTGCCAGGGTGGAAAATCCCATTCCCTGAATCAAAAACCGAATAATATTTACCAGAGAAAGCGGAATGAAAAACGCGCTGTTGATGATCAGATAGATCCTTGCATTTGCCAGCACCTGTTCTTCCGAGCCGCCCACAAATAACGCAGCCAGATTGTCCCCGAAGAAATACATAATGACAAAGGCAATCACCGCATAGGAAGCCCCCAGCAGGATACAATCCCACAGTCCTTTGCCTACGCGGTCCAATTTCTTTGCCCCCACGTTCTGTCCGCCATAGGTCGCCATCGTGGCTCCCATTGAATCAAAAGGGCAGCAGAAAAACATGCTCACCTTGCTGCCCGCCGTCACCGACGCCACCGCCAGCGAGCCCAGGCCGTTGACCGCGGTCTGCAGAATGACAGACCCGATTGCCGTAATGGAATACTGCAGTCCCATGGGGATCCCCATACCGCAAAGAGTCCTCATATGGACAGCATTCGGTTTCCACTCTTCCCCGGAAATATGCAGGATCTCAAACCGCTTAACCATATAAACCAGACATAACAGCCCGGAAACGAGCTGGGATATCACGGTCGCCACCGCCGCCCCTGCCACTCCCATGTGGAAGGCCAGAATACATACGAGGTCGAGCCCGATATTCAGGAAGGAAGACAACGTGAGAAATACCAGCGGTGTTTTACTATCCCCCATGGAACGAATAATGCCGGAAAGTATGTTATAAAGAAACGAAGCCGGTATTCCCAGAAAAATGATCAGGATATAACTGTATGCATTTTGGAAAATGTCCTCCGGCGTATTCATCCACGCCAGGATCCTCCTGCAAAGAAGGGAAACGCTCACCGTTATCACCAAAGCAAATCCAATGGAAAGCCACACACAATTGGCTATCACCCGCCGCATCCCCGCATAATCCTTGGCCCCGAATTTATGCGCAACGGGAATCGCAAAACCGCTGCAGACTCCCATGCAGAAGCCTACAATCATAAAGTTAACGGAGCCTGTGGCTCCCACACCCGCGAGCGCCTGCATTCCAAGGAAGCGGCCTACGATTACCGTATCCACAACGCTGTAAAACTGTTGAAAAAGGGATCCCAACAGCAGGGGAATCGAAAATCCCAGGATTAGTTTCATGGGCGACCCCACGGTCATGTCCCTCGTCATTTCCTTAGCCATTCTAACCACCATTCTGTCGCCGTAAGGCGGATCTCAATTGAAAGGGAGCTTTGTGCCATTCTCCCCCAAGGCCCAAGGACTTACTTTAGAACAAATCCTGCGGATTGTCAATTGCCAAAAAATATATTTTCTGTTCCCCTCGTTAAGCAAAGGCCGGGGAATATCCTTCCCCGGCCTCGCCTCTGCCGGTATGCTCCGTATTATTCCAGACACGCTTTGATCTTCTCGATCATATCCGCATATTCTCCGTCGCTCAGATACTTTTTATCCGGATTCATCTGGAATACGCCTCCCCATTCATCCTGGCCTTTGTATTTGGGGACCAGATGCATGTGGAGGTGGCACCCCGTGTCGCCATAGGCTCCATAGTTCAGCTTGTCCGGCGCAAACGCTTTATGAATCGCCTTCGCCGCTTTCGTTACATCCGCAAAGAAGCGGTTCCTCTCCTCTTCGCTGATATCCACAATTTCGCTCACATGATCCCGGTAAGCCACAATGCATCTTCCCGGTTTGCTCTGCTCCTTGAACAGAATCAGCTGACTCACATCCAGGTCACAGATCTTAATTCCGAACTTTGCCAGCGGTTCCCCGCCCACACAATAGCCGCAGTTTGGATCCTTCATATCACGCTTCTCCTTTCCCTAACCCCAATATCCGGAGGATTCCGGCCGGATATACCCCTGTCGGCCAGGCTCCTCCTGCTGACCTGATTATATCCTATTTCGCGCTTTCTTTCCACCTGTTTCCTGCGGATATCAAAATAAAATCGGTTATCGTGCATTTCGTCCCCCAACCGGCCGGGAGCCAAAAAGCATTTCCCGCAAAATCCGTACCGCCAAGTTTCTCCCACTCCGTTCTGTATGGTCGGTCCTGCGCTATGACAATTCAAACTCTTTCTCGGAATTCTGGATAATTCCTCCCATCCTCCTCCCGAATTTTATCCCTCTCTCCACCGCTGTAATCAGGGCCGCTCCGCTTCGTCCGTAACCCATCACCCGTATCGTCTCTTTGACCAGGGTATCCTTATCCAGGGATCCCTTCTCTTGCAGGGTAAAGCAGACCGCATTTTTCAGCTCCTGCTGACAGATCTCATCCACAGCACGCTTTACTTACGCAATATTTTATCCATGCTTTTTCCTCCGGCAAGTTCATCAATCAGTTTGTCCAGATAGCGTATTTCCTGCATCAACGGCTCTTCAATATTTTCCACTCTTACACCGCAAACCACCCCTTTGATCATCCTCCTGTTTTCATTTAATTCGGGAGCATTCCGGAAAAAATCGCCGTAAACAGCTGAGCTGTCCAGCAGCCTTTCCAGCTCTGTCTGACTGTATCCGGTAAGCCACCGGATAATCTCATCAACCTCCTGCCTTGTCCTCCCTTTTTTCTCTGCCTTATTGACAAGCAGATGATAAACTTTTGAAAATTCCATCTGATATTTTTTCTCATTTCCCATAAAGATTTCCTCCATTTTTCCGAAACCGCTTACCCGTCTGGTCTGTCGTCCTATGGGTGGTTTCCCGTCTCGTAACACCATCTGGCAATATCGGCAATCAAACCTGACGGAACCGGACTGTTGTATGGAAACTGTATCGTTCCCTTGCTTGTCTTATATCCCTTCAGCCGTTCCGAAAATTCCCGAACAGCCTCCGGCCCCGGATACAGGCTGGCATGGTTTTTAAAACCAGCGAACTGGATAATATTATGTTTTTTCCAGAAGGTCGGCATACTCCATGAAATCCGCTCTTCTGCATCCGGCAGCACTTCTTGCACCACATCCCTTATGGCCCTCAAGTACTGCTGTGCCTCTTCTGGCTGTGCCAGAATATAATCTTCCACCGTTTCCGGCGCTTTCCCGCAATAATGGCTCTGGTTCTGCTTTTTAAAAGTCCGCCCGCACTCCGGACATGTCCACATCTTCCCGACCTCCTTTATTCCCTTTCTCTAGCTGTTACCCTTACACTGTCGCCCGGCTGCTTCCCGATCCGGGAACGTATCTCCTTCCGTACACCTATTATATAACAGACACTCCCGTCCGCATTCTTTACTCCCATATTCACAATACTGCCATCATATTTTTCTCCGTCAAATGTAGTGTGAGTCACTGTTCTTATCACTTGACATAAATCCTTTCCGGTATGAAACATCTACTACCGCTTCTACTTTCGTCCCATGGTACTTTCTTTTGCCATGGAGTATACACTTTTACCCCATCATTTTTTCATACAAGTCGTATGTAACTTCGGGAAACCAATCCCATCAATCAGCATTCTGTGCCTCCTGATCTATACTTGTTTTTGTATCAAACCAGCAAGGCTATCAGGCACCGAACCGTACAGCTAGTGTGCTGTCTGCATTATATTCCGTCAAATCTCCTTGTCTATTCGCCCATCTGCTGCGTTGGATTTTCTAGCCGTAGCCACCGCTACGGCGTCGAAAATCCGCCTTGCCGATGAACGAATATCCTGCGGAGTTTTGCTAAATATAATGCAGACAGCACAGTAGTGTCTCTTAGGCCGGATTCCCATTTTCTCAGCTTCTGATTTCCGTTTTTTCAGCATATACATCTAAATTCTCCGAAAAATACAAGCCCATTTTCCCCCAACTGCCAAAAGGCCCGGAAAATCAACGTTTCTTAACGAGAAGAGCAACCGTCTCCACATGCATCCCATACCAAAACCCGTGCTTGTTGGATTCTTCTAATTCCTCATTATCTCCTGAAAACAAACCGTATTCAGGCATTTCCAATGGTTTATTATTTATGGAATCTATTAGAAGCATAAAAGGCGGTGGCAAATCGGTGGCAAATGCCACCTTCATTAGAATGCACATCCGGCAGGCATCACTGCCGCCCCTTGTCGTGGGAGAATTCCAAATAAAAGAGCGGTGGCAAGTTCCGCTCTTTAATGGACTATTCTGTCTTTTCTTTACCGCCCTGATTTTCGATCAGCTTTTGGACTTTCTTCTTCGCTTCCTCCAAATCCTTGCACCCGTCTAATATCATATCTACCATTTCAAGAATTGTCCTGAATTGTTTATCTGTCATAACCTCTACCATATCCTTTCCTCCGTTCTTTATCAGATTTACTTGCCTCATCTGATAATACTATTATAAACTATTTTTAGTTTATCTTCAATAACAAAATTAAACTTTCTATGGTTTATTTTCTACATATTTTATTATGTTTCCCGGCTGCATATCTAATAATTCGCAAAGTTGCTCCAATGTCTTTATGCCTACCATTTCCCCCTTTCGTAATTTCTGCATAGCAGATTGACTAAGTACATTTTCCCTTAATATGCGAGTACTATTATATCCGGATTCTTTTAGTGTTTCTATCACATCTATCTTATATGCCAGCATATGCGAACCTCCTTTGTTCCATTGTAATTTGATATAGAAAAAAAGTCAAGGAAAATAATCCAAAAAAAGTTTAAAAAGTACTTGACATTAAACCACTATTGGTTTATTATAGGTTTATCAAAGGAACGGAGGATATGGAAAATGAAGAAATTATACACGGTTAAAAAGAAAAACTCAAAATTTTATGTTTGTGAATATGAGTGTGGTGTATACACAATTGATAAAATCACAAAATCTGTTGGATATACGTTAAAAGCTTTTGGTAACTTGAAAGACTTAGAAGCGTATCTAAACGCAGAGGGATTTATAAAAGTATCTTAATAATCACACCACCCACCCGGCGGGGTTGCGCCGGGAGAAAGAAGGGAAGATATGAAGAGAGATATGCATTATAGAACAAAATCCTTAAAACAACTGATTGATGGATACGCTCATGAAGTGGGGC
>JAETRI010000071.1 GCA_021770245.1 Lachnospiraceae bacterium
CAATGGGAGCGGATTTATCCATATCTGCCGGTCGGCCGTAAAGGACGCCCGTTTGATAATGTCCGTGATACGGTCAATGGTATCCTCTGGATCCTGCGGACAGGTTCTCCGTGGAGAGATCTGTCGCCTGTTTATGGAAACTGGAATACCGTATATAAATGTTTCGCCAAATGGGAACAGACAGGCGTATTTGAATCCATATTCAAAATCCTTTCCGAAGATGCCGACATGCAGGATGTAATCATTGACAGCTCCTGCTGTAAAGCGCACCAGCACAGCGCAGGTGCAAAAAAAGGGGGCCTGATGCCCGTTTTGCAGAACATATCGGAATGACACGAGGTGGCAGGAATACGAAAATACACGCAGTTGTAGACGGACTGGGAAATCCATTATATGTCCAGCTTAGAGGTGGTCAGATCAGCGATATCACAGTAGCATATGATCTTCTGGAGCATGTGGATGTGTCCGGTTCCGTCGTCATGGCAGACAAAGCGTATGGAGCAGCAGACTTTCGGATAAAGATCGAAAAATCAGGAACCTCATACTGTATCCCGCCAAAAGCGAACACAGCCGAACCATGGAACGTAGACTGGTGGCAGTATAAAGAACGAAGCCGGGTGGAATGTTTTTTCCAGAAGATCAAAAATTATCGCCGCATTGCCACACGATACGATAAACTGGCCGTTCGATTTTTGGGCTTTGTACATCTGGTGTGTATTCTGGTCTGGCTGATGTGACTGAATATGCATTATTCAACACGCCCTAATAAAGGTGACTGGCACAGAATGTCTATTCTGGAGTGGTCAACATTGCTGGATTCTCTAAAATAGATGCCCTTTCAAACACACTTGAGAGAAAAGAAAGATGTTTGGCAGAATTTATCCTTGGCAAATTTCATCTTGGTTGGATATGCTGTTGCTTTCGCCCTGTAACTCGTCATCATGGCTCAACCTCTCGTATAATGCTGTTAAATCGTGATTCATAATCAATTTCCTCCTTTCCGCCAGTACCGTATAAACGGTATGCTAGGGCTCTCTTGTAATTAATTTGATTAAGAAAGTCTTTTACATTTTATAACTCTTACGGCAATGGGGTACGCCGATTGACGACAACGCAGCATAAGAAGATTCAGATAAGTCAGATGTGAAAATTCATTCTTTAACAGTTCCTTACTGCGGAAGAAATTGAGTATTTAAAGAAAAAGGATCCTGATTGTCCTGCTTCTCCTGCATGAACGCTCGACAGAAAGGCCGTGAGGTGATAAAATAGGATGTGGATTTCGGAAACGGATATGACTACCATTTAAGAAAAGGAAGGGGCGGCAATGATCTATAAATGCAAGAGCTGCGGGGGGAATGTGGTATACGACCCGGAGAGAAAACGGATGCACTGCCCATACTGCGACGGGGTGGATACCCAGGAACGGGAACCGGGCAGCGGGATGGAAACCTGCTCCAACTGCGGCGCCCCTGTGGATGCGGGGGATTACCGGTGCGCAGTGAAGTGCGAATACTGTGGACACTATACGATTTTTGAGGAAAGAGTGGAGGGGAAATATAAACCGGGCAGAATCCTTCCCTTCCGTCTGGGGAAAAAAGCGGCGACGGCCCGGATGGAAGAGGAGTGCGGAAGAAAGCTTTTTGCGCCCGAATCCTTCCTTTCGGAAAGCACGTTGGAAAAAATGGAAGGCAGTTATATTCCCTTCTGGCTGTACGACATGACCGCGGACTGCAGCTACAGCGGCACGGGGACCCGGATACGGGTATGGACCAGCGGCGATACGGAATATACGGAAACCTCTTATTACCAGGTGAACAGGCAGATGGAGGTGGACTATGAGAAGATGCCGGTGGATGCTTCCATAGAGATGGACGATCAGATCATGGATCTGATGGAACCGTACCAATACGAGGAACTGACCGGTTTTTCTCCGGAATACATGTCCGGGTTCCTGGCGGAGACATATAATCATTCTGCCCAGGAGCTGTCTCCCCGGGCGGAGGATAAGGCCAGGGAGAGCGCCAAAACCATGCTTCACCAGACGATGGAGGGATATTCCACGCTGGTCCCATCCCGGGAAGATATTTCCCTGCGAAAGGGAGAGGCCTGTTATGCGCTTCTGCCGGTATGGTGGTACCGATATCAGTATAAGGGGGAGGATTACGACTTTTTCGTAAACGGACAGACGGGGAAGGTGGTGGGCTGTGCGCCCGTTTCAAAGGCGCGGATAGCAGCCTACGGTGGAACCTTCTTTGCCTGCTTATCCGCGATCCTTCTGTTGGTGAGAGCTATTTTGGAGGTGTTTTAGGCGATGGCGGATATTGATTGGAAAAAATTTTTCTCCTACTTTAAATTCTATTTTCTCTTAATCGCCATCCTGGCGGTTCTCCTGGCAGCTTTGACGGCATGGAAGAAGGGCGGGACGCAGGCCGTTCGGGCCAATGAAGAATGCGATACGACGGAACGTGTCTTTGACTACGGTGAAGTGCTGACCGGGGAGGAGGAGGAAGCGCTGCGGCGTCTGATCTCCCAAAGGGAGGCGGAGACGGGATGCGACATCGTGCTCGTAACGCTGAACGAGTCCCTGGAGGACTACGCGAAGGAATACGAGGATCAGCTCGGGCCCCTGTCACCCTATGAGTACACCATGGTATATGCGGACAATTTCTACGATGAACACGGATTCGGGTACAATAAGAAATGGGGCGACGGTGTGGTGCTGGTGGACAATTGGTACCGGGAGTCGGACGGCAGGGTATATTCCTGGCTCAGTACCTGCGGAAAGGCGGAGGACCGCTTCTCGTCCGCAATGATCGATTCCCTGCTTAATGAGGCGCTCCGGGATGTGGAGGAAGACCCTTACGGCGCATATGAAAAATATGTGGATCTGTTCTCGAAAATGATGACGGGAAAAGGCGGGCTGGCAGGAAAGATTCCCGTCTATGCACCCCTGCTGGCGGCGGCGATTGCCGCAGCCGCGTACATAGGGCTGAACCTGAGCTCCAACAAAGGGGAGAAAACGGTAACGGCGAATACCTACGTGGCAGGGAACGCGCCCCGGATGAAGAGAAAGGAGGACATCTTCCTCCATAAGACGGTAACCAGACGCCATATCGAGAGAAACAGCGGCGGAAGCGGAGGCGGCGGAGGCGGCCACCATACCTCCAGCGGAGGCGTATCTCACGGAGGCGGCGGGCACAGCAGATAGGGCCCGGAAACATGTCCCGGTAAAAAGCCTGGCGCAGGAAGCGTCAGGCTTTTCGATTACAGGTTTTTTTATCAGGATCGACGGCTGTCCGGACGGGCTGTTCGGAGGATGCCTTATAGGCGGCCCTTCCCTGGAAGGAGCGTGTCTCCGCTGCCTGTGCCTCTGCCGCTTCCTGCAGTTCTTCCAGCTTCTGTTTCTCTTTACCGATCCATTCCATTTCCGTTTCCTGTTTCTCCTTTCTGTTCTGCCAGGCCGCCGTCTGCGCCCGACGGGCTCTTGCCTCGTTTCCGGCCGCAGCCGATGCCCGTTCCCCGGCCCAGGTATGGTTAACCGGCTGCCTTCCGTCCGCCGCAAGTGCCACCGGAGACAGGGGCTTTGGCTGAACGGACGGCTCCGTCATCGCCGCTGCCAGGCTGAGTTCGGACGGGGCGGATAGGATGGGATAATAGGACGGATCTCCCGGCCCCATCTTTCCGGACAGGGATGCCGCCTTGGCATAGGCCCGGATCCGGGCGGTCTCCTCCTCTTCCCTGTGCCGTTCTTTCTCCAGCCGTGCTTTCCTCTCCTGCTGCCGCTCTTTTTCCAGCCTTTTCTTCACGGCCTGGCGCCGTTCCTTTTCCAGCCTTTTGTTGATTTCCTGCTGCCGCTGCCGTTCTTTTGCCGCTTTTTGCTGCTGTTCCAGGGCCATGTATCTGGAAAGAAGCTCCGGCGCGTATTTGCGCAAGAATTGTTTTTCTTCAGCGGTGAGTCTTCCGCCTGCCATGATTTTGCTGCGTATGGCGGAAAGCCGACGCCGGACGGACCGGGAAGCCGCATCGCTTTGGGTCGTTGATGTGCGTTGAGGCCGGGCGGCTTCCTGGCTTTGACGGTACACGGCAAGAAGGTACGCCGCTTCCCGGGACGGTGAGAGCCGGAGCCCCTTGTCCGCTTTGGCCTGACCGCTGCCGGACGTAAAGTCTGTACCCATGGATCTCCTCCCTTCCAGGATACTTATAAAAAGACATATTTATCCTTTCGTGCCGCGTCCTTTGCGGCTGCGCGATGCGAAAGCCGTAAATGCGATTTCGCATCTGCAATTCGGATCCGGGCCGTCTGCGGCACAAATCCGGATGTGAGAAATAAACCGTCAGGACCATTTCTTATACTATATATTTCGGTGAAAAAAGGGGAATGGTAAGGAAATCGGGAAATTTTTTTGCCATGCAGGTTGAAAGGCGGAGAGGATTTCATATATAATAGAGCCTGAGAACGGGTACGATGAAAAGAGATATGCGGCGGATGCAAGGACCGATAGGAGGACATCTTTATTGGCGGCAGTATCGAAGGCTATGCCTGCGATATGCGAAGGGTTTTGATTTGAGTGCGCGCCGGAGCGCGCAGATAGGAGCAAGGTTGAAAGAAAGGCACTTTCAACCTCCCTGATTTGAGTGCGCGCCAGAGCGCGCAGATAGGAGCAAATGATGAAACTGCAATATTTGGGCCATTCCTGTTTTAAAGTGGAGTCGGATGGATACGAAATCGTCCTGGATCCCTATGAACCGGGCTCCGTACCCGGCCTGGGGGATCTGGATGCGGAAGCGGATCTGTGTCTGTGCAGCCACGGACATGGCGACCACCATGGTACGGACGGCGTGAAGATACGGGGAGGAGAGAGAAATTGTCCCTTTGAGATCGGGAAGGTAGAAAGCTGGCATGACGATCAGGGAGGGACGCTGCGGGGGAGCAATACCATCCATATTCTGTGTGCGGAAGGCATGAAAGTAGTGCACATGGGTGATGTGGGCTGTATGCCGGAGGAAGGGCAGCTGGAAGCCCTTTTGGGGGCGGATGCCCTGTTGATCCCGGTGGGCGGATATTATACGGCTGATATCCGCATCATCCGTCAGATCGTGGAGCGGATCGCGCCCAGGGTGGTGGTTCCCATGCATTACCGAAGCGCGCAGAGCGGGTTCCCGGTTCTGAAAACCTGTGAGGAATATTTATCAGGCCGTGAGGACGTGATCCGTTATGAAACGGACACCCTGCTTTTGGATCAGGAGACAAAGCCGCAGACGGCCGTATTGCAGCAGCATATGGCGCGCAGACAGGAACTGTAACTTCGTTTCAAACGTTTGATCGACAGCAGCATCGCAAGCTTCTCTTGCGGGATACATGGAGTATATAAGTTTGGAACTGCGTTTCAAACTCTTTATTGATGGCAGTATCAAAGGCTATGCCTGCGATATGCAAGGGGTACAGAGATGATAAAAAGAAAACAGGCCTGCAATCCTTACCTGCCTTCCTGGGAGTATGTACCGGACGGGGAGCCGCATGTGTTTGGAGACAGGGTATTTATCTATGGAAGCCACGACAGATTTGACGGGAATCTGTTCTGCATGAACGATTATATCTGCTATTCCGCCCAGGTGGACGACCTGACGGCGTGGAAGTATGAGGGCGTCATTTACCGGAAAAACCAAGATCCCCGAAACGCAGGCGGGGAACACTGCCTGTGGGCGCCGGACGTGGTGCACGGGCCGGACGGCAGATACTACCTTTACTACTGTCTGGACTATCTTCCCCAGATCGGAGTGGCCGTCTGCGATACGCCGGCGGGCAGATACGAATATCTGGGCCTGGTCAAATATGCGGACGGCACCGTGCTGGGGGATAAGGAAGGCGACTTTATCCAATTCGATCCCGGCGTTTTTGTCGATGACGACGGGGAAATCTATCTTTTTTCCGGTAATGCGCCCATGTGGGAAAAGGATAAGGGCAGGAACAATAAAAATTCCCAGGTGATGACCCTGGAGAAAGATATGCTCACCATTAAAAAGGAACCGAAACCTCTGATCCCCACCATCCATACCAGCCTGCGTACGGGCTTTGAGGGACATGAATTCTTTGAGGCCAGCTCCATTCGGAAGGTGGGGAGCACTTATTACTTTGTGTATTCCTCGGTATGCAGCCATGAACTGTGCTATTGTGTCAGCGACAAACCTGACGAGGGTTACCGTTTCGGCGGGACGCTGGTGAGCATCGGAGATATTTTCCTGAACGGACGGGAGGAAAAGGATTCTCTGAATTTCCTGGGAAATACCCACGGCGGCATGGAACTGATCGATGGGCAGTGGTATGTATTTTATCACCGGCAGACGAACCGGACACAGTATTCCAGGCAGGGATGTGCGGAAAAGATCAGGATCCTTCCCGACGGAAGCATTCCCCAGGCGGAAATCACTTCCTGCGGGCTGAACAGGGGGCCGCTTTGGGGAAAAGGAAGCTATGAGGCGCGGATCGCCTGCAATCTTTGGGGAAGGGACGGCACGGTGATGTCCCATCCGGAGAAAATGACGGAAGCGTATCCCTACTTCACCCAGGACGGGGAGGACCTGGAGCCGGATTCCGAGGGCTGGGTCTATGTCTGCGGAGAAGAGACAAATCCGCAGGGACCGGCGCAGTATATCGCCAATCTCCGGGACGGAGCGGTGGCGGGATATAAATATTTTGAATTTGAAGACGTGAAGGAAATGACCATTCGCGTGCGCCCCCATCATGCGGCGTCGGGCTGGACGCCTTCCATGGAAGAGCCCTATTGTAAAAAGAACGAAGGAGTGTTCCTGATCACCACGGAGGCGGGCGGCGCCTGTGTGGGAAAAATCCCCGTGGAGTTCCCGGACGGAAAGCTGCGCGCATGGCGGGAATTCGCCGGTACGCTGCAGATCCCGGACGGCGTGCACGCCCTGTATCTGGAGTACCGGGGAGAAGGGGCTTTGGATCTTTTGAACTTTGAATTGATCTAATTTTGGCAAAACCAGAACAGAATTGAGGTGAATTCTGCGGCTGAGGGCGCGTCAATTGACTTTTCACCGGGCATTTCCTATAATGAGGGAAAACGCCTGCTAAAGCAGGCAGAGGGGAGTAAGTTGAAGGAAGGGCGCCTTCAACTGTCCTGAATAAAACGCGTGCTAAAGCACGCAGAGGGGAGTTGCAATCATGAAAGCATTTATGGACAAGGATTTCTTATTGAGCACGGAAACGGCGCAGAAGCTGTTCCATGAGTATGCGGAGGTGATGCCGGTTCTGGATTATCACTGCCATATCAATCCCCAGGAGATCGCGGAGGATCGGAAGTTCGAGAATATCACGCAGGTCTGGCTGGGCGGGGATCATTATAAGTGGCGTGCCATGCGTTCCAACGGGGTGGAGGAGCGTTACATTACGGGGGATGCGCCCGACCGGGAGAAATTCCAGAAATGGGCGGAGACGCTGGAGCTGGCCGTGGGAAACCCGCTGTTCCATTGGAGCCATCTGGAACTGCAGCGCTTTTTTGACTATCACGGCGTCCTGAACGGGGAAACGGCAGAAGAGGTATGGAATCTGTGCAATGCCAAGCTCCAGGAAGAGGGGTTCCGGGCGAGGAACCTGATCCGCAGATCCGCGGTTACGCTGATCTGTACCACGGACGATCCGGCGGACGATCTGAGGTGGCATAAGCAGATCGCGGAGGATACAAGCTTTGAGGTGAAGGTGCTTCCTGCATGGCGTCCGGATAAGGCCATGAACATTGAGAAGCCGGATTATACGGAATATTTAAAGAAGCTGGGAGAGGCGGCGGAGATGACGATCGCTTCCTTTGCGGATCTGAAGGAAGCCCTGAAAAAGCGGATGGCATTTTTCGACGAGATGGGCTGCAAGGCCAGCGATCATGGCCTGGAATATATGATGCATGTGCCGGAAACGGAAGAAAACCTGGAGAAAATTTTCTCGAAGCGCCTTTCCGGGGAAGCCCTGACCAAGGAAGAGGAGTTGAAGTTCAAGACGGCTTTCATGGTATTCGTGGGGCAGCAGTATGCACGCCTGGGCTGGGTGATGCAGCTCCATTATGGCTGCAAGAGGGATAACAATACCGCCATGTACCAAAAGCTGGGGCCTGATACGGGCTTTGACTGTATCAACAACCATACTCCGTCCGCGCAGCTGGCGGATTTCCTGGACGAGCTGGCCATGGGGGACAGCCTGCCCAAGACCATCGTTTACAGCCTGAACCCCAACGACGACGAGAGCATCGGCACCATCATCGGCTGCTTCCAGAATTCGGATGCGGTGGGCAAGATCCAGCAGGGCTCCGGGTGGTGGTTCAATGACAATAAGACCGGTATGATGAAGCAGATGACTTCCCTGGCGAATCTGGGACTTCTGGGCAATTTCGTGGGAATGCTCACGGATTCCAGGAGCTTCCTGTCCTATCCCAGGCACGAATATTTCCGCAGGATTCTGTGTGAGCTCGTGGGAGGCTGGGTAGAGAACGGAGAGTTCCCCTACGAGGAAAGGATGCTGAAGCGTCTGATCCAGGGAATCTCCTACAATAACGCGGTCCGTTATTTCGGGTTCCCTCTGGAGCAGAAGTAAGGTCCGGGTTGGCGGGAACCGGCAGCAGGGAGGTTTTAGTTTTATATAAAAATAAGCCTGAGAGCCTGTTTTTCAATCGCAGTGTGCCCGGCGGCCCAAATCGGATCGCAGGTGAGAAACCGCATTCGTGATTTCTCAGACATGAATCGAAGATTCATGTTGCGCAGCCGCAAATGGCGCGGCATGGAGGATGAGTGGATAAATTCAGATTTGCAATTATGGGGGCGGGTAAGATCGCCGTGAAATTCTGTGAGGCGGTGGAGCTTCTGGAGGATTGTGAGGTGGCGGCGGTCGCCAGTAAATCCGCGGACAGGGCGGAGCGTTTTGCCAAGGCAAACCGCGTGAAGGGGCATTACGACAGCTATGAGCGCATGCTTGTGGAGGAGAAACCGGATTGCGTTTATATCGCGGCAACGCCAAACGCCCACTATGAGCTGTGTATGCTGTGCCTGAAATACAAGGTGCCGGTGCTGTGCGAGAAGGCCATGTTTTTAAACAGCGCGCAGGCGGAAGAGGTCTTTGCCAAAGCGCGGGAAACAGGGGTTTTCGTCATGGAGGCCATGTGGAGCCGTTTCCTTCCCACGGTGAAGAAGGTACGGGAATGGCTGGACGAGGGAAGAATCGGGAAACCCTCCTTTATGGATATCAGCATCGGTTTCCTGGCGTCTCCCGATCCGGAAAGCCGGTTCCTCAATGCGGCCTTGGGCGGCGGCGCGGCCTTCGACGTGACGGTCTATGTATACGAGATTGCCGATTTTTATATGCATCGGAAACCCGACGAGGTTCAGGTGGCCGCATCATGGGGCCCCACGGGGGTGGACATGACGGATCATGTAATCCTGCGCTACGGCAGCGTGATGGTTTCCCTTACGGGAAGCTTTGCGGCGGATTTGGATGAGAAAGCCGTGATCTACGGCGACGGAGGGAAGATCGTCATGGCCCATCCCCATTACGGAAGCGAAGCGTTCCTGTACCCTTCCGACGGCGGAGAGACGGTCTATTTCCACGATACCGATACGCTAAACGGCTTTGTATATGAAATCCGGGAAGCCATGGATTGTATCCGGGCAGGAAAGACGGAAAGCGAAGTGGTGCCTCATTCCCTGACGCTGGACTGCGCGAGGCTCTTTGACCGGATTATGATGACGAAGGGATAGGACCGGCCCGGCCCAAGTGCCGGACGCTGCGGGCAGGAGGAAAAGACTGACGGCACGGAAATATCCATATGACTTTCAGAGATTGATCGGGATAACGTATAAATAGCTACAAACATGCGAAAAAGGGGAGCCGTATTCCTGCGGGAAGCGGCCTCCTTTTTACCCTTCCGTCAGGGAAACAGGGCCGTTACATATCAGTGCATACATTCCGCAGGCTCCCTCTGTGCGGCCCGGTATCCGGGAGGCTGCAGGGTATCTGAATTGTTACGCCCTTCCTGCGTTTGCCCGGGAAATGACGCCCGGGAAATGGGCATGTTCAGATTGACACCACACTTCCCCCGTGTTATGATAAAACTCAGATAGAGGTTGCGTGATTCAATAGTAGCTTTTCGGATGTGGCAGGCACAGAGGAAGAAAAGGGAAAGGGTAGAACGCCGAAAGAGAAGGGCTCCTGCAGCCTGGTTCTTGGGCATACGGTTAAGAGCCGTATGACTGTCATCTCGGAAGGATGGGGCGCTATCGTTTAAGAAGAGAGATTTTTCACCGGCCCCGGGAAGCACAACGCAGACAGGCCGGCCTTTTTATTGACATGGAACCGGCCCGGAAAGACCTCTGCGTGTGTTCGGAGAGACGGAAGAAGGGCCGGGAACCTTGTCCCGGATTTGCGCACGCGCTGCATGGGCAAATCCGCAGGCCTTATCGGTTTATAGGTAGATGCAGCGCAGAAATGAGGAAACATATGGCTATTTTTACGGGCGCAGGCGTAGCGATCATTACTCCGTTCCATGAGGACGGAAGCGTTAACTATGAAAAGTTCGGGGAGCACATCGAGGCGCAGATAGCGGGCGGAACGGACGCGATTATCGTATGCGGCACAACAGGAGAATCTTCCACGCTGACCCATGAGGAGCATATAGAGGTGATCCGGTACTGTGTGGAGAAAACGGCAGGCAGGATCCCGGTGATCGGAGGAACAGGCTCCAACTGTACGGAAACGGCGGTCTATCTTTCCCGGGAAGCCGAGAAAGCGGGCGTGGACGGAGTTCTGTTGGTTTCTCCCTATTATAATAAGGCCACGCAGAAGGGGCTGTATGAGCACTTTAAAATGGTGGCGCAGTCGGTACACGTGCCGGTGCTTCTGTACAATATTCCGGGAAGGACCGGTGTGGCCATCAACCCGGAAACCGTGGTCCGTCTGTGCAGGGACGTGGAAAATATCGTGGGCGTGAAGGATGCCACCGGGAATATCGCCCAGATTGCCCGGCTCATGAGTCTGGCGGGAGGCGACGTGGATCTCTATTCCGGAAACGACGGGGAGATCGTTCCCCTGCTGGCCCTGGGCGCGAAGGGCGTGATCTCCGTCCTGTCGAATATAGCGCCCAGGCAGACCCATGAGCTATGCGCCAGATTTTTTGAAGGGGATGTGGAGGAAAGCCGCCGGATCCAGCTGGAGGCAATGCCCCTGGTGGATGCGCTGTTTTGCGAGGTGAACCCGATTCCGGTGAAATGTGCGATGAATATGATGGGCCTGGAGGCAGGGCCGCTGAGGCGTCCCCTTACGGAAATGGAAGAGGAGAACGCGGCAAGGCTCAGGACGGCCATGGAAGGTTTTGGCCTCCTGTAGGGAGACAGAATAGGTTGAAAAATGGCCTGGGGCCATTTTTCAACCGGCTGTTTGCGCCGGAGCGTCGCAAATGGCTTTGACGGCAGATGAGAATTCTCATTGCCTTGTGGCATAAACGCTCCGGAATGGAGATTATTATGGTAAAGATATTGCTGCACGGCTGCAGCGGTCATATGGGACGGGTGATTACCGCCCTGGCGGCTTCGGATCCGGAGGCGGAAATCACGGCAGGAGTGGATCCGGCCGGAAGGGGGAGCGGGGACTTCCCCGTATATGGGAGCATGGAGGAATTCGCCCGGGAAGGGAAGGAAACGGCGGATGTGATCGTGGATTTTTCCACGGCGGCTGCGGCGGATGATCTTCTGGCGTATTGTGTCCGGACAAAAACGCCCTGTGTGTTGTGCACCACCGGGCTGTCGGAGGCACAGCTTTCTAAAGCGGAAGCGGCTGCCAGGGATACGGCCATTCTGCGGTCCGCAAATATGTCCCTGGGAATCAACCTGCTCATGAAGCTTTTAAGGGAAGCGGCCGGGGTTCTGGCGCCGGCCGGCTTTGATATCGAGATCGTGGAAAAGCATCATAATCGTAAGCTGGATGCGCCCAGCGGTACGGCTCTGGCTTTGGCGGACTGCATCAATGAAGAAATGGAGAATACCTACCGCTATGTCTATGACAGGAGCGGCAGACGCCAGAGACGGGAGGAGAAGGAGATCGGTATTTCAGCGGTCCGCGGCGGTACCATTGTAGGGGATCACGACGTGATCTTTGCGGGGGAGGACGAGGTCGTCACCTTTTCCCATACCGCCTATTCCAGGAATATTTTCGCCAAGGGAGCGGTGGAGGCTGCGAAGTACCTGAAGGGAAAACCTGCAGGGATGTACGATATGGGGGATGTGATAGACAGGGGATAAATCCCGAAGGGCTCTGTTTTAGAGGTTATCCCGGGGGCTTCGCCGCCTCCGGACGGCGAAGCGTTATCCGGATTGAAAAATAAGCCTGACGGCTCATTTTTCAATCGCAATTTGTGCCGCAGGCGGTTCAAATTGAATCACAGATGAGAAACCGCATTCGCGATTTCTCAGACATGAATCAAAGATTCATGTTGCGTTGCCGCAAAGGATGCGGCATGAAGGGGTTCGTGTGAGGTTGGAATGGGTATGGAAGAGTTAGAATTTACTTATTTGAAGAGCTTGTCGAAGCAGTTTCCTACGATTGCGTCCGCTTCGACGGAGATCATCAATTTGCAGGCGATCATGAGCCTGCCCAAGGGTACGGAACATTTTCTCACGGATATCCATGGGGAATATGAGCAGTTCAACCATGTACTGAAAAACGGCTCGGGAAGCGTAAAACGCAAGATCGATGAAGAATTCGGAAATACCTTAAGCAGCCGGGATAAGAGGAGCCTGGCCACCCTGATCTATTATCCGAAGGAAAAGCTGGAGTTGGTGATGCAGGAGGAGGACAGCCAGGAAAATCTGGAGGATTGGTTTAAGATCACACTCCACCGCCTGGTGCAGATCACAAAGCGGGTGGCATCCAAATACACCCGTTCAAAGGTGCGCAAGGCGCTGCCCTCGGATTTTTTCTATGTGATTGAGGAGCTGATTACGGAAAAGGAAGAGGTGCAGGATAAGGAGGCCTATTACAACGAGATTATCCACACCATCATCCGGATCGGGCGTGCGCCCGACTTTATCGTGGCTCTGTGCAACCTGGTGCAGCGCCTGGTGATCGATCATCTTCATATCGTGGGAGACATCTATGACCGCGGACGGGGGCCGCATATCATCATGGATACGCTGAGCCGGTATCACTCCGTGGATATCCAGTGGGGTAACCATGATGTGGTATGGATGGGGGCAGCCAGCGGCCAGACCTGCTGTATCGCAAACGTCCTGCGAGTATCGGCCCGGTACGGCAACCTGGATATTCTGGAGGAGGGGTACGGGATCAATCTGATCCCTTTGGCCACCTTTGCCATGAACGCCTATGCGGATACGGACTGCAGCATTTTTTCGATCAAATATGACGAAGGTTACGATAAAAAAGATCTGGATCTGGACATGCGGATGCATAAAGCCATTACGGTGATTCAGATGAAGCTGGAAGGGCAGCTGATCAAAGCCCACCCGGAATTCGGTATGGACGACCGGCTGCTGATGGATCAGATCGACTTCGAAAAAAAGACGGTGCATATCGGCGGCGTGGACTATCCTATGCGGGATATGGATTTTCCCACGGTGGATCCGGCGGATCCGTGCCGGCTGAGCGCGGAGGAGGAGCAGGTGGTGGAAAGGCTGCGCCACGCCTTCGTGCACTGCGAGAAGCTGCAGCGGCATGTGCGTTTCCTTTTTTCCAAGGGGAGCCTGTATAAGATCCATAATTCCAACCTGCTCTATCACGGCTGCGTTCCCATGGATGAGGAAGGGAACTTCCTGCGGGTGAATGTCTACGGGAAAGAATACAGCGGGAAAGCGCTCTATGATGTTCTGGAACATTATGCGCGGAAGGGATATTACTCCCAGGACGAGGAAGAGGCGGCCAGGGGAAGGGACATCCTTTGGTATATCTGGAGCGGCCCCAATTCGCCGGTGTTCGGAAAAGATAAAATGGCGACCTTCGAACGCTATTTTGTGGAAGACAAGGCCACCCATACGGAGAAAAAGAACAGTTATTACCGCCTGATGGACCGGGAGGATATTTTAAACCGTATTCTGGAGGAATTCGGCCTGGATACCGCAACCTCCCACATCATTAACGGTCATGTGCCCGTGGAGCTGAAAAAAGGGGAAACACCCATCAAGTGCGGCGGAAAGCTTCTGATTATTGACGGAGGGTTTTCCAAGGCCTATCAGGGAAAAACGGGAATCGCGGGCTACACTCTGGTGGGGAATTCCCACGGCCTGACTCTGGTGGCCCATGAACCCTTTGAATCCACGGAAGCGGCCATACGGAAGGAATCAGATATTTTTTCGGATTCCATTATCGTGGAAACCGCGTCGAACCGGATTCGGGTGGCGGATACGGATATCGGGGCAGAACTAAAGGAGAGTATCCGTCATTTGGAGCTGCTCCTGGCCTCCTATCGGGACGGTACGATCATAGAAAGGGAATAGGTTGAAAAATGACCTTCGGTCATTTTTCAACCGCAATTTGTGCCGCAGGCGGCCCAAATCGAATCGCAGATGAGAAATCGCATCCGCGATTTCTCAGACATGAATCGAAGATTCATGTTGCGGCGCCGCGCAGGGCGCGGCACAAATGGAACTGGGAAAGGGCGCAGGAAAACGATTCGTTTTCCGCGCCCTTCGCCGTTAAAGAGAGTCTGTTACCTGGTAAGATCCTTCACGCCGTCGGCGACACCGTTCGCGGCATCATCGATGACATCTCCGGCATCATCGATGGCGTTGCCCACCGCATTTCCGGCATCGTCGATGATGTCTGCCGCATCATTTCCGACCGTGCTGTTGCCGCCGGTGGTCCCGTTGCCGGTTCCGTTTATGCCGCCTTCGTCATTTCCGTTGTTTCCATCAAGGCCGTTTCCGGTACCGTTATTCCCTGTTACACTGCCGTTCGCACCATTGTTTCCTGCCGCATTGTTGTTCCCGGTCACGCTGCCGTTCCCGGTATTGTTATTTCCGGCTGTGGTGCTGCCTGCAGCGCCATTATTCCCTGCCGCGGTGCCGTTTTCGACGGTATTGTTTCCGCCGTTATTGTTGTCTGCGGCTCCGTTTCCCGTTTGGCTGCCGTTTTCGGCCGTACCGTCCTCCTGCGTTGCCTGGGAGGTATTGTTTACCATGTCATCGGTATTGTTCTCCTTCCGTCCGCAGGCGGCCGTTCCGGCCAACATCAGGACAAGCAGGGCGACGGGAATCATTCTGTTTGGCTTTTTCATAATGTTCACTCCTTTGGTCATAAATTTGGGTTTCAAAAAAGTGCCCGGTTACACAGTTCCAAAAAGCTATGCCCTTGTTTATTATGTTCGGGAAAACACTTTTTATACGAGAGGGATCGATTTTACAAAAAAAATGATGAAACGGCCCTGCGCCCCGGGCAGGGACGACGCAGGGGCATTTGCGCGTTTTTCTAAAAAGGAATTGTCAGAAAGCGGATTTTCATGTAAAATATAGATGGATTTACATAAAGTCCAAAGCGGTTCGGAAGAATAACAGAATCCGGCCCGGCCGCGGAAGATGCCGGATTGGAAAGGTACGGGTATTTCTATGGAGTTCAGGCCCTGTATTGATATTCACAATGGAAAGGTGAAGCAGCTCGTGGGAGGAAGCATCGAAGATGTGGGCGACCGGGCGCAGGAAAATTTTGTTTCGGAAAAGGACGCCGAATGGTATGCCAGGCTTTTTAAGGAAAAAAATCTGAAAAACGGCCATGTGATTCTCTTAAACCACAGGACGAGTTCCTACTACGATTCTTCCAGGCAGCAGGCTCTGGCGGCGCTGCGCGCTTTCCCGGGAGGGCTCCATGTGGGCGGCGGGATTACGGCGGAGAACGCGCAGGAGTATCTGGATGCGGGAGCTTCCCACGTGATCGTGACTTCTTATGTGTTTCGGGACGGGAATATTTCCTATGAAAATCTTTACCGGCTTTTGGACAGCGTGGGAAAGGATAAGCTGGTCCTGGACTTGAGCTGCAGGAAAAAGGACGGTTCTTTCTATATCGTAACCGACAGATGGCAGAAATATACGAAGGTGGTTTTGGACGAAGACGTGCTGGATATGCTGGCATCCTTCTGCGACGAATTCCTGATCCATGCGGTGGATGTGGAGGGGAAGAAATGCGGTATGGACAAGGATCTGGTGAGTCTCCTGGGAAGCTGGAACCGGATACCGATCACCTATGCGGGAGGGATCCGTTCTCTGGAGGACATCGGAAGCATCAAGAAGCTGGGAAGAAATAAGATACACGTGACCGTGGGAAGCGCGCTGGATCTGTACGGCGGAAATCTGGAGTTTGAAAAAGCCGTAAGATTTGCGGCGCAGGAGGACTGACCATAGACCGCTTCATATAGAGGCGCAGGAGGGAAGCTTGGAAGGAGGATCCGGCAGGCGCCGGGCGGGGCGACGTTTGTTAAAGGCTCCTATCTGTCGGTTCCGCTCGTGCCCTTCCTTTCCGGCAGGCGGGAGAACACCATATCATAGCCGTCGTTTCCATAGTTCAGGGAACGGTTTACGCGGCTGATGGTCGCCGTGGAAGCGCCGGTTTTCTCGGCAATATCCAGATAGGTCCGGTGATCCTTCAGCATGGTGGCTACTTCGAACCGCTGGGAGAGGGAAAGGAGCTCGTTTACGGTGCAGAGATCTTCAAAGAAGCTGTAGCATTCCTCCTTGGATTCCAGGCACAGAACCGCGTCAAAAAGATGGTCAACGGCTTCGGTTTTGATTTTTTTGTTCAAGTTTCCTTACCTCCGTCCTGCGCCTGAAGCGCTTACTTTTGCTCTATAAATTTTAACATACTAAAGTTTTAAAGTAAAGGAAAATGTCCGCTCGGGCATTTTTTTGTAACAGTTGATCCACCCCGCAGGCTCCCGGACGCCGGGGCGCACAGGGAAGGATCCTGCCGGAAACCCGCTGCCGCTTTGGGCTGCTTCTAAAGCCGCTGCTCCCGGCTTCGGACCTTGCGAATGC
>JAETRI010000072.1 GCA_021770245.1 Lachnospiraceae bacterium
CGCCCTTCTGCGCCTCTGACCGGCCCCTGCGGCGCAGAAGGGCGCTGGGACGTTCCTGCGTTTGGCCTGGCTCCGGAGACTGTGGAGTGTCTTAACTGTTACGCCATTTATGCGTATGCCATGTGACTGCCCGCGTTTGGCCTGGCCGTAAGTTTGGCCTGGCAGAAATTTTTATTGACAGCCGGTGAAGACTATGCTATACTAACCATCGTTGACAGTGCAAACAGTCAAGTGCTGCTGTGGCTCAGTCGGTAGAGCGTCGCATTGGTAGTGCGGAGGTCACGGGTCCGATTCCCGTCAGCAGCTTTATTCCAAGTTATGGGAAATCTTGATAAAATCAAGGTTTCTTTTTTTTGTGTCTAAAATCCTGTAGAGAATGACTTCTATGTAATACTTTCAAAGGGATTGGCAGCTAAATAGGAATCATCCCTGACCTTTGCGGTCGGTGCTCTTTTCTTTCAAATCAAGGTCATTCGCATTGCGGATGGCAACATTGAAATCACATGAAACATTTAACAATTAAAAAGTCTAAGACACACCATTTTGAGGAAAATTTAATAAAAATCTGTTGATAAGCCAATGCTAAATACCATATAATCAAAGAAAACAGCCGAAAGGAAGTGATACTATGGCACCTGCAGCACAAGCAATCAGAAATCAGGAAATCCTAAAAACTGAATATTCCGAAAAAGCAGCCATAGGCGCATTATATGACGAACTCTCCAAAGGAATAGACAGCATGAAAAAAGGCGATGTTTATACAATCGATGAAGCCTGGAAGGAAATTGACAAAATATAATGCCGGAAGAACCAAAGAAATATAAAATCGTAATTTCCAAAGATGCTCTCTTGGATATTAAGTCAACAAAAAGTATATTCTCGACACCTTCAAACATCGGGAATATGCGGAAAACTTTTCAAAGAAAATAAAAAAGGCAATCAAAGAATTGGATTCCTTTCCCAAAGGCTATGAAGCTACGGGATATGTGATTGAAGGATTAAGCGTCTATTTTAAGCCTTACAGTACATATTTAATCTTCCCGTTTCGGTGAAAAGAATCGGCTTAACAGAATCTCGCTAAAATACAATATTTCACACCAAATTTTTTTGAGATAGCCATCCGGCGTGTTCCTGTATGAAAATACAAATAAGTCAGGGGATAACAACAATCGATTACCCGCTGACTTATTTTAATATCGTTTTCAGATTTATCCGTCTATGGACCAGACGGGAGTCGAACCCGTGTCCAAAAGCCCGTCCCCTGTCCTTCTACTATCATAGTCAATTCTTAATCATTCCCTCCATCCGCCGGGAATTGACAACTGACGGATTTCAGTAGCTTCATCGTACGCCCGCAGGCTCAAAGCTTTGCCTGTGTCGTTTCCTACATAATCGATGCCTGGGTCTTAAAGTGTAGGTGCCCTAAGTCAGACAACGCTGCATTTAAGCAGCAGCGTAAGCTAAAGTATTGTCTTCAGCGTTTATTTTTAGGTTGTGATTTGACGCATCACCTGCGGATAGCTTCTCCAGCTTCAGAACCCCTGTCGAAACCTTGACTGGCCCTTATTCAATTGTATTTTTATTATATGCACGAGGCAGGGCGAAGTCAAGCAATTTTTGAGGCAGTCACATGGCCAGGCCAAACGCCAGGCCAAACGCAACCAGGCCAAACGCCGCAGGGCCGGGCAGGGGTGCTTCCGGGGCCGCAGGGCCGTTCATGTGTGTGCTGCGATATGGAAAGCGGTTTCGACAACCGCTTTCCCGCCGCACTGTTTTACTCGCTGAAAGGAGCGTAGGACAGCCGAATGAAATACCCCTTGGGGTGGCTGCATACCGGGCACTTTTCAGGCACCTTGGTTCCGGTATAGATGTGGCCGCAGTTGAGACACATCCATCCGGTCTCCACGTCGGAAAGGAAGAGACGGTGTTCCTCCATGAGCTGGGCAAACCGTCCGAAGCGGTCGCCGTGTACCTTCTCGATTTCGCCGATGCTGTGGAAGGAAGCCGCCACCGTGGGGAAGCCCTCTTCTTTGGCGATCTGCGCAAAACGTTTATAGACGTCGTCATGTTCCTGATATTCGTTGTGCTGCGCCGCCTTCAGCAGGCGTTCCACGTCGGGGAACAGATCCACCGGATATCCGCCGTCCACCGTGATGGTTTCTCCGGCCAGCTCCTTTAAATGGTTATAGTAGACCTGGGCATGCGCCAGTTCCTGGTTTGCGGTAAATTGAAATACGGATTCAATGACGTACAGGCCTTCGTGCCTGGCCTGTTCGGCCGCAAAGGTATAGCGGTTCCTGGCCTGGCTTTCCCCGGCAAAGGCGCGCATCAGATTGTCTTTGGTTTCGCTGTGCATAAATTCTTTGGACATGGTTTTCCTCCTGCTGATTTTTGGGATTGCGTAAAATCCGTTTTTTTGATCCCGGACGGGAAGGACGGCTGGAAGAGCGCAGGTTCCTTCGTGTTCTCAGTATGGGCAGTCCGGCAATATTTATACTTTTTTAATAGTTATTTTCCCTTTCCTTCCTTGCATTCCGGAATAATAGAGGTAAAATAAGGATATGTTTTAACCGGGAAACGAGAACAAAAGGGTTTGCGCCGCCGGGGCGGCATGGAGGCTGTATATGAGAGAAAAATTGATGCGTTTTATGCAGGGCAGATATGGGGCGGACCAGCTGTCCCGTTTCCTGATGGGATTGGGGCTGGCATTTATGCTGATTTCCCTTTTTCACAGGAACAGGATCTGGACGCTGCTGGTCCTGCTTCTGATCCTGTGCTGCTATTTCCGGATGTTTTCCAAAAACATTCCGGCGCGGTATGCGGAAAATCAGAAGTATCTGCACTTAACGGCCGTTCCCAGGAAAAAGTGGGCGACGCTGAAGCGGGATATGGCGGTGCGCAGAACGCATCATATCTACAGATGCCCCGGTTGTAAGCAGAAGCTTCGGATACCGAAGGGGCGGGGGAAGATTTCGGTCCGGTGCCCGAAATGCGGCATGGAATTCATAAAGAAGAGCTGACGGGGAAACGGGAATGTTCGGATATGTGGTGGTAAACAGGCAGGAACTGAAGCTGAGAGAGCTGGAGCTCTATCAGTCCTATTACTGCGGCTTCTGCGAAGAACTGAAAGAAAGATACGGGTTTTCGGGGCAGATGACGCTTTCCTATGATATGACGTTTCTGATCCTGCTCTTAAAGGGGCTGTACGAGGCGGAGGATACGGCAAAGGAGGGCAGGTGCATCCTCCATCCTGTGAAAAAGCATATCTCCCGAAGGAATTCCTATACGGCATATGCGGCGGATATGAACATCATTTTAAGCCGGTATCATTGTATGGACGATTGGGAGGACGAACACAGGATAACAAAACGGGCCTGTGCGGCGGCATTGAAGCGTGCGTTTGACAGAGCGCAGGCGGCGTATCCTCAAAAAGCAGAGGTAATCCGTCGGGAGCTGGAGCGGCTTGGGGCATATGAAAAAGCGGGCGAAACCGATCTGGACAGGGTATCCGGATGCTTTGGCAGCATTATGGCGGAGATCTTTGCCTGCAGGGCGGACGAGTGGGAAGAAGAGCTTGGCACGATGGGGTTCTTCCTGGGGAAATTTATTTATCTCATGGACGCCTATGAGGATGTGGAGAAAGATCGGAAAAACGGATGCTACAATCCGCTTGCCTCCAGGTACGGGGAGGACGGATTCGAAGAAGAGGCCTATCAGATCCTGCGGATGATGATGGCCGAATGCTCCCGGGCCTTTGAAAGGCTCCCGATTGTTGAAAATGCGGAAATTCTGCGAAATATCCTCTATTCCGGCGTATGGTGCCGGTATGAGATGGTGAGGGGCAGAAGAAAGGAACAGCAGGAAAATGCGTGACCCATATGAGGTGTTGGGTGTGCCCGTGAATGCATCCGACGAGGAGATCAAGAAGGCTTACCGCGCTCTCAGCCGGAAATACCATCCGGACGCCAACGTGGACAATCCCCACAAGGAGCAGGCGGAAGAGAAGTTCAAGGAGATCCAGCAGGCTTATCAGCGGATTATGGACGAAAGGCAGGGAAAGACCCGCAGGAACTACGGCGGTTCCTATGGCGGCGGGACGGGCGGATACCAGGACTACGGCGGTTATGGGGATTTTGAGGAGTTCTTCGGAGGCTTCGGTTTCGGGACGGGTTCGGGGAGGACGCAGGAGGACGACGGGGAATACGCCAGCCATATGAATGCAGCCTTTAATTATATCCGCAACGGTCATAACCGGGAGGCGTTAAACGTGCTCGCGGGTATCGGGGAGCGCACGGCGCGATGGTATTATTACAGTTCCCTTGCCAATGCGGGCCTGGGCAACAATGTGATTGCCAGGGAGCACGCCAGGAAGGCTTCCGGCCTGGAACCGGGGAATCAGGAGTACCGCAGATGGGTTGCCCAGGTGGAGTCCGGGGGAAGCTGGTATCAGTACAGACAGATGCCCTACGGGATGCCTGCGGTGGATACGGGAAGCTGGTGCATGAGACTGTGCATTGCGAACCTGATGTGCAATATGTGCTGCGGAGGCGGAGGCCTGTGCTGCGGAGGCGGTATGCCGGTGGGATTTTAGGCCCGGGTTTGCTGCGGGCGCGGATTTTTTAAAAATATTAAAAATTGCTTCGGTTCACACGATTTTCATAATTTTCTGTTATGATGATGAAAAAGGAGTGAACCGCCTGCGGCATCCGCGCGGCGGGAGTGAGGACGGATATGGAACGGATAAAAATTCTTGTGGTAGACGATGAAAGCAGGATGCGGAAGCTGGTGCGGGATTTCCTCGTGAGGAAAGGCTATGAGGTTCTGGAGGCAGGAGACGGCAGCGAGGCTTTGGATATTTTTTATGAGAGGAACGATATCGCTCTTGTGATCCTGGATGTGATGATGCCAAAGATGGACGGATGGCAGGTGTGCAGGATGATCAGGAACGATTCCCGGGTGCCCATTATTATGCTGACCGCCAGAGCGGATGAGAAGGACGAGCTGCAGGGATTTGATCTGGGCGTGGACGAATATATCTCCAAGCCCTTCAGCCCCAAAATCCTGGTGGCCCGTGTGGAGGCGATCCTGAGAAGGACGGGCAAGTCCGAGGAGGCCGTGATTCTGGAGGAAGGCGGGATACGGCTGGATAAGGCGGCCCACATGGTGACGATTGACGGACAGGATATTGCGCTCAGCTTCAAGGAATTTGAACTGCTGGCCTTTTTTATGGAGAATAAGGGGATTGCCCTTTCCCGGGAGAAGATCTTGAATAACGTGTGGAATTACGATTATTTCGGGGATGCCAGGACGATTGATACCCATGTGAAGAAACTGCGCAGCAAACTCGGGCAAAAGGGGGAACTGATCAGGACGATATGGGGCATGGGGTATAAGTTCGAGGTGAACGAATAGAAGCGACGGACATGGAAGAGGGCGGGAACGGACGCCATACGGTTTGGCGGCGCAGCCCCGGGAAGGGAGGTGGGCCAATGCGTTATTCCATCAGAAAACAATTCGCATGCATCGTCATCGGCCTGATGGCCGGCACCATCCTGTTGTGCTGGTTCATTAACAATACTTTCCTGGAACGCTACTATTTTCATAATAAACGCCAGGTGGTGACGGGGGCATACGCGCAGTTAAATGAAGCGGCCCGAAACGGCCAGATCGGGACGGATGACTTCGATATGCGGCTGCAGAAGCTGAGCGCCCGGTATAATATTTCCGTACTGGTTATGGACGAGGATTCCGAAACCATACGGGTGAGCGGAGGCGATCCGGCTGTGCTGCGGGCGGATCTGTGGCTCCATATCCTGTTCGATGCTCTGGGCGAAGGGGACCAGGAGGAAAGGACGGCAGAACCGCCTGCAGGAGGCAGGGAAGGGCTGGGCGGGCTGCGGGAGGATAAAACGCTGGAATCCAATGAAAGCCCGTTTTATATCCTGCAGCTCGTGACGAACAGCCAAATGAACGTGGACTATTTGGACATGTGGGGATTTCTGGATAACGGGAATCTTTTTTTCATCCGCACCGCCCTGGAGGGGATCCGGGACAGCGTAGAGATCGCCAACCGTTTTCTGGCTTATGTGGGCCTGGCCGCTTCCCTGGCCAGCGGGATCCTTATCTGGATGGTGTCCAAAAAGGTGACGGATCCCATCCTGGAACTGGCCCATATCTCCGAACGGATGGCCCATTTGGATTTTGACGCCCGGTATCAGGGAAAAAGCTTTAACGAAACGGCAATTCTGGGAAATCATATGAACGAAATGGCGGATGCGCTGGAAACGACGATTTCCGAACTGAAGACCGCCAATAATGAACTTCTAAGGGATATTGAAAAGAAGACCGAGATCGACGAGATGAGAAAGGAATTTCTGGCCAATGTCTCTCACGAACTCAAGACTCCCCTCGCCCTGATCCAGGGATATGCGGAGGGGCTGAAGGAGGGAGTCAGCGAGGACGCGGAAAGCCGGGAATTCTACTGCGACGTGATCATGGATGAGGCGGATAAGATGAACCGGCTGGTCAAGAAGCTGCTCACACTGAATCAGCTGGAGTCGGGAGGCGAAGTGATTTCCATGGGCCGGTTTGACGTGGCGGCTCTGATCGGGAATTATATCCAGTCCGCGGATATTCTGATCCGGCAGAGCGGCGGTACGGTGCGGTTTGAGGAAACGGCTCCGGTCTATGTATGGGGGGACGAATTCAAAACGGAGGAGGTGGTTATGAACTATATCAGCAATGCGCTGAACCATCTGTCCGGGGAAAAAATCGTGGATATCAAGCTGGAGAGGAGGGAAAAGCTGGTTCGGATCTGCGTCTTTAATACAGGAGAACCCATACCGGAGGATGCCCTTCCCCATCTGTGGGAGAAATTCTACAAGGTGGACAAGGCGAGGACGAGGGAATACGGCGGAAGCGGCGTAGGCCTTTCCATCGTCAAGGCGATCCAGGAATCGATGAATCAGGGATATGGGGTGGTCAACTATACAAACGGGGTGGAATTCTGGTTTGAAATGGAGCTGGTGGAAAGCGCTCCGTCCGGGGTGCAAAAGTAACGTTATCTTACCGCAACAGTTCGGACGCCCCACAGGCTCCCGGCTGCCGGCGATGCGGAAAGGATCCTGGCGGCCGGGAGCCTGCGGGGCGTCTGAGCTGCCACATCTTTCCTAAAAAAAATCCCCAAAAAGGAGCAGATTCCTCTTTCCTTTCCTGAAAAAATGTATTATGCTTATAGAGTTGCCGGATGAAAACCTGTTGACGGGATTCCGGTATCACATTGAATGAAAAAGGGATTGCCCATGTCCCGGAAGAGCTGCCGCTTAGGCGGGACGGGGATTGGGGGCCGATCCCAGAGGGAAAGAACGGGAGTGGGGAACGTGTCGGGACTTGAGATCGGAAGAATATTCAGCGGGAACAGCCTTGTATTCAGCAGCCTGGAATTTCTGTTTCGATTTCTGCCGGCATCCCTGCTCTTTTTTTATGTCACACCGGTGAAATACCGGAAGGTGACGCTTTTTTTTGAGAGCCTGTTCCTTTATGCCTGCTGCGAACCGCTGTATGTATCCCTTCTTTTGGCGCTGACGCTGCTGAACTACTTAACGGGGCGCCGGACGGCCGGGACCGCATCGGGTACGGAGGGAGAAAAAGCCGGGAAAAAGGGATGGCTGATTCTGTCCGTAGGCGTAAATCTCGGCGTTCTGGTGTTTTTCAAGGCGGGAAATCTGTTGAACGACAACCTGCTTCTCCCGCTGGGCATCAGCTTTTACACCTTTAAACTGATTTCGTGGCAGGCGGATTGCTACAGGGGCAAGGCGGATGTCTCCGCTTCCTTTTGGCAGATGGGCGCCTATATCTGTATGTTTCCCCAGGTGGCCAGCGGGCCGATCATGCGTTATGAGGATGCCCGGGAGGCGCTTTCGGGGAAGCGGGTCCGCCCGGAAGATGTGGAAGAGGGGCTGCGCCTTTTGATCCTGGGCCTTCTGTCCAAGGTGCTGTTGGCAGACCGGCTGGGAATCCTGTGGGCCGATCTTCAGACCATCGGCTTCGAAAGCATTTCTACGCCTCTTGCCTGGCTGGGCGCGTTTACCTATTCCCTGCAGCTTTATTTTGACTTTGAGGGGTATTCCCTGATGGCTGTCGGGATCGGCAGGATGATGGGTCTGCCCTATTTGGATAATTTCAGGCAGCCCTATATGGCGGTTTCGGTAAGCGATTTCTGGAGGCGCTGGCATATCACGCTGGGAAGCTGGTTCCGGGACTATGTATACATTCCTCTGGGCGGCAACCGGAAGGGACGCCTTAGGCAGGCAGGGAACCTGGCCGTAGTCTGGATCCTGACAGGGCTGTGGCACGGAAACGGGCCCAATTTCCTGCTCTGGGGTATGGTGCTGGGAAGCCTGATCATTGCGGAGAAGCTGTTCTACGGCGGATGGATGGAAAAAAGGCGGATTCTCTGCCATGTCTACGTGTGGCTGCTCCTTCCGTTAACCTGGATGATTTTCGCCATTCCGGATCTGAACGAACTAGGCATTTATTTTGCCCGGCTTTTTCCCTTTTTCGGAGTGGGAGAAACTCTGAATGCCCACGATATCGGAAAGTATCTGTCCATGTATTGGCAGGTTCTTGCCGGAGGGATTGTCTGCTGTGTCCCCGGGGTATGTACCCTGTATGAAAAATGGAAGAGAAAGTGGTTCGTTACGCTGGCGCTGGCGCTCCTGTTCTGGGCGGCTGTCTTTCGGCTGAGCAACGCGGCCAACAATCCCTTTCTGTATTTCCGATTTTAAGGGTGTGCGGTATGGAAAGGTGAGTAGTTTCATGAAAAAACGGAATCAATATTCGTTGTTTTTGATTCTTCTGATAAGCGGCTGCCTGCTGACCGGGGCAGGCTATGCGGGACGGGATACCATTTATTCTTCCTATTCCCGAAAGGAAGGGTGGATGACGCCCGGCCTGTCTCTTGTTTTCCAGGGAATGAAGGACGGGATCTATCCGTGGGATCTGTTCGCCTCCCGGCCTGAGGAAACCGTCTCCCTTCTTATCGAAGAAGGGGCGACGGCAGAAGGGCCGACGACGGAAGCGCCAAAAGAGGATCTGACGGCCGGAGCGGAGCGTCTCCCGTCTGCGGTTTTAGGGGAAACCGATACGGAGGAAGAGACGGAACCGGAGGAGACCGAAACGGAAGGGAGCGTATCCGCGAACCTGCCGGTGATCTTGGCGCCGGAGGGAGAGACGGGGCCAAAGTATGACCGGTTTGGCAATCTGCTTGCGGAAGGGAATGAGACCGGAGCGGAGGGGGAAGGCAGGCCGGAAGTGGCGGCCGCAATGCCGGAAACACCGGAAGAAAAGCCGGAGGAAGGCGGATTAGAGGAAGAAAATCCGTCCGAGGGGCCAAAGGAAGCGCAGTCTGAGGCGGGCGAAGAACCGTCTGAGCCCGTGCCGTCCGAATCCGTGCCTGCAAAGGCCGTCCCGGAGCAGCCGGCCTTCGGGATACAGGAGGACGGCCCTTATGAATTCGTTCCCGTCGGGGCGGACTATTTTAACGATGCTTTGTTCATAGGGGATTCCCGGACGGTGGGATTGAGCGAATACGGCAAATTTCAGCCGGAAACCACCTTTTATGCCGCCACCTCCATGACCATCTATCAGGTATTCCGATCGCCCAAACGCATAGCCCGGCTTTCGGACGGGAGCAAGGCCACCATAGAGGAGGCTCTCACGGAGAGAAAATTCGGAAAAATCTATCTGATGCTGGGTATTAACGAGATGGGGAACGGAACCACGGAAAGCTTTTTTACCGCCTATGCGGAAGCGGTAAACCGGATCCGCATGCTTCAGCCCCAGGCCATCATCTTTGTCCAGGGAATCATGCGGGTCGGCAGAGGGAAAAGCAGCTCGGATGCCGTCTTCAATAACGCCAGGATCGACGAAAGGAACCGGGCGCTGGCCGCCATGAGCAACGGAAAGGATATTTTCTATCTGGAGGTCAACGATGTGCTCTGCGACGAAAACGGGGATCTGACCACGGAATACACCTTTGACCAGATCCATTTGAAAGCAAAATATTATCAGCTGTGGAAGGATTACCTGTTTGCCCATGGAATCGTTCGGGAACAGGGGAAATAAATCCGTGCCGCCTATCATCGCGTTTGAATCTTCTTTAACAGGACACGGCATAAGACGGAAGCTGCGAGAAAAATACCGCACAGGGGACAGAGCGTCTGCAAAGAAAAGACGCCGTCGGTCAGCAGTTTATATCCCCATGTTGCCGGGAAAAGCTTCCCGACAGTTACAAATATTTTTGGGAGCATATCGCTCGGAAACATAATCCCCGATAACAGAACGGACGGAAGGAAAATCAGGATAGAAAACATGGATGTATTTGCGGTATCTTTCACGGCCAATCCGATTATGCTGGCAACACCGAGCGAAACTGCGATCAGGATAACGAGTCCGCAGAAATATGTTCCCGTTTGTTTCGGAAGCTTTGCGTCAAAAACAACCGGCGCCGTCATGTAGAGAATGACGCTCATCAGGAGCAGATGCACAAACGCGGAAAGATTCGTCAAAACCAACCCTAACGACAGAGGCACGCCGTTTGCCTGATAAGCGTTTTTAACGTCGCTTCTGTATAGCTCCGTAAGAGAGGGCGGCAGCCCGATCAGGGCGCCCATGGTAACTGCAAATACGGTCATGGATTGAATCAGCGTTTCTCTAGTTTCTGGCATGACGGATGTAAAAATCCCTCCCATGACCGCAAAAAACAGGAGCGGAACAGCGTAGCAGGTAATCAGTAAGGTCCGGCTGCGCAGATCCAGTCTCCATTGTAATATAACTCCATATAGAAATCCGCCCATGCTCTATTCCCCCTTCGCAATTTTTAGAAAATGTTGTTCCAGCGTTCCCCGGTCAACCCGGATGCTCTGAATGACAGTATTCTTTTCTTGATGATTTCCGAGTATTGCAATCAGGCTGTTTTCAATGTCATCCGTTTCATAATTTTCTACGCCCTGGTTTGTCCGGACATGGATATTATAGTGCTTTCCGACTTTTTCGTTCAGCTCCGTAACGGTTCCCCGGAATGCAATCTCCCCGTCTTTCAGGATCGCAATGCTGTCGCACAGGCTTTCCACCTCGGCCATATCATGGCTGGCTAAAAGGATGGTTTTTCCCCGGGCTTTCAGATGAAGGATATATTTATGTAAAGAAATCCGGCCTTCAATATCCAGTCCGGCAGTCGGTTCATCGAGGAACACAATATCCGGATCGCTGATCAGCGCCAGCGCCAGATGAAGCCGCCGCTTTTGCCCGGTGGACATTTCCTGATACTTTTTATGGATGATATTGTCCGTACCTAATGCCGCCAGCATAGAGGCGTCTGCGGTTTTTCTGTTCCATTTGGCGAAAAGACGGATGGCTTCCCCTCCTTTGATGTATGCGGGTAATGATTCCGACTGCAGCTGAATGCCTATCCTGCCGTTTACGGATATTCTGCCGCCGTCATACTTCCTCAATCCCTCAATACATTCAAGAGCAGTCGTCTTTCCCGCGCCGTTTACGCCTAACAGGGAAAAGACGTCTCCCCGGCGCACACACAGGTCAATCCCCTTTAATACTGCTTTCTCGCCGTAACTTTTTCTTAATCCGTTCACTTCCAGCGCATTTGTCATGTGACTGCCTCCTGAAACGGGTTGATTCCCGCATTTGAAAAATAGGCCTCCAGGGCCGGTTCGATAAAAGCGTTTGCCCTGGCCTGCTTCTGCGTCCATTCCTGATCCAATTCATCGCTTTGCCCCATTTGTATGAGCTTAGGGAGCATGGCCGTATCCCCGCCGGTGAATTCCATAATCAAGTCCCAATAAGCTTTGGCAAATTGCAGCCCTCCCTGGCTTTCAGGCGATACTCCTTCCGCCTGAAGCCGAAGCGCCTCGTCCTGCAGATGCAGAAACCTTTGCAGAAACAAAATGCCGCTTTCTTTGTCGAAACGGGTTCGAATATGATCCAAGGTTTCACTGTCAAAATGCTTAATTAACCAGTAAAAACTGTTCTTCATTTCCAGATTGACAATGATGTCCGCATATTTCCTGAAATCTACCGTCTGCATTTCCAGGACCTCGGTTTTCAGAGCCTCAATCTTTGAGAGTGATTCCGTTAAGCTCTCAATTTTGTCGCGGATCATGGATGCCTGCTCGGACAGGACCTGCGCAACATCGGTTGGAGTATCCAGCGGAATCAATCTATCCCTGATATCATCCAGAGAGAAGCCCAGATGCTTCAGGGATAATATCTGGTGGAGCTTGATAATGTCTTTGTCGGTATACAGTCTGCGGCCGCCTTCGCTCATAGCCGACGGCGGAAGCAGCCCCTCCTTATCATAGTGCTGTAAAGCTCTGACCGTCACACCCATTTTCTTTGCAACTGCACCTGCAGTCATATATCCCCGAGGAATCGCTCTGTATCTTTCCACATTCCATTACCTCCTGCGTTTAGTATAACTCATGACGCAGCGTCACGAGCAAGACTTTCTTTATGATTTTTCCCATGGATTCATTTTTCTTAGTAGGACAAACGTAACAGTTCATCCACCCCGCAGGTTCCCGGACGCTGGGACGCACAGGGAAGGATCCCGCCGTCCGGGAACCTGCGGGGTGGATGAACTGTTACGTTTGTCCTGTTTTTTAAAAAATCCCCTTGCTTTTTGCGAAGAACAGGTTTAAGATAAAGATATCTTTTTAGACGGGCTTGTCTGGGCCTGTGGAACGGGATCTTCTTTTCGGATAGGCAGTTCGCCTGTATTTTCATGAGTAAGGTTGGTGGCAGACGGCAGCGGTTTTGGAGCCGGATTCGGTTATTTCGCAGGGAGAATTTCTGTCCTTTCCGGCAGGAATACCGGATGACGGGAGGCGTTTTTGAAAAAGGGAAGGGGATTGGAAGGGATGGAAAAGGGCAGGGCAGGAATCGGGGAGACCGCCCCGGAGGAAAAGAAACCGTTGGGCATCTATCTGCACATCCCTTTTTGCGTACGGAAATGTCTGTACTGCGATTTTCTGTCCTTTCCGGCGGGGGAGGAAATGCGGGAGGCATACGTACGGGCGCTGCTTGCGGAAATCGGAGCCCAGGCGCCGCTGTATGGGGGATATGAGGTGGAGACTGTTTTCTTCGGAGGCGGTACGCCCTCTTTATTGGAGGAGCGGCAGATGGACGCCCTGCTGGAAAAGCTGGCGTCGTGCTTCTGCTTCCGCCCGGGGAACGAAGAAGCGGGAGAGGGCGCGGAGATCACCGTGGAGGCCAACCCGGGTACCGTGTCGTTCGGGAAGCTGCGGTCGTACCGGCGAAGCGGGGTGAACAGGTTAAGCATCGGCCTGCAGTCCGCCAGGGCGGAGGAACTGAAAGCCCTGGGGCGGATCCATACCTGGCAGGATTTCCTCGACTCCTACGGGTGGGCGAGGAAGGCGGGATTTTCCAATATCAATGTGGATCTGATGTCGGCCCTCCCCGGCCAGACGATTGCGGCCTGGGCGGATACGCTGGAACGGGTGGCAGCGTTAGAGCCGGAGCACCTTTCCGCCTACAGTCTGATGATCGAGGAAGGTACGCCCTTTTATGAGAAATACGGGAGAAAGGGCGCAGAGGACGCGTCCGCACCTCCCCTGCCGGACGAGGAGGAAGAGCGGCAGATGTATGTCCGGACGAAGGATTATCTGGAGAAAAGGGGATATAGGAGATACGAAATATCCAATTACGCCCGGCCCGGATATGCCTGCAGGCATAATACGGCCTGTTGGAAGAGGGAGGACTATGCGGGCTTCGGCCTGGGGGCGGCTTCCCTGCGGGAGAATGTGCGCTGGAAAAATACGTCAGACTTCTTCGCATATCTGAAACAGTCGGCGCGGGAAGGGCTGGAAACGCCCTTAAAAGAAGAGATCCATTCTCTGAAGAAGCAGGAGCAGATGGAAGAGTTCATGTTCCTCGGCCTTCGGATGACGGAAGGGATCTCCGGCACAAAATTCGAGAAAAACTTCGGTATTTCCCTAAAGCAAATCTATGGCCCGGCCCTTGGGAAGCTGGAGAGGGAAGGGCTGATACGGCGGGAAGAGAGGGAAGGAGACATCCGTTTCCGGCTCACAGACAGGGGGATCGATGTGAGTAATTATGCGCTGGCGGAGTTCCTGGTGTGAGAAAACAGGCCTGATGGCCGATTCCTCATCGCGCTGCTGCGCAGGGCGCGGCATGTCGGCAGGTTACCAAAAGGCATGGTTATTTTATAGCAAACGGCCGGATTCCTGAAAGGTACTGGCACTTGAGATGGCGGGAGCACATACAATAATATTAAATTGATTATGGGGGCTCCTTTTGAAAACCTTTTTGAAACCGCTTTCAAAAGAGGAGGAAAGTGCGTGCCTTGAGGCATTGCAGGGGAGTGACGGCGTAAAAGCCAGGGAAGCGAAGCAGATACTTATTGAGCGAAATCTGCGGCTGGTAGCCCATATCGCAAAGAAATATCAAAACGTGGACGAGGATATGGAGGATCTGATTTCCATCGGAACGATCGGTCTCATTAAGGCCGTGGAATCCTTTGATTCGTCCAAAAACAGCAGGCTGGCCACTTATGCGGCCAGGTGTATTGATAATGAACTTCTAATGATGCTGCGAAGCAAGAAAAAGACTTCCCGTGAGGTATCTTTATACGAGCCGATCGGCACTGACCGGGAAGGGAACGAAATCAGCCTTTTGGATGTGACGGCGCAGGAGCTGCCCGATATCGTGGAGCAGATGGAATTGGAACACAGCCTTTCCAGGCTGGCCGGCATGATCAATTCCCTGCTTTCGGATAGGGAGAGGGAGATTATCTGTCTGCGCTACGGACTCTACGGCGGGGAAGAAGTGACTCAGCGGGAAATCGGCAGGAAACTGCACATATCCAGAAGCTATGTGTCCCGGATTGAGAAACGGGCGCTTTTGAAGCTCCGGGAGGAGTTTGAGAAGACATAACGATCATCCGATCTTTTGTATCACGTATTTTACGGTCTTGTATTTCGAAGCCCCTGACAAAAAGCCGCCTGCGGCGGCAGAATGAGAGGAAAAATGTACGCGACAATCATTACGGGAGGACTCCACGGCTTGGAGAGCTATTTGGCGCGGGTGGAAGTGGACTGCTCCAGGGGACTGCCATGCTTTGAAATGGTAGGGCTTTTGGGGAGCGAAGTGAAGGAAGCCCGGGAGAGGATCCGCGTGGCGCTTAAGAACGCGCAGATCCAGATACCGCCCATGCGTATTACGGTGAATATTTCCCCGGCCAGCCTGCACAAAGAGGGCACCTCCTATGATCTTCCCGTGGCGGCGGGAATCCTGGCGGCACAGGGGCTTGTGCCCCGGGAATATACGGATCATGTGATGATCGCAGGGGAACTGGGGCTGGGAGGAGAGGTAAAGCCCGTGCGGGGGATCCTGCCTATGGTGCTGGAAGCCAGGAGGCAGGGGATCAGGCGGTGCATCATTCCGGCGGGGAACCTGGCGGAAGCCGGCCTGATTACGGATATCGGGATTACGGGGATCGACAGGCTGGAGCGTCTGGAAGGGATCCTGGCAGGGGAAGAGGGAGCGGACATGCCGGAGAGGGAAAGGGACGGCCGGGAAATCCGGCGTCCGGAGCCGGATTTCGGAGAGGTGACGGGCCAGGAGACGGCTAAAAGAGCCGCCATGGCCGCTGCGGCCGGCTGTCATCATATGCTCCTGATCGGGCCGCCCGGTACGGGAAAGACCATGCTGGCCCGCTGCATCCCCTCCATCCTGCCGCCTCTTTCCGTGCAGGAACGGATGGAGGTAGCATCCATATACAGCGTGGCGGGAGAGAGCGGGGAAGGGATATTCGCGGGGACGAGCCGTCCCTTCGTCAGCCTGCACCATACGGCCACAACCCGGGCGTTGACGGGGGGAGGGAAGCTTCCCAGGCCCGGGGCCGTCAGCCTGGCGCACAGGGGCGTCCTGTTTCTGGACGAGCTGCCGGAATTCGGAAGGACGACTTTGGATCTGCTACGGCAGCCCCTGGAGGAACGCCGGGTCCGGATCTCAAGGAGCGCCGGGACTTACTGTTATCCTTCGGATTTTATGCTGGTGGGGGCCATGAACATCGCAACACCGAAATTGATACAATGGAAAACCGCTAAAATGCGTGGAAATAAGCCTTTCCGCAGATTCGGCGGTTTTATTTTTTGGGTTTTTGAGCCTTTTTTCTGTCGCAGGGGCTGTTTCACCCTCAAAATTTGCACCTCCTTTTAACGATAGCGGGCAATCGTTAAAAGGTTTAAATGACTGTTTGTTGTATAACTGTTTTATGCTTTTCATTCCCGGAAAATAGTTGTTTCGTGCCATCGGGTAAAAAATAGAAAAGTTCTATGGTATAATTTAGTGAACGCTTTTGCTTTAGCAGGAACGGCTTTCTGCCGAAGTAATAGGAAGCAGCAGAACAAGGAGGAAACGAAAAATGTATGAATTGGTCCAGGTCAGTGAGAAATGCTATTACATAAACTGCCCGGCGAAGATAGGCGTCTATGTGGCGGACCAGGAGAATGTTTACCTGGTTGACAGCGGAAATGATAAGGATGCGGGGAGGAAAGTCAGGCAGATACCGGATAAGAACGGCTGGCATCTGGCGGCAATCCTGAATACCCATTCCAATGCAGACCATATTGGCGGGAACAGATACCTGCAGGGGCAGACGGGATGTAAGGTTTATTCCGGCGGCATAGAGGCGGCTTTCACGAAATACCCGGTCTTGGAGCCGTCCTTCCTTTACGGCGGTTATCCGTGTAAGGATTTGCGGCACAAGTTCCTGATGGCGCA
>JAETRI010000173.1 GCA_021770245.1 Lachnospiraceae bacterium
GGGGTCTTCAGCACGGAAAGCGCAGGGACGCTCCTGCCGTTCCCCTTCAGCTTCGCCTCGCCCTCATGGTAGGCCGCTTCAATCGCAGCCTCGATTTTTGCAATGGTCTTTTTGTCAGATTTCGGGATGATGAGCGACACAGAGTATTTTGGCTCACCTCCGTTAATTGCCTTTGGGGTCCACACATTTGCATAGCTCCACCGGGTGTTCGGCCCCGTGATCACTTTCGTTGGATTATTGGCTGTATTTGACATATGATTTTCCTCCTGACTAATCTTCCTTGAAATCTTCCTGCGCCGTGTTCATCTCCGGCCTCTTGTCGCTCTCCGGGACTAACGCAGGCTTGCCCTGCGGCTTCTCCACAAGGCCCTTCAAAATCTCTGCAAACTTCTTCTTTCCGAGCAGCTTCTCCATGGCTGTAATTCCAAGGAGCTTCGGCTCATACGGGTCGAAGCCCGCCTTCTTCACGGTATCCGCCACGGCATCCTCATCCGTATATTTCCGGTTGGACCTTCCGGCCACAACCTTGAACCCGGCATACTTCACGCCGGAGAGCGCCTGCTGTAATGCAAACTCCTTCACATCCGCCGCCCATGCCGCCAGCTCATCCGCTTTCACAAGGATCGCCGCGATCTCGTCATCCTCCAGCGTTGCGGGCATCTCAAAGTCATACCTGGCAAGCTCCAGGTTGTACTCCGCCCGTTTCCTGCAGACCGCCTTCGCCTTGCAGAACCGGCAGTGTTCCCCCGCACAGAACTCGCCCTCCCCGGCATAGGCCAGTTTCGCCTTTTCTGCCAGCTCGCCCACCGCCCATTTAAGAAGGTCATCCTTCGCCATGGCATACACGCTGACATTCTCCCGGCGCGGCTGGTAGATTGCCATGCGGACGGTGTCAATGTCATAAATGCCGTCAAACAGCTCCAGCGCGCCCAGGGCATACAGCATCATCTGCGGGTTTCCTTCTGCTGAAACCTCCACGCCCTTGCCGTGCTTGTAGTCGATGATATACAGCGTACCGTCTGCGATGATGACACAGTCGCCAGTGCCAAAGCCTTCCTCCACGAAACGGGAAAAGTCCAGCCGCTGCTCGATCAGCACAACTGGGTCTTTGCATTCCCGCTTTGCCTCTTCCACCAGGGATAGGACATAATCCGCATACCCGCAGGCGCATTCCTCCATCTCCTCATCGTAAAAGGAAAGCCCCTCCGTCGGGTCTTCGGTTTCCATGCCGAGGGACAGCTTCAGCTTGTGTTCGCACAGGCTGTGGGCGTCGGTGCCCTGCTGCGCGTATTCGCTGCCCGTGTCCTCATAGTTCTCGCAGAGCCTTGCCGACGGCGGGCAGGCAAGCCACCGGTGGCTGGAGGATGCTGACAGTAAAGCGTGTCTCCCCATCACAGCACCTCCGCTTCCGCAAGCAGCGCCGCATATTCCGCCGGGTCGATCTCCGACAGCTTATCCGCACCGTGCTTATTCAGCAGTTCCCGCACTTCCTCCGTGTGTCCTGTGCGGGACTTCTCCGCCAGCACTGCGCGGACTTCCTCCAGCGTCAGCGGCTTCTTCTCCGGCTCCTGCTTTGCCACAGGCTTTTCCTCTTTCTTTGCCGCCTTCCCAGCCTTTCCCGCTTTTTCCGGCTCCTTTGTATCTGTCCTCCCTGCTTCCGCAGCACCGTTGTCCGCCACTGCATCTGCAACAGCCTGTAAGCTGTCGGCAAGGGAACGCAGGTCCCCTATGACGTCAAGCAGTAACTTCACTTTTCCCATGTACGTTTCCTCCTTCCATGACTTCACTCACTGCCAGCTCCCGGACGGAATCGCCCGGAACGATGATGGCCACCCTCCGCTTCTCCCCAAGGAGGAAGCGTAAGAAACGCTCCCTCACGGAGATATGGCGGCAGCTCACGATCCCGCCGGATGCCGACTCCTTTGAAACACTGATCCTCAATGTGTGTTCCATGCCCATGACCTCCATTTCCGAAGGGCGGCTGTTTTCATGCCCTTCACTATACGGAGATTTTGAGGGGTGTTCGGCGGGGTGTTTTTAGAAAAACTTTTTAAATTTTTTCCGGGCCGCA
>JAETRI010000001.1 GCA_021770245.1 Lachnospiraceae bacterium
AGGGCCGTTCATGCGTTTGTCCTGTATCCTGCCGCAGAAGCCAGCGGGACGCCGGGATTGCGGAAAATGTCATAGCTGCCGATCTCTCCGATCCTTTCCAGCCCGCATTCTTCCGGATCCCCTTCCGTCGGTTTCGCCTTATTCAGGATAATATATTGAACCCCGCACTCCTGTGCCAGCCGGGACAGCTGCTTTAGATCCACCGTCTCCGCTTCCATCACCGGATACATGGGGTGAGCCTCATAATATAGGTGCGTCAGCAGCATATCCCTCCCGTAGGGCATCTGGATCCTGGAGGAATACTGCCGCACGAAGTGGAGCAGCTCCGAGGGAAATACGGCCCACACCCGTTCCTTTCCTTCCTCCGGCATGATCAGGTCGCAGATCGCCACCACCTCCTCCGGAATATGATACCGGTTGCTCGCCCTGGACACGTTCACATTATCGTAGACATAATCCCCTCCCAGGACGCATATGGCCGCCAGGGCCACAAGACCGATGCGGGTATGTTTTCCGATCAATTGAACCCCCGCATAGGCCGTCACCACCGTCATAGGAAGGAGCCACAGGATGCGATAATAGGTATCCGGCCCGTCCACCTTCTCCATGATCATCTGAAACAGGGGGAAAAAAAACAGAATCAGGATCACGGCGGAGGATTCCAGGAGTACGATCCGGATCTTTTTATTCTTTTCCGCAGCCAGAAGATAGACTAAAGATGCCAGGAACAGAAACGGGTAGATACCGCTTCCGCTGTAGTCCATAAATGTCTTCAGAATTACTTTCACTTTTCCTCTCATTCCGCCGCCTTCTGGCGGCCTTTTGTTCCGGGAGCGCTTTGGTGCACAGGGTCACATTCCCGGTTACCCGGGCGCAAATCTCTAATTAAAAGATCATTTTAATCCTTTCATGCCGGGCCATTTGGGACGCATCCTGCCGTACCGGAGAATCTACCCCAGCGCCGCGAACAGCACCAGGTAAACCATACAGGGAATACAGCATGCCGCCAGGGGAAACAGCAGGGCCGGGCGCCTTTCCCGCACCGCCCAGACCAGCCCCGTCACCGCCACCAGCAGGCCCGCCAGAAAGGCCCCCATGGTGGTACACAGGGCAGCCGTCGTGTGCCCGGCGCACAATACCAGCCACCAGCCCGCCTGGCCTCCCTTCCCGCCCCCGTCCTGTCTCTCCTCCCACAGGTTCAGCAGAATCCAGACCTCCGAAAGAAGCACTAAATTACAGAGCAGGGATTTTCCCTGCCACGTCCGCATCAGGAAGAAGGTGGCATTGGTATAGATCGATGTGTTTCCGAAAATCTGGAGCAGGCTTACCAGGATCAGGAACAGGGCCGTTTTTTTCCCGTCCCCGCGAAACAGTTTTGCCCCGATCCGGAAATAAAGCAGATAGGTGGCCGGGATCAGCACCAGAGGAAGCACGCTGTGGGCAATGATGGCAGGATGGATTCCCGTCATTCTGGCCACATAGGCCTCCCAGATGGGAAGGGGGGCCAGCGCATGCCTGATATCCAGCGAGGTGGAAAGCCCCGTATAGGGAAGCATCCGATAGAGCACGTCCGATTGCTGTGCGATCACCGACTGCGCCACGTAATAGGCGTCGTCCCCGTCAAAGAAAGCGCGGGTATAGGCCATATAAATTTGAAAAAGCACGAGCCCGGCTGCCACAATCCAATACAGGCAGTTTTTTGCACACGGCCGCCTTTTATCGGAGAGTATCCGCTTCGCCCGCTCCGCGAACCCCCGCAGCACGGGATATCCCACCGCCAGGCCCGCCGCACTGCCCAGGATGAGAAACAGGGTATATCCCTTTACAATCAGCGGAAATCCCCATACCTTCAGGAGGATCACCGGCACGGCATAAATCTGGAACACCGCCAGCGCCAAAAGCAGCCCGGCCAGATAGACCGCAAAGGGGCAGATGTACACGGGCGTACGCCTTTTTCCTGCTTTTCCCTCGCGCGCATTCTCCTCTCCTCTGCTTCCCTCCCCCGGCATAGCCATGGCCGGAAGCAGCCCCATGCAGAAGGGCGCCAAAATCAATACCAGAAAAGCGATCAGCATTTCTTTCATCCTAATCCTTTCATGCCGCATCCTGCGCGGCAGCGCAACATGAATCTTCGATTCGTGTCTGAGAAATCACGAATGCGGTTTCTCATCTGCCCGCTTCTGCGGGCAACCAAATATCCTACTCATACCAGTTATCGTAAATCGCTTCGTAATCATAAGTTTCCGCCATCCGGGCAATCTGTGCGAACGCCTCCCGACAGTTTTCGTCTGTCAGCTCCCATTCCCCGTTTCCGAAGCACTCAACGATATGACGGCACACATTTCCATGGTAATGAGTATAATCCGCGTAATTGTTCAGGTCACAGACGATTTCCTCTTCCCCCTGAAAGCCGAACAGACGCACGTTGTCATAGGAAAGCAGCCTTTCGGACATATAGAGCAGGCCTTCCATTTCCGCCGCCAGCCTTTTTTCCCGCATCACATCATTCCAATAGAGGATGCTGTAGGGCGGATAGAAAAAGACGAACTCCGTTTCCGGATGGGCTTCGATATAGGGGCAGATATTCACGTCCAAATTAGCCGCAATCCCCGAAAGGAAGGCATCCCGGGCCATTTCCTCCTCCGCCTCCTTTGCAGGCACATAATACATCAGCACATTTGCCTTGGTATAATACTCATCCGTCCACCAGGGCCTATAGAGCAGATTCCAGTCGGTGCGCTCCGTGGGATCCGCCAGAGGTTTTAACACATAGTTCAGTATCACATCCTTGTTGAAAATATACTGCACGTTGTTCCAGGGATCGTTATCATACAGATATTCCGGGACGGGAAACTTCACCGTCTCCACATCCGCCGAAAAAGCCGACTGATCTATGGCCATGAAAACCGTCTTTACGTTGTCCCCCTTTGCCTCAAAAATAATATCCAGGATATTCGCCTCGTCCCTGGGAAAGGCCCCGTTATAGCTCAGCTTCACCGTATCCAGGCCCAGGATTTCCCCAAACCAGCGCAGGTCGAAGCTGGCCGTCATGGAGGAGCCCAGAAGGACGCTGTCATAATCCAGCCTGCGGGCCATGCCCGGATTCTGGCTCACCTGGTTATCCACCTTATAGGGAAAGTCCGCCAGCGGTTTATGATATTGAAAAAAAGGATCCACATACAGCACCAGGGCCGCAGCCCCCGCCAGGCCGGCTGCGAATACCGCCAGGAAGATCAGGAGCCATTTTCTAAATTGACACATCGATCGCTTCTCCTAAAAATTGAAATATAGAAAGCTGCTCACCCCGGCCATGGAGAAAACGCACCACAGCAGCAAAACCGCCGTCAGGACGGCCGTCCACGGCGCGGGCCGGAAACGGGCGGTCATTTCGTCCGTATTGGGCGCCGCAAACACGGCCAGCAGCGTACCCGCCGTGATAAGAGCGCACAGGTAGGTCTGGCTGCCGGGCAGACGGTCCGCCCTAAGGAGCTTGATCACATACCAGAATTCGTCCAGATTGAAGCTCTGGGTAATCCCCTGGGAAGGAAGGGCCGCCCCTCCTTTCGCGAGCCTGCCGAACATCTCCAGCGCCTGAGGCACCGTATCGGACCGGAAGAACACACAGGCTCCGCAATAGAACAAAAAGGTAAACGCGGTACCGCAGGCCGAGACAAACCGGGCCTTCCCCTTTGCCCTTTCCTTTTCCGGACGGGCCGCTCCCAGGTCTCCCCGATGAAGCTGCCAGGCCCGGGTGATCAGATACAGGACCCCCTGGGCCAGTCCCCAGATGATGAAAGTCCATCCCGCCCCATGCCAGAACCCGCTTAAGAAAAAGACCAGGAACATATTGCAGTACATTTTCGCCCGTCCTTTCCGGTTCCCGCCCAGGGGGATGTATACGTATTTCCGGAAAAAGCGGCTCAGCGTAATATGCCATCTCCGCCAGAATTCAATGATATTGGATGCCTTATAGGGAGAGCGGAAATTCACCGGGATATCCAGCCCCAGCATCCATCCCAACCCTCTCGCCATGTCGCAGTAGCCGCTGAAATCGAAATACAGCTGCAGCGCATAGTATACGATCACCAACGCCGCATCCACGCCGGACAGGGAGGGTATATTCAGATATCCCCAGTCCACGGCCTTCCCGAAGGTATCGGCTACCAGCACCTTTTTAACCATGCCCAGGGTGAACAGGAACACGCCGGAGGCAATTTTCTCCCCGTCCGCCCGTTTTCGGCCGATCCGGGAAAACTGCGGCATCATTTCCTGGTGATTCACAATGGGCCCTGCAATCAGCTGGGGGAAAAAGGATACAAAAAGCGCATAATTGGAAAAGGAACATCTTTTCAGTTCCCCCATATAGGCATCCGCCAGGAAACCGATCTGCTGAAAAGTAAAAAAACTGATTCCCAGCGGAAGTAAAATCCCCTTCAGAGGAAGGGACTGTCTGAAGACTGCATTGATATTTTCGATGAAAAAATCATAATACTTAAAATAAAATAAAACCGCCAGGTTGCATCCGATTCCGAACCAAAACAGGGCCTTTCTCCATCGCAGCGCCCCCGCCGCCCCGCTCTCCCCCAGCTTCCCAAGCCCGCAGAAAACCGCATAGTTGAACAAGATGCTGCACAGCATGATCATCAGATAGCCGGGATTAAAGTACCCGTAGAACCACCAGGAAAATGCGGTCAGCCAAATCCTGGCCGCCACTCCTTTGTGAAAACGGATCAGCACATAGTACCCCGCCAGGCAGAGAGGAAGAAAAAGGAAAATAAAAATATAGGAATTAAACAGCATGCCCTCTTTCCCTCCTTCCCGCCAGAGCGGCATATGCCATCAGGATCAGACTCATATAAAACAGAGCCATATTATATATGGTATATCTGGTCTGGCAGAAAATCACCAGGGAAACCAAACCCACGTTAAAGCAGACGGATAAAAGCGTAAGGCCCGCAAACCCTGCCGCATACCGGGAAAGCCGCCGCCGCTTTCCCTCCCGCAGGCTTTGAATCAACAGCGCCGTGTAGAGCAGGTATGCCCCCAGGCTGTACCAGTTCAGGATCCGGTTCCGCTGGGCCACGGTGGTGATCAGTCCGGACAGGAAATTGTCGAAAAAGGCAGCCAGGATCTTTCCCAGGTTATGAGGGAGCAGGGCCCGGTTCATCACGTCCATGATCCGGTCCGCGTTTTCTCCCAGCTCCACCGTCCCGTCCCCATAATGCTCCCGCACGTAATCGTTCACCGCAGGCCAAAGGGTATCGATCTGGATATGGTCATAATGGTCTCCGAAATGGCTTACCCGGTTCAGCCATCCTTTTCCCGCACTGTGCTTCAGATATCCCTGTTCATCACAGCGGTCATAGATTTCCAGAAACAGGCTGCGGATATCCTCCTGCCCGATATATGCCGCGTCCTCCCGCTCCGCCACATAGAACGCCATGGTGGTGAGGAAACGCCCGTCGCCGGAATGCCGTACCGCCTCGCCCCTGAGCGCATAATTATATCCCAGATCCAGCACGGCCGCACCGCCCAGGACGGCCGCAGCGCACACCAGGGCCATTCCCGCCGCCTTTCCCGGCTTCAGGGCCTTGGGCGCGGAGGATGAGCCGCTCTCCTGCAAAGCATTCCTCCGGATACAGGCCAGCGCGATACAGGATAACAGCATCACCAGCGAAATGACCATCTGCTTCCTGGCGGAAATCATCAAAAAAGAAAGCAGGCAGCACCACAGCAGGCTTTTCTTCGTCCTGTCAAAATAGAATTCCAGCAGATACCGGAAGAAAATCAGATACAGGGATATCGTGATCCCCTCCGTTAAGATGCTGTTGGAATACATGGAACCCCTTCTTGCCGCAAACCGGCAAAGCAGGGAAACCGCCAGAGGCATACACGCCAGCGCCGCCCCGACTCCTCCCGGCAGGCGCCACTTCCTCCTCACATAATCCGCCACACACCAGGCCGCATAGGCCGCCAGGACGCTCTGAAAAAAGGCCACGGCCGTTAAATATCCATATTCCCCCAGTCCTCCGAATACGGTCCGAAAGGCGGCCAGCAGGAGAGAATACAACGGTTCCCTGGATAGGTCCATGGTGATATAGCTGGGCGAATCCACACAGATCACCGCTTTGTCGTAAAAGGCAAAAAACAAATAGAAGGCCAGGCAGCCTCCCAACAACAGTACCGAAATCAATCCGGATTGTCTTTCCTCGGAAGATGGCTTTAGAAGCATATATCCTCGCATTCTGCCGCCGAGGGGCGGCCTTGGGGCACAGATACCGGTGCGCAGTTTCCCGTTTTGGGACAACTCTTCCATCTTTTTACACAGTATACCACAATCCGCATTTTTGCAATCTTTTTGTTTTCGGACGCAGCAAACGTATGAACGGCCCTGCGCCCCTGCGTCCCTCAGCCAGCCCTGCGCCCGTCCGCCCCAACCGCCGTCTTGCGCGATGCCTTAAGACTTTCTTAACTTGTATATTTTTCCACCCGCGTAGTATAATAAGGCTATCAATTTCCAATTCTGCCGTTTCCTGTCGGCCGATATCTGCGGCGCGGCGCCGCATAGCTGTATAGGAATGTTTAGAAAGGGTTCCGGTATGCTTTTTAATTCAATTACCTATGGATTTTTCCTGCCGATTATCTTTGCATTGTACTGGATCTGCCCCAGGAGGTTCCGGTGGATTGTGCTGCTTCTTTCCAGCTATTATTTCTACGCCAGCTGGGGAGTGGGTTATGTGGCCGTCATCCTGCTTACCACAGTCGTCTCTTATCTGGCCGCCCTGTATCTGGACAGACGCAGGAAGGCAAAGCCGCTGCGCAGGCAGGTGCTTATCTGCAGCGTGCTCGCCTGTTTGATCCTTTTGTTTTTCTTCAAATATTTCAACTTTTTTTCGGAAAACATAGCGGCCCTGTTTCGCAGGGTTTCCATCCCCATGCAGCCCGTGACTCTGCGTCTGGCGCTTCCTGTCGGGATTTCCTTTTATCTCTTCCAAACCATCAGCTATCTGGTGGACGTCTACCGGGGCACCATCCCGGCGGAGCAGAATTTCGGCCTCTATGCGGTCTACATCTCTTTTTTCCCAAAAGTGATGCAGGGGCCCATCGAGCGGGGGGAAAAGCTGCTTCCTCAGCTGAACCGCCCCAAACCCTTCCGCTACAAACAGGCGTCCTATGGTATGAAGCTCATGGCCTGGGGATATTTCAAAAAACTGGCGCTGGCGGACGGCCTTTCCGTCTATGTCAGCCAGGTATACGACAACCTGCCCTCCTATACGGGATTTTCTCTGGTACTGGCGACCTTCTTTTTTGCCATCCAGCTCTACTGTGATTTTTCGGGCTATACGGATATCGCTCTGGGCTCGGCCAAGATTCTGGGGATCAATCTGACCCCCAATTTCAGGGCGCCTTATTTTGCCTCCTCCATCAAGGATTTCTGGGGCAGATGGCACATTTCCCTCTCCTCCTGGCTGCGGGATTATGTTTATATTCCCCTGGGCGGAAACCGGGTCGGCCCGCTTCGGCATATGCTCAATCTCCTGACCACCTTCTTAGTCAGCGGCCTGTGGCACGGCGCCAGCTGGAATTATGTGCTCTGGGGAGGTATCCATGGCGTCTTTCAGATCGTCGAAAGCCTTCTTCCCTGGAACCGAAAGCAGTCTCCCTTCCAGAGGGATAAGCGCCTTCATGGCCTGCTCTGTCTAATCACCGTGCCCGTCACCTTCCTGCTGGTTGGCTTCGCCTGGATTTTCTTCCGTGCGGCCACCCTCCAGGATGCGGTTTATGTCCTGCAGAACATGTTCACCGGCATCGGGGATCTGCATGCCTATCTGAGAAGCTGCGCGGTCCAGATGGGCTTATCCGCTCCCCATTTCATTTACAACTGCCTTCCCCTGGTGCCGCTTTTCCTCTATGACCTGTTTTCCCTGAAAACAGATGTCATTGCCCTGATTTCCAGACAGCGCTTTTTCATCCGCTGGCCGGTCTACATCCTGCTGCTTTTGGCCATCCTGCTTTTTTCCGAGAAAGGAGTGACAACAGAATTCATCTATATGCAATTCTGATACGCCTATGAAATCTTTTTTGGTGAAATGTGTCCTAGCCCTTTGCATTACTTTCTGCTGCCTGTTCTATCTGGATATGATGTACGAGCAGAAAACGGAAAGCCCCTTGGGGGAAATTAATGTCTTTCAGTTCATCCCAAACGATATCCAGATCGCCAATGTGGGCAGTTCCCACGGGCAATGCGATTTCAACTGGATCCCCCTCACCAAGGAACGGGGGATCAGTACCTTTAACTTTGCCTTAACAAGCCAGTCCTATGAATACGATTATGCGCTGATCAATATGCATCAGGACGATTTTGTGGAGGGGAGCCTGCTTTTCATCCCGGTTTCCTATTTTTCCTTTAATCGGGAAGCCACGGATCCCAACGATATCGAAGCCATCAGCGTCCGCTATTACCGGCTGCTTTCTCCCAAATATAATCCCGATTACAGCCTGTACAAGGATCTGGTGGCGGTCCGTTTCCCCGTTCTTTCCGCCGGTGAGAAGATCTTCGATCTGTTCAAACCGCCCGTAACCTTTCCCTCTCTGTCGGAAAATCGTCCAAATATCATCTATGCGGCAGAGATTTCCCCAGAAGGAACGGAGGACGGCGCTGCGGATCAGGGGGCACAGACAGGCACGGAAGGCAGTGTAGATCAAGAGGGCCAGACGGCAGGGAGCGGAGAAGCAGGCCAGACGGGCACGGACGGAGACGTTCCCCCGGACCAGAATCCGGAAGACGCCCCGGCAGCGGAAGAGGAAGCCGCACCCGGGCAGGTTCCGGCCCAGACTCCGGAGGAGCTCTATGGCGCCGAAACCGTCCAGGGCTTCCAGGAAAAGGGGCTGGCTCGATATGAACGGCATTTTCTGAACAAAGAGGAGTATTTTGAAGCGGATAAGATTCAGGACCTGAAAAATATGATCGAACTCTGCCAGAGAAAGGGGATCACCCCCATACTGATTACCACACCTTTTACGGTATATTATAATCAGTATGTTTCCGATGAATTCCTGCAGGGCTTTTACGCCACCATCCATTCCCTAACCTCCGCCTACGGCATCAGCTACTACGACTATTCCCACGACGAACGATTCCAGACTTCCCTTCAGTACTTCGGGGACGCGGATCATCTGAACGGGGAGGGAGCGGACTATTTTACCGGTCTGCTGATGGAGGAAGTTCCTGAATTAAAGACGTATCTGGAAACCCATTGACGTACTAAGACACAGGACAAACGCCTGCCCGGCCCTGCGGCCTCTGCGCAGGGCCGGGCAGGGATGGCGCAGAAGCGCAGGGCCGTTCATGCGTTTGTCCTATACTAAGACATTTCGTCCTGATCAGCCCGGCAAAGCAGCCGACGGGGATTGGTTCGGGTAAATTCTGCGGGAGGCATCTCTTGCATCTCTATTTCGAACCATGTAACATAACGGTTCCCCAGGTATCCCGCGCTGCGGAAATCGCAGAGGCGTACTTTCTGTTTTTTCCTGTTCTCCACCTCCACAAGCAGCATAGCCTGCGATTTGGGGACGGGCAGAACCCTTTCCCCTTCACGGCCCGCTTCGAAGCAAAGCCGCCCCCGGAATTCCTCATAGCTGCTTATCGGCTCTGTCTGGAACGAAGGATCGGCCGCCAGCAGCAAAGGTCCCCGATAGATACATGCCTTTCGGGCCAGATTTCTTTCCCCGCGCCAATAGGTTAAGGACATATCGAAGGATATCCGGATCTCCTCCTGTGCTTTCCATGTTCTATGGATTTTCAGATAGGTCCCCGGAACCGCCTGCTGCCTCTCCCCTCCCAGTTCCACTACGGTATTCTTTGACCAATACGGAATCCGAAGATATAAGGTAAAAGCAGACGCCTCCCCGGTATCTATGCTTATCATCACCCGGCCGTCCACAGGATACGCGCCCGATAGTTCCAGGCGCAGTTCCGTCTTGGGATCGCCAAAGCCCGGCATGCAGGCGGTATAGTCCCCATAATAGTTCACATAGAGCTCTTTTTCGCCCCTCATAACGGCCCATTGGGATACCAGGCCGGGGATACGCGGCGCATTTACCGAGCAGCAATTTAACTCCGGCGTCCCCGGCCTGCTCTGAAATACGATTGTGCGCATACTGGAGAATCTGCTTCCGTCCATTGGCGTATTATAGGTGCACCATCTCCCGGACGGAGAAATTGCCCCCAAGCCTCCGTTGTAATAGCTCAGCTCCAGTTCATCCGCTATCAAGGCGTTTCTCTCCAGCTTCAGCATCTCCACCGTAAGAGCCGTCCAAGCCACCGTACAGCAGGTTTCAATGGGCCTCTCGTCATACGGATTTCCGCAGGCTGCCTCCCCGGAGGTAAATCCTCCCGTATTGTGCCGGTCCGTTTTGACCATACTCCACCACAGGTTTACGAACGCTGTCCTGTAATCTTCCTTCCCGGTCACATCATAGAGCTTTTTCAGTCCCATAATGACATGAAGGCTCTCCCACCGGTGAAGGCCCAGCTCATAGAATTCTTTTCCCTCCAGGGCCGCCCTCAGATAGTCTCCGCCCTCCGGCTCCCCAAACTCCTCTACGATTTGTTCCGCGGCTTTGAGATACTTCTCCTTCCCCGTCTCTTCGTATAAAATAGCCAGGCTGTGTACCGGGGCAAGGTTTGTCTCCGGCCAGCCGATATCGCAGAGCTTTTTTCGCTGTTCCCAGAATGTATGGATGAGCAGATCCGCCATCCGCTCCGCCATGGCCAGGCAGACGTTTTCCCCGGAAGTTTGATACCAGCCCAGCAGCCCATACATGAGGTGATAAAGGCCCCAGGCGTCCCAGGTCGTATCCGGTTTCAGCCCTTTTTCCATCACTTCATAATCGCCGTGGGAGTTCTCCGCATATCCTGTCAGCTGACGTTCCCGCCTCCACGGCCCCAGGTAACCGTCCGGCGCCTGAAGTTTTTCCAGGATTTTTACGATCTCCCTGATCTGGCCGGCAATCCGCCGGTCCCCGGTAAGCAGATAATTTTCCACCAGGGCCGTCAGATGCTTTCCTACAAACTCCCCGGACCAGGGAAGAAGGGGCCGCATCGGTACCCTGTCACGATCCTCCAGGGCCGCGAACATCCCGGGATTGGACTCCGGGACGGAAAGCAGCCACTGTTCTGTCACCCGCTTTGCCGTCTCCCCTGTGATATCCCGGAATTCGTATCTGATTTCAGTCTCGTATTGTCTTTTGCTCATATGGATAACCATGCCTTTCCTTATTCTGTGGTCTTCGCGCATACATAACAGCCATGTTTTCATCCCGGCTTGGCGTTTTTCTACCCTTTCACGGCCCCCATCACGAGCCCGGAGACAAAGTATCTCTGCAGAAAGGGATAGATGATCAGAACCGGCACCATCGAAACCACAATTTTCGCCGCATTAAAGGTAATTCCCGCAATTTTCATACGCTCCTGCAGCTCGGTGGGATTCATATTGTTATAATCCGCCTGGAGCGCGAGACTTCTGATATAAGTCTGAAGGGGATAATTGTTTACATTCGTAATGTAAATCATCCCGGCAAAAAAATCATTCCAGCTCCCCACCGCCGTAAACAGGATAATGGTAGCCAGCGTCGGAAGGGAAAGAGGAAGATAGATCCGCATAAGCGTAACCCAGGCTCCGGCTCCGTCCATCACGGCGGCTTCCTCCAGTTCCACCGGTATTCCCCGGAAAAAGTTCATCATGATGATCATATTATAGACGTTCAGAACGCCCGGCAGTATCAATGCCCAGAAGCTGTTCAGAAGTCCATAGCCCTTCACCACCATATAGGTAGGAATCAGGCCCCCCGAGAAAAGCATGGTAAATACGGCGACCCAGGCAAGGATGTCCCGTTCTGCGAAATCCCTTTTATCCTTGGAAAGGGCATATGCCATCATAATCGTGACAGGCATCGTCACAGCCAGCTGAACTGCGACCCGAGCCACGGAAATGAAAAAGGAGCGCAGAAAATTCCCCTCTGTCATCAGCTTCCGATAGGCCGCCAATGTAAACTTTTGGGGCCAGAAATACACGTTCCCCGTCAGCGCCACGGAACTTTCGCTGAAGGAAAGTGCTATCATGTTCAAAACCGGCAAGAGGCAACTGACAGCCCCCAGAAGGAGCACGCCGTAGATCAACACCATACCGGCAGTTATTTTCCGTTTCCGTTTCATTTTTCCTCGCATTCTGCCGCCGCCGGGCGGCTTTCCATCCCTTCTGCTCATCCCGGTGCGCGTACGAAACCGCATTCCGCGCCGCCGGCATTTTGGTTAGAATATCTTATAATCCGCGAATCGGTCCGCCAGCCAATAGGCCAGGATGATCAGTACTGCACTCACTACGGATTTCAGCAGCCCCACGGCAGACGCCAGACTGTACTGTGCGTTTACCAGGCCCATACGATATACATAAGTATCGATAATATCCGCTTTATCATAAACCATGGTGTTGTACATATTGAAGATCTGATCGAATCCCGCATTCAACACATTTCCCAGGGACAGGGTGGCCATAAGTACAATCATCGGCCGCATCCCCGGCAGGGTAACATGCCAAATCTTCTGCCATCTCGTCGCCCCGTCCATCCAAGCTGCCTCATACAGTTCCGTACCGATGGAAAGGATCGCCGCCAGATAGACGATCGTCCCGAATCCGAACCCTTTCCACACGTCCGTAGCGATCACAAGCGTCTGAAAGGCGGAACCGTTAGACAAAAATCCTACCGCATTCCCTCCCAGAGACACCAGCAGATTGTTTACCGGTCCGTACATGCCGAACATCTGCTTAAAAACCGTTCCCAGGATGACCCAGGATATAAAATTGGGGAGATAGACGATCGTCTGAACCACTCGACGAAATCCCAGATTTTTTACCTCGCTGAGCAGCAGAGCAAAAACCACCGGAACCAAAAGTCCGAACAGGATCTTCAGGACCGCTATGTAAACGGTATTTCGAAAAATATTTCCGATCCCCGGAAGGGAAAACAGCCTTTTGAAATTTTCCATGCCTATCCAGGCAGAACCGCCGAATCCCTTGGCCGGGATAAAATCCTGGAATGCCATGACGATTCCTCCCATGGGCATGTAACAGAATAAAAACAGCAGCAAGATACCCGGCAGGACCATCAGACGGTACGCCCATACCTTCTTTCTCTTCATGCAACTCCCATCTGTCCGCTGAAGCGGACACTCAAATCAAGATCGTGAAAGCGCAGGTTTCACACTATAGAAATAAAAGGAGCCGCCCCGCACGCCAAACGCATAGACTGCTCCGGCAGCTCCTTTTTGCACAACCGTTCAGCCGCCCTGGGCCATCTCGGTCACTTCCGCCATAATGGCGTCTCCGCCCTGCGCCTTCCATTCCGAAACAAAGGTATCAAAGTAATCAACCGGCTGTTCTCCCATGATGATCTGCATGAACGCCTTTTCTTCCAGATCCTGCAGGTTCACCCAGGATGTTTCCATGGTAGAAGTCACAAACGGATAATAAACATCCTGTATCTCCAGCTTGGGTTTCAGATCCATAATGATCTGGGCCGCCAGAAATTTCCCGTATTCCACCTGGGCCTCCGGGCTTTCGTCCCGTCCGCTCTCGAAATCATCGATCAGGCGCATCTTCTCAATCTCTGTATCGTTCATTGTATCCAGTTCGCCGGCCCTGTAGTCCGCCAGCATTTCGACCATATTTTGTCCGATCCTCGGAACCATATCGTCAAAGCCGAAGGAGATCGTATAGCCCCAGTCGTCCCAGTTGATTCCGGACACTTTACGGTCGATGTAAGTATTCTCCACCTCATCCGGAATGACAAGCCTGTATTTGCCTGCTTCCCCCTCCAGCAGTTCCCTTCCGTCCGTACTGCTCAGCTTCGCTTCCGCTCCCAGATTCATCAGCTTAATGGCGATCTCCGGATAGGGGTAATCCTTTCTCACCACCGCCCAGCCGTTGCAGTCATTGTTGCTGAAGGTAGGGAATTTCCCGTTCTCATCCAATATCTCCAAAGGAACCCATCTTGCCTGCGGATCGTTGTTCATTGTGGTATTCAGCGGATAAAGGGAGATCCACCAAGGCCCGAAAAAGATACCACAGTTCCCCTCCGCCACCGATGCCTCCCAATCGCGGGAAGGCAGATCCTTGGCCAGGACGCCCTGCTCGTACAGCTCGTGCAGCAGACTCAGCGTTTCCTTTGTTTCCGATGCGATAGAGCCGTATACATATTTTCCCGTCCCGTCGTCATACCACTGTTGTGGAAATGAGCCCATATTGTTGAAAATGTAGTTCGCCGTACCGAAGCTGTCATTCGTCCCGGCCAGCTCCCGCAGTTCGATCCCGATCGTTTTCCCGTTTCCTGCCATATCCTCTTCCACAAACCGACGAGCCGTATCAAGCAGTTCCTCCATGGTTTCCGGCGTCTTCAATCCCAGCTCTTCCAGCCAGTCCGCCCGGATCCACGGAATATTGAAATGATACCCGGAGGCTGCCTGGCTGACCGCCATGATCCGCCCGTCCACCGTGGCTTTATCGAAAATATGATCCGATTTCTCATAGCTGTCTTTCATAGCGAGGAAAAGATCGCTGGCATAGAGATCATATACCTCGGTTAAATCCGCGATCATGCCAGACTTCTGCAGCTGGCGCAGAAGCTGCTGATCCTTAAAACAGATAATATCCGGCAGCTCCCCGCTGGCCATCCACAGCGCGATCTGCTGGTTTAACGTCTCCTCGTCCGGGAAAACGTAATCGGCCTTCACGTCAATGTTCATCGTATCCCGAATCCAGTTCATGAATGCGTTGTCCGTAATGCTTTCCCCCTCCGGCCAGACGGTATCGCTGACACGGGCCAGATTGACGGATACCGTCTCCTCATAGGGCTCCATCCAGTCAATTTCTTTCTTTTCTTCCTCTCCGCCGTCCGCTGCCTGCACATTTTCTTCCGTCTTCACGCTTTCCTCCGGCTCCGGGGCCTTCGCACAACCGGCCAGCAAACCGGCCGCCATAACCGCAGACAGGCACAGCGCCGCCGTTCTTTTCCATCTTCTCATTCCCGTCTCCTCCTTATCCTTCTGTCAACAGCCGTTCCCGCTCTCTGAAATAGCGGCAGCTTTCCATCACCATTTGGTCGCATAGCGCGGCGTCCGCCTTCGCGTACATGGCAGGGTATGGATCCCCGCCGGGCCCAAGGGGCTCCGGCGTAACAAAGGCCTTCTTCTTCTGATATCCGATCAGATACAGTGCCATGATGACACAGTCGATATCCATGGAGCCGCTCCCCAGGATGCTTCTGTTCGTATCAGCCAGATGCAGGTTGACCAGCCGGTCTCCGGCCTCCAAGATGGCCTCCCCGATATGCGCTTCCTCCGACTGCATGTGATAGACGTCCCCGTTGATGTATCCGACGGAATCGCATCCCACCGCTTCCATGTATTTCTTCGCCTCGGCTACCGTATGCACCAGGCTGGTTTCCGCCGAACGAATGGGTTCCACCGCCCCTTTGATGCCGTACTCTTCAAACAGTCCGGCCGCCTGTCTGAGAGTCTCCACGCTTCGCTCCCATTCCCAGCCGTCATAGGCCTGCGGCCTTCCCACCGCCGCCGGTACGATGAGCAGATATTCCCCGCCCACCCGGGCCGTAAATTCAAGCTCCCTTTTCACATAATCCAGCGCTTCCTGGCGGATCCTGCCGCTTCTTGCGGACAGGTCGCATTCCGGAGAAAACATCCCGCACACACCGCTGGCTTTCAGTCCGTACGTATCCATTACCGGCAGAATCTCCTTCGGCCGATACCCCAAATCCTTTCCGTAATGGTTTCCGTGCAGTTCGATATAGGAGATCCCCGCCCGTTCCAGGCGCGCACAGGAAACTTGAAACGCCTCTGTCCCGAATCCCCAGTTGCTCCAGGAAAATTTCAGTTTTTCTTCTCCGAAGCCCGGATCTGTGCGTTTCTTATCCAGAAAATCATTCCTGATTTTTTCCGTCTTTTTTTCATAATTCTGCAGCTCCAATTTGTTCTGCCACCCCCTTATTTCTATCCTTCCCAGGTTACGGCTGCGTTCCGGATACGCTGTCTTTCGATTTATCGATGATTTAAGGATAGCACTTCCTCTGTTTTCCGTCTATTTCTCATATTTACGGTTTCTTTCGTTTTTTTTCTTCGGTCATATCCTTTCGGCGCTTTCGGTAAGGATATCGGATACAGACCTTCGTCCCCAGGCCGGCCCGGCCGGAAAGATACACGCCATAGGGTTCTCCCTCCCGGAACCGGATCCTTTCCTGAACGTTGCGGATCCCGTATCCGCCCTTTTCCCCGGTTCCTGCGATCCCCTCCCGGAGGCGGTTCAGACAGGCTTCATCCATACCGGGCCCGTTGTCCTCGATTTCTATCATCAAATCCCCTTCCCTTTTTTCCGCCCGTATCCGGATCCATCCCCCGTATTCCTTTTTTCTTTTATCGATTCCGTGCCGCACGGCATTTTCCGCAAAGGGCTGCAGGATCATGTTGATCATTTCGCAGTCCTTCAACCCCTCTTCCGTCTCATATTCCACCACAAAGCTGTCCCCATGGGCAATTGTCTGGATCGTCAGATAGGACTGCACGTTGCGCAGTTCGTCCCCCAGAGTGGTCATCTCCTGTCCGCCGTTAAGCATCGTGCGGTAGTAGTCGGAAATACTGGTCGCCACCAGGCTGATGTCTTCATATTCCCCCCGGATAGCCATCCAGTTGATGGTGGAAAGCGCATTATACAGAAAATGCGGTTTAATCTGCGTCCGCAGAGCCGCAAGCTCCGCCTCTCTTCTGGCAATCTTATTTTCCAACACATCTTCGATCAGATGATTAATTTCTCCCATCATCATGTTAAATGTCCCTGTGAGCTGGCCGATCTCGTCCCCGGAGTCATCCCATAATACCACCTGACGGTTTCCGTGTATCACCTGCTGCATTGCCTGATTCAATTCAACCAGCCGTCTGCTGAACATGTCGGAAAATAAATGGGTGGACAGTCCCAGCAGCCCCAGGGCGCAGGCCGCAATAATTCCCGTAAAAAAAAGAGTTTCCAGGGAACAGCCGGACAAATTTCTTTTCTCAAAGAAAAGTTCCAACTCCCAGCCGTTGCACAACTGATAGGAGGACAGAAAGCGGTCTGCACTTTTTGTGTTTTCCACCCCGTCCCGGGAGCAAAGTACAGCCTTTCCCTCCCCATTGCGCAAGAGGAATTCCCATTGTCGGTTCCATCCTCCTTCATCGTCAAGGATATCCGCAGGATACAGCGTCACCACGAGAAAGGCTTCCGGCGCGGTGTCCGCAGGCATGTAAAGATGATAAATGCCAAGCAGCCGGTCCCCCTCCGTCGCCCAGAACATCCTGCTCTCCTTTTTGGCTTCCTCAAACCATATCTTTCCTTCTATGAGAGAAACCGGAAGGATATTATCCTTGGAATGATTCAGCATTTCGTTTTCCGTATAAATGATAAAAGATTCCGCCTCCTGTGCCTGCAGGGTCAGCAGGCGCAGCTTGGGCGTTAAAATATCCCTGAAATCGATCCATTGCTGATAATAGCTTTCGCTCTCCCGCCCCAGGACCTGCTTTAGCTGTGTATCCACCGCCGTCTGTCCCACCGCCCAACTGACCTTCTGCATTGCCTCGTTTAGTTTGCTCCCGGCTTCCCAGGCCAGACTTGCAGCCGTCATCCTCTGCTGGTGGTCTGCCTCCGCCTTCACACTCCTCACCGACAGGATACCCATGGCCATACAGGCCGTTAAGATGATCACGCTATATGACAGGCTGAGTTTTGTCTTATAGCTGATTTTCTTCCAGGGAGCCTTACCGCCGATCTTCTCCATTCCCGTTCCCCTCCTTTTTGTACATCTGTAAACAGGAAACGGGCTGCCCGAAAAGTTCACCCTTCCGGACAGCCCGCTTTTTATTCCGATTCCCTGAATTGCGCAGGGGTCATACCAAATTTTTCCTTGAACACGGTGCAGAAATAGGGCAGGTTATCGAATCCCACTTCCGCGCTGATATCGCTGACCCGTCTGTTTGTCGTTACCAGCAGCCGCTTCGCCTCCTGCAGACGGTATTCATTAATATATTTCACCAGGCTTACGCCCATTTCCTTCTTGAACAATGTACTCAGATAGCACGGGGAGAGATAAACCTTACCGGCTAAATACTCCAGCCCAATATCCTTCCGATACTCTCTGCTAACGATCTCCTGAATCATTTTCACGATTTTCCGCTTTTCTTTCGATCCCGCATTCCCTTCACCGGCGCTTATCTCCGCAGGAAGCACCTTTCGCATCACCCTGCGGAATTCTTCCACCTTAACGGGTTTCAGGATATACCCGCTGACATTGCAGTCGATTGCCGCCCGCGCATATTCAAACTCCCCATACGCGCTGAATATGATCGACTTGATTTCCGGGAACATCCCGCTGACCGCTTCCAGGAACTCGATGCCGTTCATATAAGGCATCTGGATATCTGTCATAATGATATTTACATCCCGGACCCTCTGTAAATATTCCAGCGCATCTACGCCGTTTGGCTCCTCATGCACATCCAGCTTTGTCCAGAATTTACGAAGCAGGTAGAGAATCCCCTCCCGCTCCGTATATTCATCGTCCACCAGCAAAAGTTTTACCATCCCCGCCCCGCCTCGCGTACTACACTTTTATTGTGCTATTCTAACCGCATCCCCTTCTTTTTGTCAATCCGTCACACACAAAAAAAGGCGGTCCCGGGCAAAGTCGAAAAGAAAGTGAAAAGGATCAAAAAATTCCGATAATGTCTCTTATTTAAAAATCGTAACAGCGCAGGCTCCCGGACGGCGGGATCCTTCCCTGTGCGTCCCGGCGTCCGGGAGCCTGCGGGGTGGCTGAACTGTTACTAAAAATCTTTGTCGTTGACCGAAGCCCTGTTATTCTCCCGGCATCGTATCTCATTTAAGTGCAGTTCAAAGTCTCTGCGCTCCTTCACCCCCAGATTATGCAGGATCAGCCCCGCGAACACGGACTGGATGGCCGCCATTTCCACAAATCCGCATACGATCAGCGTGGGAAACTTATCCACCATCCCAGTATGCCAAAACTCGATCAGTACGGGAATGAAGAAGACAGCGGAAATAACGGTCAGAATCAGGGCCAGCGTGGTAAAGAAAGCCAGCGGCTTATACTGCCGGAACATTTTCAGAATCGTATTGAGCACGCGGATCCCGTCGGAATAGGTATTCAGTTTGGATTCGCTTCCCTCCGGCCGGTCCCGGTAATTGACGATAACGTTATCCACCTGCATGTTATTATAGACCGCATGGATGGTCATTTCCGTTTCGATTTCAAATCCCTTGGACAGCACCGGGAAGCTCTTTACGAACTGGTAGCTGAACGCCCGGTAGCCGGTCATGATATCCTGGATATCGGAATGAAAAAGCATATTGATGCTGGCCTTCACCAAGCCGTTTCCCATATTGTGAAAGGGCCGCTTGTTTTCCTGATAATAGGTGGAAGAAAGCCGGTCCCCCACCACCATATCGGCCTCCTCCTTTAACACCTTGTCCGCCATTTCCCTGGCATACTCCAGGGGATAGGTATCGTCCCCGTCTATCATGATATAGCAGCGGGCGTCGATCTCCCGGAACATCCTGCGGATCACGTTCCCTTTTCCCTGTTTTCTCTCATATCGGATCACGGCTCCCGCAGCCGCTGCCAGCTCCACCGTACGGTCGCTGGAATTATTGTCATACACATAGACCACCGCCTCCGGCAGTGCCCTGCGCGCATCCGCGACCACCTTTTCAATGGTCCTTTCCTCGTTATAGCAGGGGATCAATACCGCAATTTTATCCATGGCCGGCTCCCATCTGCGCACTTTAGCGCGTAGCAATCAGAGGTTTTCTTGTTCCCTTCCGGATTCTCCCGCGGGAATCAGAATCCCTGGTAAATAAATTCCGCCGCGCTGTAGCCCGGCCCGTAATAACCCAATAAAATCACATAGAAAATCAGAGCGTACCAGACTGCCCACCGTACCGCCAGGCCTTTCCCAGCGATGCGCTCCCGCAGGGAACCCTTCCCCTGCAGGAGAGATACCGCCAGCAGGATCAGCAGGGATACCATTGCCACGGTAAACTCGATCCAGTCAAGCCCCAGGCCGAACAGCGATCCGTCCACCAGCACGCCCGGATTGAAAACCGCCACAGCTTCTCCCAGCATCTCCCAGGCCGCTCCCACATCGGCTGCCCGAAAAAACACGAAGCCGATATTCACCAAAAAGAAAGTGCGAAGGATCCGCAGCCCGTCCAGCCATCTGGCCTTCGGGTCAATATGCAGCTTTGCCATCGCCTTCGCGTACAGCGGCTCCAGCAGTTCCCCGCATACGATATAAAACCAGTGAAGCAGGCCCGAGCCGATCACATATTTCCAGTCCCCGCCGTGCCAGATCCCCACCGCAAACCAAAGAAGGAACATCCCGGCAAAGGTGTTCAGCTGTTTTCCCCGCTTCTTCCCGAATTTTGCGCGCAGCCGCTTTCCCAGCTTTGTAAAAGCAGCGGAACGCAACAGCGGATAAAAGACGTATTCCTTCATCCAAACTCCGAGTGTGATATGCCATCTGCGCCAATACTCGGAAATGGTTTTGGAGAAAAAAGGCCGGTCAAAGTTCTCGGGCAGTTTCAGGCCAAAGGTCTGCGCCGCTCCCAGGGAAATGTCCATTCCTCCCGAAAAATTGGTGTACAGCTGAAAAGCGAAAGCGATCGTACCGATCCAGATATATACCCCCGGATAACTTCGGTAGTCCCCGTAGACCGTATTGGCCACCATGGCCATCCGTTCGGAAATGACCAGGACCTTGAAGAATCCCCATACCATCCGCTGCATGCCTCTGGTTACCTGAACATAGTCAAAGGCATGCGGTTCGAAGAACTGTCCGCCGTCCTCCCGGAAGCGGAGAATGGGTCCGGAGAGCATACAGGGAAAGAACATCCCGTAAAGCGCCAGCCGGGCCGGATTTTTCAAAGGCTTGGCAATCCCGAAATAAACGTCCGTTACATACCCGATCAGGGAAAGGGAATAATAGGAAATCCCCAGGGGGACCAGCCAGCCCAGGCCGGAAAAGAACCCCTGTGTCTTTCCAAACAGCATCCCGATTCCGTTTATCGTATGGATACCGAAATTAATATACTTCAGCAGGAATAAAACCGACACGTTTGCTACAATCACAAACAGGAGCGCACGTTTCCGCCGCCCCGCGAGCCGTTTTTTCTCTTCTTCGCCGTCCGGTCCCGTCCTTTCCGTCTCCCCTGTGCACAGTTTCTGCTCCTCATCCTGCGTATGGGCTATGATGCGGATTCCGATCCAGCTGACCAGTACGGCCAGAATCGGATAGAAAATGAGGAATCCGTTGTCGGAAAAAAGGTAATAGAAAACGCTGGCCAAAAGAAGGATGATCCATTGGGCCCTCCGCGGCACCGCGTAATACAGGCCCAGGACAATCACATAAAAGATCAGGAAATAGAAGGATGTAATGCTCAATGCTGCGCTCCCTTTCTTTTACAGGCCGCCTTATCCTGCCTGGCTTAAGATAATGTCGGCCATTTCGCCCACATTCTTCATGGAAACCACCTGGCCCATATTAAATTTCACGCCGAATTCCTGTTCCACGGCCGCGAGGAGATTGATGTGTTCCAGGGAATCCCAGTCCTCAATATCCTCGGAGGTGGTGGCATCGTTTACGCAGATGGTTTCGTCGTCGAAGACGTCCCGGAATACTTCGTTTAATCTGTTGAACACTTCTTCTCTTGTCATAGGATCCTCCATTCTTATTTACAGCTTTTATGATCAAAAGGCACGGGACGGGCTTGGCGCACCTCCACGCGTGAAAGCCGGCTGCTACGCGCTTCGCGCTCCTTGGCCGCCGGTATGCGCAATCCGGGCTGGCGCCCTCCTTGCTTATACCGGCTTGCCCGTCCGATGTCCGAGCAGCCATGCAAGCAAGCTTGCCCGGCTGCTCAGCCGCCGTCCGGGGCTTTCACAGTAATGTACCGATTCTTCCTTTCATATGAGGCGGGGATGGTGTATTTCCATGTCGTGGCATTCTCGCATTCCTGTATCTTCTCAAATCCCATACGGGCGTAGAATTCTTTTACCATGCCGTTCTTTGCGGTAGGGTAGTAGTAGCCGTAGATTGCTTTGATTTGTTTCGTACGGCAGGTTCGTATCAGTTCGTCGAGCATGGCGTATTCCATATCGCGTTTCAGGACACGGCAGCTCATCAGCCATAGATCCATGTGGAGGGAGCGTTCTTCGCTGCGGTTTTCCGGGGATTCCGTCCCTTCCCCGCCTCCTTCTATGTGTCCGATCAGCACGGAGACTACGCCGTTGTCCCCAAACCGGTCCGTCAGTTTTCCGTACAGGGTGATCCGGGCCGGGTCCGCTGCCGCCTCTTCGATCTCCGCCTGGGTGTAGCGTCTGGTTGTTAGGTTAAACTGGTTGCTTTTGTTGGAAAGCTGGGCGATCCGGGCCATATAGACGGCCTCGAATGGCCTGATTACCGCCTCCATGCGCAGGGATTCCAGATAGGCTCCGTAGTCCGTAAAGGAGGCTTCCTCCCGGGCCCGCAAGGCGTTGGCCTTGTACATTTCATTTCTTTTCCGGTCATCCTCCGACAGGCTGGTGACTTCAAAATATCCGTTGTGATCCAAAACCCTGATATACTGTTCCGGCGTACCTATCTCCGGCACCGCGGCCCCTTCTCCGTGAAGGCGCACGATCTCCCTCTCCGCAGGGTTATCGTCCGCAAACACCAGGCTGTCCGGGAGCACGTTCAGAGACCGGGCTATTTTCAGAATATTATCACTTTTCGGCTCCCAGTTGGCCTCTATCAGGATAAAGTCCTCCGGGCGCAGGATTCCGTCCGGATGATTCAGGCCGGCCAGGGCGTTTTCCCTTTCATTTTTGGAATCCACGTTCAACATCACGCCGATATCCTTCAGGGATTTTACGTAGCCCTGAAATTCGGAAAACACCTGGCCTAAGGAGGTTTCCTGGCCGATCTCCAGGTTTTCCGCCCCGTCGTCTCCCACAATGCCTCCCCAGAGCGTGTTGTCCAGATCCAGTACCAGGGATTTTCGGTTCTTCCCGTAGATGGACTTGATAATATTGGACACGTTCAGGGCCAGCCATGGGATGGCGTTTAAGCACAAAGCATACTTATACATGTGCCAATAAAAGGGATCGGACCAGGCATCCAGTCCATAGGCCGCCGACTGGTAATTGATATCGTTGATATAAAAATTCCCATGGCTGGCGGCATAGCCGGCAAACCGCTCGTTCAGCCGCACCACAAAGCCTGTCCTTCCCGCCGGGTTCACGCAGTCCTGGTTTCCCAGCAGGCGGTAAAAAGGATATTCCATGTTATTCTGGATCACCGGGCATTTCCATTCCCCGAGAATCCGGTCCCACATCGCGGTAAAGTGCCCGAACTGCCCTTCCAGAACCGCATCGGCTTCCTCCCGCGCGCATCCCACCTCGGGCCACTGCGTAATGTTGCGGATTCCGGTATGGATATAGACCAGATCCGGGTGAAACCGATCCAGCTCCTCGTTTCCGAACATGGCGTCCTGCCAATACTGGCCGTATTCGGATTCATAGAATACGGGGGCAATCCCCTGGTTTAAGAGGAAAAGCTCCAGGATCCGCACGACGTCGTGGGTAGTGCTTCCTCCCAGGACGGCAATTTTCTTTTCGATCCTGGAAGTCCCGTCGGCCAGCAGACGCTTTTTCAGCGCCTTGGATTTTTTTAAAATATATTCGCTGTCAAACGGATACGCTAATTCTTGCAACATGAACTCATCGTCCTTCCCAATTTATGTTAACACATTTTAACCTTTTCCGCAATCGACGAACCGCCCGGTCCTGCGCCCAGTCCTAATATTGTGTCCATTCCTCCCTCGGGACCCCTTCCACGCTGTCGAAACCGTAATATTGGGCATAGGCCACATTCACCCAGTACTCCGGATCCTCTCCGATATCCGAATTGTATCCGTCGCTGTACTTATTCTCAAAGGCAGGGCGCAGCATGGGAACCGTCACCTCCCGCACGCCCTCCTCCGCCATCCGGATCAGATAGAGGTCCCGCTCCCGGTACTCTCTGTATATCCTGGCAAGGTTGGCTCCGCAGTCCATATAAGTAAAGAACATGATCAGAAACAAAACGGATACCAGACCCGTCTTCATCATTCCGAATATCCTTTCTCGCTCCGACACATCCGCATAAAGCTGGACCACCGCAATGATCAGAAAAATACCGGCCCCAAAGTAAGCCCGGGGCATGGGCTCCGGCGTCAGCACCAGCGCATAACAGGTGGCCAGGAAAACCAGCGCCCAAAGAAGCGCATTCCGTGAAAATTGACAGAATTCTTTCCAGTTTTCGCGCTGATACTTAACAATTATGAGCAAAATCAAAAATATTATCAAAAGAATCAGAAAATTATTCCGAACGGCCAGGGTGATTTTCTGGAAACGGGAAACATAGGCAAACCAACCGGAATGTTCTTCCTCCTGTACTCCTGCCCGCTGCATGTTCCCGGGCGCCAATATCATCATCGCAAATCCGGCCAGCTGCCCCATAATCCCCGATACCATCCAGGGGCGCAGAAAGACCCGTGGATTCGTACCGTTTTCCTTCCGCCTCCCGTACAGATACATTCCCAGGCACAGCAGAACCATGAGAATCCCGCCTCCGGAGGTATTCTCGTTACACCATCCGGCCGGGATCCCTGCGATCAGCATGCCTGCCGCCGCCAGAAGATCCCTTTGATTCCCGGCTTGTCCGGCCCTCGCCAGGCAGTAACGATATAAAGTCACAAAACCCAGGATGATCACCGTGCCCCACAGATAATTGCAGGCGCCCGTTTCCCACAAAACCGTCTGGGAGAACACCACTGCGAACATCCAAATTAGAAGGTTGACCAGAAGATAGATCCGCAGGTCATAACGTTTTCTATGCTCCACATTCCAATAAATCAGCAGCGTCAGGAGGACAAAGGCCACAGAATTGGCCGCCTTAAACACCATCCCGTCCATGGACAGGAAAATCCTCAGAAGCATATGGCAGACCGAGCGTCCTGTCCAGGTCATATACTGTTCGTATTCCTGCCCCACCAGCTCCCATAAGGAAGAGGCTTCCGACACTGCTTTTTGATAAAACAGATCGTCCGTCATCAGCGGAGTTAAAAGGTTAAAAATGAAAATCAACAGTCCGGCCGCCGCCACTGCCAGGAAAAAAAAGCTTCTTTTCCGCTTCTCCTCCGAGCCGAAAAACTTCTTTATCATCGTGCTAATCCTTCCATCCGTCCGTCTCCCAGAGACATGACCGATTCATATTCCTCCCTGCGCCCCTCTGAGATATGGAAGCCATTGGCCCCCTTGTTGCAGAATTCCTTTCCCAGCTCCGATTCCAGCACCGTTCCGGGATGGAACAACACCTCCAGATGCCGCCCCTTCTTAGCGGCCTGCGCCCGCATGTCCGGAAGCAGCCTGCGCACTCTGGCCGCATCCATGCGGCCGCTCATTACCACGCCCCACAGATACATGGGCCCGTTCGCCCTCTGCCAGGAGGGCCGGTTTTTCTCAAGGGCCCTCTCCATTCCCGGCGCGTACAGATTCAAAAGGATATTTTTCACCCAGTTGACAGGACGGTAAGTTTTCCAGAGACCTGCAGAGCGCAGATAGGGCCTGACGGGCTCCCGGGTGACGCGGATATAATCCGTCCCATACCGCTGCTCCGCGATCACTTCCAGAAGGGCCTGATACACCAGGGGAATCATCTGGGTATGCTGATGGCCGTCAAAACGCAGCCTCACGTCCCGTCCAAAGGCTTCCAGGAACCGTTCCGTCTGCGCCCTGATCTCCTCTTTGAGTTCCTTCTTGATCATCCGAAACTTCTTCGGGGAATAATTCCATATAAAAAGCGTTCCCCAGCCGATTTTAAAATAACCCTCCCGGTCCACCAGATGCGGCACTTTCTCCGGATCCGCCAGGCAGTGACCCTCCATAAAGTTCAGGTGCACGCTAAGCAGCGGCTGCCTGGGCCAGTTCTTCCTTTCCTGCAGGTATTCTTTTACGCATTCCTCATAACAGGACATATTCGTGAGGACACTAACGCTGTCCAGCCTCCCTTCCCGGAGGCAGGAGCGGATATCCCGCGATGCATGGAGCGACAGCGCGTAGTCATCGGCATGTATTTCGAGTAAATTCATAGACCGCTCCCTTCCGTCAGCCTCATACCTTCCTCTATGGCCCAGTTCTGCATTTCAAGAACCATCCTTCCTTTTAAATCCTCCCATTCGACCCAAACCAGCCTATGTCCCGTTTCCGTCGGCTCCTGTACTTTTTCCGAAAGTACGCCTGCATAATATGTTTGAACGGGATGGAAATATCCGATTTGCGGGGCCTTATAGTATGTTTCTGCGGATCCGATCTTATATTTCACACAGGCGCGGCAGCCCGCCTCTTCCATACACTCCCGCTCTATGCATGTCACATCGTTTTCCCCGGCCTCCAGGCCGCCGCCCGGCAGGAAATAGCCCCTGTCGGTTTGGATCACACCGATACGGCCGTTTTCTATCGGAACCAGATATGCCCCCTGCCTGTCCAGATATCTGACCGCTTCTTTTTTCCCAAATATTCTGTGCATTTCTATACCCCTGCATATCGCAAGCGATGCTTGCGATACTGCCACCAATAGAAAGTTTGGAAGTTTACTTCCTGCTTAGCCGCCGTTTGTCTCAGAATTATTTGATTCTTCTGAATATTCCGAATTCTCTAAATTTTCCGTCTTTTCTTCCGGCTCTTTCCATATAAAGGATTCCACAATGTACCTGGGGCGCGATTTCGTTTCCAGATATATTTTTCCCACATATTCTCCCACAATTCCCAGGGAAAAAATCGTAAGTCCTCCCATCAGTAAAGATACGATCAGTGAAGTGGTATATCCGGGAATGTTATTGCCGAAGGCCCAGTCCACCAGGCAGTAGACGATCATAATAAAGCTGAACAGCACCACCGCAAATCCCATGAACGTAATCAACTGGATCGGCCGGGTGCTCATGGACGTGATACCGTCGGTGGCCAGGGTCAGCATTTTCCCAAACGTGTATTTGGAGCTTCCCGCCTCCCGCTCCTTTACGTCAAAATACACCACATCCGACCGAAATCCCATCGTAGGGATCAGCCCCCGCAGGAACAGGTTCACTTCCCGGTACTCCGCCAGCGCATCCAGCGCCCTTTTGGATAGCAGCCTGTAATCCGCATGGTTGCTCATCACATTGCAGCCCAGCACATGCATCAGGCCATAGAATAGATTGGCAGTGGTTTTCTTGAAAAAGCCGTCGGTATTCCGGTTATTCCTCACCCCGTATACGATCTCGCACCCTTCCTGATAACATTCGATGAAGCGGTCCAGCGCCTCGATATCCTGCTGCAGATCCGCGTCAATGGTAACTACCATGTCCGCATGCGCCCGGGCTGCCATCATCCCCGCAAGGATGGCACTTTGGTGCCCGTAGTTCCTGGAAAAGCTCAGGCCGCAGAAAACCGGGTCCTGCCCGCACAACCCATGGATCAGCCTCCAGGTACCGTCCCGGCTTCCGTCGTTTACGAACATGATTTTGCTGCGGCGGGAGGCTTTTCCCGCCTCCGTCAGACGGTTCAGCTTGTCGCGCATTACCTGCGCCGTCCTGGGGAGGACTTCTTCTTCGTTGTAGCAAGGGACCACCAGGTATAGAGTATTGGGCTTTTTCCCCCTATTTTCCATTTTAACCGCCATTCTGCCGCCGCAAGGCGGCTTTCAATTCAAAGGAAACTTTCGTGCATAAGGTAACACTTCCGTGTTACCTGGCACAAATTCCTGGTAAAAAATGACCGCAGGTCATTTTTCAACCTAACCGCCTTTTATGCCTTCCATCCCGCAAACCACTCCGCGAACCGTCCCAGCCCTTCTTTAATATCCGTCGAAGGCCTGTAATCGAAATCCCGGATCAGCTCGTCCACATCCGCATAGGTCTGATAGACATCTCCGGGCTGCATGGGATAATATTCCTTTTCTGCCTTCTGTCCCAGAGCCGCTTCCAGGGTCTCTATGAAATCCATCAGCCGCACCGGCCTGTTATTGCCTATATTATAAATCTTGTAACGGTCCCCCTCCTCATTCTGCACGGGCGGATTGTTCAGCATGCGCACGACCCCTTCCACGATATCGTCCACATAGGTAAAATCCCGGTACATATCCCCGTGGTTGAAAATTTTGATCGGTTCTCCCCGCCTGATTTTCTCGCTGAATCCGAAGTACGCCATATCCGGCCTTCCATAGGGCCCGTATACCGTAAAGAACCGAAGCCCCGTGGAGGGGATTTTGTACAAATGGCTATAGGTATACGCCAGAAGTTCGTTGCTCTTCTTGGTCGCAGCATACAAGCTCACCGGCCTGTCCACCGGATCGGTCACGGAAAAAGGCGTTTTTTTCTGGTCCCCGTAGACGGAGGACGAGGAAGCGAACAAAAGATGCGCCACCGGATGCCGTCCCTCATCATAGGAATGCCTGCAGGCTTCCAGGATGTTATAAAATCCTATTATATTGCTTTCGATATAGGAATCCGGGTTTTCGATGGAATACCGTACGCCCGCCTGGGCCGCCAGATTGACCACCACATCCGGGCGGGCCGCTTCAAACACCTCTTCCACCGCCTCCCGGTCAGCGATGCTGCCGCGGCGGAAACGGAAACCGGCATTTTGTTTCAGCAGCTCCAGCCGGCATTCCTTCAGACGCACGTCATAATAATCGTTCATATTATCCAACCCGTAAACGGTATACCCTTCCTTCAAAAGGCGGCCGGAAAGGTAATATCCGATAAAACCGGCCGCACCGGTTATCAGGATCCTTTGCGCCGGATCCGGTTTTCTATAATCTGCTCTCATAGCTCCTCTCATTCTGCCGCCGGGCGGCTTTTTATTCAGGAAATTTTGTGTCGGGCCTATTCGGTCCCTCCCCCTACAGCCGTCAGGGAATGATCCGTCCTGTTGACGAGTCCGCTTTCCTGCTGCTTTGACTATTATACCAAATAAATCCTATACGTCAAATTCCTGTGTCCTTCTTTTCCAAACAAATGCTTTCTTTCCATTCATCTGAACTTATCCGCAAACCAAATCAGCGTATACTGATTCTTTTTCCGGCCAAACCGAATGGCCCGGCTTCCCAAAGCTGCGGCCAGCAAGGTCCCAACCGCAGCCGCTCTTCCATCCAGAATCCCCAGCCTATACCAAACGGCCATCCCCAGTACAAAAGCGAAGGATAAGTTTTTATAAAGAGTATACGCAGAAGAATAATTATGAATACGTTTATGCTCCTCACTTGCCTGAACGATCCCGTACATATACGGCATATAACGTTTCAGAAGATCCGCATCGGCACTTTCCAGCGTCTTATCCGCCAGGCCTGCCTTTATCAGGGCTTTCGCCACCTGTTTCCCGTCCAGACCGCTTCCGTAAAACGCCTCTTCCTTCCGGCCTTTGCCGCCAATCCGTATCCCTGCCTTTCGGATTATGGCAAATACCGGCCCCGAAATCTCCGACAGGGCAAGCCCGGCGACATAGGAGCCCACCGCAAATGCCAGGTAAAACGCTCCCGTATACTCCGCATATGCGGACAGGAACCCCTTTGGAAGAAGCGGATAACTTCCCCCCAGGATCATCAGCAGAAGCACGCTTCCGGAAAGCATGTATGCCAGCAGGTCATACAGTGTAATTTTCTCTATGATACTGTCCATTTTCCTCCCCCACCTCCGGCTGCCTGTATTCGCCGAAGTTCTGCAGATTCCCCATTTCCCTCACATTGTCGATCCATTGATAGATCATTTGGCGGTTATACACCGGTTTTCCCTCTTCGTCCCTTACATGCTCCAGAGCACATGCCATCAGCGCATATTCGTTTTCCAGGGAGGTACGGAAAACGCCCTTGTCATCCGTATTGATAGAAACATTCATCTGCGGACATGCGGCCAGCTTTTCCGTATCCCAGGTCATTCCTTTATTATACAGCTTCACAATCGGATGTTCGTCATAACGCTCAATCGGGCTGATGGCAAGGTTGGAAGACGGATTTGTTTCCACCCCGATCCCTCTTTGGGCGAATTTGGCTCCCAGCTCATGCTGCACTGCCTCCACCCCCCGCACATATTGAGGAGAAACATGGACCTGAATGGTCTTCCCTCCCGCATCCCTCACATGCCAATCATAATGATACAGAGAATACAGAAATCCCACTTCCTCCCGTTCCCGGCTTTCAAACCTCTCCGGGTACTTCCGGTTTACCACCCATTCCCGCGCGCGCATCTCATATTGATCAAATTTTCCGTTCAGATACAGTTCCGGATCATCGCCCCGGAGCTTCCAGGCCTCATAATAGAGATAAATATTTCCCACGCGCGCCTTTTTCCCCATCGAGCTTCCGTAAATTTGAGAAAAATAAAAATCAAAATCTTTAAGCAGCTGTTCCTTCAGGACATCCATGCCCGTTATGCCGTACTCCGTCAGCTTATGATAGAGCCAAACCACATTGTCCAGGTAATCCTGCTGCGGCAGGACAATCGTATTTTCTTTAAAAAGATACCATTTCCCCACATCAATTCCCAAAACAGTGCCATGCCCGATGCGGTCCTCGCATCTCAGATTCAGGAAATGCACCGCTTCGTCCACGGCCCTCAGGCCGTCTGCCACGTCAAGGAAATCCTCACCCACATGATAAGTCAGCTTCAGCTGTCCCGGGCGCATCTTTTCAAAAATCCCCTCCACAATATGTTCCGAAAGGAAACGGTATACCGGTGCAAAGACCTCCGGCCTGCAGCCGATCTCCTGGGAACAGGCATCTATCCCCCGCAGCTGCACCGCTTCCTTCGGATATCGTTCCCTGAAATGGCGGATCCCGTTGGCGATTTCTTCCAGCTCCAGCCTTTTGCGGTAATGTCTGCAGCAAAGCCCGTGGAAACAGAGCGGGGCCGGCAGAGGGTCGTCCTTCCCCTTCGTGAAATGAAACACAAAATAATACCTGGACTGGGGAACCGGCGGTTTCCTTTTGCACAGGATCTCATTGATTTCCCGCACCATGGCGGCATTCTGTTCCGCCGTCTTTTTCGGGACCACCCGCAGCTCCAGCGAACGGACATTTCCGCCCTCCAGGCTTTGGCGGACTGCGCTTTCCACCATTCTCCTGTAATTCGGATAGGAGCCTTTTCTGCGGCTGTATATCGCGAAATTGTCAACCCCCACCATCCCGTTTACCAAAAGGAGCTCTCTTCTGATACTGTTTTTGATCACCTGATAGGCATAGAACCACTGATAACAGATGTCCGGCAGCTTCCTTTCGGCCAGTTCATCCCGCAGGATCCGGTAGGCCAGCCACCGTTCCCCTGCGAACCAGCCGTTCACCTCCCCTTCCGCCAAACCGATCCCGCAGGATGCATAGTCCGTGTATTCCTCTCCGTCAGCCAGCAGGGCATATTCCCTGACGTAATCTATCATCTTCTGGATCTGGTAATAGTAAACCTTAATGTCGCCCTTACCCGACAGCAGCCATTCGACCCACCGCATGTCGGAATCCGCTTCCGCCGCAGGCCCTTCTATCTTCCATCCGATCAGGCAGTACATGAGACAAATCCTAATCAGAGCCGCCTTCAGGATCCTGTCCGCAAAGGAATCTTCCCCGTATTTGATACTGTAATGCTCCCGGGACACCCTCTGCCCCTTCTCAATCTCGGACGCCACCCTGTGCAGGATCCCGTCCCCCACATGATTCATCAGATAACACCATAAAAGATGGAAGTACGGGGCCGAACCGTACAGATGAAAATGATTATCCGAGATCCCGCGGCCCACGATGCGCATAAGCTGCGTATTGTCATGGGAAACCGCCACATTCCAGCTAAAATCCGTATGGTCTTCCCGCAGCCTCTTATACCGCATTGCCAAAAAGGCACATATCAAAAGCTCCTCGTCCACATGGTTCGTCACCTCCCGGAAGCGCACCAGTTTCCTGTAGATGCAGCGCACCTGCCCTCCCTCCATCGTCAGAAGCTGTTCCGCCAGCTCCTCCAGGGCTGCGAAGACATTCAGCCCGCTGCGTCCCGCCATGCCCGCAAAGGGGTGCCCTTCTTCCCCGATACTCCTCCCGATGTACCGGTAAAGCTGCTCTTCCTCCGTGTCGCTGTGCCGGGCATCATAGGCCCTTGCCACGCTGACGAATTCCTCCCTCGGGAACTCGTCGTATCTGACGCGGTTCTCCAGAATCGCCTGTATGGACACATAGCTATAATATATTTTTACGATACCGTCCAGATTAAACACCTTGTCTTGTCCGCCCCCGTTTATGCTTCCTCATCCTGCCTGCCCGCCCGCAGCATCGTCCCGGGCGTCACGGCCAGGCTCTTGACCGTCTGGAAGAGGATCTCGTTAAACCGTTTCCCGTCAAGCGGTGTTTTCCGCGAAAGATTCGGCTCCTTTTCCTCCGATTGGAATCCAAATGTACGAATAAAAGGGCACTCCGCAAAGTTTTCATACAGCCGGGGCGGCTCTTCATTCATGTGGATTTCCTTATAATACCTGTCCTCTTCATAAAGCTCCCTGGCTATGTACCCATAAAGCCTGCGCAGATGGCTGTACAGCTGCTCCGGCCGGATCGTCTCCTCCATCCGTTCTTCCACCGTATGCCGGACCCTCTTCATCACATTATAGGACAGATCAAGGTTATAAAAGGGGAATTCCGCTTCTTTCCGGGCCCGGCTGCTCCCTCTCCGCCAGATGGAGTTGGCGGCCGCCTCCTTCTCAAATTCCTTTCTGTCCTTTGCGGAACCCGGCCGGTACTCCTTACGCTCTGCCCAGATGCATACCTCCTCCCACATATGATCCACCAGCCGATCGTGGAATCCCTTTTCATCGCCGGCTCCCATTTCCTTTCCTATGAAGCCAAAGATATCAAAAGAAGCCACGGCTGCGTTGCTTGTGATGATTATTTGCGGGGTCTGGCTGTTTCTGCCGGAAAGGATCGTAAACCCCCATTCCGGGAGGATACTTTTACCGGCCCCGTCCTGGAAATCCGTAAAAAGGAGCTGCAGGCACTCCAGATAGGGCACCAGTTCTGCCATCTGTCTGCACATATCCTGAAATACGTCAACCTCGTCAAGCCAGTCAAAATCCAGCTCGATTTCCAGATTGGAGATCTGTCCGCGGCGGATAAAGCCGAAATCTCTTATCACAAGGCTCGGGGAGTCCGGGTTCACGGATATCATCGGGGTGCTTCCTTTGAACCAGGCTCCCCCAAAGGTATGCCCGAGCAGCCCTCTCAGACGGGCTTCTGCTCTCTTCCCTGCCCCCTCGTCCGGATTATTTCGATAGCTGTAATATTCCCGCACCATTTCCGAGGTAAAGGAAGCGAGCAGGCAGTGTACCAGCACCTTGTCCCCGTACCGATCCCTTCCCAGGTGATACAGCTCTTCCAGGAGGTCCCCATAACAGTAATGCAGTTCATCCACGTTGTCCTGGATCCCGTTTCCGGATAAGCCCGGGCATCTGTATCCGTGAATGAAAATCACCGCATATGCCGCCCTCTGAACCATATTCCTGTCAAGGATCTTTTGAAAAAGATCCAGCTGGTCATCCTCCAGGGTCTGCTGCGCCATCCGGTTCGTAATATCCATATTGAACCGTTCGTGGTTACGGTCATACAGGTACATGGCGGTTTCCCGGTCTTTTCCCTCCTCCTTCGCCACCTGAAACAGGGAATTGAGGAAATGGTTGTAGGTTACCAGCTCCCGGACCGTCCCGGGTACACAGAAATGCGGCTCCTTCCCCAGCCCATCGTAGTAGATGTGCATCTTGGCCGCGATTTTTCCGAGGATAAAATCTTTCAGCTGATTCGCGTGCTCCTCTTCCTTCACACAGGCCCGCCTGAACAGGATATCCCTGTCCGGCAGATAAATCCGGTTGGAAAGGGGCAGCACCTTCAAAAGATAATCATTGTTCAGCTTCTTGGCATGCCTGCTGATCCGTTCGTATTCTTCATGGAGGTTATGTTTGGACATCAGTTCGTTCACGAAATAGGTCTCACAGTTTCTGCGCATCTGCCGATAATCAATCGCCACCAGGATCAGGATTCTGGGATCGGACAGATATTTATGCAGCTGTTCCAGCATCCCGTAACCTTTCTTCAGGTTCAGGTCCAGGTCGTCCACCGCAATGACAAGATAGGTCTTTTCCCCGCGGTCCTTTCTGTCAAGGAATTCCAGGAAATGCCCCAGCAGTTTTTCAAAGGCGTCCCTGGTCTTTAAGCTGCTGGAAACATTTTTCAGTTTCACCAGGACAGATTCCCCCAGCACCTCCCGCCTTTCTCCATGGCCCACGTTGCTGTATGTCTTATAGACCTCGTCAAACTCCTTCATGATATTTTTCACCAGTTCATCCCCGGCAAAAATACCGCTCCGCCCGCTTACCCTCTGTTCGAATATCTGATACATGTTGGCCCAGATCAGCTCAACCAGATCCTCCTCCGCGTCGAGGACGGAGGCATCGATGGGCGGCATCATATAAAAGCGCCTCTCCTTCTCCATTCCCTCCTGGCCTGCCAGTTCTTCCTTCCATGCCGCAGCCCGCTCCGGGAAATGGTACAGCAGCCTGCAGAACTCGTTCACGGCCGTCGTCTTCCCGCTTCCGCGCGTCCCGATAAACGCAAAAATATTGCTTCCCGGCTGTTCCTCTTCCAGGAAGGACGGCTCCGCCGCCCTGCGCTGCCGGTCTTCGATCCACTCCTCGTGACGCCGGATGTGGTTAAAAATCGCTTTCAGGGTTTCCGCGTAGCACCCCCGATACAGCGGGAATTCAATCCCCAGCTCCAAATCCTTTTCCACTCTTTTGGGAGCCCGGTCGTCCTCTTCCAAAATGATCCTCAGTCCGTCCTGCCCGTATGCCATACCGCATTTCCTCCTTCGCCCCTCCGTCTGAAACAAGGGGCTGCTGCAAGGATGGCAGTTATCGCAATATACGGACATTACATTTCGAGATAACCATGCCATATATCGTGTTTACCTGCCATTTTGCAGCAGCCTCTTTTAAGAAAAGAGAATGATCAGCCCCTCTCGGCTTCCTTCCTTTTCTCAATATATTTATCCGCTTCCTCTTCGTTCAGCATTTTTCTGTAGGAATCGGCCAGCAGCTGGTAAGACGCAGAAAGGTTCATCCTGCCGTCTGTCAGCTGCCGATACCGCGTATCCCCGCCCTCTCCGTACAGCGCCTGATAGAGATCGGGAGCGTATCCCCACCCGGGCTTGCTATACTCTTCCTTCACCCGAACCGCCTTCTTGCCGAACTCAATGGCGCGGCCATATTCTTCCATTTGATAATAAAGATAACATTGCTGATTATAGGATTTAAAAAGATATTCCAGCTCCAGGGGGTCAAGCAAGGCCATTTTCAGCTTGCGCTGAAGCTTGGAATCGATTTTCCCAAAAATATCCAGCGCATCCTCCAGCCGCCCCTCATCCCGGGCAATAATAGCAAGCTTAAACAGATTTCTGAATTTCTCCTGTCTTTCGTTCGCCTCCCGGAAGCAGAGCTTCATTTCCTTCTTATTATTCTGAAAAGCCTCATACCGCTTCCCCATCCAATAATAAATGGCTGAAGCAAAACAGCTGTCCCCCACATCCCGCAGGGCCTCTTCAAATGCATACAAAGCCTCATTGGCGCTGCTTTTGGAAGGTTCATAACACAGCCCCTGCAGCACCTTCGCATTGGTAAATTCCGGATGATCCGTACACAGGTTTTGGCAGTGTCCCGACAGTTCCCTTACGGAGAAAGCCGTCTCTTCTTCCAGATAGCTGCAGGCCCCGTTCGCCCGGATCGCGCACCATAAAAGGGCATACCGGTAAGAGGCCTTCACGTCCTGCCCGTACTCTTCCGTGCCAAGCCCCTCCAGCCGCCGGTAACCCGCGAGCATGGCGTCCCTTGCCTCCTGCGCCGCAAAGGATTTCCTCCGCGCGAAATACTGAAGGTTAATACTGTGCAGGCAAAGCTTCTCCTCCACATAGATCCTGGCCAGTGCTTCCAGTTCCTCCGTCCGGAAAGCCGCGGTTCCGCTGCCTGCAGCCCTGCAGGCAGCTTCCTCCACCACATCCAGGAGCAGCCGGATCTGTGCTTCCTCGCCCAAGTATAGTCCAACCCATCCGGGCGTATCCTTCTCTATACCGGGTACCGCCGGAAGCCGGTCATAAAAACGGATCACATCCTCCGGCAGCCTGCCAATCATCTCCTCATAGGCTTCGCCCGTACAGCCCATCCTTTCGGCTCCCTGCCCGGAAAGGCTTCCGGCCCCCACGAAAATGCTCACATCGCAGACGGTCTTCTTCTCCGCCTCCGTCTTTTCCCTCTCTTTCGCCGTTCCCTCATCGTCCCCGGGCCAAATGTCCTCCCACACGAAGACGCCCAGCATCCGGAAAAACTCTGCCAGGAAGACATAATTCGTCCTGTTCAGAATATTATGAATGATCCTTACGGCGTTCAAACCCTTTATCCTACGACTCCCATTCACCGGTTCCGTCCTTCCTGCCTTCCCATGCCATTCCACAATCCGGTTCCATATGCTATATCTATGGTCTGCGCGGAGGCCGTATGAACAAAACCATCTCTTAATGAAAGAATCCTTTTATCCATCTATTGACCGTACCCGGCTATTCACGCTGATAACCCTTCCTCCATGCATGGGGGATAGAGCGATCTGTTAAAGCGGCACCGCAGGCGCGCAGAGAATTTAAAAGCCCCTTCATGCACTTGCTATAGGCTATGAGCCAACGTTCCCTATTGATACAGCTATTTTACCATGGCAAATCCGGGAACACAAGAATAACTTCTACGCAAGCCCCTGTTTTGGGGCCTTTTCCCCTTTTCCCTGCCGAAAAGGGAGCCCACAGGAACGCAAAAGGACTACGTTTCCGCCGCATCCGCCCCCTGGCTCTGATAGAGATACTTATAGACCAGTTCGTCCGCCTTGGTTCCGACCTTATTGTACCGCGGTGCGCCGGAATGCTCCCGTAACAGGCAGATGGCCTCGGCCTTTTCCCTCTGGCCGTCCACTGCGTTTACGATCAGCGACTCGTTAATGCAGTAAAAGCTTCTGGGCCTCACCATTTTTGAGACGAGATCCCGTACCTCCTGGGGAAGCCGGTTTTGAATGGCTTCGTAGGCGGATGTTTCAATCTGGATCTCATCGGTATTTAAAAGGAGCTGCGGCTTAATGGTTTCCAGCTCCTGGTCAGTGAGCGCATGGCGGCTGATCAGAACCCGATGCAGCGTGGGGCGCTGGTTCCCCCCTGCCGAGGTGGTAACACAGGCTGCCAGTTTACACATGAGTTCCTGGTTATTAAACTGCTGATGGCTGAGCAGCAGCATATTGATTTCTCCCAGCTTATCATTCCTGAGGATGCAGTACCCGGCACGCTGATGCGGGGAGATTAAGAAACGACCATAGTATTCTTTTTTAATAGGATTTCCCGTTCTGTCCTTTTGATTCGTGTCCAGTTCCAATCTCGCGCCGCAATAGTCATTGCCGTCGTTTTTACTTAAACTTAAATTCCCGGTCAGTATCTTATTTTCTCCGGAGATGGTCGGATAAAAATAGGTTTTATACTCTCCCGTGTATCCGGTAAACTCGTACTCGTCCGGATTGCTCACCAGGGACTGACGGACAGCCTTTGAATCCCTGCGGACCGGAGCATCCAAAAGGGCATCTAATTCCATATTTTCGAGATCCAGATCCAGTACCGCAGACAGATCCAGCGACAGCACCTTACAGATACATACGATGTGCGCAAGGGACAGGTTCGTATTTCGCTGTTTGGACGCCGCGTCATAAAGCGCCTCATAATTCAGCAGTTTGGAAAGTGCGCCCTGGGTCATTTTGACCCCAAGGGCCGCGCACCGCTCCACAATCTCCTTCTGCGAAAGCCCCTGCCTCTCAATTACTTTTTTCAACCGCCTGGTTATCTTGGAGTAGTAATAATAGGTGAAATTGTTCTGTGTAAAGTCGTAATCCATGGTAACCTCCCTTCGTTCGTCCCCGCAGACTCCCGGACGCCGGGACGTACAGAAAGAATCCTGCCGGAGCCCGCCGCCCCTCCCAGCTGCCCCTTCAACCGCTGCGCCCGGCTTTGGGGCCTGCCGGGAGGGATGAACCGATACTCTATATTTCATTGAATCAGATCTTCGTTGATAACAATTATATCATTATCAGAATACGGAAACAAGGGATAGTTCTTAATATAAATTCTTATTGAATATTCTTATAAGAATATATAAGATATTATTAGAAATTAATTAAAATAAGTATTGACAATTTCTTCCTGTGGGATTATGATAGGAGCATGTTAGACAAGACAATCTTTGAAGCAGGTCGAAGTTCCTGCCGTCGTTCGGGAAAGGAGATAGAGATTTAAAACTTCATGTGCATTATGAGGAGAAGGAGGATTTCGCTATGACAACCAGACAAAAAGCCCTTGCCGCAGTCCATACCGCCGCCGCTGCCGGAGCCCTGACTGTAGCAGCCCTGCCCATCGGGTTGGATGCCATCGCCCTTCGTGCGGAGGAAGTTGCAGCCGTCATTGCCGTCGGCTCCTTTTACGGAGCGAAACTCACCAAATCAACCGCATCCGGCCTCATGGCCTCCGGGTTCGCCCAAATGGTCGGAGAGAAGGTCGCTCTCGCCGCCCTGGAAGCCAGCCATGCCACCGGTTTCGGCGCTTACGCAATCAAGGCCGGGATCGCCACCACATTAATAGAAGCCGTCGGCCGGTGTGCAGCCGACTACTTCGAGGAGGCCGCGGCAGCATAAAGCCGGCATATGCACAGGAAAGGATCGGGTATCACTATGACGGATCAGAAACGACGCAGACTCGGCAGTTCTATTTTCAAGGGAATGATGGCCGCAGGCCTCGCTTTCGATATAAATAATATTGCGGGCTGGATTAGCGACCAATGTTCCGGCACGTCCGCTGTTACCGATTGTAATCAGAAAAGATCGGATATCGCCTTTGGCAATACCCGCGACGGCTTCAGCCGCGGACACAGTTCGAGCTATTGGAAAGAGATGGCAGCCGAAGAATACGCAAAGAACGGAAACAGTGCTTCCTACAAGTATTATATGAAGTGTTTAAAAGAGGCGCTTGAAAACAAAGCAGCGAAAGGTTGAAACATATTGAGGGGGATTTTATATGAAAGAAAAACAAAAAGAACTGATCCCACTGATCGAAACATGGGCGGCCACAAGCGCCGCCACAGCGGCAGTCCTTCCCGTGGGGCTCGATGCCGCCGCCTTATTTGGCGAAGAAGTGCTGATGGTGATCCATGTGGCCGCCATGTTCGGCCATTCGATCTCCAGGAAGGTCGCCGCTCAGGCCCTGAACACCGGGCTTCTGGGTACCATCGTCGGAACGGCCGTATTCGAGGGACTGAATGCCGGCTATCCGTTTACTATTCCGGTTAAAATCGGGGTGGCGACTACTGTTATGACAGCTCTGGGAATTGCTACGTATGAATTTTATAAGGAGGGCGGGCGGCTTTAGAGCCAGGGATATTCTCATGGGGCGGCAGGGCGTTGTTTCGGCCCTGCCGTCCCTAAGAATTGGAGCCGAAGCGTCCGCATCGGCCCTGCTATATGGAGGTCTCTCCCATTCTTTATTTTTTGATGGTCTGTCACGTTTCTCACTTTCTTCTTTTGTCCCATCTGCTGCGGCATCGCCAGCTACGCTTTCCTAAAATATCAGAGTAGATTTATTTACGGATGCTTTCTTAGAGTTGAATATTCATTCTCTTTTTTCATCCTTTGAAAAGTATGCATTCATACGCGGATTTAACTTATTTTGCAGTCTTCGAACCCTCACCAGACGGTGCATACAGCATTTACTTTCCCGATTTGCCTGGATGTACCAGCTTCGGGAGCAATCTGGAAGAAGCTGCACGTATGGCCGGGGAAGCCGCAAGTCTTCATGTGTACAGTATGGAATGTGACAATGAAAAAATTCCTACCCCATCCGTGAATCTGTCCAAAGCGGATACCGAGGGAAATGTTATAATGCCTGTTACAATCCATCCTGATTTATTCCGCATGAAAAAAGACAATGAACGCATTAAGACAAACATCACTCTTCCCGCATGGCTAAAAAGGATTGCAGAGGAACAAAAAGTAAATTATTCCAGACTTTTGGAAGCTGCCTTGATTGATTATCTGCAAATTCCTATGTCCGGCAGACAATAAGCCTTTTCTCTGCCCAAAAAGTGCCGATGGGTATCCACCGTCCCTGTTGAAATCGGATCTGTAAGGATCTGCATTTACCCTCTAAACTGTCCCAGAACCCTGAGCGTCCTTAACAATGTGATCCACATTGCCCAACGAACCTTATTTTCTTGCAGCGCACGTACTCCTTCCCGCATGGAAACCCAATAGGCCCTTGGCCCGTTGCTGCTTGTCCCACCATAAAACATAGAAATCAAGGTCTCAGGAATATAAGCAAGGCTTACGTTTCCGTCTTTCAATATACGGACCATAAACTCATAATCCGCCGAGCAGCGGTAATCTTCCTTATAGTCTCCGTACTGCATGTAAATTTCTTTTTTCAGATATAAGGTAGGATGCCCCGGAAGCCACCCCTGATATATGGAGCCCTCCCCCATTTTCCATTTTCTGATGACCTTTCCGTCTGCATCCCGGTAAACCAAATCGGAATGGGCGCCGTCACTCCCTTTTTCTTCTATTGCGCGGATATATTTTTCAACCGCTGTATCCTCCAGGAACTCATCATTAAAAAAAGCGACGACATCCCCTTTAGCCATATGAAGCCCTTTATTCATTGCATTGTAAAGGCCGGAATCCTTCTCGGAGATCCAGCGCATATTCCGGTCGGTCTCCGCGCGTTTCTCGATTTCTTCCTTTGTTCCGTCTATCGAAGCGCCGTCAACCACAACTATCTCAATATCAGGGTAGGTCTGTTTACGGATACTTTCATATGTTTTTATAAAGTTTCCTTTGGAATTATAGGTTGTTAAGATCAGTGACACAGACAGCATACTGCTCTCCCATTCGTACTATAATAAAGCGATGTTTTTAATAGTTATAGTATATGCAAATGTAATATCCATGTCAATGTCTCTGATTTTTCTAACATTGCGAATAGTTTATCAAGGTATTAATCCGCAATCTTTCTTTACCCCTCCCGCATACCACAAAGTATCGGCTATCCCCATACTAACCATTTTCTTTGCATATAAATCATCTAATTGTCGGTCTCCCAATTCTTCCCACCTTATATGGCCACCAGGTTTACCTTGAGATAGCCAATATAAATGATTTGCTAGAGGATATCTTTGGATCTGCGTATTCCATACTGTAGTAAAGCCATCTCGTTCAAATAGTTTTTCCAGAGTGTCTGAAGCAAATAAAAACACATGTTCACTCCAATATGTAAAATCCATAAAAGCGTCACATCCATACTTAGAGATCAATGCATCATTCGCATTCACGGTTTCACAAATCAGGATCCCTTTATCCTTTAAAACGCCTCTTAACTTTTTTAGAACAACATCCGGATTGTTCAGATGCTCTATTACCATAAACATGCATATTACATCATACTGCCTTTTCACTTCTTCCAATGACCGGTATATTTCTACCCCCCCCCTGCTGATTTTTTCCCTGGCTTCATCCATCAACTCAATTCCTGTTATACCGGATGCCACATTTTTTATTCTCTTTAAAAATCCTCCATTCCCACAACCGAATTCAAGCACTTCTTTATCTCTACATAGTTCTTTCAGCGCGATATATCTCCGTTCATCATCCTGTCTGGTTTCCTCAACCCATGTGTCCCATTGCATATCTTCTTTTCTGTTTGCGACAGCCCCATAAGAATCTTTTAACATACCTCCCTGTGAATAATTTTCTTCTGTATTATTTTCCCGGCTATCGAGGGCAACCATTCCACATTCGCAGCATCTCATTACATTAATATCCGGGAAATCCCGAGTTCCCTTATGGATGCATACGAAATTTTCCTTTCCGCAGATCAAACATTTCATGACCATTCTCCGTATCAATGTAAAAGCCTACCAGCACGTCCTTCCGCCATCCACTATCACCACACTACCCGTCATATAACTGCTTGCATCAGAAATCAGATATAGAATTGTACTTTTATATTCTTCTATATCAGCCATTCTTCCCATTGGAATCAAATTTACCAATTTACTCAGGAATTCTTCATGCTGCCCGTTATATACGCCTGCGGGGCATAAGGCATTTACGCGAACTCCCTTTTCAGCCCAATATGTGGCCAAATACTTTGTCAATCCTATCAGCCCATGTTTAACGACTGAATACGTAACCGGTTTTACCGTTTGTTCCTTTTCTTCCAGTCCTTCCTTTCTATAAATCCTTTGATCCGGCGCGATAATCCCCAGATCGGAAGATATATTTAAAATAACGCCTCTCTTTTGTTCGGACATTACCTCTCCAAACACCTGTGAGCAAAGAAAAGCACCTGTTAATCCTACCTTTATATCATCCTCCCAAAGGCTGACAGGAAAGTTTTCAAACTGTATATTTTTCATATTTAATGAACTTCCCTCAACTTTGGGATTATTAGCCGCATTGTTAATCAGCACATCGATATGTCCATATTTTTGAATGAGCCTATCTTTTATATGCTCGATTTGCTCCCTTTTGGTAATATCGACGACATAGCCTTCGATCCGGCTTCCGGCATTACATCTCGCCTTAATCTCCTCTATCGCTCTTTCGATAACTTTCTCCGAGATATCCAACAAAATAACAATGCCGTTTCCGTCCGCTGCCGCTTCGGCATGCCTCTTTCCCAGCAGTCCAGCACCCCCTGTTATTACTACCACCTTGCCATTAATATAAAACCTATCCAATGTATTCATTTTTCTTACCTTCCATGTTTTCCGGCCAGTGCCTTAATTGTCTCTATCTACCTAGTCTAAAAAATCCCTCTGCACTGTCCCCCATCTACTATCAGCGCCGTCCCTGTAATAAAGGAGGCTCTCTCTGATGCCAGAAATACCACAGCTGATGCAATCTCTTCCGGCCGTGCAAAACGTTTTAAGGGTACATTTTTATCAATATGCTGATGTACTCCCTCATAGTCCTGTGACAAAAGTTCCTCCCAACGTCCCCCAGGGTAAAAGACATTTCCCGGGACCACACAGTTTACACGAATTCCCCGTTTAGCATAATCATCCGCAAGATACTTAACCAGTGTTCTGATTCCGTTCTTTGCCGCCGCATAGGCATAGGGTGCGGAAATCACATCGTACGCGGCAATGGAAGACATCAAAATTATATTTCCAGACTTTTCTTCTTCCCATAAACCATCAAAAATATCTATCAGTTTTACCGCACTGAACAGGTTTATGCTATAGCTGTTCTCCCATTCCAGCAGATCCAGCCGACGTGTCCCAACCGGTTTCCCGCTTCCCACATTGGCAACAATACCGTTTACTGTCCCCCATAATTCTGCAATATATTCCCGCATTCTGAGCAGTTCGTCTTCCTTTGTTGCATCCCCTATATACAAGAAGACTTTATCTCTCCCATACTCCTCCTGCAGCTTCTTTTCCTTTTCCTTCGCTTTACAAACATCTCTTCCGTTTATGAGGACCACCGCCCCCTCTTTCAGGAATTGCTTTGCTATTTCATAACCGATTCCGTCCGTTGACGCGGTAATAAGCATCCTTTTTCCATCCAAGCTAAGATCCATAACCCAATAACCCCTATATTTCTCTCATTTGATGGACAGGTATTTCGCAATGTAACCTTCCACAAAGCTTTTCTGCATCCTTATATTTTCCGTCTCATGTCCATCCTGCCCACGGGCAGCCTGCAAAATAAAGGAATTTTTGTACCGAATCTGCTGTAGGGCGGTAAACAGCCTCTCAAAATCCGCACTCCCTGTCCCCAGTTCAACGCTTCCTCCCTGATATATCCTATCCTTGATGTGTATATTATAAATAAAATCCTTCAGTATGGTTATCTCCTCATAGGGATCATATCCGATGCCTGAACTATTCCCGCTGTCATAATTCGCTCCAATATGACGGTTCTGAAATCTTTCCAGATAGTGCAGGAACTCATCCGGCGGCAAATCAGCCTCCAGGCCATATTTTATATCACCGGGGTTATCGTTTGCTATTCTTTGAAGGAATTCAAGGAATTCGTTTTTCTCGTTTTCCGTTTTCATGGATGAGCCATCCACCAAAGGAATTTCTATTAAACCAATCCCTACCTGCCGCATATTACCTAAAATATGCTTTAAAATCGTTTCATTTTCTGCGTACACATCCTCCTTTTCTTTTCCCTGATATTTAAAAAAAGGACGGCGCATAAAATAGTCAAAGCAGACAGCCTTTACTTTTACCCCTGTATTCCGTGCCACCTCCGCCAGCCGCTGCCCGTTGTCCTTCCAAAGAGGATTGTTCTGATAATTATCATAATCAAAAATGAACTCTATCTCATCCAACCCTATTTCTGCAGCCTGCATAAACTCATTTTCCCAATTTTCGAAAGGAAAAAACTGAATCCCCCTTCCCCTTGGGTGCGTTAATCTTCCTTGCATCATACCGATACTATGGTTTAATTTCATATTTGGCCCCCATCTGCGGACTTTAGCGTATATAAATCAGGGGTAATCCTGCCTGTCAAAAACTAACGGCATTAAAACCCGATCATTGTTATCATTTTCTTTTAAATGAATAAGGGCTTGGCGCATCCGCACTGTGTTTTCTCGGTCTTTTATTCCATTCCTTTATCTGGCCCTCGATATCGACTCCTACCTTTTCTCCCCAGGCTTCCAACAGAGTTGAAGTAACTCCTCCCATTGCCCCGGTACCGATCTTCTGTCCGTTTATCGAGGTGACCGGAAGCATACAAAATGGCGTTCCGCTCATAAAAGCTTCGTCCGCATTAACCACGTCATAGACATCTAAATTTTTCTCGAGGCAGGGAATCTGAAGCTCCTTACACAACTCCATAATATAGCCCCTCGATATTCCCCTTAAGATATTTCTGGGTTCCGGAGTTATCACTTCGCCGTTCTTTACAATAAAAAAGTTATCCCCGGTTCCTTCGGCAATAAAGTTATCCGTATCGAGTAGCAGAGCCCAATTATTGTCCCCCTCCACACTTCCTACTTCAATATTAGCCATTAAGTAATGGATCCTGCTTCTGTTTTTCACTTTAGGATCAATCAGCGATGCGGGTATCGCCCTCTGGGATGGAATGACCGCATTGATTCCCGTATCAAAAAGCTTCCCCATCTCCTCCACCGTCCAACGCAGCGGGAAGTCAGCGATCACAATATTAATCCCTGTATGTGTTCCAACCACATCCTCATAAATGGACAACAACCCTCTTGTAACATCTATCATGATTCTGTGTTCGTCATCTGCCTCAAAGCAGGGCTCGTTAATTTCTATTGTCCTGTAAACTGCTTCTTCCATCTCATCTATTGTCATGGCATCTTCAAGCGGAATATGCAGATATTTTGCAGAGGCATATAACCTTTCCAGATGTTCCCGCAGCTTGAACTGTTTCTTATTAAAGGATCGAGTCATCTCAAAAACAGTATCTCCAAACATGAGCGCAGAATCATAAATGCTGATTTTTGCTTCGCTTTCATCCACAAACTTTCCATTAAAAAAAACTTTTCTCATCATTGGCCTTCTCTCTTTCCGTATTTATCCATAAAATATTTACAAATTTCCAGATCCCGATAACTGTCAATCTCATAGGAACACTCAAACGGCATTTCATACATCCCTATTTTCCCGCCCAGGCGATTCCCATACAATCTCAATATCTCGGGCTTAAATAAGTAGATAGAACCGTTTTCCAGATACAAGGCTTCTCTTTCCTGCCTACGTCCCCTTCTCATAAAATCATAAGATATGCTACGTAATTCCCCCTCCTCCCTTTTCCATATACAATAATCTTCCAAAACAGCCATGGAAAACATAGAATCCATATTCCCATTAGTGAAAGCAGTTATCGCATCATCAATATCTTCCTGACGTCTAATGGGCGATGTGGCCTGCAAAAATACTACAATATCTACACTTTTCTTTTTCTCAATAACTCCTACAGCATGCATCAACGCGTCTTCCGATGTTGCCGTATCTGAAGCCAGTTCCTTCGGGCGCCAGATAATCTTTGCGCCAAAACGCTCCGCCGTCTCTGCAATTTGTTTCCCATCCGTAGACACGTAAACCTCTTCCACATATTTTGAGGCCAATGCCTGTCCTATGGACCATGCAATTAATGGTTTTCCACAGAAGTCTATGATATTTTTATTGATAATTCCCTTTGATCCGGCTCTCGCTGGAATAATCGCAACAATTCTTTTCATTCCGCATCTCCAACTGCTTACGGCTTATCATACATGAAAAAGAAGAGATTCCACCTGTTCGCAAATTACATGTCCTATCATAATATGGGCTTCCTGGATCCTTGGCGTCACTTCCGAAGGGATAGAAATGATCACATCTGCCCATTCTGTGACTGCATCCGTGTTTAGGCCGGTAAATACGATCGTTCTCATCCCCTTTTGTTTCGCTGTCTCCAAAGCTTCTAAAACATTCTCAGAAGTTCCGCTTGTGGTGATTCCGACCAGAATGTCTCCGGCATTCCCCTTTGCCTCTACCTGCCTTGAAAACACTTTTTCAAATGAATAATCATTTCCGATTCCTGTTAACGCAGAGGTATTAACCGTCAGAGCCTCCGCGTTCAATGCGCTTCTTTCCATATAAAAACGACTGACCAGTTCGGTTGACAAATGTTGGGCGTCCGCAGCGCTCCCACCATTTCCGCACAAAAGGACCTGCCCCTTTTTCCGAAATACCGTAACCATCATCTGTATAGCGTTCTCAATAGCCCGCCGTATAGCTTCATTATGCCATACTTCCTTTGCCAGCAGCACATGCTGCTGCATTGTCTTATCAATTGCCTCTTTCCATTCCGGCTCTTTTGAATCCGCCTTTTTTGAACGCAGAAGTGTTAGCAATTCTGCCAAACATCCTTCCCCTCCGGAACTTTTTAAAATGACATCGGCCGCCTCTAAAGCCTCATCTATTGCGTCCTTAGGACATATGCCTAACCCGGCCATCCGTATTGCCTCTACATCATATTTCCCATCTCCGATATAGCATATCTCATCTAAAGAGCAGCCCTCTCGATTGGAAATATCCAGAAGCGCGTTCTTCTTATCCTTACGTCCGGTCTCATAATAGTCTGGGCGCACCTTATTATACAGGTATTCCGTAAAACAATCTGCTTCCCCTGTGATAATCCCGAATTTATAGCCTTCCTGTCTCATACTGACAATGGCGTCTATATCCTTAAATGAAAGCTCTTTATATATGCGCATCTTCTCATCCACAATACATCGGCCATTTGTCAATACGCCATCAATATCTGTTACAATCAGCCGTATCATTTGTCGAACCACTATCCCCTCAGTTTTTTCCTGACAGCCTTTTCAGCTTCCGTCATAACCTTTTCACCCGTACCCAGCGCCTTTTCAATAACGCGCACATCCTTAACCAGCCTTTGTAAATCATCTACTTCCAACGAGGCCGCCTGATCGGAGCCATACATCGTCCGGTCTAAGGTAATATGCCTCTCAAGCGACGAGATCCCTAGAGCGGCGGCGGCTACTGACACAATTCTCCCTGTCTCGTGACCGCTATAGCCCACATCGCAATGATATCTATCCCGCAGGGTTTCAATCACTCGTAAATTTGCATCCTCATTTTTCATGGGATACGTGCTGTTGCAATGCATAAGTTCAAATGGGCATTGCAATTTTGTGAATATTTCAACCGCTTTATCTATTTCCTCATAGGTACTCATGCCTGTCGCTATGAACGTATGCTTTCCTTCCCGTGCAACCGCCTCCAGGAACTCGATATTTGTAAGCATCGCAGACGCGATTTTGTTATACGGCAAATCGTATTGTCTCAAGAATTCCAAAGCTTCCATATCCCACGCAGAGGCAAACCACTTTATATGCTGCTCCCGGCAGTAAACGTCGATCTCATCATACTCCTTTTGCCCAAATTCAAGCCCCTCTTTTTGATCGCGCTGTGTAGTCCCCCAAGGACTTTCTCTGTAACCGTCAAGATATTCCTTGGTATAGACCTTATCAATCGTACGTTTTTGGAATTTCACCGCATCACAACCGCATAAGGCTGCCCACTCAATCAATTTTTTGGCTATATCCATATCTCCATTATGATTAATTCCTATTTCCGCAATTACAGTGACATGCCGCATCTTCTTCCCCCATTTCATTTGATTTTTCCACATCATTGATCTTTTTCGCATGATAAATTAAGGTATAATTACAATTTTTAAGAATACATTTTTCAGCAAAATGTTATCTTAGGGAAAGGATACAGCATATGAGTACAACACAGCCATTTAGAAAATTAGAGGAAATAGAAAAATTAAAACAATTTTTTTATAGCAAAGGAGAACTGCGGAATTATGCCCTTATCACGCTGGGAATAAACACGGCACTGCGTATCAGCGACCTGCTGCAACTACGCTGGCAAAGCGTTTGGGATTTTGAAATGATGAAATTTAAACAGCATATTATTATTACGGAACAAAAAACGGGGAAAACGGCTACAGTTTTTCTTAATTCACAATCCAAGGATTGTTTATGTGAGTTGAAACAAAAAGCAGCAGACAAAATCACCCCCTGTGAATTTATTTTTAAAAGCCGGGTCGGAAATAATAGGCCTATCGGAAGGAACCGGGCTTACGTAATTATAAAGGATGCCTGTAAAAGTCTTGGATATGAAGGGAATCTCAGTTGCCATTCCCTAAGGAAGACTTTTGGGTATCATGCCTGGAAGCAGGGAACCGCCCCTGCAATTATTATGTCTATTTACAATCATTCATCTATGGAGATCACGAAAAGATACCTTTCCATTGAGCAAGATGACAAAGACGAGGTATATAGAAATATCCTATTATAATGAGTAAGCCCAGATAACCTGTATAAATGACTTGCAATATTGAGATAGCTATAATATAATAAACAGCGTAATTGATCAATTATAAGATAACATTTTGCTGAATAATGTATTCTTCCCCTAAATTATACCTCGTTCCCGCCCCTTTTCAATTATGTATAACCCATGAGATGGTAGCTTTTCTTGAAATAAAGGAATTGAAATGTATAGCTTACACAATCAGGATTTCATTATCACCGATCAGGATACCATACGAACGGCAATGCTTAAAATAGACCATAACAGCAAGGGGATTGTTTATGTTGTAAAGGGAAACATACTTATCGGCTCTATAACAGACGGTGATATCAGGAGATGCCTGATCTCTAACGGAAATGATCTTACTATCAATGTCATGTCAGTCGCCAATAAATCAGTACATTTTTTATCCGAAAACGAGGCATATAAGGCTCGTGAAGAGTTAAAGCGCTGGCAAATCAGTTCCATCCCCATTGTAGATACGAAAGGTGAAATTCAAAACATTGTCTTTATCGACGGCTCCCAAACGAAAAAAGCGGAAAATTTGAATGTACCCTTAGTCATCATGGCAGGAGGGAAAGGTACACGATTAAAACCTTATACAGACATCCTTCCCAAGCCATTAATCCCGATGGGGAATATGACTATTATTGAATACATTATGGACAGATTTGCCGAATATGGCTGTGATGACGTTCATATCATTGTCAATTATAAAAAGGAATTGATCAAAGCTTTTTTAAGGGAAACGGATCGAAGGATTTCCTTTTATGACGAAGAGTACTTTGGCGGTACCGGGGGAGGTCTGCGGTTATTAAAGGGGACTCTAAACCAGACTTTTTTTATGACAAACTGCGATATTCTAATTGAAGAAGACTACGGGAAAATACTACAATACCATCGGGAACGTCAAAACCTGGCCACCATGGTTTGCGCGCAGAAACAGCTTACCGTTCCCTATGGTGTAGTTAAGCTGGATCAAAATGGAGACCTACTCCATATTGAGGAAAAGCCCAGCCACACCTATCTCACAAATACCGGATTATATGTATTAGAACCGGAATTTATACAGCAGATTCCCCAGAGAGATTTTATCCATATTACGGATATTATCGAAATCTGCCAGAAGGAGAAATATAAAATAGGCGTATACGTTATTCCGGAGGAAAAATGGATGGATATGGGGGAACTGGAAGAAATGGAAAAAATGAAGCATAAACTGGGATTATCATAAACTCTTTCCATTTCCGAAGTTGTAAATTTTTCTGTGTCTATGTAGGAAAAATCCTTCCGGTAAAAGGCTGGGGACAGCGTCACCTTTCCATAGTGCCCTGCCCCAGGCTTTTTTTACAGAACTTGTATCAGCCAATCCCCGTAGAGGACTGTCCTCTGGTTGAGCGCCTGGCCTCAGCTGCGGCACCGCTGTGTCCACTTCTTCGCCGCGTTCTGGCTTGCCAGATAGAGCATCTTCTCCAGTGAGCTGTCACTGAGGAACTCGCTTTTTGTCTTTGGCAGCAGGTCACTTTCCAGATTCTTTAAGGAAGGCATTTTTATAGAACACATACCAAAACCATTACCCCGGCGGCTGGCCTTGACTTCCCTTGTCGGGGCCGGCTGCTTCTTCGCCGGGCTTGTCCTCTTCTTCCGTGAAAGGGACACTGCATTCTTTTTTCTCAGCATCCTGCTGTTTATCGGTTCTGCTGCAAAAGCCATGCTCCCTGCCAAAGCAACGCTGGCAGATAATCTGCTGAGCGTGGAAGAAACCATAGATGAATCCTCCCACACCGACTGATAATCAAAAGCTGCATAATATCCTTTATTTTTCATATAATTATATAGAAACCCTACAATTTGAAAGGATTTGAATGAATATTGTTGCATTCTGCTTTAATCTATATTATGATAAAAACAGAAAGGAAGTGACAGCATGACTACGGTAAGCCTACGATTCGATGATGAGATGAAAAGACAGCTTGATGAGATGTGCGATGAAATGGGGATGAACCTTACCACCTTTTTCATGATCTATGCAAAGAAAGCGCTGCGGGACCGCCGTATTCCTTTTGAGGTGGCTGCCCCCCTGGATCCCTTCTACTCAGATTCCAACATGGAGCAGCTAAGGAAAGCGGGCCAGCAGGTCAGAAACGGGCAGGTGGTCGTAAAGACAATGGAAGAACTGGAGGCTATGGAGCGTGAGTAAGATCACATTTGCCGAAGACGCGTGGAAGGAATACCTCTACTGGCAGTCGCAGGATAAAAAGACCCTGAAAAAGATAAACAGCCTCCTCAAATCCATCCAGCGTGAACCCTATGCCGGTGAAGGAAAGCCTGAGCCGCTGAAGAGCAGCCCGGAAGGGGAATGGATCAGACGGATCAATGATAAGGACAGGCTTGTTTACAGGGTCAGCAAAGAAAACATCACCATCACTCAGTGCAAGGGACACTATGATGACAATTAAACCGGAACCATCCATCTGCCCCGCCCTCCTGTATTCATCTGTTGGACTACAAAAGCCCGACAGATTGGGAAATTTTTACACAAATCCCTTCCATTTCCTCTCAATTTTCAAATTATATTGTATTCAGGAACCGCATATATGAATTCTTATTTTCCTCCGCAGTTTCTATCGGTCTTGTCAAATCAGATCTGGATTTCAACGACACCTTTACTTCGTAGAGAATCGGTCCCGGCTTTTTTGATTCCATATCCCTGGCTATTTGTCCTAAATCGTCCATGTCCATTAGCTCTGAAGCCCCGCTATAGCCAGCAGCCCGTGCCAACTGAACGAAACTGAGTTTGGGACAGTCTGTGGGCATCCCCCCGACAGATTCATGCGCTTGATTGTTAACAATTACATGGTAAAAATTCTTAGGTGCATGTGCAGCGATAAATGCCAAAGCCCCCATATGCATCAGCGCCGCGCCATCGCCGTCTATACATAGAATATTTTGTCCCGGTTTTCGTACAGCAATACCATACGCGATCATGGATGCATGCCCCATCCCTCCAACTGTCATAAAAATATTTTTATGATCGCCATATAATGCATTGCTCTTCTCATAGATTTCTCGGGAAATCTTTCCTGTAGTCGATACAACGCAAGTATCCCGGGGAATGGTTTCAATGATTTTTTCTAAGGCTTCTTCACGTATCATATGATAGCCATTATCCCACAGAAAGCTTTCGCCGGCTTCAAAAGTCCCTTTTTTAACCACCACGGCAAACTGTCTGTTTTCCGAAAGAACCCTCTTCGCTTCTTTCATGACAGACAGCATTTCATCCTTTGTGGTATTCTCATCAATCACAGCATAAGGAATGCTGAGGGTATCCAGCAAAGCGCATGTTATTTTCCCCTGAAAAAGATGCTGTGGTTCATCCTTTTTCCCGGGTTCCCCTCGCCACCCTATCACGAAGAATATCGGAACCCCATATATATCGCCACATGCTATCGAACAGATTGGGTTTACCGCGTTCCCCATTCCCGAATTTTGCATATACACGCATGCCGGATTACCGCTGGCTAAATATTCTCCGACCGCAATCCCTACGGCTGCTCCCTCATTAGCAGGCGTATAGTGACGAAATTCCCCGGGGTGAACCTGTATCTCGCTGCAAAAATGTTTTAATGTGGAATCAGGAACTCCGATTATCGTTTTGATTCCCAGTTCATTGATCTGCCATAAAAAATCAGAAGCTTTCATTAATCCTGTTCAACTCCTCCACTGTATCGATTTCCACGACCTGTCCCGAAATAACCGGTTCAATGGTGAGGGACAGCTTGTTTAAGTTCTGATCGACGACCTCATCCCAAAATACGTTATCATATTGAGGGTTCAAAAATGCGGATTCAATCGCTTCCTTTAGCAGGATGGCATCCCGATTCGTAAAGTAAGAGATACCGACCATATTGTAGCAGTCTTTACCCCCGATTCCTACCCGGGTAATTCTTTCTCCATCGTAATCAAAGACCCAGTCATTACTATAGCCTTGATACATTCTTCCAAAGTAGCAGGATTGATCCAATTCACGAAGGAAGAGACTCTCATCCGCCAAATATAAATCCGATTCGCAAATAAAACAATTGCCTTTTTCTAAAATTTCTTTTGCAGCATAGATGGATGAAATATTATTTTTTTCTCGATAGTACGGATTATGCAGCAAATGAACATTAGGATATTGATTTGATAAATATTCAAATTGTTCTGCCAGATATCCTGTAACAATATAAATTTCTTTGACCGGACGTTTCCGTAATCCCTCAATCAGGGTCTCAATCATCGGCTTTCCATGTACACGGATAAGTGGTTTGGGTATTTTTTCTGTCAAAGGCCGCATTCTTATTCCCATTCCCGCCGCCATAAGAATCCCGTATTCATTCATCTCTATCTTTCCTGCTCTTATTTTCTTCCGCTCTTAGAACTCATCAATTAAATTAATAATTTCCTTAAATGGCATCAATTGACTGTCAATTTCCAGCGCCCTGTGGTTTTTCAAAAGGCTTATTGCTGTAGATTGCATAGCCGGAAATGCGCTTCTCGTCAACTGATTTGCATATATAACAATATTCGCTCCTGCCTTTGCAAGTTCATCCTCTGTAATCGAGTGGAAGGATGTCGGTACAACAACAATCGGCGTATATCGATCCATTTTCCTGAACTCATTACAGAATAAAACAATCTCATCTGCGCTTTCTTTACGGGAATGAATCATAATCCCGTCTGCTCCCGCTTCCACATATGCGGATGCTCTTTTCAGTGCATCATCCATTCCCCTATCCAGGATCAGGCTTTCTATTCTGGCAATGATCATAAACTCATCTGTACGTAAAGCTTCCTTTCCTGCTTTGATTTTAGCAGTAAAATTCTCTATGGAATCCTGCGTCTGCTCCACTTCTGTTCCGAATAGCGAATTCTTCTTAAGCCCGGTTTTATCCTCTATGATCACTGCGGAAACGCCCATTCTCTCCAATGTACGGACATTATATCGAAAATGCTCGATCAATCCTCCAGTATCACCGTCAAGGATAATAGGCTTAGTCGTCACATCCATAACATCATCAATAGTTCTTATTCTCGAAGACATATCTACAAGTTCAATATCCGGCTTCCCCTTGGCGGTCGAATCGCACAAACTTGATATCCACATGGCGTCAAATTGGTCTAACCTTCCGTCCACATCGACTACCGTCTTCTCCGCAATTAAACCTGTCAGCCCGGAATGGACCTCGAGCGCCTTTACAACCGGACGCATATGAATCAATTGACGCAATCGTCCACGGCGGAATTCAGGCATAGCCAGCTTTTCCCGCATTCGATTATCAATTTTCTTCACATTCTCATTATATGTATATGGTATTTCTATCAATCCATCCGGTTTCCCCGTACGAAGCAGATTCTCTATAACATTTTTACGTATTATTTCCATAGGGCCCTGTTTCCAGTTATCGCCATGGATTACAAAATCCGGATGAATACTATCAAATACATCATCGTAAAGCACATCCTTTTGAACAATAACCTGATCCACCAGTCCCGTTTCCTCTATAATACGGATTCTTTCTTCCAAAGAAACCGTAGGAAAGCGGTCATAAGAAACCGTTGCGGAGTCACTCAAAACCCCTACAATTACCTGCCCGTATCTGGTCGCTTCCTGTAACAGATTCATATGACCTTCATGAATAACATCCGTACAAAAACAAGCATATACTTTAGTCATAAATCTCTTTACATACCATCCTTTTTAACTGAAAGTTACCCAAAGCTTTATGTTAACTCCCATCTACCCGTTTTAGCAGGCAGACAGCTCAGGATATGCTCTATCCCCTAATATCTAACCGGTATCTGAACCTTGCTGATAGTTAACGCGCCTTCAAATACCTTGAAAAACTTCTCAATATCTGTCTCATCTATAGCCCCAAAAGCACATAGACGAAACATCTGTTTTTGCTCAACCTTGCCGGGATATATCGTAAATCCCCTCTCATAACAATAATCATGAATCTTTTCAAAATCCCAGTTTTCGTCCTCCGGGTAGAGGACGGCTGCTACCAAACCGGACTGTATGGTCCTCGGAATATACATCTGAAATCCCAATTTCTGCAGGCCGGTTGAAATGGCCTCCATTACCCTTAAGTGACGCTTCCATTTGTTCTGTTCACCCTCTTCAAAATATTCCCTGATCGCCTGTCTTGCTGCATACAATGCTTGTACGGGTGGTGTAAAATGCATTTCACCGTGGTCACGCATATATGCATATTGGCGATATAGATTGCAATAATAGGAACGTGTAGGGTATGCTGCAGATTTTTCAATTTCCTCTCTCCTGCCAATCAAATAGGACAATCCCGTTATACCCATAATTCCCTTCTGTGCAGAGGCCATACAGAAATCAATATTATTTTCCTTTATATTGATAGGAAGCATTGCATAACTGGATGTTGTATCCGCTATCAATAAAGCATGATACCTATGCGCAAGCTCCCCTATTTCCTGTACAGGATTTAATAGGCCTGTCCCGGTTTCATGATGCGTTATATAAACTAAAGCAATATCCGGATTTTCTTCCAATTCCCTTTCAATCCTCTGTAAATCCGGCAATTTATTTACGGGAAACTCGAGATTAATGTATGGCAAATGATAAAACTTACAGATTTCAACACCGCGTCTGCTATAAGCGCCATTATTAATAATGAGTACTTTACGGCCATCCGGAAGCAGAGAATTTAATGCAACATCCATACAAATAGTACCCGAACCGCAAAACATAACAGCTGCATATTCTGTAGGATCAGCATGGACAATTCCTAATAATCCCTCCTCTACTTCCCTTATAACATCAATAAATTCCTTCTCTCTGGGGCAAATATCCGGAACCACCTGCGCCATTTTTACTGTATCCGTAGTAGTAGCCGGCCCTGGATTTAACAATATTTTTCTTGTAATCATATTGACTCCCTATCTGCATACAAGGTATACGCCTAAATCAGGAAGATAAAAATGATAATCTTCAATCTAATCATCCATTCCGCCGCTGACGCTGGCGGCACAAATAGTCATGAAAAAGGTTATATTTTTCAACCTACTGTACTTTCTGTAACCTGGCAGATTTTAAATATTCATACAGCTTCCTGGTATATCGGTAGTGCGGATCCGAAAGGTCGCCAAACTCATTTCCCACCCTGTCGCGCATAAATTCCACCAGCGCAGGATCTGCTATCTCATCAGGCAGTATTTCCCTGTCCTCCATATCAAGCCACATCTCCTGATTCTCCGGGAAACGAATCAGTTTGTATCCCTCCTTAATGATTCCGCGAAATCCTATCCAGGTTTTCCACATAAGATCCTCATTATTTTCGAACTTATGTTGAATCTCTTCGCAGAATCTCTGGCTATATGGATGATCATTTTGAACTAATGCATAATCTGAAAAAATTCTCCCGAAATTTTCTTCTGTTGGGTATAAAATATAAGTGATCAGTTCATAGAAGTGTAAGTACGAAAAATATTCTTTATAGCTTCCTCTCCTTACATCCCCGTCCTTGATAAAGCAAAAAGCATGGAGCCGGTGTTCAGAATATGGAGGCCAATAAAGTCCATGATCGCTCATAAAAATTCTGCTGGCTTTCTCTCCCAAAAAAGATTGATACCAAAGAATTTGTCCTTCTAAATAAGCTGCAGATTCTCTTCTCTGGCTATCATATTTCGTTAAGTCATTTAGGAACGCAGTGGGACCCACGTACATTTCTTCTGACTCACCGTTCCAATATGGCTCATGTAATTCACAATCCATATGGCAAATGATAAATTTCTTTTTCCCGTTATTATCCAGCATTTGAGCAAGAGATTCCCACAAATACATTGCTGCGGGCGGATATGCATTTTTTACTGTGTAAGCCAATTCTTTCAGATATTTTTTCCGGGTATAGTTTTCCCCAATTTCACATATCTGATAATTCTCTTCTTCAAGAAGGGCAATGGTTTTCCCATCCTTGAAGAAATTACCGTCTTCTGCATCCCGATACATTCTACCTTCGTAATAAGGAAGGCCTGTAAACATTGCCTTGGATGTGGTATCTGTATAGGGAACGTGAGTGTACGTATTCTCGAATTGCAGACTATCGGCAGCCTCATTTTCTAAAAAGTGCCATCTTTTAAAGTCTGAATATGGCATAGAGTCACACCAGAAGATTAAAATATCTTTTTCTTTTCTTCTCTGAAGTTCCTCCTTTATCTGTGAAAACAGTTCTGTAAATTCCTCTTTTGCGCGTTCAAATGGATTTTCCTCATTTCCGACTATATTGGTATACTCGTCAATATATTTAAACGCACTTTTATAATCTCTTATCAAGAGATAATTTATAATTAATTTATTAAGATAATATTCTTTTTCCTTTGGATCCGATGCCTTTTTTGCATAAAACTTCTTTACCAATATCGCATCATAATTATCACACCGTTTTTCTTTTTCTTTTCTCCAGTACCAAACACATTGCAGACTATTCAATGCAGGTACTCGTTCTGACAGCCATACCCCCCCCCACTTAATATATTCTTTTAATATTTGTATAGGTGAATTTGCAATACTCTTTACAACAACTCTCTTATATTCTCTTTCTATAAGTTCATAAACATCCAATATTTCGTATGAAACATTTTCTTTGATTAAATACATCTGTGCAAGATAACGCAGATCATTGGAGACAATTACCAATCTGTCAATCGAAAGCTGGGCAATCTCATGTATCTGCTCCTCGCCTTTGAATTCCTGCCCCGGATCACATCTCCAATTCTCCGGTTTGGCATATTCACGGATCAAAGCGTTACATTTAGAAGGAAAGCATTTTGAAAACCGATCCACATCCCTCTTATAGCCGAAAACTGCCACTTTGCTTTCCTGTCCTAGAGCATATTTTTTGACTATCCTTTTCAAAAACATGTCTGAAAGAAAATATGTCCTTTTGTCAGGCGCAATGACCCGGGAAAGGATTGCTTCCGCCCTTACGTTTATATCCATTTATAATACCTCTTCCTCAGCAATACAAATTTTTCAATTTTCCTATATATTCTCTTTAATTAAATAAAAAAGGATTTTTACGCAGGAACAAGGCCCCTGCTCTCCCATGAAACATTGCGTTTTTATTCATTCCTTCATCCTCAGACCACTTCCACACCAATGACTGATATTTGTTTTGCAGCTCAATATCTTCCGGTGTGTCAATCCATTCTCCGTCTATTCTTGCATTCATCTCCACAGCCAAGTCCAAAATTTCTTCAGGAGTATTTTCCACCACTTCAATTCCCAGTTCTTTATATTTGTGTCCGTCAAAATTTACCTGCTTCTCGATTAACATCATTTCCTTTATGGAGAGATATCTTTTGTCCTTTTTTGAATAATATTTTTTAAAAATAACCAGGTTTAATGGGTTCTGCGGATGCGTCCCCCACATATCGCTAAACGCCGGAATCACGTTCTTTAAAGCAACGGGTCTGTTAAGTGCCATGGGAAACACACAGGTTCCGTTGGAATCGCCTATATAAAACTTGCAGTCTCTCATCAAAACAAGATCCATCAATTCATCGTAATACTTATTGGAATAATCTATACAATTTTGAAAACTTACCTTTCCCTGGACATACCTCCCCATCCTGACCAGCGTAATCCCTTTCTTCTGGAAATACTCTGCTACCAGATTCAGTTTATTGATATCCGAATCCCTGTAATCATGATAGCTGCAGTCATTCTGCGGTTCCGTTACAGCCAGAAAAGCCGGATCTCTGCTGGACACACACAAAAAGGGGGCTTTTATTCCCATTAACCGTTTCTTTTCCTGTCCTTCCGCCTCCTCCTCAGAGGTAAGTTCAAAGTATTGAACCGTATCCTCCGAATGCAGCAGCCGATCCATATTTCTTCGCGCATACTGATCCCAGTATTTCATAAAATAAACTTTGGGAAAACGCTGCAGTGTATCGATCCACATATCAACATTATTTTCATTTATAATCTGAATATGTCTTCCCATAATTTCCGACAGCCTTGCATTGTGGTTGACACAATCCGATAAAACAAAAACATCTAAAATGCCATTTTCCGCATTTATACGTGAATCCTCTACCGCCGTGAGATATCTTGGGACATATTCCCCAATTCTCGTGCTCCATAGCTTATGCACCCTGATTTCCTTGTAACGTGCTGCAATTTCCTGATAGAAGTCGTCATACTTATTTCTGTTTATACGAAATCCGGAATCTTTTTCTATGGAGAGGATCTGGATCACCTGCTTTTTTCTTCCAAACAGTCCGTGTCTGGCAAACAATCGCACCGCTCTGCATACGATTTGAATCAAAAAAACCCCTCCTCTATATGGAACCGTCTAAGAATTCCCTGATTTTAAGCGCAATTTGATCAGATCTAATGCCATTGGCATATCTGACATTCTGCAACGTGCCATAATCCGTTGCGAAGACATCATTCAATCCTATTTTTACGGAAGGGAACATCACCTTTTCATCCGCCAGAGCTTCTGCGATTACACTGTATAAGCCGCCTATGACATTATGTTCCTCGACCGTAGCAAATTTCTTTGTTTTGTCCAACAATCTTATAATCTCTTTTTTATCAACAGGCTTTAGCGTATGAACACTCACCACCTCAATACTTATTCCGGCGCATTCCAGTTCGGCGGCCGCATCCATCACTTCAGTGATTATGGAACCTGTAACAAAAACCGTGATGTTTCTTCCTTCTTTCACCACTGCCGGAGCGCCAAGGGAAAACGAGGGCGGAGCATTATAGTATTCTTTTGAATTATTGCTTAAACGGATATATACAGGGCCCTCTATTTCGCAGGCCTTTTCCATCATCCATTCCACTTCCGTCCGGGTTGCAGGAGAAAATACCGTTAGATTAGGCAGGCTTCTTAAAATCCCAATATCCTCCGTAGTATGGTGAGAAGGGCCGAGAGTACTATAGGTTAAGCCGGAGCCTATTCCTATCAGTTTAACATTTTGATTTTGAAAGCAGATATCATCTCTTAAAAACTCATATGCCCGGTATACAATAAATGCACTTATGGTATATGCAAACGGTATTTTCCCGCAGCTGGCCATACCTGCTGCCGCAGCGACCATATTCTCTTCGGAAATACCAAAGTTAAAGTATCGCCCCGGAAAATCCCTCCGGAAATCATCATAGACAATCAGCCCATTATCCGAAACGAGCGACACCACTTCCGTATTTCTTTTTGCCAAATCGTATAACTTTTTTAAATAAGTATCTCTCATAAGATTAATTCCTCATCCGAAATACCCAATTCCGATTGAAGTATTTCTAATTCCTTCTCATCGGGCATGCGATAATGCCAGATGGGGACTCCCTCCATGAAAGATACTCCATGGCCTTTTATCGTATGGGAGATAATAAGCCGGGGAACATCCCTGCGATTTTCTTTCAATAATGTCCGCTCAATTTCGTCCAGATCATGTCCGTTTATCTCGTCCACATCGAAACCAAATGCGCCCCACTTCTCTCTCCATGAGGTTATTCCCATAATTTCTTCAACCGTATCCATCGCCTGCAGTCGGTTGTCGTCTATTATCACGACAAGATTATCTAGCTTAAATTTATATGCCGCCATTGCAGCTTCCCATATTGTGCCCTCCTGGCATTCCCCATCTCCTAAAATCACGTATATTTTGTTATCATAATTGTTCATCTTACATGCCATCGCGATACCTACGGCAAAGGACATTCCGTGTCCCAGGGAGCCTGTTGAAGCCTCTATTCCCGGAGCAGCGCTCATCCGGGGTTCTCCACCCAGATGAGAACCCGGCTGGCAGAATCCGTTTAATTTTTCATCATTGATTAATCCTATCCGATTTAATATGACATACAGAGCCAGACTTGCATGTCCCTTACTCAGAATCATGCGGTCTCTCGACTTCTTCCATGGTTCCTTCGCATCATATTGCAAAATCCCTTTACAATACAGTACATATAATAAATCAATCACAGAAAAAGCCGATGCCAAATGGGCCGAGCCGGCTCGATATGCAGTAAGAAATATTTTTTTCTTCAGCTCTCTGATTTCATCCCTATCGTCCATTCATCTCATTTCCTTTTAGATAAAATTGACATGACCGCCCGGATTTTTTATTTCCTCCAGGTAGCGGTTCATTTCGTCCAGTCGGCATAGTTCTCTGCAGTTTTTTTCCAGATCCATATTCATAAAATACTCCACAACTTTTTTGCGGCGGCTTCCTTCCCAAATATCTACAAAACTTTCCTCGTTAATGTTCCCATACTTCAATTCCTCTTTGCCCATAAATACAATACAGGGCCATAGATTCCCTTTGGCATCTATATAGACCATGAATGGCAGCGCCCAGCAATGTCTGTAGCATCTTTCACCCTCTAATTTCTGCATAGCATGAGCTCTGAAATACACCTTATAATCATCGGTTTCCAATTCCTTTACTTCATTTTCCAATTCCAGCATCTCTTTATAGTCCACCTGTAAAATGTGCTGGCTTTGCGGGTGCTGCGAAAAGGGCTTTATCGTAAAATAATCTACTCCTATTCTCCGAAGTTCCTTTCCCATCTGCACAATTTCATTTTTATTATCCGGAAGTAAAAGCAGCTGTACGCCCAATGTGGTGTGCAGGCCCTGTTCCTTCTTAACCTTTACAGCAGCCTCCATATTGGTCAAAACCTTAGACAGGTCACCCGGCCTGCCGCGCTGGATTTTATTGTATGTCTCCTCCGTAATGCCTGCCGTGCTAAATCTGATCCATGTTAGAGAACCGAGACATTCCTTGGAGATTTCGGGAGTCAGCAGGACGCCGTTTGTCGATACTGCCACATCTATGCCCAGCTGTTTTGTTCGATTTATAATATCAGGAGCGTCCTTATGAAGAAGAGGTTCACCCTCCCCGGCGTAGATAATGCTTTTTACCCCTCTTGGCGCCAGTTCGCTCAAATTATCCTGCAATATCCTGCTGTCTAATATATATGGCTTATAACCTGTATAGTCTACCGCACAGAATATGCAGCGATGATTACACGCATTGGTCAGGCCGATCTCCAGTTCGATCGGATAGATATTTTCCCCCTTCATCCATCTGGACACAACATCCGGATGATAAATTAATTTGTGTGAATCCATTCTGATATTTTCTGCCATCATTTCTCTCCCACTCATACATTCATTAAAGTACTTGCGTATTTTAATACATTAACCTTCTGTATCGCTTCTTTATTTCCGACAATATTAGCCCCCAATGCACCTCCTATATTGCCGGCAAATGTTCCGATTTCTACCGGTGCGCCGACTGCGACAAAAATCCCTGCAACGGCAAAGAAAGAATCCCCGGCCCCGATTGTATCTTTTACATTCAATGTGAATGCCGGACAGTTTTGTATCTCATTCCCATCTATCCCATAAGCCCCCCTTGATCCCCTTGTCAGCCAGCCGTTTCCGCGCAGATGGCCGGACAGTTCTTTTAGCCCTTGCTCTTCGTCCATCGCATATTCCGGAAAAGCGAGCTTTAATTCCTGTTGGTCCAGGGTGAAAACATCCGCCCGGGAATATTTCGTGATAATATTCAGCCCCTTATTTGTCGAGTTTGTCTGGCAATTTAGCGCGAGAAATTTTGCTTTCTGTTCCACAATATCAATAATTTCTCTGTCTATCAGACCATGTCCGAAATCGCATAAAAATACCACGTCATAATCGGTTATTTTTTCTTCCAGCCTCTCTTTATAATTCCTATATAACCCTTCCTCAAAGCTTACCTTCTCAGGAATATTATTGATGGCAAAAATTTTCTTATATTCTTCCCTTTTTTCATTCCGTGTAAGATATCTATGCTTGACTATGGTTGGAAATACCGAACTGTACATCAGTTTCAGCTGTATGTTATCCCCCAGCTCATCAAACAAATGCAGCCTTATATCCTCCTCGTCTCCAATGATGGACATAAGCGTTACATTCTCTGAGAAAGTGGAGAGATGTCTTGCGATGGCGACAGCTCCCCCAAAGTATTCCTCCGAATGAGAAAGCCTCGCCGAATACCCCATGTCCTTTGACATCATCCCCTGCACATTACAATAAGTATATTTATCTATGATGACATCGCCAATAACGAGTACCTTGAGGCCGCTAATCTTGTCGGCATAGGTTCGGATCTCGTCCATCGTATGTCTGGCCTTAAAGTCCTCCATGTATTGCCTGACTTCATTTGACAAGCCGGACATTGCCGTATTAATCAACCTCGTCGAGCTAAAAACCGCACCTGTCGTAAAGCTTATCCTGCCTCCATGTTTCTCTACCAGTTCCTTTTCTTCCGTAATCTTTCCTGTGATATCATCTTCTGCTTTGGCATACTCCTCCCCTTTCACATAGATATCAGGTTCAACGCATTCAATAATATCATCTACCGTATAGCCTTCCGAGAGCATCACATAGTCAACACAGGACAATGCCGCCAAAACCTTCATACGCATCTCATCGTCAAAATATGGTCTTCCGGGTCCTTTGCGCACATATCGGGAGGCTGTAATAGAAACGACTAAAATATCCGCCATCCCTTTTGCCTGCTGCAAATGGATAATGTGCCCCGGATGTATCAGATCAAATACGCCGTGACATAACGCAACGGTCTTGCCTCTTTTGACCAACTCAGGCTTTATTTCTTCTAAATATGTTTTTTTTGAAACAATTTTCTCCATTCTGTCCTTCTCACAATCCATGATCCAAAACTATTTATCGAGATATTTAAACCAGTCTTCCGTAGCAGTGCCAATACTGTCCGGAGTCCAGACCGGAGCCGCTCTCCAATAATCAATATGATCCAATACCTTCCGGACTCCCTCTTCAAAGGTGACCTTGGCTTTCCATCCAAGCGCCTTTTCAATTTTGGACGTATCCGCAAAGGTGCAGTCCGGTTCTCCCGGTCTTTTCGGAATATGGACGATCTCTCCTCCCAGTAATTCACAAAGCCTGTTGACAGAATAGGTCCCGCCGCTCCCAACATTAAAAGTATCCTGAACCACATCCGACATAGCCGCAGTATAAAAAGCGTCCGCAATATCCGTTACATAAGTAAAGTCCCTTGTCTGGGTTCCATCCCCCACCACCGTGAACGGTTTTCCGGCAAGCTTTTGTGCCAAGAAAACGCCGAATACCGCTCCATATGTCCCCGATGTCCTTGATCTGGTTCCGTATACATTAAATAATCTTAAAGTTACAACGGGCAATCCATATACCTGCCCCCAATGCAACACCGTTTCTTCTCCCAGGCGTTTTGTTAATGCATAGGGGTACTGTGGCCTGATATCGGCCGATTCTTTCGTCGGATATTCGTCCGGAATCCCATAACAGGAAGAGGATGCGGCGTATACCAGCTTTCTTATTCCGACTTGTCTTGCGCATTCCACCACATTATAGGTCCCCAATACATTGGAGGAGTAATATTCCCATGGCTTTTGAATAGACGGTACGATATCCGCCAGAGCCGCAAAGTGGAAAACGTAGTCTACTCCCTCGAATATCGGGGAAATATCCTCTTTACTCCTAATATCCATGTGATAGACCGTTAAGTTAGGGTTATCCTTTTGATGATCCAAATTCTCGGGCCTGCCTGTTGACCAGTTGTCAATCACTCTTACGGTATGCCCTTCCTTCAATAATCTGTCTACCATATGGGAACCGATAAATCCGCATCCGCCTGTCACCAGTGAAACCATAATCTTCTCCTTTACAAAATTTTTATCATATCTCTTAAATCGTTAAAAATGAAATCCGGAGTTACCGGCTCTTCTAAATGAGCAGTCCCGTATCCGGACTCCAGTAAGACGGTCTTGATGCACGCTCTTTGTCCTGCCAGAATATCGCTGGCCCTGTCTCCAGCCATATAAGACCTTTTCATATCAATGTCAAAATCCACACACGCCCGATCCAGCAGACCGGATTGAGGTTTTCTGCAGCTGCATTTCTTTCTATATTTTTCTACAATGCCATTCGGATGGTGCGGACAATAATAAATGGCATCCACCCCTGTCTTTCTGATCAGATACTCGTTCATCTTCTGCAAATCATATTCTGAAAACAGTCCTCTTGCGATGCCACTTTGATTGGTTATCACTATGCTATAATAGCCTTTTTTCTTTATCTTTGTGATGCATTCCTCTGCGAAAGGGAAAATGCACATTTCGGCAACGGAGCACACATAACTTCTTTCTTGTATCAGCACACCGTCCCGGTCAAGGAATACTGCCGGCCTTTTATCCCCTTCCATATTATAACGTTACCCCGTCCCGCTCCATGATTTCATCTACTATTTGCTGCAAAATAAGATTATGGATCGATTCCACCATTCCATATTTTCCACAGGGAACATAGAGATTCATGTCCCCCATTTGTTTCATTGGATTATCCGCTTCAAATCCTGTAAATGTGATAACCGAAGCCCCTTTCTTTTTAGCCGCACTGATCGCATTGATCATATTAGGAGATTTACCGGAACTGCTTATTGCAACCAACAGATCATGCGGACGGGCCAAGAAGGACAAAGGCTTTGAGAAAATATATTCATACCCATAATCATTTCCCATGCAGGTTGTTACCGCATAGTCATATAAACTGTAGGTGTTCATTCCGCCGTTTTTCATAAAATCGGCAGTCATATGGCTTGCAATTGCAGAACTTCCGCCATTCCCGATAAAAAACAGCTGAGTACCCTGCCTCTTATGCCATGTAAACTTGTCAACCAGATACATAATTCCTTCTTTATAGTCACAACATGGCGCATTATTTCCAATTATGATTTCCGTTTTGTTTATGAAGCCAATCAAATCTTTTATATATCTATGCATAAACAATCCTTGCTCTCACTGGTATTCTCTTTTTGAAGCTTTTTTCATGTAACCTTTTACAAAAAGGCATAGTTTTTAAGAAATTTTACTAGGACTTTTGATACTGGTATTTGCTATAGTTTAGACGCGTATTTGCATAATTTTCTATACATATTATCCTGAAAAGCTATTGCAATCCGAAAAAAAATGTGCTACATTGAATCAATAAGCTATTCTTAAAAAGTATAGGTTTTCTTTCAATCTCAAAATTGAGCAAATAAAAAACATCCTTTTCAAAAGGATGCCTTTTTTCACTAAAATAAAAGGATTTTATAAGCATAATGTTTTGCAAGAAAACCTATACTTTTAAATAATTTTTCGTATAAAATATAACTAACATAATACTGCATACAAATTCGCCAAAGTATTATTCGGCTAAGCCAATAGGAGAATAGACCCATGAATATTGCTGCCATACTTACGAGCCCTTATGCGAGAAAATTACTTGCATCCGAGCGGAACAAAAGGAAAAACAGTTCCATCTATTCTGATTATCATCTCCAGGATTCACAGAAAAATTATTGGGGCGGTATATATGATGACGAATGCGTAGAGGGATGGAAAGATCTCCATAGGGTCGGACTGCAAAAATACGAATATTATTGCGGGAATAAATTATCTGTAAATACAGAAAAGATGCTCAGCGTTGAAACGCCCTCCATTATCCCTTACATGGCGCCCTATGGATACACCCAAATAAATGTCCGGTCCAAAGAACATTCCTACCAAAAGCTGATAGACGATGACCGATGGCATTATCTAACCCTATCCCCGGAGGAAAAAATTAAAATCATCTCAGACGGAGAGCTGATTATAGGTGATCCGATTTTAATGGATGACGGTCAAAAAACGCATAACATCAAATTATTAATCATTTGCGATTCTCTGTCGGCCGAGTTATTAACAAAAGCTAAAAGGAAAGAACTGATGCCCCATACACATGAGTTCTTTTCAAATGCTGTTTATTTTTCTAATTGCTATTGCTGTTCTGACTGGACCCTTCCCGGAATAGGGACGATATATTCCGGTGCCTATCCGATTGAGCACCGGATGCTTCATCCCCGAAAGAGACAGATAATAGGGAAAACACTTGTATCCGAATATAAAGAAAAAGGTTACCTGACAAGTCACTTTGGAAGCAATTGGCGCTGTCCTCCTGAGTATGGTTATATAAGGGATGTTGACCGATTTGTCTATGTATATGGGATGAAAAAGGGAACTGCTTACGAACTAATCGGCAACCTCATAGAACATTTAAACGCCTTTCCAAACAGGGATCATTTTATCATATTGAACTTATATGATCTGCATCATTTGCAACGCGGCATTTCTGATATTAGCGTGCAGACCCGGCAGAATCTGGAAATGCAGTTTTATGAGAATACCCACAAAGGAAAGTCTGTCACAAAGGGATTTGATGAAACGCAGAAGAGGTTATACGAGTTAGAAGTATCGAGGCTGGATTCCTACCTTGCCATATTGTACAGATATCTGGAACGCAGAAACGATACCGATATTATCCTTGCAGCAGATCATGGCGTCACTTTTATCAAAGATACTGTTTTTCATACCTGTTTGGAAGATAAGATGACCCATGTTCCCTTATACGTCAAAAGCAGCAGCTTACAAAATGAAATCATATCAGCCCCCACGGAAAACACAATTATCTATGATATATTAAAAGGTTTGGCAAATAGAGCAATCCGGGATAATAGCTCTTTAAAGGAAATTGCCGAAAGACCATATGCTTATAATGAATGTATCTACCCGGGGCAAAAGTATTCTGCCAGGATCATTGACGAACGTTATACGGCAACCTACTGTTCTAATTCCTTGACCGGAGAAGATTGTATGGTTTCCAAGCCGGAAGGAAATGAAGAAATCCATGTATATGAACCAGACGGGAATGAGATAACCGATTGTTCATGCATACAAGGGTATCGGGAGCTATTCGCAAACCACATCCTTTTAAAAGGTAAGTAGGAGTCATATTATGAGTGATATCGCGCAGTGTGGAAGCGTCTATTGGATAACCGGGCTCTCAGGCGCCGGCAAAACGACAATAGGCAGGTTATTTTATAATAAATTAAAAGAAATTAAAAATAATGTGATTTTTCTGGATGGAGACGAGCTTCGGGAAGTATTCGGAAATGATCTGGGCTACACGAAAAAAGATCGTTTTCAATGTGCTATGCGGTACGCCAGGATATGCCGGTTATTTTCTCAGCAGGGGATTGATGTTATCATCTGCACAATTTCTATGTTCGAGGATATACGTAAATGGAATCGGGAGCACAACAAAAATTATATAGAAATATACGTACAAGTCCCTATTGAAGTTCTTAAAAAGCGTGACCAGAAAGGTTTATATAGCGGAATCGCCGATGGGACCACCGATTCTGTTGTCGGGATGGATCTGGACCTGGAATTACCCATCAGACCAGATATCACTCTCAATAATACGGGAAATGTAACCCCGGAAAAACAGGCATGTAAACTGATGGAAATACTTGGACTGTGCGGAGAACTATAATGATAAGTTTTGGTACAAAAGCGGAAACCCTTGCTAGATTAGAAGGGAATACTAAGCAGGCACTCGTCTTACCCCAGGTAAGCTTCTGCATTGCCCAATGGCAGGAAAATCAAGGCCAAATCCTGGATACCGTTATAGCAAAATTCAAGGATCGGAGCCTGGTGGTCAGAAGCAGCGCTATAAATGAGGATACTGCCGAAGAGTCAAAGGCAGGACAGTATACTTCAGTAATCGATGTCAAAACACGCCAGGAAATTATCGATGCCGTTAATACAGTATCTGCTTCCTATCAAAATAGAAATGAAAAGGATCAGATATTGATCCAACCTATGCTGCAACACGTAATTTCCTCAGGAGTTGCATTTACCCTTGACCCCAATACCTTGGGAAATTATTATGTCATTAACTATGACGATATCACCGGATCAACAGAATCTGTTACCTCCGGTTCTTCCGAAAAAACGAAACTGCAGTATGTCTTTAAAGGATACCGTTCCCCCAATGATCCCTTTATCTCTAAATTATGTGATACTTTAAGGGAACTGGAGGGACTGTTCGGACAGCCTAATTTGGACGTCGAGTTTGCAATGGACTCCGACAAAATATTATATATCTTTCAGGTACGTCCATTATGTGTTGCGAAGCAGCAGGTTTTACTGGAGGAGCAAAATAAATATCTTCAGGATATCAGCCAAAAAATCGAGCGTGAAAACTGTGAAAAACCATTTTTATATGGTAAAAAAACAGTGTACGGGATTATGCCCGATTGGAACCCTGCAGAAATCATAGGGGTGCGTCCAAAACCCTTAGCCTTATCCTTGTATAAAGAAATTGTCACTGATAATATTTGGGCATATCAAAGAGATAATTATGGGTACCGCAACCTTAGAAGCTTTCCTCTCATGATTGATTTTTACGGTCTGCCTTATATTGATGTAAGAGTAAGTTTTAATTCCTTCATACCGGCGCAGCTAAATCCGGAGACCGCAGAGAAACTGGTTACTTATTATTTAAAAAAATTATATCAGCACCCCGATCTCCATGATAAAATCGAGTTTGATATCGCTTTTACCTGCTATACACCCGACCTGCCGGATCGGATTAAATGCCTGTATGATTATGGTTTCTCTAATAAAGAAATCACAGAAATTATGGATTCCCTCAGGAATGTGACAAATACGATTATAGATAACGAGGAAGGGCTCTGGAAGAAAGATTATCGCAAAATCCAGACACTGGAAGAACGATACCGGGAGATCACGGAAAGCAGCTTAGATAACGTTTCGAAAATATATTGGCTCATAGAAGATTGTAAGCGCTACGGGACTCTTCCTTTTGCCGGCTTGGCAAGGGCCGGATTTATAGCGGTTCAACTCCTGAAATCCCTGGTAAATATGGAAATTTTATCCGAAGAAGAATACCAGGAATTCATGGGTGAATTGAACACAGTCAGCTCTATTATGAAGAGAGACAAGCGTGAAATGTCCAAAAAGGCGTTTCTTACTAAATATGGGCATCTACGCCCCGGAACCTATGATATCTGTTCCAGAAGATATGACGAAGCGGAGGACGTATATTTTGACTGGGAAAACGAGTGGACTCAGAATATAGATGGAGAAACGGCAGCGAAAGGAACACCTTTTAAAATCTCCCTTACACAGATAAAAAAATTAAATGCTTTGTTAAAAGAGCATGGCATGGCCGACGATATATTAGGTTTCTTCCACTTTATAAAAACAGCAATTGAAGGGCGGGAATACGCTAAATTTGTGTTTACCAAAAGCCTAAGCGAGGCAATCCGCCTGTTCGGACAATTAGGAAAAGAAAACGACTTATCAGAAGAAGAGTGTGCGTATTCCGATATTAATATTATTTCCGAATTATATGCTTCAAGTATGAATTGCAGGGATATACTGCTAAACTCTATACAAAAAGGAAAAGAAAAATATCGGATAACCAAATGTATGGTACTTCCGCCTCTTATTTTTCATGCTGATGACATTTACTGTTTCCGTTTTATGGATACTCAGCCTAACTATATCACCTTAAAACAGGTGTTGGGAGAAGTATATGAAATACGGCCCGAAACAGAATATGATCTGTCAGGTAAAATTGTCTTAATGGAGAGTGCGGATCCCGGTTATGACTGGATCTTTTCCCATAAAATTATTGGCTTTATCACCAAGTATGGCGGTGCGAACTCTCATATGGCGATCCGTGCGAACGAACTGCAGATTCCCGCAGTAATCGGAACCGGAGAAAGCTTATATGAAAACATTAAAAAAGCTAAAGTGATACAGATAGACGCCGCAGGAAGAAGGATTGATGTGTTGAAATGAAAAAAATAATCTACAGCCAAAGAGTTGAAGTGGTGGAAAGCTATAGAGAACGTCGGGATTGCGCAGATCAGATGATTCCCCGATTGATAGAGTCCTGCGGGTATATCCCCCTGCCAATGCCCAATGTGATTGAAAATAAAAAGAACTACCTTCGGGAACTGCAGCCTGACGGAATTATTTTAACCGGTGGAAACAGTCTCCAAAAATGGGGGGGGACTGCATTTGAACGCGATATAACGGATCGGATTCTGATCGAATATGCAGTAGATAACAGTCTTCCTCTCTATGGATTTTGTCGTGGGATGCAGTCCATACTAGACTATTTTGGATGCGAACTAACGCAGGTGCAAGGTCATGTGGCGGTAAGGCATATGCTATATAATTCCAAAGGAGAAACCGGAATTCAAACAAACAGTTTTCACAATCAGGCATGCTTTGCAAAGGATGTCAAAAACCCTCTTATGGTGATAGCCTGTACTTCCGATGGCATAGCCGAATGGGTCAGGCACGAAACGTTACCTATAGAAGCTACCATGTGGCACCCCGAAAGAGAAAATCCTTTTTCCGCCGCCGATATAAAAAGGATTCAAAATTTGTTTCAATAAAGGAGAAAAGCAGATGAAGGTAATCATTTTAGCAGCCGGACAGGGAACGAGGCTCCGTCCACTGACCGATGAGTGTCCCAAATGTATGGTCAAGGTTAATGGAATCAGCATTATAGACCGCCAGATTACAACAATGAAAAATTGCGGAATCCGTGAAGAAGATATCTATATTGTATCCGGATATTGTGGCGATGTATTGGAGAAACACTTTATGGGCCGTGGTATTCACTTCATTCCCAACACACAATATGAAACCACAAATATGGTGTGTTCTCTGATGTGTACGTCAGAGATTATGGCCAATGAGGAAGACATTATTGTTTCTTATGGCGATATTATTTATGATGAAACCGTATTCCGCAAAATATTGGACGTGCAGAGCAATTTGTCCGTTATAGTTGATGACGGCTGGTATGAATATTGGTCAGCCCGGTGTGAAAATCCATTGGACGATGCAGAAACGCTCGTATATGACCAGGAGGATAATCTAATAGAAATCGGTCAGAAAACTACAGACCTGGCCAAAGTACAGTCGCAATATATCGGATTAATGAGATACCAGAAGCAAGGTGTCGGGGAAGTGCTTGATCTGGCCAGGGACGCTGAAAACAGGACGAAAAATGGCATGCAGCTGTGGCGCACCATACGTCCCTATCAGAAAATGTATATGACCGACCTGCTGCAGGGCCTGATCGATGAAGGCCATGTATTAAAGGCTGTCCATATTAACCGTGGCTGGTATGAAGTAGATGACTATGAGGATTTGAAACTTGCGGAAAAACAACTCGCAGAGTAAAGGAGAACGAAATGAAGCATGGAGATTTTACGGAGCTGGCAAAATTTTATATTGACAGGCCTGGATATTCCCTTGAATTACTGAGTTTTATCAGAGATCATATTGCAGCGGTACTCGGCGTCAGCCACGTTACGGCTGCAGATGTGGGCGCCGGTACAGGAAAATTAACGGAAAACCTCGCGCAGATTGGAATAACCGGTTTTGCGGTAGAGCCAAACGACGCTATGAGAGCGGAAGGAATGAAACTATTTGACGGAAAGAATACCTTCACATGGAGCAAGGGTGCGGCAGAAGCAACCAATCTGCCGGATCATTGTGTTGACTGGGTGCTCATGGGCTCCTCTTTCCACTGGGCGGATGCCCCCGTGGCAATGAAAGAATTCAAGCGAATTTTAAAGCCCAACGGATTTTTTACAGCAATCTGGAATCCCCGAAACATTGAATCAAGTGAATTACATCAGAAAATCGAAGATGCCGTATATCATGAAATCCCCCACATGAAGCGTGTTTCTTCCGGGAAATCCATCACCACCGAACAGATGCGGGAACGAATCGGTCAAGAATATAAATGCCCTTTGATTTTTATGGAATGCGAGCACGAGGAAATTATGAGTAAGGACCGCTATATGAATATTTGGCGTTCCGTGAATGATATACAGGTACAGGCTGGTGAAGAAGGATTTAAAAGGATTTTAGATAATATCGAAATAATCCTACGGGACTATCAGGAGATAGCAGTACCGTATAAATCTAGGGCGTGGACAGTCCAATTAATTTAATTTACCCAAACTTCCCACCGTAAAAGCCTTTAGCAGAATGGTTATCTGATACAAAATATTCAAGGAAAGAAGAGGAAGGCTTGCTTTGGCATAGATCCTGTGGTTCTCTTTTCATAAATTTTTATTGCAGGGAATAGTATCTGATGTTATGATTAGTAATATGAAAGGCAGGAGGAAGTGTATCTATGATGGGTTATTATGATGGAACTGCAGTTCAAGTGAAAGAGCCGTTACAAATGAATCAAAAGGTTATTGTAATTCCGATAGAAGATGGTATGGATTTAGGAGAATCAGCCGCAGGAGGACTTCATAAGTATGCTAATCCTTCCCTAATTGAGCAGGAAAAGGATGCATGGAGAAAGGCGGCGATCAAAAAAAATGCGAGGGAATAATTGCATATTGGATGCAAATGCAGTGCTGAGATTTTTGCTCCAGGATAATGAAAAGCAGTTTCAGCAGATTAGAACAATCGTCCAAAGCAAAAGCTGTTACGTAACATTGGAGGTATTGGCAGAAGTCTGCTATGTATTAGAAGGTGTGTATCAGGTTACAAGAGAGGATATTGCAAGTAATTTTCGTAAATTGAATAATGATGTGGTTATTCTTAATGCGGATATATTGCTTCGAGGATTGGAAATATTTTACAAGACTCCCAAACTTGATTTTGTGGACTGCCTTTTGTATGGTTATAAATGGGAAAAAGGTATTGATGTTATTACTTTTGATAAAAAGTTGCAAAGATGCTTAGATGAGGTATGTCTGTAATTATGGCAGACAACCCGTTCCGGAGGAACGGATGCCGGAAATCCGGACCTCCGGAATGGCGGTAAACAGTAGATAGATTCTTTCCAAGATTAGTTGAATTCGGTGTAGAAGAGTTCATGGAACAATACTTTTGCCTTTAGTGAGGATCAGTGATCTCCATCCCCGCGATCGCTGATCTAAATCTCCGTGACAAATGATCTATTTATCCGTAAACAATGATCTATTCATGCGGAATATACAATTTTTCTTTTGATACTGCGCCTTTTCAACATCCTGCCGTATGATTTTCTCAGTTTTCCAAATTCTGAAACTTTACGACATCCGCGCCGGCATACTTCGCTGCCTCACAGAGTTTCAGTGCAGTCTTGAGACTGCCGTTATGGTTTACATCAGCCTCTGCGATTACAAGCACGTTTTCCCTATTACTATATCTATTTATCCGCTCTTGCAATAATTTGTTCAATGGTCTCTCCATTATCTGTGTATAGTATCGTATCCACCTCTATGTTTTTAAACCCAGTTTCCTCCAGCGTCTGCCTGATCTCCAGGCAGTCCGTAAAATGAGTTTTACCCACATCACATAACTCTATATTATTTATTTCAGTCCACGTATTTTCATCAATTTGATTCCCTGTACCATATCCGCTCGTCTTCTTTCCAAACTGTGCTGTCAACAACTTGCCGTTCGGTCTTAAAATGCGATACACCTCCTGATACATTTTTTTGATTTCATTTGTTGAATTCATGGCAATACAGTAATTATCAACAACAGCATCAAAAAAATTATCATTATATGGAGTCTCCAATGCATCACATACTGTAAATTGTGCCTCCAAGTGCTCTTTTCGCATTCTCGCTTCCGTGTTTTTTACCGCTGATGGTGCTCCATCGAATGCGTACGTATCAAATCCCTCCCTGGCTAAATACCAAGCATGGGCGCCTCCTCCACATCCATAATCCAAAATTTTTAATGCTGATCTGTCCGGCACTTTATAAAAATTACGCGCTACAAAACGAATTACATACTCTGCCGGATACTGCCCCCATTGTTTGTCCGCATGTATAGCTTCCCAGTGAAAATCGATAGATTGATTCATTTTCTCTCCTCTCTGCGCCCAATGTGCTTTCCCTGTCTACAAAAATATTATTTCATCCATGCTGTCTTAACAGTGGATATCGTTTTCGTGACAAGCACGAACTCATTATAGGAATAAAAATCGGGATTTATCTTTTCTCCGTTTACCATCTTTAAGACCAATTCCAGTAAATTAACTCCAGCCGTATGCGTTACCGGATATCCTCCTCCAAATCAGGGATTTAAGTCTATTATATAATATTGTTTATTTATAGCTAACACATCGCAATCTAAGTTTCCGATATGCCCAAGCACTTCTGCCATCCTTATCATGAACTGTGCCAAATGCTCCTCTTTCACCGTATATGACTTATCCGTTTCCCTCTTCTCATGAAAATTTTTCTCTTAATAACGCACCGGACCGGCCTCCTTTCAAAGGAATTGAATATGTCAATGCCATATTCCTGCGGCAAGATATTTCTGGATCATGAGTCCCTCGTTGAAATTTGCGTTCAGCTGCTCCATATTATCTACTACTGTGGTACTCGCACTTCCATTTCCATAGACAGGTTTGCAGGTAACCGAGAATTCTATCTTTCCCTGCAGCAGATCCCTTTTGAAATCATGTATATCTGTATAGGTTAAAAGGACCGGAAACCCATTTCATCGCACATCTCATCAAGCTGTCTTTTCATCCCATCATCGAATCGAAGGCTTACCGTAGTCATGCTGTCACTTCCTTTCTGTTTCTATCATAATATAGATTAAAGCAGAATGCAACAATATCCATTCAAATCCTTTCAAATTGTACGGTGTCTATATCATATGAAAAATAAAAGATATTATGCAGTTTTTGATTCTCAGTCGGTGTGGGGAACCTTGCCTCTGAGGTACGGCAATCCATGACGATACCCTCGCAGTTTTATGAGTCCACTTTACACATTTCAAGTCAAATGTGCGTAAAACGTTGATTTCCTTTGATAAATTACAGCTCTATTCCTTCATCTACATCATAATTTTTTCCAGCTCTCGTACCGATTACTACATCCCATTTATTACATGGCAATCCTGAGTCATTACGTTTAACACAAATATCATCTTCAGTAATCAACTGACCAGTATTTATTCTATGTTTTGCAACAATTCTCTTTAAAACAACTTTTGAGATTTCTTTTTCAACGTTTGTTGCTTCTTTTTTTCCGTTACCCATAGATACTTCAATATTTCTTATCTCTTTAACCAAAGAAGCAAATTCCTCAGGACTTGAACTTGCCAAATGATCTGGACCATACATATTTTTATCTAAAGTAAAATGTTTTTCAATAACACATGCGCCCATAGCTACAGCTGCAATTGAAACTATATTTCCTAATGTATGATCCGAATAACCAACGGGGAATTTAAATGCCTCTTTTATTGTGTTCATAGCATTAAGGTTTACATTCTCGAAAGCACAAGGATAACTGGTTGTACAATGAAGTAATGTAATATCAGTTGTGCCACCTTCTTTAAGTGCCTGGACTGAAATATCAATATCAGCTAGAGAACTCATACCTGTACTTAAAATTACAGGCAATTTCTTGCTCCCCATATATCTCAAATATGATACATTTCCAATCTCTCCAGATCCTATTTTAATGAAAGGTATCCCTAATTCTATCAAAAAATCCAAACTTTCGGGATCATCCGCAGTAGAAGCAAATGTGATCCCTATCGAATCACAATATTCTTTAACTTTTCTAAACTCATCATATGTAAGTTCAAGCTTCTTTAACATATCAAACTGAGACTCTGATTTCCCGGTATTGTCTTTTTGATATTCGGCCTGAGCCACATTTTGTGTAATTATATTCTCTGTTTTCCAAGTCTGAAATTTTACAACATCGGCTCCCGCTTCTTTAGCTACCTTACAAAGTTTATATGCCAAATTCACATCACCGTTGTGGTTAACACCTGCTTCAGCGATGATTAAACATCTATTATACATAAGCAACCTCTCTATTAATATCTATAGCACAATAACAATCTTCCAAACTGCTCTTCTTTCTCTGGATTGTTTAGCATCCATTCTGTTTTTAATTGATTATACTTTTCTTGGTTAAAAATCCATTTTCCAATATAAAACTTATGCATATTATTGCTAAAAGACTTTTTAAATTTCAATAAGGAATTATCCGGCTCACTATTATAGCCACCGCCTAAGTGAAATTGCTCAACACCTAATTTATTAAATTCTAATGCTGTTTTCCATAATAACAGGTTATTTGCAGCTAGTTTTGAATACTCATGGTTACTGCCTTCTAAGTGATAGTGGCCATAAACCTTTGAATACATAAATAAAGCTCCGCATATTAACTCACCATCCTTTTTTACTGTACCTAAGAAAGCCTTTCCCTTAAACTTATCTACAAATTCTTTATAATATCTTTCATCAAAGAAATAGAATTCTTCAGCATTGAGTCTTTGCATAGTTGCATTATAAAGCCTAATAAAATCAGGAAGTGATTCAAAATCATATTCCGCAGTATATATGAGACCATTTTTCTCAGCTTTTCTAATCATATTACGATTCTTTGAAATAATCTGATTTGTCCAGATCTCATCTTCTGTTTCATCGGTTTTGATTGCGACTGTTTCTCTATCAAATATAGTGTGAATTTTAGATGTACAGTATTCTGCATTGTCAAGTAATGAATGAAATCTAATAAACCCACACACATATCTATTTTCAGAAAAAAATGTTTCTGCAGCTGCTAAAGCATTATCAATCCATTCACGACATTCAATATTCGCAATAGGACCACCATATCCATAAGCAGTTTCAAAATCATAATAGCTATCGATTTCTTTTCTAATGAAAGGCATGATTAGTATGTTATCATTTTCCCTACACACTATACAATTAGCTTGTGAATCTTGTGATTCATAAAGCTTTACATATTCTTCATAGTAATAAATATCCTTTTGATTATCTTCAAAATAATCAAGATATCCATTCCATGAGTCAACTATCATTACCTCCATACTTTTCACCTTCTCTATATACAAACTGTCTTATTATCTCCAGTTGTTTTTTTATATCATCTTCATTATATCTTTGATCACATATTAGTGATAATTCTCTATCATAAATACTATTTGCTCCGTTAAGATCTTCGTTTGCTACTGGCCAGTGGATTGGAGTAAAAATATGGTTTTTAAAAAATAAATTTCTAAGTTTTTTTCTATCTTCCACAAATATCGGTACAAACAGTGGAACAGCATCCTCTTTATATAGGTGTTCTATTCCAAGTTCTTCAAGTCCTTCATGTAAAAGCTTTGCATTTCTTTTGCGAATATCAGCAATTTTTTTCAAATCTATATTTGAGAAAATTATTTCGCTAGTATGGCTGCATTCCGTCAAATATTCATCATCCAGCAATGATTCTCCCCGTTCTAATAATTCCAAACAAATAGAATCGTCAATGATCCCACCGTATGATTTCAGTAAATTACCCGCAATTTTATATTGTCCAAATAAGCTTTTATACTTGCGAATTGACTCAACAGTATTTTTTGATTTTACAAATGCACCTTCCGGACAAGGAAACCATTTTCTTAAACTTGTAAATGAATAATCTGCAATCGATTCTTTATATTTATAAAAAGCCTGCACATCATCTTCTATTATAATAATAGAACTTTTTCTTTCTCTAATCTGAATTATTATTTCATTCAAATTTAGGAAACCAAAATAATTGATTAGAAGAATAGCATCACATCTATCTAATTCTAAATTATTAACATCAGTTACTGTTAATCTGTCCTCAATATTATAAAAACTATATTTCCATCCAGCATCCACTATGGTCTTCGTAATCGAATCACACAAATAATTAGGGATTAATATTATACTTGCCTGAGTTTTTGGACAGTCTGCCCCCCCCCCGAAAATTTTAGAGACATTTTCAAGTATACTGAATAGTGCGGCTCTTCCTGAAGAAAATTCAATATTGGTTGCAGGAATATGCTCATTTAATTCTTGTGGATCAACTGCAAATTCTCCACCAATCACCTTGTTTTCTGACATTTTACAATACTTCCTCTAGAATTTTTATTATCCTCTCACTCGTATGTCCATCGCCCCAAAAATACAAATCATTTGGTTCAGTACCCTTTAACAATTCGATTCTATTTATCGCACCCTTTATTGCATCATAACTAGAATCACACTGAATTATATTTCCGCATAAATATCTTCCCTTTTGTCTATCTCCAATATTTATCGTTGGGATATTCATGAACGGAGCTTCAACTATTCCGCTGCTTGAGTTACCAATTACAAATTCCACCTGTTTCATAAAGCTTAAGTATCTAAAATGCCCCAAAGAAGGAATTACCTTAATCTTATCAGAATGCGTGCTCGCAAACTTCTCAGCATAACTATTAATCTTAGCACCACCAAAGTCAGCATTTGCGTACGTAACAATTACTTGCGAACCTTCTATATCCGACAATAATTCCAAACAATTTTTAACATTGCTGATATTGTAATCAATAGATTCTTTCGTTTCCGAATGATAAGTCATCAAGATCCATTTTTTTGAAATATCTAAACCAAGGTTCTTAGCTAATTCATCTCTTGATAACAATACTTCTCTATTAAATGAATCAAGCCCAGGCTCACCAACAGCCCAAATATTATCATCCTTTCCTCGCATTCTTATGATATTTTTTGCCGAAGATTGTGTCCCCGGAAAATGATACTCTGCAAGCATAGTAACCGCATTTCTTATTCCATCATCGATAGCACCTTCCGAAACATCTCCACCAGATAAATGAATAATAGGTATACACATAACAAATGCTGTATTACATATTGGCAAAAGCTCATACCTATCTCCTAAAACTAAAACATAATCTGGTTTTAGCACTTCAAAGGCCTTAGCAAAACCCGATGCCATTCTTCCCATAGATTCTGCAATTCTTGCTGTAGCAGATGTATCTAATTGAGAATCCACAATGTAATCAATGTTAAAGCCATCTTCTATAATCTGGTCAATTGTATGACCTTGCTCTTTTGATAAATGACCACCAGTTACAATTATCTGCAATTGAAAGAATTCTGATGCTTCTATATCTTTCATAAGCCATTTTAATAAACCATATTCAGATCTGGCAGCTGTTGCAAAACAAATCTTTTTCATAAAAGACCCACTTTCATTATTGTTTCAGCAATCATAAAATCAAGTGCTGTATCTATATCAATTGAACGTGATTGCGGCATAACATAAGCATAGCAGCCCTTTTCCAGCATATGGTCAGTATTATACAATTCATCCTTTGTTACCAAATATATTGCACCATTATATCTGTAAAATGTAGGTAGAGATTGACGAGGTAAATCCTTATATTCCTCTCTATCAAATCCATCCATACTACAATCTTTAGGTAATGTATTACACCAAATTGGTGAGTGATCACACTCTGTTAGAGAAACAACTGCATTCCCTTCTTTTTCTTTTAACAATTCAACCGCATTAATAATATCTTCAGGAGTTCTAAAAGGTGAAGTTGGCTGAAGCAGCATAATCTCATCATACTCTTCACCCATACTCTTAAAAGTATCTATAACTTCTCTAACAACATCCCAAGACCCAGCCGTATCTGTGGAATTCTTATCAGAACGTAAAAATGATGCATCTGCTCCATATTGAATTGCTATATCTGCATATATTTGCGAATCAGTAGAAACAAATACTTTGTCAAACTGTTTACTATCTAACGCAGCTTCAATAGAATAAGCAAGCAAGGGCTTGCCATTCAATTCTTTTATATTTTTATCTTTTAAACCTTTCGACCCACTTCTTGCAGGTATAATAGCAATCCTCTTCATAACACTTGTCCTTTACTCGTTATTATTCCTAGCTTTTCTTCCATTCTCTTCATCTCATCAAGCTCGCCCATACCAAGAAATAAGTCTTCACCAACAGGGTATGTTCCACCAACCTTACCACCTTGTTGTAGGCGCAATCCTTGACATATGCTACGCATCCCTTCTGCGGAAATCCTGCGTCAGTACTTCGACTTGATCGGCAATTCCAAAACCGGCAAGGAAGGTGTGTCCTGGACTTACAAAGGCTACGACGACTATGCGCCCATGTTTGTCTATATCGGAAACGACTGAAAGGAAATCACATACCAGGCGGGGGACGGTGCCACGAAACATGCCACGATCCGTATGGGATACGAGGTCATTGAACGCGCAATTGACAAAAAGGTGAGCGGAAACTGATCGTGGGCTAAAGAAAAGGCAATGTCTGGCGCGATGTCTTCCGATATGTGTATTATGCCTTTGAATATTGTGCACCCTAACTCTAATGACAACAGGATATCTGCCGTCCGCGCCCCTGTAGGAATGAGGCTTGTGAACTTAGGTCAAGCTCACGGATTCAGATATATATTTCATATACAGGATCGGAAAGAATACTAAATATTATAAATATCAGCTTTATAATTTAAGGTATTTCTTTTCATCCACTCAATTGTTTCCGCTATGCCCTGTTCGAAAGTATACCTGGGAACCCAATCCGTCAATAATTTGATTTTTTGATTACTGCCTAAAAGTCGATTTACTTCACTCTTCTCCGGCCGCAGGCGCTGTTCATCACAGATAATTTTCGCATCAGGATTCATCTGAGCGATTAATTCCTCTGCCAGCTGGCCTATGGAGATCTCCTTTTGTGTAGCAATATTTATCTCCTGGCCAATCGTTTTATCCGATTTATATATCTCAATAAAACCGTTCACAGTATCCTTCACGTAGTTGAAATCTCTGGTTGGCGTAAGTGAGCCCAGTTTAATTTCCTTCTTCCCCGCCAGTAACTGGGTGATAATCGTAGGAATGACTGCCCGTGCAGACTGCCGAGGCCCATAGGTGTTAAAGGGGCGGACAATTGTCACCGGAAGATTAAAGGAACGGAAAAAGGATTCTGCGAGGCGGTCAGCGCCGATTTTCGTAGCCGAATATGGGGATTGCCCCTGGTAAGGATGTTTCTCATCAATCGGGACATATTGAGCTGTGCCGTATACCTCTGAAGTGGAGGTAACCAGAACCCTTGTCATCTGCTTCCTTGCCGCCTGAAGGACATTCAGGGTTCCCTTGATGTTCGTATCAACATATGCATCCGGAGAATGATAGCTGAAAGGAATCGCAATCAACGCTGCCAAATGAAAAACTGCATCACACCCTGACAAGGCCTCAGCCACACCGTTCGGGTCACGGATATCTCCTTGGAAAATCTCCACATGTTTCATGATTTCCTCTGGCAATGTATCCAGCCACCCCCAGGTGTTAAAGGAGTTATAAAATACGAATGCTTTTACTTGATAGCCCAGTTTTACCAGTTCCTCTGTAAGATGGCTGCCGATGAAACCGTCTGCCCCTGTTACTAATATTGATTCCATATTGTTCTCTCCTATATAATACATTAAATCAAATCCTGATATTGTCTTTCTAATATCTTACCATTAGCGATTTCATAAATTCTGTCACAGCCCTTAATTGTCGTATACCTATGGGCAATTATAATTAAGGTTTTCTGTCCTTGCAAAGCCTCAATGGCCTCCATAATGGCAGTTTCGGTTTCTGTGTCAAGTGCTGATGTCGCTTCATCTAAAATCAAAATATCAGGATCACAGTATAATGCCCTAGCAATAGCAAAGCGCTGCCTTTGTCCACCTGAAAATCGAATTCCCCTCTCCCCTATTTCTGTATCCAAGCCAGACTCATAGCTTACTACTGTATCTTTTAACTGAGCCTCTTCTAACGCTTTCCAAACAAGATCATCATCTATCTCATCGTCCGGTATACCAAACGCAACATTTCTTCTGACAGTATCATCTAAAAGATTAATATTTTGAGGGACATATCCCATAATTCGGCTTCTCTGTTCTGGAATTTGAGTAATATCCACTCCATCGATCATTACTCTTCCCTGTTGCGGCAATAATAAACCTAATACAATATCCGCCAATGTTGACTTCCCAGCTCCAGATTTTCCTATAAAAGCAATTGATTCACCTTTCTTGATATCTAAAGAAATATTCTCCAGAACATTTTCTTCAGCATCTGGATATCTCCAGACAATGTCTTTTATTGAGATTGTGTCTCTGAATCCCCTCCTGATATTGTCTTCGTAAATCCGTTCAGATTTCTTAACGACCGCCTCTTCTTTTCTTACCTCTTTAAAATTATTATATGTCCCAGTGATGCTCGGCACGCCAAACATAAACTGGTTAAAAGAACTAGATATCCTCCCCAAAGAAGGCAAAATTCTAAAAGCCGCTACAGCAAATGAAGCCAACTGTGGAACAAGACTGGCCATATCTCCAGCCCCAATTGCCTTAAAACAAACCGCAATTATCAAACCCATTACACATATTCCCTCAATAATATATGCGGGGCTTTCTACCGCGACCGTTTGTCCAATGTATCCTTTTTGTAATTTTAAATAATTACTTTTATAAAAATCAATAAAGTATTTTTGTCTCCGCATTACCAGGATCTCTTTAATCCCCTGAAAAGTCTGAAGCAAGGATTTATTAACTAAAGCAGCATATTTATAATAAACCTCTGCGCTTTTTTTTACCCATTTCTGACACCCTAAAATGACAACAAGCAGGCATATTAATGCTAACAAGATCACACTGATTGCCATCGTAAAATCTGACAGCATAATATATATGCAAATAAATACCATAGTTGATGTTTCTGCCAAAAGTTTAAACAGCTGATATAGTGATTGATAGGTATAATCTATGCCCTCTCTCATCCCCCTCAAAAGTTCTCCTGTACTTACATTAAGAAAGAACACATAGCCACGTTTCATATAAGATTCTATCATCTCAACCGATAACTCTCTCTGAATTTTACATGCATATTTTACTCTCACATAAGACAAAAATAGCAAAAATAGATTCTTTACTAAATAAATGAGAATAACAGCGCCTCCCACTCCCCACATTAAAGCCGCATCCGAGTCTAAATTTAAACTCCTAATCACAGGAGCAATTACTTCATTTTTTCGGAGCTGTTGCGGATCTATCATCACCTGGACTAACGGTAAAATGATCGATATACCTAAAGTCTCAAATATCGATCCTATCAAAGTCAAAATCATCACAACTACTCCCCATCTCTTTTGAGAAGGTGTTAAAATAAAATAATATTGTTTCAGAACATTCGTGAAGCTTCTAATTTTATCCACTTACTCCTCCATTATATTCTTAGTATTTGCTCAATCTTTTACTCACGAATATACTTTTCTATAAAATTCAGATAATTTGTCTCTATATCAGGAGCAAATATATCCCCACTTCTAATTTTCTCTTTTTGTCTTTCTATCAGAGGATCTTTCAATAATTCAACAAGCTCATATTTGTCCTCAAATCTATGCCCAATCCTTTTATCTATATGTATACTCCGATCAGTATTCCATATTAATACTGTTCTATCTAATGCCGCCGCCTCATAGAGGGCAGTAGAGGAATCCCCAATAACAATATTTGCTCTCCTAAAATATTCATATATATCACCATCTATATATATTTTAATGTTTGACGCCTTTTGTTGGCGGAAAAGCGTATATTGCTTTTTTAAGGTTGGGTGAATTTTTACAAGTATTTCTTTCTGGGGAAAATTTTGGGCTAAATAGGCTACCAGGTCCAAATATGGTTCTGTATCTGATGGCAAAACCAAAATCCTTTTTGAGGTAGCCTCCTCTTTCACCAAACACGCATTTCTGCTAAAATCAGCGCTTCCTAAAATATACGTTTTTATAGGTATCCTCATATTATCTATCCAATATTGTCCGAAAGACAGGAAAAAGTCAGGCATATAATTCTGATATTCCTTACTCCTATATATAATTTCAGAAAAATTATATGCGATATGTGATAGCCCAGTCAACCCATGCTGCATTTCTGCACATGGAATTCCCAAGTCTTTTAGCACTTTAATTTTACATGCCGCATGACTTCCATAACACCCCATTGTAACAAACACAAGCTTAGGTGCCATATTGGTAAAACATTTTTTATAATATTGATATACGAGTTTATTATTTTTAGCATACCTTCTCAATTCAATCTCAATTACATTCCAAAATCGATCTTCTATAGCAAATGGAATATTTGTCTTTAGGTATCCTATAAAGTCTTCTATTATTTTTCTATCTATATTAGTTAATCGGGCAATCTTTTCATTAAATAAGCAAAGAATATCTAGCGCATCTGATTCATATACCTTATACTTTCTTGGTGATAAGTGCCTAAACAACGGAGCACTTTCAATAATAGCAGTATTATCATATAATTCTACAAAGGCGTCATGCACCCTATCGTAATACTTACCCTCGTCATCCTTAATATTTCCCACAGAAAAGTTTAAATACACGATATCCTTGCGGTGTCTACAGAATAAGGGATTTTTCCAAATATGGAAAAATTGACTCCATTTGTAACTAAAAATTTTATGTTTTCCCAAAGCCTGCTTGATATTATCTTCCAGGCCTGCCTCCTCATTCAAATAGGTTTTTATAATCGAATCCAATATAGTTGATCTTATAAATGGCCAAATCAATATATTGCGATATTGAAAATGATAATCTAATACCCTGCTTTCATTTTCAAATTTCAAAAACCTATTTACTATATCCTGATATGGATTCCCCAAATTATTTTTCCCCATTATTTATCCCCCATATCATCATAAAATTCTGCCTATTAGATCTATCATTTCTTCTGTCATATATGGATGTATCGGAAGACTAAGTACTCTGTTACATAATTTCTCTGTGACAGGGCAATAGGAAACCGCACTATCGGTTCCACTAAATGCCTTTTGTGTATGCATCGGTTTTGCATAGTATACTGCACTTGGAATAGCATGTTCTTTCAATCTTTCCTGCGTTTTTATTCGCTCTGTTTTATTTGGTAGCTGTATTGTATATTGTGCCCAACTACTATAAAATCCCTCTGGTACCTTAGGAAGTCTAAACTGTTTTTTCTTTAATATGTTATCATATAATGCGGCTATCTTGTTTACATTCTCGACTTCATAATTCCTGAATGCATTCAATTTAGCCAAAAGAATAGCCGCCTGTAAAGTATCAAGCCGACTGTTCATTCCGATCCTAACATTATTGTACTTATCTACTCCTCCCTTGCCATGAACGGCATAACTGCGAAGCATTTCTGCCCAATTTTCGTTATTTGTGAAGACAGCCCCTCCGTCCCCATAACATCCTAAGGGTTTAGCCGGAAAAAAACTAGTCGTTGAGATATCCCCAAAGGAGCACGCTCTTCTCCCATTTATTCCGCCTCCGAAGCCCTGAGCTCCGTCCTCTAAAAGAAGAATTCCATATCTCTTACAAATCGTTTGAATTTGTGTATAGTCCGCAGGCAGTCCAAACAAGTCAACTGCAATTACTGCCTTAGGAAAATATTTACCAGATTCTTTTACTCGGATGATTGCCTCCTCTAACTTTTGTGGATCCATATTATAGGTATCCTCATCGACATCAACAAAGATTGGCGTTGCTCCTAAAAAAGCAGGGCATTCGCCACTAGCAAAGAAAGTAAAATCCGGCACAAAAACCGCATCACCCTGTTTTACATTCCACACCATTAATGCTAATGTCAACGCATCTGTCCCATTAGCACAGCTGACACAGTATTTTACTCCCACATATTCAGCCAGCTGTTCCTCCAAAAGCTGAACTTGAAAGCCCGAAATAAAATTTGCTTCCTGGCAAACATTTAAAATAGCCCTATCAATTTCTTCCTTTAGTACCTGATATTGCTTTTTCAAATCGCGAAATTCCATTTAACCCCCATCCCTTCTACTGTATCACGTCTTCTCTAACTTGCATTCAGTTCGATTTTTTCATTTTGAATTCTGCATAATTTGCATTTCTGCTTCTGCTCTTATTAATTCGGCTGAAAACACTTTTCTTATTCGGAAATATGCTTTGGGTCTTCCCCCAAACTCCCTATATGCATGGTTTACATTTTTAATTACACTACCTTCAAAATCAAATTTCAAACCTAATTCGTGAGCCTTTTCTATAGAGGAGTCAATTAGTAACGCGTTTCCCTGTGACGCTTTTAGTTCTGGATCCGTTCCATTAAGAAGAAAGTAAACTGACATGCTGTCCCATACCAGCATAGCTACGCTATGCGTTCTACACTGTAGATCCTTTACACATAAAAGTTCAACCGAACCTTTTTGCATACACGCTTCATAAATTTTTTTGAAATATTCATAGCTGTAAGGTATTTCTATCCCCTGCCTTACAAAACTCATTCGGTTAATTTCAAAAAAAGCTCCTAAATCATTTTCTCTTTCAATATAAAGATTTTTTCTTGCCTTTCTTAATATATTCTTTAATTTAGAAGAATACCCCTCTCTTACACGCTCTATGTCACTTGTATCCTCAATTACATAAGTGTAACGCATAATACCCTGAAAATAACGCCAATAAAAGGGCAAATAATTCGTAAAATTATAGTGATATTGTTGTTCATATCTTGCAAGATTTAGGCTTTCAATAAAATCACATACCTCATTTATTACTTTTTCTTCATAGCTCTGCTTTGCGGTAATTCCCTGTCCATTTGGATATTTAATCCATATACCATTATTTTGAGTTAACAAAATTCTTCCTATATATCGGCCCCACTTATCTTCTCTAATACAATAAGTAAAAGCAGCCTTTATGTCCATCCCCCAACCGATAAGGTATACATCCCAGCCATCTACGCCACAAACGGCATCCAACCACCAATCCATAGAAAAAATAGGTATGCTAGCTTCTTTTTTGCATAATATTCTATATCTCTCTTTATCTGTCATTTATTCCACCGTCTTCGCCCTGCCGTTGATATATATTTCACTTCCATATTCTGGCAAATGCTTCCCCAAATTATATAAGCCATCCAATACATCCCGGTTCAATATACCACTATTCATTAATGCATACATCTGATTATGTGAAAAGGGCTTCAGAAAGAAGGAACCGCTTTCTATTACTTTTAATCCATTCGTTTCAACTAATTTTATCAAACTATCGCTATCAAAAACACTATTTTGCTGAAAGGCTACATTATTCTGAGACTTATCATGTACATTATTCAAAATTCCCATTTCTTTTCCCAATAAACGGTGTATTGAATTTGCATTTGGTACACTAATATGAACCACTGTGTCTTTATTACATATACTGGTTATGGCTTTTATTAACTTAACCGGTTCCTCTACCTCATGCAATAATGATGCACATATAATCATATCATATTTTCCCAGAAGGTCTGAAGTCTTTTCTTCAAAAAACCCTTGTATACATGTTACTCTTTGCTCTTCACCATGATTCTCTACCTGATTTAGAGCATTTTTTACAAAGTCCTGTGCGGGCTCTACAATAGTAAAATGTCTATCTTTTACATACAAAAACAAAGGTTCGCTGCCGCATCCTATCTCAAGAATGTGTTTCGGATTATATTTATCAATAATCTCTAGCAACATCTTTCTTCTATAATAAACTTTGTATTGTTCAAAACTAGGAACAACATATTTTTCCGAATAAGTATTAACATCCCGCATCTTTTTCACCTTATTTACTGTGCTGTAAATCTTCCTTTGAATTGTGTCGTTGTGCATTTAGTCAATGGAAATTTAATACTGCATCCTGTCGCTGAGGACTGGTATATTGCCAGCACAAGTTCCAATGCCCTTTTCCCAGCCTCCGCATCCACATATGGATTCCTATCCTTCTCAATGGCCTCTATCATATCCGCATATAACGGTGTATGTCCATATCCATACACGTTTGGTGGATTCTCATGAAATTCCTTTTTTATTTTTTCCGGATCATCAAGCATATCGGAGAAACGCCATTCTTCAATTATATTGACAGATTGCCCTCCTGCTTTAACCGTTCCCTTCTCTCCAAATAAGTATAACGTTTCTTCGAGATTTTTAGGGTATATATTCGTTGTTCCTTCAACTATCCCATAAGCACCATTTTTAAACCTTATCAGGGCAATTCCAAAATCCTCTGCCTCAATATATGAATGTAGTAGCCTGTCCGTCATTCCTACTACTTCTTCCACCTCATCCCCCATCATCCATCTCAGCAAATCAATATTATGAATACACTGGTTCATCAGTGCACCGCCATCTTGTTCCCAGGTTCCTCTCCAATTTGCCCTATCATAGTATTCACGGTCTCTACACCACCGGATATGAGCGGTACCATAAAACATCTTTCCAAACCGGTTCATTTCCACTGCCTCACGAATCTTTTTAACAGATTTGTTGAATCTATTTTGGTGGCAGGCACACACTTTTACTTTCTTTTCCTTTGCCTTTTTTATAATTTTATCTGCATCTTCTATCGAAAGTGCAATTGGCTTTTCAATAATAATATTGCATCCCTCATCTATACAATCTAATGCTATAGATGCATGTTTTCCGCTTTCTGTAGCAATTGCAACAAGGTCAGGCTTCATTTCTGCAAGCATTATGCGATAGTCTGTATACATTTTTATATTTTTAGGAAGTCTATGCTTTACTACTTTGTCCTTTATATTTTCTATAACGGTATCACACAGTCCCACTATTTCCAATCCATTATTGAGTGCCGCTACAATGTGGTTAGGAGAAATCCTTCCGCAGCCGATTAATGCATATTTCATAACAATCCCTCTCCTTTTTCTATGACTTTGGCTACATACTGGCGATAGCTCTCTATATAGTCATCAACATTACTATATAGCATTCTCTCTTCTTGTCCTATTGGGCTTTTTTTCTCAAATAAATACGACAATTCCTTTTCATTTCTGGGAGTGTAAAACAGGATCCTCTCTTCAAACCTCTTTCCTTCCGGGAAAGAAGCCAAATCACTTTTTTCACCCGGAATTATTACTCCTCCCCCCGAGTAAAGGCTCTCAAAAACTGTTCTTCCAGTACAAAATTGCGCATCGCCTATAATAACATAATCGCTAATACGATATATTTCCCTCGTATCCTTTAATTCACCACTGAAAATAATCCGCTTGTCTTTTTTTGCTATTTCCTTGCATTCCATCCCATAAGGGCTATCATAATCGCCTACTATCAGAAGTTTGCTCTTTTCATTCTTTTGTTTCATAAAAGAACTAATTACGAATTTAGATCCTTTACTTTCAGACACATGACCTAACATAGCAAAAACCGTATCATCTGTACTTATTCCATACTTAAGTGCACTTTCCATATAATCCACGTTTTTAACGCTTAACATATTAAATGGATTATTTAAAACAACTGACTTATCCTCTGTATAAACCTGACGCAAAGACATTTTCGCGGCTTCATCGATATATATAATTCCGCTTGCTTCATCCATTTTTTTCTTTAGCTTTTCAATATTATAGTAACTTGGATCAAATATTTCCCTAACATGTATAATAAAAGTAGAGTCCTTATCAATAACAGGAAATAACACGATAGAATTTAGATGAATATAATCATAATCACCATACCGAATTATCCTTTTTCTTTTTATTTGAAAAATAAAAGCCATAATATTATTTACATAATGTGAAACTTCAGATATAAAATCCTTTTTATCAAAATAAAAGCAGCGATATCTAGGCAGCCAACAAACATATATTTTTCTTAATCCTTGCCCACATAGCTTTCTGATTTCTGTTTCATTAATTCTTCGAGTAAAGCTCTTACAAATTAATATATCAAACTCATAATCAATATTTTTTAATAATTCTGTAATACTCCTATTAGCGCCATATATGAATTTGCTTTCATGTAAAACGAATAATGCAGTCATAGTTCTCCCTAACTTCCATTAATATTATCGGCCTTTTATCTATTACATACTAACCTAGACCATCCAAAAATTTCTTTAAACGACAGCATATTTTCTTTTTATCGTATTGTTCCGTAATACCAATACTGTCCGGTTTAAATTCTTTTGAGAAAAAGGAAACTTCTCCTAATTCTTTGATACTGCTATATCCCATTCCCTTTATTTGGTTTTCCAAAAGCAATTCTGTAGGTGCCACAGGAATAGTACCTACAAATATACTCTCCTGTAAAATTCCAGAGGTCCTGCTATGATATTGTTTCATATCATATGGAAGTACTGAGTATTTGGCCCCGGCCAGTGTTCTATAATACTCGTCTTCGGACAAAACAATATCTTCTATAAGAATATTATCTCTTTTTATTTCTTTTAACTTGTTAACCCGTTCTTTCTCGTAAAAGTATCCTTTAATTTCTAAAATCATCCCATTTTTGTTAAAAGCTTCGATTAATTCTTCTAACTTTTTATATGGTGTCATAGTACCAATACAGACCACCTTATCTTTCTTCTCTATAACATGGTATTTATCATACTTATCGGCATCATAGTAATAATCTGGTATAAACATCATATAAGGATGAATCAATTTAATTCCTTTTTGAGCATATATAAGCCCATCAAACCGCATCGCTCCATGGCAGTAAAAAAAATTCACGATATTTTTTAGAAAACCATCAAAAAACTCCGTCTGATAGACCAACGCCACTGTCCTCTTTTTCTTTTTAAATAGTTTGAAAAAAAAATAGAAAAAAAGGAAAAAATCTGTTCTATAAAACCACAGTATATCAAATTTCTGGAGTTTAAGGACTTCATGTATATTATAAAAAAGCTTAAATTTATCTTTAATCCTCCCCGCCAGTGTTGCCATATCGTCTGTACATATATCAAATCTTAAAGGAATCAATTGTTCAAATTCTTCTCCAGCCTCTTTTATTAAACAAGGAGATACCGCCGCGCTTACCTCGAATTCATCTTTTAATAAGTCCCTGTATTCTCTCAAGACTTTAGGAGAATGTCCTATTGCTTTTCCATTCCTGTCGCACATTCCATAATAATCTATTAATAATATTTTTTTCATTTTTCTCTTTTCTTTCCTGGTAATTTCAGTTAAAATAAGGATATATTATTTATATCATATTCTTAAAAATTTTACAACAGGGCATAAATTTTATGAAAATCGTGCAAATCAATACCGTTTGCGGAACTGGAAGCACCGGTAAAATCGCTGCATCTTTATATAATATCTCTCTTCTGGATGGCCTCACCCCATTTATCGCTTATGGAAGAGGAAAGGCCCCAGTAAACATACAGTCATATAAAATCGGAAATCCTTTTGATTTCGGATGCCATGTAATCGTAAATTTTTTTGAGGGGAAAAGCGGCTTTGGTTCTAAACATGTGACAAAACGTTTTTTAAAATGGCTGGATACAATTAAACCAGATATCCTCCATCTCCATAATTTGCATGGATTTTATATTCATGTAGGCATGCTCTTTGAATATATTAAGGGCCACAACATTTCCGTAGTCTGGACAATGCATGATTGCTGGCCTCTTACAGGACAATGTGCCCATTTTGACTATGCCGAATGCAACAAGTGGAAAACCTCCTGCTTCAGCTGTCCTATTTATAGAACAAATTATCCCTACTCTCTCTTTAAAGATAATAGTAAGCAAAACTACATCGTAAAGCGCGAAACATTTACTAAAGTTAGGAATATGATTATAGTAACACCCAGCAATTGGTTAGCTAGTGTTGTAAAGCAGTCCTTTTTATCGAATTACCCTATTGTAGTTATTCCAAATGGAATTGATCTAGACATATTTAAGCCCTTTCCCTCTTCCGTTATGCAATGTAACCCTAAAATCATTTTAGGCGTAGCAAATATATGGAGTCCGCAAAAAGGCCTTAACTTTTTTCTAGAACTATACAAAATGCTGGATTCCTCCTATCAGATCGTCTTGATTGGGGTTAACAGGAAACAGGAAAAGCAAATCCGGAAAATGTCAAATGGAAGTATTATCACATTAACCAGAACTGCTAATCAAACAGAACTGGCTAGATGGTATAGTCGTGCATACGCGTATGTTAACCCGACTCTGGAAGACACTTTTCCTACTACTAATTTAGAAGCATTGGCCTGTGGTACACCAGTGATTACTTTTAATACAGGTGGCAGCCCTGAAAGCATTACATCTAAATGCGGCCTAGTCGTTGACAAAGGGAATGTCTCACAACTTTATGCAGCGATTCTTTCTCTAGAAAAGAATTCAGAAATCACTTCTTCCTCCTGCCGTGAGTGTGCTTTGGCATATGATAAAGATAAAAATTTTGATAAATACTTGCATCTATATAGGGAACTAATAAAATACTAAGAGGTTTCCTCTAATCCACGCTTTACTTCTATAAGTTCGCCCTCCATCATTGCTATTTCTTGGGATAAACGCCTTATTTTCCCCGCCTGCCGTGATACGATGGATGTTAGCGCCATACACAATATCATTAAAAAACCTATGCATATGATGAATAACCCATTCATAATTCCGGTAATGTCTAAAACGTGTAGAATAGTAAGAAGTGTAGATGGAAAGATAACCAAAATAGCCATACACACTCCTGCTAATAACCACAGAAGGGTGTACTTTAGTTCAATCGCTCTTCTTTTTAAAAAAAGGAGAATCAAACTAAAATATACAAGTAAGGCAATCCCTAACTTAATTCTCAAATTAATCGGAAGCATGTCTACCTCCTTACCCCATAGCTAATCCGTTTTACTAATATTGCTAATGTTACCTTTATCATATAATACACAGACTTCCAGAAATTTATGGAACTTTCCCCCCCTTCCCTTTCTTGCATCACTACCGGAACCTCCATTATTCTCCCCCCATACATCACTGCCGTAATAATGGCTTCTGGTTCCGGATAATCTGAGGGATAATCCTGCGCATAAATCTCGATAAATTTTCTGTTCACTGCTCGAAATCCGCTGGTTACATCCTTTATTTTTTCCCCAGTGCACAGCCAAATCAACTTTCCCAATAAATAAATTCCGATTCTTCTGGAAACAGAAGATTGAAAACCTTCCTTTTTCAAGAATCGGGAGCCAATCACCACATCAGCCTCTCCTTCCAACAGCGGACGTATTACCTCGCTTACATAAGCTACATCATGTTGTCCGTCTCCATCAATCTGAACGGCAATATCATAGTCTTGTTTCAGCGCATATCGATAGCCTGTCTGAACCGCTCCTCCTATCCCCAAATTGATAGGGAGATTTAAAACATGATATCCCTTTTCTTTACATACTTTTTCCGTCTTGTCAATAGAACCGTCATTCACTATCACATAATCGTATTGTGGAAATTCAGTGGATATTCTATCGATTACCTTCTCAATATTTTCCGCTTCATTATAGGCCGGTATTATTAGAAGAACCCTTTTCCACTCACCCATTATCTACTCCCCTACTCACCAGAGCTACACCATCCTTCTTTTTCATATGATCTTCCTGCCGCCTATATTTTAATACTTCTTCATTATAGATTGTTCATTATCATATTTCAATCTTTTTCGTCAGAAAATATTCTTCTTGTATCCGGCCCCTTCAGGGAAAATTTTTTTACTTACTCTTTCCGATAGTGTACTATTCTTGGAGGGACATGGTCATCCTCTTCTTCTCCCTCTTGGCAAGTCTTACAATGTTCAGAATGCACTATCTTTTCTCCATCCACAGTATATTCCACATCGGTCAGATGAAAACTGCTGCGTTCATTTGAATCACTATCAATACGATATTCAATCAACCGCCTATTTTCATTATCCTTTTCCATTAAATAATACTGGTAAAATAAACGCTCCCGCTCTTCCCCTTCCTTAATTTCAAAAACCGACTTTCCATACTCTTGATTCCCATTCAATCCGGCCAGTCCCAGTACAGTTGCCGGAAAATCTTTTTGACATGCGGCTACATTACTCACAGTCATCCTACCCGTACTCCCCTTGGGTTTAACAAGCATAACCGGATTCGTTAAAACCCCATCCCAATAATACCCGTGATCTGCTATAATAAATATAGACGCATTTTCATAGCTTCCCTTTTCCTTTAGCTCATCCATATAGCTTTGGATTATACGGATTACTCCCCTGGCACACTGCACTGCAGATACAGAATCCGGCTCTACTTCCTGCGCATTTTCATCAATATAGTAAGGATAATGGCTTCCGTCCATGTGGATAAATCTGAACTGCTTTGATGTATCTACAACTGTAAGTCCATTTTGCTCTATTTTATTTTTAAAATAAAGATTATTTGTATCATAGACCTGATAATTGGAATCCGGTTCTCTCCAATGGTTTAGTTCGTTTCCATCTACCCAAATAAAAGGCTTTAGAATATCCGGAAAATATTTACACATAACAAGTTGGTATAAGTCTTTAGCAAACCCGTTATAATTGCTAATACGAAGCGGTGTATTTAAAAAATTAGCTGACTCTCTTTCAAGTCTTTGAGGAATTCCTCCACCTAGCACATACATATTTAATTCATATCCCGCTTCACTTAACTCGTCCAGCCAAAGCCTCTTCTCCCCTCTCTCCTGTCTCCATTGTGCCCGTCCCATTTCATTATGGAAATATTCTCCTGACATCAAATGCATAAGAGAATAATCCGTAGTACTATATCCACCGGTAAAATTGGAAAAATAGGTGAATCCGTCCAGTTCATCTGCTATTTCCGGTTCTTCCTCCATAATCTGTTTAAAATAGGTATCGTCGAACATATCCACCAGAAACACGATGATATTTTCTTCCGATGCTACTTCACACAAACCTTTCTCTGAAAGGAATCCTACGCTTTCCTGTGGTTTTCCCTCCAATAAAACAGGAACTATCATTATGATTAAGGCTGCCAATTGAGTAGCAGTCAGAAATAAAGAAGCAATTCTCGCTGTTTTCCCAAACCACTCCTTTTTCATTAAGGAAAAGGCTAAGCTTACAACTATAATGAAAAGAACCGCTAAAGTATCAATCACAATGTGGCGTCTATACTCTTCCCATTGTATATCTGCGCCATTTAAGACTCCAACCTTCAGATTCAAGAAATTCCCTTGCAAATAAAATGCCATTGCAGCGCCAAATAGGATTCCTTCATATATTGTAAGTATTTTCTTTGGCAAAAGCAATCCTATGCCCCAAAGTACTCCCACAACTAACACACCACATAAAATCGGGATCCACCAAAAATCAGGTATTTGAAACCATAGTTCTGTGCGGTTCGTCAGATATACTTCGTATGGAGCATAAATACATACAGTAAATCCTAAAAACAATACAATGGAAATCAGGCTCCATTCTTGAGCTATTTTGTTTTTTACTTTTTTCCCGATGCTTTTTCCCATGTAACAGCCCTCCCTATATAATCTACTGTTTACCTGCAACTTTATTAAATGAATAAAGAATCTCCCATTCATTTCCTGTAGGATGATAGCTCTTCGCGTCTCTTGCATCTCCATCTATTTCGTATTCTCTCAATTTTGTTTCCCCTATTTCATCACTGGGCAATGAAGAATGATAATATAATCTCTTCCTCTCTTCATTTTCATCCACTTCGAAGAAAGTACGTCCATACCGGGTATAATCCATTCCAAATCCATCCAGCACTGTAGGAATAAATTCCGTATGAGATACAGGAGCATCAGAACAGGTCAACTTTTCTTCGTTACCCCCAGCAGGCTTTACTATTGTCAAAGGCACCGCCGTCTCATGTGGCATATAGCCTTCTCCTCCTCCGGAATAACCATGATCTGTAGTTATAATAATAGTGGAATCTTCATAAATCCCCAATTCCCTCATTTGCTCCAAAAAATCGTATACAATTTCCAGGCTTCTTTTGCCGTACGCAACCTGATTACTCAAGTCGAGATGACATGAACCTAAATGATAGAACCGAAAAGCTCCTGCTCTATCATTCAAATGAATAGTTTCTTCCCCCAATCTTTCATAGAACCACTCGTCGTCGAAATTCCTATAGGGAGACGTGCTCGCGGAATCATTCATTTGGCCAAGCGCATCCTCATCTACTACACGGCTATTAATTGCTGAAGCCTCATACATAAAATAATCTTTAAACAGATATGGCATATCTCTGTAAAAGGCCATCTGCATAAGCGATTTTATTGTTTCACCCGGTTTCAGAGGAAGCGCTTGGGACACGTAATTCCGTATCATACTCTTTATGCTGCCTCCGATATACATTTCATAGGTAAATAATCCGACATCAATTTTATTCTGGCATAATGTAGAAACAAAACCACTATCCGCAAAAGCTCTATTCACGTATGTTACAGGTGGTTGATCAAAATGACATATCTCTCCTGTTAATAAATATGTAATTGATGGATATGTTCTGCTGTGGATACTGGTTGCATTAGGAAAATAGGTAAATCCCTCTAATGGTTCCAGAAATCCGGGGTCTTCAGTCAAAATAGAATCCATAGTTCTTCCGTCAAAATAATCTAAAATAAATACAATAACATTATTCTCTTTAGATAATTCCAGCATGCCTTCACAAGATAAATACCCATTTTTTTCTTCCCACATCACATCCGTTGTGGAAAGGAGATATACCAATGCAGATGCCTGGATTGCAATAAGCGCCACTGAAAGGAACAAAACGATCTTTTTCCAAGAATCTCTCAAAAAATATCTGGCTGAAAGGACCAATCCAAAAACGCAAATCCAGAGAATAAAATTCGTGATCACTGTTAAAGTATTCCAATTTACCTGCTGACCGATTAAAACCTGCATTTCCCCGTTGAAAAACATAGTCTGGAGATAACATCCAAGAGTGAAAGCAAAAATCAAACTGTAAATTAATTCATTCAGCCACAACGGAAGAAATGCGAAGAGTACGGTTGCAAACACTATATATCCGCCTCCTACTAATAACAGCATCCACCAAAAATCCCGAAGCGCGAAAACGAAATCATCCGTATTTGAAATAAAAATTTCAAATGGACTGAAGATGATTAAAGTAAATGCGAAAAAAGAATTTATAATTAAGGAAAAAATTAATCTATTTTTTATGCTAGAAATCATTTCCCGTCTCCTGCGTTTTTCATAATAAACTCTTACATCCTCACGATTGGAGTAATCTACTTTGTTCTCCGCCCTGAAGCATCCCGATAAAACCCGGCCACAATCAGCACAATAATAAATCCAATCGGAAAAGCCGCGATAATCGATACGGACTGCAGGCTGTACATAGAATTCTCCGCAAAGATCAGCGCAATCGGAAACAGAATAAACATAACCGCCCAAAACGTCCGCACCCGCTTATCCGGTTCCTCACCGTTCTCCAGTTCCTTATAGGAATACGAAGACACCACCATCGTAATGGAATCAAAGGTTGTGGAATAGAATGCAATCATGGTCACGCACAGAAGAAGCATGCCGAGCTTTGGCAGCGGCAGAGTTTCAAAAATCCGCAGGATTGCTTCCGCATACGCTCCCCCTCCCCCAATAAAGCCCGAGATATCCATGCCATGCTTCATCTGCTGAGCCAGTCCATAATTCCCCAAAATAATGAAAGAGGTAAAGGTCCCGGCCAATCCCCATCCATATGCGCCCAGCACCGTATTTTTAACCGTCCTCCCCTTGCTGATCATACCGATGAAAAAAGGGGTCGCCACGCACCAAACCATCCAATATGCCCAATAATAGATTGTCCAGTTCTGGGGAAAATAATTTTCGCGCAGCGGATCCATCCAGGTTGCCATTCCCAGAAAATTCTGGATCAGACGACCCAGGCTGGAGAATCCCGTCTCCAGGATATACGCAGTCTCTTTTCCCGCCAAAAGAACATACAACAGCAGGCCCAGAAAAAGCCACGTACAGCCGGATGCCAGTCTGGAAACCCCCTTCATTCCAAACCATACCGTCAGCGTGTACACGGCTGCGATCAAAAGAAGGATGAAAATCGTCAGTCCCCTTCCTCCGGGAAAGCCAAATACCCGGCATAGTGCGGAAGACAGCAGCGGTGTAGCCAAAGAAAAGGTGGTGGCTGTCCCCGCAATCAAAGCAAAAATTGCAATCAAATCGATCAGTTTTCCCCAGATTCCGTCCACCCGTTCTCCCAGAATCGGCCGACAGGCCTCGGAAAATTTCTGTTTTTTGCATCCCCTTACATGCAGCATATACCCGAATGCGACCGCAAGGGCAATATAAAAGCTCCAGGCAATCGGTCCCCAATGGAACAGAGGATAAACCGGCGCCCAGGCTTGGATACCTCCCATCTCTTCTATATGTCTTTCATTGGCATACAGCGCCCATTCACATAAAGAATAGAATAGGATATCCGCCGCCATCGTGGATGTGAAAATCATCGTTCCCCACGCAAAGGAAGAATACTGCGGTCTTTCTTCTCTGCCCAGTCTGATTTTTCCATATCCGGAAAACGCCATGTGCATCGTACAGGCAAAGATGCCAAGCCCAAGAAGGGAATAATACAATCCGCATTCGTCCCCAAGGAAACTCCGGATCAACTGTAAAAGGGCGGCGGACTGTCCAGGAAAAAGCATGAAAAGGATACACATGGCTACCACCACCGACATTGGTATCAGGATGGACCACCAGTCCAGCCGTCCGAACAACTTTTTCTTCTGTCCTTCCACTTACTCGCCCCTCCATATTCTTTTTGTTTGATATTCATATCGATAGTTTGCTCCCCAAAGGGAAAAAGCGACGCCGGCCGTCTGGCCGTCCCTGTCCTTTATCGGTACCAGGCCGGTCAAGTCTCCCTCTTTACAGTTTAATTGATCCGCCAGATATTCCATGACCGCCGATCCGGAATGTTCCCGATAAATGGGATCGAATCGTCGCAGCTCGTCCAGAGAGTCGAATTCGAATATGTCCTCATCCCCGTATCGCTTGATCTTCATACGCAGTTCGCTCAAATGATCCTTATAAATATCTTCCCACAATTTATTTTTAGTGGCCGCTTCCTCATATACGGATTCCAAAATATTCAGAAATTTTTGGCTAAACTCCCGACTCCAGAATACATGCCCCATCATATACCACTGCCGTTTTCCGCCGATTTTTATCCCTGTAATCCAATCCTCTTCATCCGTCTGAAGGCACCACTCCCCGGTTTCTCCGGGGGAAAACAGTGCCGCATAACAGGATTCTTCCTCTTTTTCCTGAAAGGGATTCTTCATAAAATAATTATCCCCTGAACAGATATAGGAATTATCCAGGTACGCCCGCGCCGCATAGATGGAGGAATGGTTATTACGCGACAGATATTCTGTATTTTTCACGAGAATTACACCATACTTTTTCCCAAGCCAGTGAAACTGTTCCTCCCTGTATCCTGTTACCAGGACGATTTCCGATATGCCGCGTTCCCGAAGCTGCCTAATCTGCCTTTCCACCAGGATTTCTCCCCGCACGGGAACCAATGGCTTCGGCTTCTCATAAGAAATAGGAGCGAAGCGGCTGGACAGGCCCGCTGCCATAATGATGGCGTTCTTTACTCGATATCCCATGATTTATACCCCGCCCAGTTCCTCTATTACCACTTGATAATAATCCCTGGCATATGCGTACTGATGTGTGGAATAGTCCCCGAAATCCACTCCGAGGCTCCTCTTGTATTCGCACCAGTTGCTCCACAGCAGTCCGCAGACGGCTATGTAGCAATATATCTTAACTCTCGTCTCCTTCGGTACGCTTCCCCCAAAGTAGATCTCCATCAGTCTGTCTATCTGATCCCTGGCATAAAAGGCATAAATGCTAAACATAGCGATGTCCACATGGGGATCCTGCATACCGGCATATTCCCAATCGATGAGATAGAGCCGTTCCGCATCTTTCTTATCTTTTACGAACAGAAAATTATCCGGGACCGCATCGATGTGAGTCAGTGTTTCCCTTTCCACATGAGCTTCGATATATTCCTTCAGGGAAAACACTCTCTCCTTCACCTGAAGATAGTCCTCATAAATGGATTTCTGTCCACGCAGCGATTCATAAAAAAGGATCTGATCAAACAGATTAAATCTGTGCCCCACTTTGTACGAGCTGTTATGAAATCCCCGCAGCTTCTCCATACAACGCTTAACATCTTCCTCATCCAGCGGATCGCATACCCTGGCATTTTCCAGATAGGCCGTAATTTTACAGCCGGTGGCCGGGTCGATATACAGATTATCGTCGCAGATATCCCTACCCTGAATCGCCCGATATACCTCCGCTTCCTGCCGGCGGTCGATCAGCATTTCCGTGCCTTCCCCGGGAATGCGCAGGATATATCTTTTCCCGCCGCATGTAAAAAGGAAAGAGTGATTTGTCATACCCTTTTTCAAGAGCGTCATTTCGCCTATTTCTTCCGCTCCCACCTGCATGGCATCCTGAATCAGACGAAGGGCATTTTCTTTACTCGGCGCCATCCCCTCACCTCCCCGATGCCTCGATCAGGCGGCGGATGATATATTTAGCGCCCACCTGCGCGCTGCCGGAAATATTGTACAAATATTTCTCTCGCATTTCCCGCATCCGTTCTCTGGAATAATCTTCCCCAGTGAGCAGCCGTTCCACCACCTCAGGAAGCGTGTCCAGACTGTCCGTCTCAACCGATATTCCCATACGCTCCCTTACTTCAATATCAAAAGGAACCACATCTATCTCTTCATAGTCCGGATTCATCACCTTCATGGGCGTATTAATGAACAGAGAAGGCTTTAATGTGGTAAAGGAATATTCATAGGCAATGCCCGACCAGTCCGTCATCAGGATATCCGCATTAAATACGGTATCGTTGGAGGAAAAATCCATCTGGAGCATAAAGTCTTCCCTTTTTTCATATTCCTTTTTCAGTCTTTCCAGTTTTTCCTTAAAATGCCTGACATACTGCGGATGAGGACGCAGGATCACCCGATATCCGCGCCCCAAAAGGTTTTGAAGGATTTCATCAATACACAAGTCCACCAGATTGTCTTCCTGCCAGGAAGGCGCAATCAGAATAACCTTCGGATCGTTTTCTGCCTTTTCTCCTCCTTCGTAGGCGGCGATCATATTATCGATCAATCCGAATCCATAGGGAACGATGTTTTTAGGCTTCAGGCTGTATTTCTCCTCCTGCCCCCTGATCTCCCTGCACACAATCTCATTGCTGGCAAATACCGTATCGAAATAATCGAGGGCATGCTTCCGAAGCATCAGATTGATGCTTCCGATCCCATGATCCATATAGACATACTCAATGTCCTCCCGGACCATGGAGCGTTTGATATGGTATTTCTGGAGATCCGGCATAGTCATAACCACCATATCCGCGTCCATCTTCAGCATCAGGACGATCAGCTTATTTTCCCCGATGTAATACACCTGGAACTGATCGCTCTGCAGATCGAACACCTCGTCCTTCGGATCGCCGGTAATATAGTGGATGGTAATGTCCGTTTTCTTCAGGATGTATTCGATCACATCCCGGAAATACTTATAGAAGCCCTTTCCCTCCGAATAGAACACCAGCTGCTTATTCGGATAACGTTCAAAGCGCTTATAATCTCTCTTTTCCAGGGCCGCATATTCCTTATTCTTTTTCTGCCCGGACTGTGCGCCGTAGGATTTCAGTTTTTCCAGTTCCCCGCGGCTCTCTTCCAGGGCAGCATAGTCGATATATTTTTTGGGATTGATGAAGTAATTCAGAATGTACATCAAAGCGATGGACATCAGATTGCTGATAATCCAGTAGAAGCCCACTCCTCCGGGCACAAAGAAGCCCAGGTACAGAGAAAGGCCCACAGAAATAGACAGCGTAATGAGCTTATTGGCCCGGCTTTGTTCCGACTGGAGGACATTTGCCCTGTTCTGCGCCGCGCACATCAGCCACGACGACAGGGCGGCCCCCACAGGGATCAGATAGGATATTCCGCCGGTGTTGATCGGAATCGCACCGAGGTCGATTCCGCAGAAGGTAAGATTAAGAGATGAAATACTGTTTAAAACATCAGACGGCACTGACGCAAAGAAGCTCTCGGAAATACCCCTCTCCGCCAAAAAATCCACAATTTGGATCTGGATGGAGGAAACCTCCGTACTCATACCCGTTGCGGCAGCAAATGCCCGGACAACCGCATCAATCGTCCCCTGGGCCATGCGCAGAAGATGACGGAGCGGCTTGTAGATCACGTCAATGACGCCCATGAGAATGATCAGCTGCAGAACCACAGGGATCAGATCCAGCATGGGATGGTAGTTTTCCCTCTTATAGAGCTGATACTGCTCCTCGGAGATCAAATCATTGTTTCCGTAGTATTTGGCCCGGATACGGTTCATCTCCGGGTACATTTTTACCATCTTGATTGAATTTTTCTGTACCATAATAGAGACAGGGAGCAGGACAACCTTCGTAATCAGTGTGAACAGAAGGATCGTCAGGCCATAGTCATGCATTACCCTGTAGCAAAAGTACATGATCCAACCGAAAAAGTCTCCTATTATCTGCATGGGTTTCATCCTCTTTCGTTTATCGCGCAGAATTGATCATTCAGGAATTTTTGTTCCCTTCGCCCGCTTCTTCCTGGTCCTCCTTCAGATGGATTTCTTTCTTTTCCGGCTGTTTGGTGTTCTTCTTGAAAAAGGCAAATATCTTGTGACGGAACACGGTGGCCAGCGCTCCCAGCGCGATAAATACGGCGGCCACGGCCTGGATGACATAGGTCACTGCCGAAGGATCGATATACGCCTGTGCATTAATAGACAGGATGGTCCACCAGCACACAAAAAAGTAAATAAATTTACTGATTTTACATATTTTCTTCATTGTACTTCCTCCATTCTGCCGCGTATTTCTGCGGTTTTTATCGTTATAAACTGTTTTATCATAACGCAGCCATCCTGTATTGTCAATCATCGAAACTTTATTTTTACGTACAAATTTGATGTATCTGTACGCAAAATCAAAATTATATGTTATACTTGAAATAAATTATCGACTTTGCATTTGTATACGGTTTTACAATACTTTTACAATGGAGCCATTCATGGAATACTTTTTCTCACAATTGTCCTCCCATTCCTCCCAATTTGATACAGCGTATGATTTGGCCGCGTTTTGCTATGATTACCTGCTGGATCATATAAAACTTCAGCCAAAGTTTATCGGAACATATATCTGGGAGAATCCAAACAGTAAGTGCAACAATCCTAACCTCCCGAAACTTTTTCGTTTCAGCGAATCAATAAAGACTATCCTGTGTACGCAAAAAGAGGGATACTCCTATTCCTCCTGTCAGCACAAAATGTTTCGGCAAATAGAACTATTGCAAAAGCAGCTCGCATCTTATTGTTCGCCAGAGCATAATGATGCAACCATTCCCTTTTTTATTCTATTGGCTATTGACCGATATGCACAAGAGGTAAAGACCGCACATACGGCCAAGGCCCCTTTAAATCAGTCGTACCATGCCCATTCCTTTATATATCTCAATTCAACAGATTCCATGCCGGACGATCGTATAGAAGATAATGTCATCAGAGATCCCTATATCCGCAACCAGCTAAAATATTTAACGATTTTGGAAGATCGGGATATCCCATCGGAAATCTCCGATCCTCCCCGAATTGTACCTTTGTATATCAGTGAGCACGACGAAGTCCGAAGGAGGTGTCTGGATGAAAAGAAGATCAAAATTGCCGTTATTCCGTTTAGCCAGGAGGAAATGGTTTCTGTTTGTATGGATGAAGGCGCACTGTTCCATATTGAATATACCTCCATGCATAAAGAAAGCGGGAGAGACCGCGCGCTTATGTTGCTGCACCGGGCTCTTGAAGAAAGAGCAAATATCATTGTATTTCCTGAATTCATATGCGAACGGGCAATCCAGCAAGCCTTGCGGAACGAATTGAAGAAATTATATAAAGAAACGCCGCAAAAAACGTCTGCTTTGCTTCTTGTTATAGCCGGAAGCCGATGGGAAAATAACAATAATATCGCGGATATTTTGGCATATAACGGAAGGCTGCTCGGATGTCAGTACAAGCAGGTCCCTTATTCCTCCATAAAGCCTCAAAATCATTTGGTTGAAAATTTAAGAAATCCCGGAAAGGAGTGTACTATCATTGAGGTTGAACATCTTGGCCGGATCATGTTTGGCATCTGCCGAGATATTGTATCCGAGTCCTATCTTGCAAAGCTCACCGAGATTTTTCTTCCCCAGCTTCTTTTGGTGCCTGCCTGGAGCCCCTCTATCAAAAAAGGCTTCGTCGGACCGTTAGAGAGGATCTCCGCCAGAAATCATAAAACCTGTTCCGTATTGTGTAACTGTTGCGAAGCATATAAAAAATTGTCGGCTTTTAAGGCCGAAACAGGTATTGTTATGGTTCCGGAGAAGAATAATAATATAATTCGTGGAAAAGGGGAATACCTGATTCGCAAACGATGCAGTCACACCTGCAAAAGCGTCGGATGCCTCTTTCTTATTGATTTAAATTTAGAGGAAGTCTCTCAGGGAATTTCCATTGAGTGGGAACAGAAAATTTTAGTATGACTACTTGCAAATTGTACATAATAATCATATAATTAGTTTAAGTAAACAGTTCATAAACTATTTAAGAGGATATTCTATGCTTCCATCAAAATTAGAGAATATTTGCAGCACTCTCTGTGAGCGTCTTCAGTCCAATAAGGAGATCACGGAAGAACAGATCCATGTATTTTTGAATGGCATCTCTGATACCATGTCCTCCAAAGAGATTGAAAATTTGCCGGACAGCGCTCAATTTTTATCGGATGAAGTAAATCAAGTATGGAATTATCGTGATCTTGAACACATTTCCCGTACGCAGGCCTTTTTGTTCGGGTGTATATGGGCCTGTTTTAAAATTCTCGATAAAATGCTTCATAGGGAATCGGAGTATAGTACTCTTAATGACCTTGCTGCCTATTACAGCGACAAACAATGGTTCTTTCAGGCAATTTTAGAGATTCCCGGAATACGTCACAAGGATTTGGCACAAAAAGGAAAGATAAGCCCCTCTCAGCTTTCTCAGTTTGTTTCCAAAGCCTGCAGAGAAGGGCTAGTTACTTATCATCGTATGGGAAGAGAAAAATATTATTTTCTTATGGATCGTGGAAAGGATGTCTATAAAAAGATCCAGAGGGAAAATCTGTTTTCAAGTACCATGTCAAATCATGAACCTGTATTTGTGCCGGCTCAGGCCTTTGGTGATATTCGATTAAACTTTAATTTTTCAGTCAATTCAGAAAACAATGATACTATCTCATACCAGGAAGGCGGCTATTGGCAAAATACACTTTTTTATTCCGATTCTGTCTTCGTACAAACGAATAATATTCGTAATAATGCGATAAATAATCCACAATACTTATATAAGGAGGAACCCGGGATTTATGTCGGAAAAGGATTTTGAAATTGAAATACGCGGGCTTACTCGTAATGGTAAGGCAGAGTTTGATATCAGTAATCTATATTCTGTCATAAAAAAGTCAAAAGATCCTGGCGCCTTTCTGCAATTTATAGCCGAAAAGAAGAAAGAATTATTTCCTGAATCAAGGCCCGGAGAGAGTGTCGCCTTGCAAAATGGCGATTACCGTATAATCGATAGCATGATTGATACAATCATACATCGTCAGCCCGATACCGAAACATTTTATAGGGATCTTTGGGAAAAGGTATTGGAAAAAAATCCTTTCCTTGAAAATGACAGGCAGAAAAGTGATGCATTAAACCGCATTTTATCCAATAATAGAATCCCCTATTTTCAAATGCCTGAAGGCTTGAAAATGTCAGAAGAAACATTCAAAACATATCTTCAAAAAGCGCAGGAATCGATTAATCAGCTCAGTTTTGTCTTAAGCTCTCATTTTTCTCAGCGGACCGAACGTTCCAGCCTCATTAATCACATCCTGGATAACAGCAATTCAAAGGAGGAAAAGGCGGTCCTAATGGCAGTTACTCTTGCAATAGTCGAACAAAAAGCGATTTTGCAGGTCTTTCAACAGCAAAAAAATAATCCTGAAATCTATAAATAACGTCCATGACTTATCTTTCCGGCGGCCAAACTTTAGTCACTGGAAAGATAAGATCATTTTTACACAAGCGGGCTTTATTCCCCTTTCCCATATCTCCCCTTCCACAGCCCATACAAAACCATCCCCGGAATCCACCCCAAAGCATACCTCCACTTTTCCTTCAGCCTTCCCATCAACGCTTTGCCTCTCTCCCCCGCAAAATGTCCGTATATTACATACAGCAGGATCATCTTCCATTTGGTCCGTTCCCCGACCGCGGCGTCATTCAGGTAGACCTCCGCCCGTTTCGCCATGCCCCGGGGCGACCGGATCTTCATCCTCCTCCCGGATCGGGTTAATCCCCCCTCCAGGTATTCCGAGATATAGACGCATCGGTTGATATGCACCATGCGGTAAGGCCCGGACATCTGTACCCAGACCAGATCCTCCGGCACATATTTCTCCCCCTCATAGACCGGAAAGGGGAAACGGCGAAGCACCCCGGTATAGAAAACCTCCGCCTTGTCTCCTCCGATTCCGGCGTTGATCCGGGCGTTCACATAGGTATCGATTAACTCGTCCTTTGGGTAGTATCCCTCATTTACCCTTCCGTCCGGATAGCAGCGCAGGAAGCTGTACCCGCACAACCCCTCCGTCCCCGCAAATTTTGAATGGGTACGAAGGATGATTTCCACCGCGTCCTCCGGCAGCGTATCATCGCTGTCCACGATGAAGAGCAGCTCCGACCGGGCGGTTTCGATCCCTCTGTTCAGCGCCGTATGCTTTCCCCCGTTGTCCTGGTAGATATATTGGATAGGAAATTCCGGCGTCTTTGCCCATTCCCGTACCAGCTCCCCTGTGCCGTCGCTGCTGCCGTCGTCCACCACCATCCACAGGAAATCCTTTTTCGTCTGTTTCAACAGGCTTTCGTATAATGCAGGAAGCGTATTCCTTCTATTATAAGTGGGCGTCAGAATCGTTATGGTTTCCACCTGCATTCCCTCCCTGTACATGATCCCCTGCGCCGGCCGCCTCCAGAAGCCGGTCCGCAATCACCCACACCGGATACTGTTCCCGGATTTTCGCTCCGTTTGCACAGATCCGGGCCGCCAGTTTTGGATCCGACGCCAGGCGAAGCATTGCCTGGGCGAGCCGCTCCCGGTCTCCCACCGGAACCAGCAGGCCGTTTTCCCCGTCCCGGATGTAGGTGGCGGAACCGCCGATCGGACAGTCCGTGGCAACGACCGGAATCCCCATCGCCATCGCCTCCAGCATGGAATTTGAGATCCCTTCGAAATCCGACGACAGGATATACATACCGGCCTTAACAATCCTGCTGCGGACATCCGGGCAGAATCCATGCCACACAATTTGATTAGAAATAGATAAATTTCCAGACATTTCTTTTAATTGCGTTTCCAATTCCCCTTCTCCATACATATGAAGCGTATATTCGGGAAATTTTTCGACAAATATGGCAAATGCCTCCAATAGGAGCCCGGGATTTTTCTGCCGGTGGAGCCTGCCCACGAATACGGCCGTCTTTTCCCGCTCCCCCTCAAACGGCTTCGGAAGGGTCAGATCCACCGGATTCGGGATCACCACCGTCTTCTTTTGGAGGAAACGGGGAAAATAACCCGCACATTCCCTGGTCTGTACGGCGATTTTTACGGCCCTGGCATAGGCCAGGTCGCGCATCGGCCCCTGTCTGCCCCTCCTCGGGTCGTTCCGCTCCGATACCAGCATGGGGCAATGCAGTCCGACGGCCGTTATCGCGGAAAATACGGTTCCCATTACGCTGAAGGAATAGATGAGGGAGCCCCTGTTTTCCCGAAAATATCTTCGCATCCTGCGCAGCCGTTTCCATTGCACCCGGACATCTCCATGGGACTGGGGAGATACGCACAGAAGCTCCACGCCGGGATCCAAAGGATAGGCACACTCCTCCCCGGCGAACATCAGGATCGTTACCCCGATCCCCCGCCTTCTATACTCATTGGCCAGGAGGGAAATAACCCGCTCCGTTCCCCCGCCGGTCATGTTCGGTATCACGAATATGATTCTCAAACGCTCCCTCCAAGAACTTCTTCTTTTTCTCTTCGCCTCACCTTACCGTCCGCCACCTCGTAGATCACATCCACATTCCGGATCGTCGTCAGCCTGTGAGCAATGATGATCATGGTCTTTAGTCCCTTGAGGCTGTCAATTGCCTCCATCACCGCGCTCTCCGTTTCATTATCCAGGGCTGAGGTTGCCTCATCCAGAATCAGGATCTCCGGGTCGTGGTACAGCGCCCTGGCGATCCCGATCCTCTGCCTCTGTCCTCCCGACAGGCGGACGCCTCTGTCTCCCACCATCGTATCCAGGCCGTCAGGCAGATTGTCCACAAAATCAAACAGCTGCGCCTTCCGAACCGCCTCCCGGACTGCCTCTTCATCGATTTCCTCCTCCGGGATGCCGAATGCGATGTTATTTTTGATCGTATCGTCGGACAGATAGATGGTCTGCGGGATATAGCCGATCTCTCTCTGCCAGAGGGAAACATTCTTACGCACGTCCAGTCCGTCGGCCGTAATTTTTCCGTACTGCGGCACCAAAAGTCCCAAAATAATATCCACCATCGTCGTTTTACCGGCGCCGGACGGACCTACGAAAGCCACGGAACTTCCCTTTTGGATCACAAAGCTCACATCCGTTAACACATCTTCTTCCGTGTCCGGATAATGATAGCTTACCTTCTTCACCTGAAGCTCTCTTTCGAACTTCCAGTCCCCCTTCTCCTCCTTTTTCTCTGCCATCACCTCTTCCACCTCTTTCAGATCGTGATAGATCAGATTGATGGACGGATTGGCATACTGGATATTAGCCATATGTTCGTTGATCCTGCCCACGGACGGCATCAGCCGAAAGGCCGCCACCGCAAAAACAGCGAGCTGCGGGACGAACTCCGCAATATCCTTTTGGCCGGCATACAATTTTATGATTACGGCCAGCAGCATCCCTGTCATACTGACCGTTTCAATGGCGTATTTGGGCAGGATACGGATCAAGCTGCTGATCCGCAGGCCACGGACATATTTCTTAAAATAGGTATCATAGGATTCCACAAAAAAACTCTCGCGATTTAAAACCTTAATTTCTTTGATTCCACCCAGGCCCTGATTCATCCATTTATAAATATTCCCCTTATAAACCTGGCTTCTCTTTCCCAGATCCTGCGAAAAATTTTTGGATATGCGGAAGAAGACATACAGGCAGGTCAAGAGAAGGAGCACAACCACCGTAGTAATAGACTGGCTCACGATAAACAGATAGATCCCGATGGCGATACAGACGCAGATTTCCGCCAGCATTTCCATAATATGGATCATTGCTTTTGCAAACATATCCGTATCCTCCTGCATGCTTCTCTGCAGCTCCGCCACATTCTTATTCAAATGAAACGTATAAGGCTCATGCATATAGGCCGCCAGAAGGCGCGAAGATAATCTTCTCTGCACATCATAGGAAAACTTGTATATGGCATTTTTTTCGAATGCGAGGTAGACATTTTTAAAAAGATAAATGAGGATAATGACTCCCGCAAGGGCCGCCAGAAAGGCAGTTACCGATCGGAAATTCAAAGAATCATACAGGAAACGCAGCCATTTGTTTTCCCGAATGGTATCCTGCTCCATAATAATATTAATGAAAGGCATAAAAATGGTAACGCCCAGCAGCTCCAGGAAGCTTCCGCAAATAATTGCAGCCAGCAGGACAAACAGCTTTCCTTTATCCTTCTTGCTGAAAATGTATCCAAGCTTACCCGCCATGTCCGATCTCCTCCTTATTTAGGACAGTTATATCTTTGATGATAGTTAATCCCCTTATCCAGAATCACCTCATCCGTATACCGCTCCTCCCTGCTCCTCTTACAGATTCTCGCCGCGTAGCTGACCTGTGATAATCCTGCCACCAGCCCTTCGCAGGAGGAAAGCGTATACATATCCCGTAATACCTCATATCCTAACAGATAATGATGGTTTTCCCTTGTTGAAAACGAATTCATTACGCTTTCTGTTCCGTCGTCCCGCGTTGCATCCCGATAAAAGCACAGACGGCTGCCAAAAGCTTTCTGAAACAGGCGAAGCGCTCCCAGATCGTCGGTTGCCAGGAATATCTGTTCATATTCCCCCTTGCCGAATTTCTCTCCGGCTGCCTGTACGTATTCCTCCGGGCCGATAACAACCGGATGCCCGTTATAATTCCACTTGAAATCCGTTCCCCGAACATGTACGCCGAGCGTTTTCCTGCCCCCAAGCATCCCGTCCAGATCCGTCCGCAGCATATCCCCAACGGTCTCGTTAAAGCGGATATATTTACCGAAGATCCTTCCCATCTCGTCCAGATTCTTTTCCGATTTGGTATAACCGCCGCTTTGCTCATTCAGGCTGCCTGCCAGGATTACGTTCTCCCTTCTGCTGCGTATCACACTCCCCAGCCTATTCAGGTCTCCCAGGGCAGCCGTCCCCGGCTGCATAAAATAGTATTCATAGGGATTGCTCGTCCCGTTTACCGGATGGGATTCCGCATATCTGGACTGTGCCGAAAACTCCACCACCGGGATGAGAGCCATTTGGTCTGCGAAATAGAGATACGCAAGCAATTTATTAAAATCCGCAAAGAAGCCGGATCCGGACGGTTCCATCACAATATGATAAACCAGGCCGTTGCTTCCGCCCTCCTCCCCCTTCTCCACGGACACCACATTATACTCTTTCCCGATGCGCCTTACGCTGTCCACAAACCTCTGGTCATCCCCGTGGGGCAGGCAGTACAAGGCAAAAGACAGCTGTTTCTTTGTTTTTCTGACTTTTCTTGCGATATCTTCCCAGCTATACATAGATCCCCTTCCGTTTTCAGCGGCCGATCCTTCCCATCCGTTTCCTGATCGCCTCAATCTGTCCATAATAATTCCGGAACTGGAAATTTTCCTTCACATGCCGGTATCCTTCCGCCCCCATCCGCACCAGAGCGTCCCTGTCCCGGATGATCAGCTCCAGCTTATCCCGCAGATCCTGCCGGTCGTTGTCCGTAAATACATATCCCGTTTTCCCCACATCGATATAGCTTGCCGTCCCGTTGTCGCTTCCGCTGATCGCCGGCAGGGAGAAGGACATGGCTTCGATCAGCGTCACAGAGGCAGGTTCCCCGGTGCTGGGAAGCACGTACACATCCGCCTTCCGGTATTCCTCTGATACTGCTTCCCGGCTCAGGTTCGCATAGAACGTCACCCGATCCTCCAGGCCATGGTCCCGCACATATCCGGTAACCATTCTGTAATATTCCTCATGAAAATGGTTGGATTTCTCCCCGGCAATCGTCAGATGCAGGTCGTATCTGTCAGAAAGCTCTTCGATCACCTGAATCATCATCAACAGATTTTTGCGTTCCTGATACTTTCCGATACAAAAGACGTTAATCTTTCCTCCCGCAAAATAGGTTTTCTCCCCGGGGGGAACCTGGGGCTCCACGATATAGGGCGCCCAATACGCTTTATCATCCTTCACCAGGCCGGTAAAATCGATTCCCACCAGATTTGTGGGCGTCAGCCGGTATTCCGGTGTCAGTTTCCACACAATCCTGTGGGCCTGATCCATTTTCCGCGGTTTTTCCCACACCGGGCTCATATTATAGAGGATGGTCGGAATCCGGTAGAATCGGCAGATGGCGTTCATGCAGATCGTATACATGGAGCGTTCCCTCAGAATGGCGAGATCCGGCCGGAACCGCCTGATATAACCTGCCAGCTTAAAAAGAGGGGGAATCCCGCATTTCAGCTTCATGTCTATCGCAAAGGGATCCTTCCTTTTCAGGAAATGGACATAGAGGTAATCAAAGGCACGAAACAGTGGGGAATAGCCCACCACAACAGGCTTCACATATTTATAGTCCTCGATCTTTCCCGCATATTGGCTGAGGAACATCACCTCATGGCCGTTTTCCACCCAGCCCTTCATGATGGAAGTCTGATTGGTATGATATCTGTGGGACATGTACATTACTTTCATGGGCAGCTCCCGTCCGGACGCTGTGCGTCCCCGATTTCATCTATTCGATACGGCAGACGATCTCTTTCAAATATCGGTCGTATCCCGCCTCCCGGTTGGCCTGTTCCCCGATAACCTGATGCTTCGGGATCGGCTCCTTGGAGGCCGCTTTGCGCAGGTACCATTCATACTCCATGTCCAGATTTCCGATATCCAGCGCCCGGTACCCCTTTAGGAAAAGCTCCTCTGCCAGAAATTTCGCCGTTATCCCCACGGAAAGGAGGAAAAGCCTGTCCTTTTCATACCGCAGGCACTCCGCCAGGATCCGATCCAGGGCGTCGTAGGCATGTCTGCTCGGACAGATGATCCGCTCCACCTTCTCCGCGAGGTCGAGCAGGTCATTTCCCACGCCGTTGTGGGTGGCCTCTCCCTCCACCACCACCACCTTCCGGCCCTTCCACACTTCCCGGAAGCGCCGGAAAACATCGCCGCTTCCTGATTTGTCCGCACAGGTAATATAGCAGCGGGTCACAAAGGAATTATAATAGACCCGGTTCGGATTGCAAAAGGTATGATAGGTCTGCCGGAAAAAGAGAAGATGATCCTTCCAGAAATCCCGCGTGGAGGGAACATATCCGGCCAGGCCCCCGAAGATATCCGGCAGCGTCACGATCAGGTCGTCGTAAGGATAGGCCAGAATACGCTTCAGCCCTTCGGCAATCTCTTCTCCTCCGGCCTGAGTCGGAATGCTTCTGCCGTTGATGACCACGATCTCCCCATCCCCAAACCTAACCATGCTTTTTTTTGTTTCCTGCAGAATACGCAGGGTCTCGTCGATGGAGCAGACCCGGATCCTGTTCCTTGATGGTTTATACCGATAAAATCCGTATACGGCCGCCGCAAGCAGACGCTTGACGGCCCGTTTTACCTGCAGGCTCATTTCTATACCTCTTACCTACCGCAGGCAAAGCCTGCGATACTGCCGCAATAAAGAGTTTGAAGCATCTTTTCAAGCTTGTTCCTTCTTCGCCTCCGGTATAAACGCGTTTTCCCGCAGGCTGTACCGGTTTTTGCGAAACAGTTTATGCTTCACCACCCACCAGGCCGGCACCCAGATATATTTGTGCATGGCCGGGGAGGCGCTTCCGATCATCCAGCAGTTCCTGTCACATTTTCTGGTACATTCCCGTACTTCCCTGGCCTGCCGGGAATTCCACAGCTCGTCCCAGGACTGTATACGAAGATTGCCCATCACCGCCTTCTGCGCCATTCCGTTGCAGGGGATCACGTCGCAGAAGGGATCGATGAAAAAGGCATTCCTGGACATATCGCAGGGCAGAAGCCTCTTATTTCCATAAATATAGTTAATCAACCCGTGGTTAAAATAAGCCCGGAACCATTTTTTGGGAGATTTGCTTCTTAACAGCTCGTTGATCAGCTTCTCAAAATTCTGCGCCACCTTATATTTATCGTCGATTTTGTTGTCCGTTTTCCGAAAATAAAAGGAATTATGCAGCGTAGCCGTGGCAAATTCCATCCCCATATCGTTTGCGATGTGATACAGGGAGACCAGATCTTCACAGTTCTGATCCTGGACCGTCATACCGAATCCCACATCCGGATGCTTCTTTTCCACCAACGTCTTCAGGGTGGTGTAGCCCCTGTTAAATCCGTCCGGGATCCCCCTGATCGCATCGTTGGTTTCCTGCAGGCCTTCTATGCTGATCCGGATTCCTACTTTAGGGAATTCCTCGCACAGGGCGAGGATGCGGTCGGTAAAATAGCCGTTGGTGGAAATCACGATACGATCGCTCTTTTTATATAGCTCCCTCACGATATCCGGCAGATCCTTCCGGATAAAAGGTTCCCCGCCCGTGATATTAGTAAAAGCCATTTCAGGGAGCTTCCTAATCACATCCAGGGTAATCTCCTCCTCCGGCTTCGTGGGATCCCGGAAACAGTCGCACATATTACAGCGGGCATTGCACCGGTAGGTCACAATCACTGTACCGTATAGCGTCCTTTTGCTCATCCTCATATCCTTTCTTTACCAGTCTGTCTTTTCCATTATATATCAGTCTTCCCCGGTTTTCTATCATTTTTCCTTTTTTTATTCCTTTTCCTGTAACAGCTACCCGCAGGCTCCCGGACGCTGGGACGCACAGGGAAGGATCCCAGCGTCCGGGAGCCTGTGGGGTGGCTGAACTTTTCCTTCAGAATTTCCTAAGGATTCGAAAAAGGGGATTTTGCGGCAGTATGCCGGTTCTCCATAATTTCTTTCCTTCTTTTTTCGTTTTTTTTAATAATTATGTGCTGGATCGATAAAAAGTACTGGCATATGCGTATTGTTTCCACTATAATGATTACGATGATTCGACAAGTTTTGCAAAGGCAGGTAGCGCTATGGACATTCTGAAACGGAATCTTCCTTTTCTTTTTCTTATCCTTTTGACAATCGCCCCTTTTTCGGTCAAAAACCGGCAGATAAGCGCCGATGTGGTCTCCCATCCGGATTCCGGGATCACCTTTTCGTCCGGAGATGTCCTCACACAGACATGGAGTCCCCATACGGAAAGGATTTCCGGGATTTCGCTTCCCTACTCCTGTGATTCTGATTTTTCCGCCGCTCTTTCCCTGACGGTTTTTCCGGATTCCCCGTATGCCGGCCGTGAGCCCCTCGCTACGGCCTCTTCAGGCACCGTTTCCTTCCGGGCAGGGGAAACGGGCGTACTTCGTTTTGCCTTCGATACCCTCTCCCTCACGCCCGGGTGCCGATACCTTTTCCGGTTCACCTATCAGGATCCTGCCCCGGAAGGCGCCTCTGTGTCCCTTCCCTCCGGTTCCCAATACGACGGATGCGCCATAAACGGCCGTTCCCTGTCCCAGGCCCTCGCCATGCAGGTGTCCGTCGTGAAAAACAGCCGTATTTTCTGGCTCTATTCGATCCTGCTGCCCCTGTTTTCCTTTTCTCTTCTCCTGATGCTCGCTTTCCGGCGCAGCTTTGAGGAGGTGGCGGCCCTGGCCTTATCCGCCTCTGTAGGCCTTCTGTATCTGGCCGGGCTGGCGGAACATCTGAAGGGCGGGATCGGCCTTTTATATGTCCTCTCCCTCGCCGCCCTCCTGGCATCCGCCTATCTGTTCCATAAAAAGCAGACGGATTGGCGGGCTCTGCTCTCTCCCGGTTTCTTCGTCTTCATCATCCTGGTTTTGGTAATCCTGGTCTACAACAATCATATGTACCGCGCGGAATGGGACGAATATTCCCACTGGGGCCTTGCCGTCAAAGACATGTTTTATTACGGTTCCTTTGCCAAGCATGCCGATTCCACGGTTATGATCCCCTGGTATCCTCCTTTTATTACCCTCTTTCAATATTTTCTGGAATACCAAAACGGGATTTTTTCGGAAAGCCTGCTCTATGTGGCCTTCCAGATCGCCATCCTCTCCTTTAGCATCACGGCCCTGTGGGCGGTCACCTGGAAACGGCTGAAATATCTCCTGCCGGCCCTGGCCATCCTGCTGTTTATCCCGGTCATCTTCTTCCCGGAAATATTTAACAGCATCTATGTGGATCCTCTGCTGGCTGTTTTCATGGCCTATACGCTCATTTGCTATTATACCGAGCCCATGACGGCCTTCAATTTTCTGCGCATTTCCGGAGGCCTGTTCGCCCTCACCCTTACCAAGGAAATGGGAGCCCCCATCGCCGGCCTGCTGGTCGTCATCTTTCTTCTGGATACCGTTTATAAGCAAAGAAAGCTTATAACCCGCAGTCTGCTGGCCCCCTGCGCGCTCATGCTCGTAGTGTTCGTCTGTTTCTTCAGCTGGAGAATCTATCTTGCCGTCCCTTCCCCCTCTCCGGAAGTAGAGCTGGAAGAAGCGCAGGCAGATGCTGAATCCGAAGAAAAAACCGCCCCCCTGTCCGAGCCGTCCGGCGACGGCTCCTCCTCCGCATCCGCAAAGGCAGCGGCATCGGAATCCGTCACCGCCGTTCCCACCACCACGGCAAACTTTACCCTTCCAAATATGATCGATCTGCTTACCGGGAACGCGCCCGCCTGGCGGTATCAATGCATCCATACCTTCATCGGGACCATGTTCAGCCGGCAGACCTATTCCCTCGGCGTGATCGGGCTGTCCATAACGGATATCCTGTTCCTTCTGCTGCTGGCCGCCCTCCTGCTTCGCCGTACCGTTTTCTTCCGGCAGGATCAAAGCCTGTTTTCCCTGTGTGTCTTCGGGACGCTGTGCGCCCTCCCCTATCTCGGCTTTCTGCTTCTGTCCTACCTCTTCGCTTTTTCCACGGCGGAGGCCCTGATGCTGCACTCCTACTACCGCTATGCCGGTTCCTATCTTGCGGGGCTGGTGCTCGCCTTTGCCGTCTATATATTCCTCGGACTCCTGAGGCAGGAGGACGCGCAGGACTCCCCCGGCGGGCAGACAACGGTATGGACGATCTGCTTATCCGTTACCCTGCTGCTTTGTATGATAACGCCCCTGGAGCATTTCGTAACCAAAAACATACATAATACGGATACGGCAGACTATCTCTATGGCTGCGACGAAGCTGCCGAAACTCTTCGGAGCTTCTCCGACCGAACGGAAAAGGTCTATCTTGTCTGCAATAACAACAACGGCTTTTCCTATTTCGCGTTCCGCAACGCCATTTCCCCTCTGGCTACCCAGGAGGGTTCCTGGGATCTCTATTCCTCCAGGGAACGGTTACGGGAATGCCACACCGCCTATCCCGACGTTACCTATGACCGCGCCACGATCCTTTCTCCCAAGGACTGGGCGGCGCTGCTGTCCTCCCAATACGAATATGTGTTCCTCCTGCACCCCAATGAACTGTTTGCACAGATGTACGGGGATCTGTTCGAGGATCCTTCCTCCGTGCAGGACGGCGCCTTCTATAAGGTAATACCTTCCGAAAACGGAGAGGTGATGCTTTCTTATATCGGGAAAATCGGGATTAAGAGGTATTGACAGGCCAAACGCAGGAAAAGCCCTGCACCCGGCTGCCTTCCTCTGCGCCCCCTGCGAAGCATGGTGATCACAGAGGGGACCATCCAAAAACGCCGGCACTTAGCGAGCACGCCCTTTGCGAGCTTAGTACCGCTGCGTTTTTGGCTGAGCGAAAGCGTGTTCCCTCTGTGATCACCATGCTTCGCAGGGGGCGCAGAGGAAGGCAGCCGGGTGTAGGGCCTTTCCTGCGGCCCGGGGGTATTGATGTCTGCTCCTGGTCAAAGCGGCTGCGGATAACCTTCATTTAAGCAATGTATAAAACGGCTCCTTTTTCGTCCTGTATGTAATAAGGCAGAGCGAAAAGCAGAGCAGGAGCGTTACCGCAAAATATAAGGGCCGGTTTATGGGGATATCGGCCATCATAAGGGCAAGTGCAATGATCGAAAGAACCATCCTGTGCAAATAATAGATTCCTACGCTGAGGTTTCTGCACAGGACGGCCTTTTCCCTTTCCATAGGTATCTCGTAATGTAATAAAATCTTCACCAAAGACGGGATCAATATTAAAAACGAGAGAAACAGGGAATGATCGTCCGCCGTATTCTTTCCGCGTATATACAAAACCTCCGCCAGCAGTCCGCCGAAGGATGCGGCAAACAGCAGCCAATATATGGTGATTCCCCGTTCCTTCCGTGTTTCTTCCTCCCAGGCCAGGGAAACTCCGATCGCTATGAACACAAAGCCCACAAATACTCCGTTTCTCGCCGATGTGGTAATTTTCAGATAGATGTCCACAAGCCTTTGGAGCTTCGTTCCCTCTATCAGGAAATAATAGCTATTCATCACAAGTGCCATACAATATAAAGCGATGCCCAGCAATATGCCGAGCTTTAATTTCCCCTTTTTGATGAACCATGCGGTCAGGATGACGGCGGCCATACTGGCCCACACATACCAGAGGGCCCCATAGGGGTAGAAAAGCACTGACCGGAAGACGCGCAGAACGATTTTTATTCCGTTCTCTCCGCTTAATACCATCTCCCAAACAGCCAGTATGATGTTGGGGATACTGAATACGACGTAAGGAAACAAAAGACGTTTTTCATAATGGATCAGACGCTCTCTCAGATTGGAAGAGTCACGGCAAAGGCCTCTTCCCCAAAAGTAGCCGGAAACCACGAAGAAGAAAGGAACTGCCAGCCTCAAAAGGCAGTGAAGGACAAACCATTCTCCCGGCACCAGATGATATGCCCCCGAGTGCAGGAAAACGATGCAGATGCAGAAGAACAGCCGCGTTGCATCAATAGATGCATATTCCGTATTGTTTTCTTTCAATGTATCCACCATTCTGCCGCCATAAGGCGGCGCTAAAAATATTTATCCAGCAGGGAAAGCATATAGATTGACTGGACCATGGAGTAGCAGATATAAAGCTTCCTTTCACTTCCTGCCTTCCTTACCAGTCCGTTTTCCCGGAAACACAGAGCTGCCACCGGAATCAACGCCATGAAATATCTGCCCTGTACCCCATATATATAATCGGAGGTAACCTGCGTATCCGACATAAGGATAATGTGAATACCGATAAACTCCACACACAGCAGCAGGAATGCCCCGACACGCCTTCTTCGATCCGCAAGATCCGGTTCCCCCTCCTTCCGTATTCCGGCCAGCAGAAGCAATACCAAAAAGGGCAGAATAACCATCCACTCCACATGCTCTCTGGTCCAGGCCGTACGATCTCCCAACATATGCCCGATGTAGGCGTCCCCCCGTATCACGATGGTCCGTACCATCAGTTTGACAAATTCCAGGGGATAGGCAAATACATACCCCGCTCCATAACGGGTCTCCGCATCCAGCGCCTCCACGTTGGTATGCATTGCCGCCGTCAGCACCTCTCCATATTGGAGAAGGAAAACAACGCCCCCTGCGAACAAGGCACATAGCAGAACCGCCGCCTTCTTCCGGCTGAGACGGAATCGCTTCCAGGGCACCAACAGCGCCAGAAGCAGGAGCGGGAGGAAATATCCTCCCTTACATCCGGCTACGAAGGCCGCGGAGATCCCAAGAGCTACCACTTCCTTTCCGGTCAGATCCCTGTCCCACCACAGAAAAATATAGGCGCACATCAGGAGTGTGGCCGATACGGTCACCGTGTCGTAAGTGATGCCCACCGCATGGTAAAGGCAGGTTGGAAGCGCTGCGGTAAAGGCAAAAGCTGTTTTTAAAATCGGCGTCCGTTTGATAGCCAGATAGCACACCGACACGTATGCCGCAAAACTTATAATTTTGGATAAAAAGAACATGGGATACGCCCCCAGCATCAAAAGGCGGCCCAAAACCATTCCCAGCACATTGGGCAAATAACCCAAAATCGTTCCCCCGGGAGAGCCGGGAGGATGCACCTGCAGCGTGTCCCCTCTTTCCTGGTCAAACCAGCTCCAGTCCTGAACCAGACGCCATGCCCTCTGCGCTTCCTCATTTACCACATAGGAAACTCCCCCGCCTGCCTTCGCGTCTACGGAGCGCATCAGCATCTCGCCTCCAGGGAGATTCCAGCTTTCTTTTCCCAATATGGAATTAGCATATCGATAGGCCTTGGCCGTGTGGGCCTGGGCGTCGGCCACATGATTGGCAGACAGGAAAAGCAGCATGCAGATACCAAAGGGCACCGCGAGAGCTAAAAACAGGTTTTCCTCTGCCGTTTCCGCCCCGGTGCATACGAATATTGCAGCCAGGACCCCCAGCCCGCATAAGGACATCTGAAGGAACGCCAAAACATGGAATAGTCCGGTATAGGTATGCATACCGATACTCACCGCATAGGTCTGCCGTTCCCCATTCACCCAGGCGGTTTCTCCGCCTTCATTCTCCTCATACCCTAAAAGCCCAAGGGCAATCTCTTCCGTTCCCTCTTCTACGATCTTTAAGCGATACATCTCCCCCGCTTTTCCGCCTCCGATATCCTGAAAGGAAACGGACACGGACTCTCCATAGTCAATCCCCGGATTGTCCACCTCCTGATATTTGATCAGGTCACCGTTCTCTCCGTACACAGACAGCGCCGTTTTTCCTGCGATAATCAGATCATGATCCGAGAAGTCCAGTGTAATAAAATCAAAATCCCTGGGGCAGGAGAAATTTTGTTCTACCTCATATTCGTCCGTCAGATCATGTATGACCTGTCGTTCATTCCTGTTCCCGATATGGGTCGCATAATCCGGAATCCGTTCGGATAAATAATAACGGTAGAATGTGCACAATATAACTTCCAGCAGCACAAACCGAAGAAGCCATTGCAGCCTGTCGTTTTGTTTTCTCATATCCAAAAGCCCCGCCACTCCTCCATGCCACGCCCTGCGCGGCAGCGCAACATGAATCTTCGATTCATGTCTGAGAAATCGCAAATGCGATTTCTCATCTGTGATCTGCTCCTCTCAGCCGGGCAGTTTCACCACCACCTGGCCGTCTATTTTCCGCACGCTTCCTTCCGCAGGATAGACCGGCATCTGCTTTACTTCTTCATTCTCATACAGCTTAACCCGTTCCTCATTGGGAAGGGTTTCCAGCCTGAAACCCAGAAATTCCATACAGAAATCCGTAACGTCCAATTCGTTTCGGATCATCGTCCTGGAATCCACGTCCCTCATTCCGTCCAAATCCGCAAAGATCTCCATCTCCTCCGGGAAATCCACCGCAAAGATCCGAACCTGCTTTAACATGTTTTTCGTTTCGATATCCGATTCATTGATAAATGCAACCGGGACATCATGATCATATCCCGGGCATTCCTCCAGGCGCAGGGTCATTTTCGTCATCCAGGAATAGGTCGCCTCGTAGGCCAGATCCATTCTGGCATAAATACGGTTAGTCGTCAAATAATTCATGTAAACGGTACATGCCACCGCTATAGCGCAAATCCCTGCCACAGCCTTTCCCACACGTTTCCGCTTCGGGAAAACAAAATGCTCGCAGCAGATTACCGCAAGAAAGTAAGGGACCTCAAATGCAATCATGCTCACGGGCCATAACCGGTTGCGGCTGATAACCGACAGATTGTTAACCGCCACCGGAATCATGGCGACAATCCCCCAAAAGATAACCTGCTCATACCATTTTCTCTTGCTCCTGTAATAGAATACCGCCATCAGGAGAAGTACGGCTGCCAGGATAATCACATGAAGCACATTCTGTCTTTCGTCCCCGGTAAAACCCCCGTCTCGAAAGAAAAATGCCAGAAATTGATAATAAGCCGCCCTTCCATACCAATAGATCTCCTTCAGGCTGCCATACTGCCCGAGCTTGTCCATATCCTGATAAGAAGAGAAGCCGATTCCGGTGATTCCCTGAATCACCCGGGTTATCAGATAGTAAACTCCTAAGGAGAAAGCCAGATTGATACAACAGGCAATCCCCCGCTTCATAAAATCGACAAATTCCGTTTTCCCGCGCACATAATCGATAAACAGGGTGGCCGCCAGCAGCACCGCTCCAAGGCACCAATAGGGCTGATAGATCGCACAGACCACCGCCATCAGCAGACAGCCCGGAAAAAATGCGGCCTTTTTCCATTTGATCATGGCATAGACATACAAAACAGACAGGGCAAGAGCCGCAAAATAGGCATCCGCCGTATACATATAACAGAAGGTGCTGGCTATCACCGGAAACGTGACGAGCACTGCTCCGCTCAGCCCGATTGCGATGTCCGAATGCAGCTCCCATATGGAAACCAGCATGGCCGCCGCCATCCCCATATAAAGGACGCTGAGTGCGCCGATCACCCAGGGAAGCACAGGGGTAGAACTGATTTTCAAAAAGAGCAGAATCGCCCACCTGCCCAGCCCGATATAATGTTCCGTGGTTTCCCTGTCCAAAATGGAGTTCACGCAATCATGATTGAGGATCAGATTGGTAAACGCATACATATGGGTGAAGAGCCCCAGAAGAACCGTCAGAACAAAAGCCTTTTTCTGTTCCCTTGTCCCCCTGTCAAACAGATTGATATTCCACTCAGCCATTGTAATCCTCCATTCCTTCCATAGTCCCGCAGACTCTCCCGTCTCAGCCATGCCGGCCTCTTGTCCGCCGGACCGTCTGCCATCCCATGCCGGCTGCCATCCCGGCCGCTGCTCCCCACACTGCCGCGCTCACTTCTCCCCGGATCCGTTCCATGGAAAGGATATTTCCTCTCAATTCGTAGACATCCTCTCCGGGGCTCATGTCTCCCAGGAACAAGCTGTTTTTCCTGTTCCACTCCTGCCCTTCTTCCACCGTGAAAAAGTCCCCGAAACGTTCCGCCAGTCCCCTGTTCACATAGACCTGTTCCGGTTCCTTCCAGCATATTTGAAAGAGGATGAGGAAAAGAGCAGCCATAAGCGCTCCGCACGCCACACATTGTCTGCAGCGGAGTTTTTTCCCTGCTCCCCCAATATGCTCCCTTACGGTAGAGATGGCCGGAACCTGTATGGAAACCGACCCTCCTTTCAGGAAACGGACCTTTTTATTCCACAGGTTTACCCCTTCTCCATCCAGCAAGTCATTATATATATAATCCCCCACGAAAAACAGGGAAAGATTTTTAAACGACAGGTTGAACAAAAACTGTTCCGTCACTCCGGCCAGCGAGATGCTCAGAAGAATACCCGCATCATTGAATCTTCCCTTTTTCACTTCTGCGTGAATCGTCAGCAGATAGGCCGTTACAAACAACACAAACGCCACAATACCATAATACATGAGCAGATATGCAAAGGAGCTGTCCAACGTCAAGTGAGCTTCTGTCTCAATCGTGGTATCCGTTCCAAACCAGGAAACCCGGAACTCATGGAAATAAAAATACACCAGTTCAAACCGCGTGGAAAGCAGCTTGTTAAAAAAGTCGAAGAGTCTTCCCTTGATCACCAGCGGTCCCGCAATGGGAAAGACGATACAAAACGGCGCCACGCACTGTAATAGGATTTTCTCCGGGCCCGAAGGAGTCCTGCGCAGATCAAAATACAAATTCAGACACAGATGGAAGGTGACGATGATCACCCCGGTATAACTCATGGAATACAGGAAAATGTAAAGATTTCCCAAAAACAGAAGCCCGCAGGCCGCCCACAGCCGCTTTCCCCGCATCGGGAACACATACAGAAGCAGCATTACGACTACAAAGTAGGTAACGTGCAGCACATTGGGATGGGTATAGCCCAGGGAATATCGGATGATCGGCCCAAGCCCGAGCCTGGAATGCACCACCACCACCCCGTCCCCCAGGCCCAGGACGCCCCGCAGGACGGAAAAGAGGAAGGTCGGTCCCCAGATGCACAACGTTACCCTCATGACCCGGCGGATGGGAACGCCTTTCATTCCGATCACCATACAGACCGCCGCCAGGGCCGCCGTTTCTTTGGAACTCTTCCAAATAGCGGCCGCCATCAGAAGGAGCGCCGCATTCAGGCACCATTCCTTCCGATTATAATCGGTTATAAGCAGCTTGATGCAAAAGCACAGATAAGCGGCAGCAAGACAGATCGTAAACGGCTTCTGTCCCCCCGTCCATCCGATCCCCTTTGCCCCCATGGTAAGGAGCAGGAAAAGATAATATAGGATTTCCCCCTTTGTCACCGTCATTTCGCACGTTCCTTTCCTGCTTCCTCCCCCTTCGGGGCTGCCGCAAATCTTCGTTTCATCCGGCCCGCCAGGCCCGCGTCCTTTCCCGCAGTCAATACCATCCCCGCCAGGAAAAGAAGGGATACCGCCTCGCTCAGCCGCCAATACCAGGGCTCCGCAAAGCGCACCGTGAAGCTCCCCCGATAGCCTCCGGGAATTTCCACCCGGACCCGTCCGGAGGTACCGGCCGCAAGCGCCAGCCTGCTCCCGTCTGCACTCTGTGCCCGATAACCCTGATACATAAGCAGAGGCACCTCCACCCATGCCGCCTCCCCGGTCAGATTGGACAGCTCCACCCGGATCCCCTTTTTCATCCGTTCCCAATTCTCCACCGAAACGCAGCTGGCATCAAAGGTCGGCCGGTCCACATAGTTCTCCAAATCGCTGTCCTGCGGGAGATATTCCCCGCCCCCGATCTCGCCGCCGGTCAGATTTCCTCCCTGATAGACGCGCATGGGAGGCGTTTCCAGAAGGACCGCGCTTTCCAGGCTGATCCCCTGCCACAGCGCCACACCGACGAATACGACGGCCATGACCTGTTTTCCCCTTCCCCCTTCCGGCGCATGCTGCAGGGCCAGGCAGATCAGCCAGGCCAGAAACACCCCGGCCATAGCCAGGAAGCGCCAGGGATACTGCAGGCTTCTTTCGGGATATTGGAGTATCGGGAAAGCCTTGGCCAGCGCGGACCAGGGAACCAGATAAGTGGTCAGAAGCAGGCTCAGCAGGCAGAACAGCAGGCAAATCCTTCCGGTCCTTTTCTTTGTTTCGTGCCTGGTCTCCCCGGGCAGCAGAAACCAGACGGCCAGGGCCGCCAGGGATGCCAGGCCGGGTGTCTGGGGCATTTCGCCCATCACCCCCGCATGATGTCCCAATGACATGGCCGTCACCTGATAGGTATTCATAAACAGCTGGGCCACAAAGGAGGCGCGTTCGTCCATACGGAACATCGTATACCCTTCCGCATCATTGATCACAAACATGCCGTTTTTCATATAGTCCAGGAAAGGCACCAATGACCACAGGCACAGGGCCGCGATCCCTCCGGCCGCCTTTGCCAGAACCACAAAAGTCTGTTTCCGGAAGGTCCTCTTCCACCCGATCACACACAGCAGGATCACGAACAGGGCGACCATTTCGCAGGAAATCATGTGGCAGTGATAGATGCCCGCACAGCCCAGAGCAATGATGCGCCAGCTTTTCCGGTGGGCGGATGACCCCTCCGGTTCCGTATAGGCCAGCCAGAAGCCATACAGCACCAGCGGTAAGAACACCATCGCGGTATATTCCCCCACCGCCGCCCGGCCGTAAATACAGGTCATCCTGTAAATGTTCATCGTATATACACAGGTACATACCAGCCCGATCTTCTTACTTTTCCCCATCCCGGAAAAACAGTGCCACGCCAGAAAGGCGGTGGCCGTGTTCACCGTAAGCACATACAGCCGGTAAACCGTCTGCAGGGAAACCCCGAACAAGCGCAGCAGGGCGGACGGATAGAGGAAGAGATCCCCATAAAAGACGGAAACCGCATAGCCATGCCCGTTCAGCCAGCCGGGTTGTATTTTTACCGGAAACATGCCCTCCACGAGGCCGTTCTTCAGCCCTTCTATCCGCATCAGATGAAAGGGAAGGTCATGGGCATCCCCCGAAAGATAATCCACCATCAAGGGCAGGCTGCCGGCAAAAATCAGGAGAAGAAGCGCCTTCAGACAGAACCGGTCCTCCCTTCCCGGCAGGAGCCGGTCCCGATACAAGAACCCGACTGCGGCCAGATCCAACAGCAGCAGCCAGGCTGCCAGGCCGAACAGACGGCTTCCCACAGCATAGGGAGACTCTTCGATCTCCACCTCCCGGATGAGGAGATAGCTTCCTTCCCACGCATCGCCCTGCAGCCTTCCGTAAACGTACATCGGCCGGTCTGCATATTTCACCTTGAAGTCGCAGACCGAACTTCCTTCTCCGGAGGCGTGGATATCGCCGCTCACCTCATAGTCGTGCCTGGCGTCCGTATAGCACACGCCCAGCATTCCCGTTCCCACGAAATCATAGCTGATGCGCACCGTATACATCCCCCTGGGCAGGGTAAATTCCGGCGTCATAATCCGGCCGACGCCAAAGGAATGATCCACATAGAAACCTGCTTCCCCGTTCTCATACACCAGTTCCTCCTGGGAGAAGCGAAGGTTCACGGGTTCTCTGTGCATCAAACAGACGGCGGAAAAGCAGAGCATAAGGACCTCCGCCGCTATGAGGAAGAGCCAGCCTCTCCGACCCGATTGTACCCGCTTAAGCATCCCGATACACCTCCAAAAGCTTCCTGCAGTACTTTTCCGCGGAATCAAAACGTTTCTGCACCTGCATACAGCCCTGCGCATATTTCTCACACCGCTCTTTATCGAGCCAAAGCTTTTTGATCTTTTCCGCCAACGCTTTTCCGTCTCCTGCCTGGAACATTTCCCCGCTGACCCCGCAGTCGATCAGTTCTCCGGTTCCTCCCAGATCGGAGGCGAGCACCGGCGTGCCGCAGATCTGGCTTTCCATCACGCTGAACGGACAGTTCTCGTACCACTCCGAGGGGAATACGGTAAAAGCGGCCCCGGAGATCGTCCCCGCCAGCTCCTCCCCCGATAAAAACCCCTTGTTCGCTATATTTCCCACGGCCTCCACTTCGCCCTCCAGGGGCCCGCTTCCCGCAAAAACAAAGGGGATCTCCGGAAGGCTGCGGCAGGCCGCAAGGAGGGTGGCAACCCCCTTTTCCCGGCAGTATCTCCCGAAATACAGCACATAGCCGCCCTTCTTCTGCCCGATGCCGGACGGCCTGTCCGCGAAATTATGCATGACAACAAGCCTGTCCGACAGATCCGAAAAACAGGAAAGTTTCTCGGCCATGAACCGGCTGGGGCATATGATCCGGTCCAGTTTCCGGTACGTGTGCAGCCTCCGATACAGCCAGCCTTCCACGCTTCCCAGTATGCTCTTTATCAGGGAACCGTGGATGCATTTTCCCCTGATACAGGGCAGCGTGCTGCCGCGGAGACATTTCTCGCATCGTTCGTATTCCAGGGGCCGCAGGAGGAGATGGTTGGGGCATACCAGCTGATAGTCGTGGGCCGTATAGATCAGGCGAACCTTTTTCCCCTGTTTTTTTTCAAAGCGTCCTACTTCATATAAAATGGAAGGAGTCAGCTGAAAATTGAAATTGTTCAGATGCACCACATCCGGACGATAGTCCTCCAGGACGGGGCGCAGCTTCCTTCTCGCCTCCGTGGAGTAAATGATCCGGAAGGGATAGAGCAGCTTTCCTGCCCCTTTTCCATGGAAATCCATGTCGGAGGTATAGCTTTCAACCCGATTTCCCACGATCCTTCCCTCATGCTCCATGCCGAAATACTGAACTTCGCATCCCAGCTTTACCAGTTCCTCCCCCACCCGGAAGATATAAGTCTCCGAACCGCCGTTGGGATAGAGGAATTTATTGACCAGTAATATTTTCATTTTCCGTCAGTCTCTCTTCCCCAGGTAGAGCTTCAGCGTCCGCTGTGTCACGTCATCCCAGTTATATTTCCCGCAGATATAGGACGCGCTGTTCTCCCGGTAAGTATCCCGCCTGCCTTGGTCGCGCACCAGTTCTTCCAGCACCCTGCGCAGATCCTCCACGTTCCCCTTTTCAAAGGAAACCGCATGGTCCTGTGTCACCTCGATATTTTCCCGGATATCGCTGACCACGCAGCAGTTCCCATAACTCATGGCCTCCAGGAGGCAGACCGCCATTCCCTCCACGTCGCTGGGAAGGATGAAAAGATAGGCATTGGAATACAGCTCTTCCAGCACCTGCCCGTCCACGAAGCCCGTCATCAGGATCCGCTCGTCCGTGGCGGCCATCCGCTCCACCAGCTCCATGTACTCCTGGGAATTGCTGTTTCCCCCGGCGATCACCAGCTTTTTCTGGCTTTTCATCCCTTTGAAGGCTTCGATCAGATAATGGATCCCCTTTTCCGGGACGATCCTGGCCAAAAACAGCAGATAACCGTCCTTTTCCAGCCCATAGCGCCGGGTGATCTCCCGGGCAGGACGATTCTCGGGCCTGGAGATTCCGTTGGGGATGAACACCGTCCGTCTCCCGTACTGCTCCAGGAAATATTTCCCCATGTTATCGGAAAGCACGATCAGTTCGTCCGCATATCTGGCGGCCATTTTTTCTCCCGTCTTTAACACGAAAGAGGCAAAATTTCCCCATTTGGAGCGCTGCCAGTCCAGGCCGTGGATGGTGGCCACCGTACGGATCCCCAGCAGCTTGGGAAGCCAGATCATGATACACGGTCCTTCCGCATGGAAATGGATCACGTCGTAACCGCCGAAAACGGCACGGATTACCGCCAGCACCGAATAAACGATGGCATTCAGCTTCCCGTTTCTAAACGTGGGTATGGTGATCAGCCGGATCCCGTTATAGGTCTTTCCCTTGTACTGCTTATATTTCTTTCCCGCCGTATGCTTTCCGTAACGGTTATAGGCGTCCACCCTGTGGCCCAGCCGCACCAGGCGGGTGGACAGCTCGTCCACCACGATCTCCACGCCCCCCTCCCGGGAGGGAATACGTTTATGCCCGATCATCGCTATTTTCAGCGGCCTGTCCCGCTTTTCTTCCAAGGCCGTCCGGCGCCGCTGCGCTTCCTCCCGCGTCGTAGTGTTTTCCTTCTTTTCCGCTGCCGCACCTTGGTTTGCGGCATCGATTCCCCTCCGTCCCTTCAGCCGCTCCCGGAGCATATAAAACAGAAAGAAGAAGTTCGTATCCAGATAGCGTGGAAACAGCCGCTTCGGATCCTGCCCGATCCGGAAAAGCCACTCCATACATGATTCCTGCATCCAGGCCGGCGCACGCTTCACCGTGCCTGCATGAAAATCGAATCCGGCGCCCACCCCCGCCATAACGCCGCAGACTTTCCCGTCATGGGCCGCCATCCACCGTTCCTGTTTGGGAGCTCCCAGCCCTACCCAGATAAAGTCAGGCCCGGCCTCGTTGATCCTTCTCACGTCTTCCCGGTCTTCCTCCGGCGTCAGGGTACGAAACGGCGGTGAATACATTCCCACGATCTGAAGGCGCGGATATCTTTCCGTAAGGTTTTTCCGTAAAGCTTCCAAAGTTTCCGGTCTGCTCCCGTAGAAGTAATGGCGGTACCCCTCCTTCTCCGAAATGCGGAAAATCTCCGGCATCAGATCCGGTCCCGGGACCCTGCCTGCATCCCTGTGCCCGCCCCAGCGCTGTACGATGGAAAGGGGTTTTCCGTCCGGAAGGTTCCTCGCCGCCCCGTTCTGTATCCTCCGGTACTCCGGATCCCGATAGGCCATCACCGTAGTATGCACATTGGATACACAAATATAATGTCCCCTCAGCTTATCCAGGTTTTCTCTCAGATCCCTGACTGTACTCTCCATATTCGTCACATTAATTCTGGTGCCAAGGATGCTGTGGTATGTTGTCTCTGCCATTTATCCTCTCATTCTGCCGTCCTGACGGCTCTCTCATCTATGGTGAACTTTCTGCGGCCGATCTTTCACCGGATTCCCCTCTTCAGGTGATTGTATAGATATCTGCATTCCTGCCCCCGTCCAAACATCAGCAGGAAAATCCCGTTGTAAATTACGGTGATCAGCACCGCGGTCAGGATCATCCGTCCCAGGGTGATATCCGTCAATATAGCATTCCCCAGAAAACGGCAAATAATCAGCGCCGCAGCCGAGACGCCGGTATAGCGGAGCGTATCATAAAAATAGCTTCCGGCACCCCGCCCAAAACAGGCGCGGTAAATGATGACCGGGCGGACGGCATTGGCAATCAGGCCGGAAACGATCGTCCCGATGTATATTCCCACCAGCCCGATACGCTGCACCAGCAGTACGGAAAGCACCAGGTTCACCGCCCCCTGGATCAGGGGCAGCCATTTGTCCTGTTCAAACACGCCCGCCGCCGTTTTATAATTGGACAGTACCACTCTCTCCCCTTTAAAATAATAATCCACCAGGATCGCCCCGATCACATACCCCGGCAGGGCGAACCGTTCCCCGTAGACCCAGGTTACCAGAGGCGTAAGCAGGATGAAAAAAGCCACCGCCGAAAACCCATAAATCCAGGAGGCCACGAAACGGTATGCCAAAAACGTTTCGTACTGCTTCTCCTTCTTTTCCGTCGCGATCAGGTTCCCCAGGCTCGATATCACGGAATTGAAAATCACGTTCACAAAGTTCGCAATCAGATTGATGAACTTATTGTAGTTCTCCACGAAACCGGACATGGCCACGTTAATAAAGCCGGAGATCAGGATGGAATCCGTCTGGAGCCTGGCCGCATCTCCCACCTTATGGCAGACCAGGGCGCCTGTCTTCCTCCTGATATCGGCCGACTCCTCGGCCGTCAGCTTCCGCGTATCCTTCTCCTTCAAATAGGGATACTTCCGGTTTAAATAGACGTTTGCGAAAATCTTCTGCAGCAGCTCCACCGCCGAAGCGGTCAGCAGATACAGATAAAAATTCCCTCCGGCCAGAAGCAGCGCGATCTGCAGCGCCACCGTAACTATTTTCGTAATTGTCAGAATATTTGACTGGATATAATTCTTCTGTTCCGCGTTGGGCAGACTGTATTTATATGCGACAAAATAGGAGCTCACCGTATTAAACAGGAAAATCAGATAAAAAAGGATCAGATCCCGTTCTCCTTCGATTCCCACCGGATCCTTGATCATAATTTTCAGAAACGGAACGAGAAGAAGCCCCACACAGGCAACCACCAGGGCGATCAGACGGTAAGCCTTCCTGTAAAACAGCATATAAGCCTTGACCGTCTCCCGGTCTCCCCTTGCCACCGGGGCATACAGGCTGAAATTGATCGCTGTCCCCAGACCCAGCTCCGCCATGGACAGCACCGAAAGAATGCTGCTGTAGGTGCTGTTCACCCCCAGCAGGGTTTCTCCCAGCCGCATAATAAAGATCTTCTGTAATACGATCCCCAGAACCCCGGTTACCGCATTGCCCAGATAGCCGAAAAAAATGTTCCGGGCCGCATACCTGACACGTCCCATAAATGGCCCTTCCCCGAAATAAAACAGACATAAAATGGATATAGTATCTATGAACATCCCGGCAGACAGCGGAATAACCGTGCAGATCCGTCTGCGCAGCTGCCCGGACACCGGGCGGATCGGGTCAATTGCAGCCAGAATTTCCCTGCATGACTAGACCATCTTACCATAAAGAAAACTTTTCTTCAACCGGCTTCTAAAAGGGGGCGGTGAAAAGTAACGGCAGAGCGTAATAGTCCGCAGAGGCCGCAGGGCCATTCGTGCGTTTGTCGTGCATCTGTCGGTGCTGCTTCTTGAGTCGGCGGGCGCGGCTGAACTGCTGCCGAAACCGTCGGGCAAACATTAATATTTTATGAATCCACTTGTTACAAATTCCCACTTGCTATATACTGGATATAGCATTTTTATGTTTTGCCGCATATACGGCCGGTTTGGAGTGAGCCGCAAAGGACGCGGCATGGAGGATTATAATGAAAAAAAGAAAACTATGTACGCTTCTTCTGGTCGTTTCCCTGCTGTTCGGCCTGTGCCTGGACGGCTGCTCTCCTTCCGGAGGCGAAACGGGGGATTCCGAAAAATCTGCCGCCGAGTACGAAGCACAGATCCAAGAACTTCAGGATCAGATCCGTTCCCTGGAAGAGCAGCTGGCCCGCTATGAACCGGTTTCCGACGAGTCCTCGGCCCAGGAATCCGAGATCGCCCAGGTGCCCACGGAATCCGAAACGCCGGCGGAGACCCAGGAACAGGCCGAACCTCCCCAAGAGACACAGACCCAGGAGGAGGGGACGCCGGAGGAAGACGGCCGCAAACAGATTGTGGTCTTCGGCGACAGTATCTGGGACAGCTCCAGAGACGAATCCGGCATTGCCTATCTCGTCTCTCAATATATGGATGCCGACGTATATAACTGCGCCATAGGCGGCACCCGCGCCACCATGAAGGACGGCGCTCCCACGGAGGATTTTGAGAACTGGGATTCCACCTCCCTCTCCGGCATGATCCATGCCGCCATCGGGGACGTTGATCCGGAACGGTTCCTGGAAGGGTATGTGGCCGGCGGTGTGTTCATGAATGTGGACTTCTCCAAAACCGACTATTTTATCATTGCCTACGGACTGAACGACTATTTCTCAGGAGCCGTTCTCAATGCGGATAATTCCAACAGCTGGGATACCCACGGCTACGGCGGTGCGCTGCGGATGGCTATAGACCGGCTGCGCAGGCACTTCCCCGATGCCCAGATCCTGCTGATCTCCCCCACCTACTGCCAGTTCTGGAAGGACGGGGTGATGTATACGGACAGCAACATGAAGGATTTCGGCGGCGGGACCCTCACCAACTACGTCAATGTCTGCCAAAACGTGGCGGAAACCGAGCAGACCTTGTACATTGATGCCTACACCACCATGGGGATCAACACCTATACGGCGGAAGATTATCTGGAAGACGGGATCCATCTCACCGCCGCCGGACGGGAATTGTATGCCAAGGCCGTATCGAGCTGCCTGAAGTATGGAAGGCCGGGAAAAGTTTCCGGCAATTCCATCTACTATTAAGGGCAGCTCTGCCGGACGCAGATCGTATCCGACGCCTCATATCCGGACAGATTTTTCTACATAGATAAAGAACAGGGGGATATACCGTTCATATGAAAAAAGGGAATGCAGGTGCCAAAATATCCATATTTTTAGTCGTCCTGTTCCTGGCAGGCCTGATCCCGGTCCTGCTCCTGGGCAGATATGATTACCCCTGTGCGGATGATTTCGGTTTCAGCGCCTACAGCCATATTGCATGGGAGGAAACCCGATCCGTATACCAGGTCCTGAAAGGGGCCTGCCATACGGTAGCGGAGCGCTGGATCGGATGGCAGGGCACCTTTTCCAGCATTTTCGTCATGGCACTGCAGCCTGCGATATGGGGAGAGGGCGCCTACTGCCTGGTTCCATGGATTATGATCGGATCCATGTGCGCATCCACCCTCTTCCTGCTTTCCGTGTTGTTCCTCCGCATCATCCGGGCACCAAAATCTGTCTTTGTGAGCGTTTCCATGATCTATTTGATCTTTGCCCTGCAATGCATGATCGATAAAACCCAGGGATTTTTCTGGTTTAACGGGGCCGCCCATTACATGGTGCCCCACAGCGTGGCGCTCGTTCTTATCGGCGTCCTTTTCCTTCTGGTGACGGAGGAGTCAAGAAGGCCGTTTCGTCTGATTCTCTCCTGCTTTCTTGCCGTATTCGTCGGAGGGAGCAACTATATCACCGCGCTCCTCGCCGCGGTTCTTTTTGCCGGCGGCCTGTTTGCGCTTCTGGCCGGCCGTAAAAAAAAGGAAAGCGCTCTGCTCGCTCTCCCCTTTTTCTTCTTTCTGGCCGCCTTTGCCCTCAATGTCCTGGCTCCGGGCAATGCCGTTCGGCAGGAAACCATGACGTACCGTCCCGGCATCGTGAAGTCCATCCTGCTTTCCTTTTATTATTGCGTGGAATATGTGTCCGAAACCTGGTTTGACTGGACTTATCTGCTCTTCGTATTGGCTCTCCTCCCCTTTCTTTGGGAGGCGGTTAAGGCAGCCGACAGTCGTTTTTCCTATCCCTGCCCCCTGCTCGTCCTCGCCGGCTCCTATTGCCTTCTGTCCGCCATGTTTACTCCCAGCCTCTTTGCCACCGGAATCGCCGGCGGCGGAAGGATCTTCAACATCATTTTTCTGGATTTCCTGCTGCTTATCATTGCCAACCTCTTTTACGGTATGGGCTGGCTCTATCGGCACGGCCATCTGTCCGAATCCAGCCGGGGAAGCTGCCTGGAGCGAAGAAATACCCAATTATACTTGGGCGGAATCCTTCTCCTTGCAGGTTTCATCGGTATCCTGTATACCGCGGTAAATCCGGACTTTTTCACGTCCGCCTCGGCCTGCCATTCCCTTCTTACCGGCGAAGCGGCCGCCTACGGCAGGGAAGGGGAGCAAAGGACGCTCACCCTTCGAAAAGACGAAGGAGACAGTATAAGCCTGGAACGTTTTGCCACGCATCCGTACCTGCTGTTTTTCAGCGATATCGAGGAAAGCCCCGACGACTGGAAGAACAGAGCCATGGCAAAATATTACCAAAAAAACTACATTTCTGGCATTGTGACCGATATAACAGAATAAAGCATTTCCAAATACCGCAAAATTTGTATTTTCTCATGGTCAATGGAAATGGCTCCTCCTTACCAATCCCCACAGCACAAAACTGATCAGCGTACACAATGCACCCAAAAGAAGGGGAATATCCCTGTATCGGAACCGGATCTCATTTCTCCCCGCCTCCAGAGGCACCGCCATCATCCCGTTTGTCTTCAGAATCTCTACCTCTTTTCCGTTTACATAAGCACGAAATCCCCTGTCAAACGGGACACTAAAGAAAGCATATTTTTCCCGATCCGTCTCTATGACCGCCTCGAACCCGGTCTGCCGCTTATGAAACTGCGTAGATGCCTGCCGGCATCTTTCCCGCACAAACTCCTCCCTTTTTTCCTCGCGGAGTTCTCCAGCCTGTATTCCGTCGTATTCTGTCAGGAGGGAGGATATCGTCTTGACCTTTTCATCCGGCACCACAATACATTTCAACATGGCAACCGCCCTCAGCCGGGGTGGTATCTTTTCAAATACACTTTCCCTGATGTAATAATCGTAAGAGCTCCCGATCGGCACCGCCTCCTCTCCTTCGCATAGGAAGTACACCCGATCCCTGCCCGCCGACTGGATCACCCGGTCCCCTTCCTCCGTATGGGCGGTCACATAGTACTTTCCTCCCATCAGTTCTCTCAGTCCGTCCGGTCCCTCCGGAGTGAAAACGTATCTCTGTAGTCCCATCTTTTCATAAAACTCATAGATCGAACCGTTTACCATGGAGGTAAAGGAGCCAGTCCCCGGAAGGGAAGCGGCCATAAGCAGGGTATTGTCGCTGCTGGCAATCCGATATCTGTCGTCCGGATTCGCGAATTCCCGAAATGCCAGAATCCTGTCATAGTAATCCCGGGCACTCCGGTCGGCGCCTTCCCCATACAGCCATGCGGTATGGGCAGTGGTAAAGACGGAAAAAAGCAGAATACCTCCGCTCATCCGAAGAAACCATCCCTTTGTCTTCCCCTTCCCCAGGGAAAAAAGCAATGTGAGCAGCACGCCGGCGAGCCCTGTTCCCGACCAGAGAAGATAAACCCCGGGGTGATTGATCAGGGGAAACCTGTGTGCGGACCACCAAAAGGAGCCGGCCACCAGCAGCGCCATAAAAGCCGCCTGAAGCGCGCAGACCCTTTTTATCGGAAACTCCTCCCGGTTTTCCAAAACGCGCACGGATGCCAGGCTCATCATCAAAATCGGCATGAACAGCCACCTATGATAGTTGGTATCGGAAAAGAGGCCGAAATAACTGTTAAAAAGAGGGATTCCCGTCGCCGCAATACACAGCAGGATCAGTTTGGACAGCCAGTCCTTCCTTCTCTTTATGAGATAGCACAACACCAGCGACAGGCTGATCATGGGCAGATAGAACGACCAGGAGGACCAGTCGTATTCCTTAATGCAGGACTGGGCGTTCATCAGTTCTCCCGGGAACAACAGCGTGCGGACCATCTGCAGATAGTCCCTGTTTCCTCTGTAAATCCAGTTTTTCATGGGAAGCATGTGGGAAAGCCTCGGATTATCCATCGTAAACACAATGTTGGGGATAAAAAGGATCCCCGCCATCCCCGTCCCCAAGATCCCCTCCAGGAAACAATTTCCGATCAGTTTTCTGCTTTTCCACAGACGGATACCTTCTCTGCACAGAAAATACAGGAACAGGAACAGAACCTCCTGAATAAAAAAATAATAATTCACCAGGGCATTCACGCAGACCCCCAGCGCCAGCGCGCCCCTCTTTCCTTCCCTCGCCAGCTTTTCATACCCGATCAGCAGCAGGGGAAAGAACGCCACGGCATCGTGGAAATGGTGAAAAATCAGGTTTACCGCCTGGAATCCGGAAAAGGCGTAAAGAGTTCCCCCCAGAGCCGCGTACTTTCTCTGCGTAAAGCGCCCCAGATACCCGTAGGCCGTCACAGCCGCCACGGCATACTTGGCCATATAGAGCCAGCCCGTGACATAAGGATACCACTTTGACGGAAATAGAAAGGACAGCCAGGCAAAAGGGCTTCCCAGCACATAGAATCCCAGCGCGCCCGTGAAATTGGATCCCAGATCAATACTCCAATTCCAGAAAACATTGCCGCCTTTCACCGCATCGTTGGCGAGCATATGGAAAGGAATCTGTTGTTCATTGAAATCATTGCAGAGCAGGAAAATTCCGTTTCCTTTTAAGAGCATGGGCAGAAAACTAAGTGCGGCCAGTAGAAAATTGAGTAAAAAGACCCGGAGATAACCGCCATCCGCCTCCTTTTTCTGTATTCGCTCCCATAACTGTCTTACCCGCCACATCCGATCCGTTCCTTTCCCTTTTCCACGTGAAGCCGCGCTCTGTTCCCTTTTCGTCCGGCATACCGATCCGTATCCGCCTTTTCCGACGCGCCCGGATCAGATCACCTTCCCCTTTTCATCGATCAGTACCCAATCCTTCCACAGTTCATGCATCGTGGCAGGATCAGCCTCCTGCCCGTTCTTATGCCTGGCAGGCCGGATCATAATCTTACCCTCCGTCCCGTTCAGCCTCGCTCCCCAGAAGCTGAATGTGCTGTTGGCACAGATATTATATCTGCAGCAGCTCATAAGTTCCATATCATAGAAACTGTTTTGTCCCTTGTTCCAGTCAACGACGGTATATTCCTTTCCCCGGTAATGCTTTTCTAAGTACGCCGTATCGTCCGAAAAAAGGTAGAAGTGCGCATCCCCTATCCGATCCCGGATGTAGCGCTCCGCCGCGCCGTAGTATTCTTCCGTGCAGATTCCTCCGAACATCCCTGCATTGGCAGGATCCAGATAATCTCCTCTACGTATATGAATACTGACAGAATTTTCTGTCTTCATCTTATTTTTCAGATTAATATTCAGAGTATAAGAAGAGTTCTCGGAATCTTCTGAAATGTCTGAATACGGGAATCTGATCTTTTCCCTTAACAGGGGTAAAATATCCTCATAATATTTCTCACAGGCCCAGTGCCCCTCCAGATAACAATCCGTCAATGCAAAAATCTCCGGATGATACATCCCGCTCTCCAGAAAATGCCGGTATCCCTTCGGATTCAGCTTCCTCGCCACCTTGCCCAGGAAGCCTTCCCTTCCCAGCAGCGCTTCCCGTTCCCCGGGCGTGCAGACTCTGAATTCCAGCTTATCGAACAATCTTAATTCCAATTCTCTTTTAGCCAGCACATTCTGCTGCTGCACGGAATCCTCAAACCAGGAAAGATCCAGCCCGGCTTCCTTTCCCAGCGATCTGAATTTTTCATACAGGGCGTACTGCTGCATCTGATTGCCCAGGCCGCCCATCACCTTTATAATAATCATCCCTGATACGCCCTTTTGTTCCTTCGACTCTGCCACCGATCATACAGCCTGAACAGGCCCTTCCCCGCCAGGCATCGGAAACCTGACGGCCGCCTCATCACCCACAGCAGAATCCGGTTCGCCCGCTCCTGCGTCTCTATAGAATAAACAGACAGACGGCCGCCGATTCCCATACTTTCACAGATCTCCGCCGTCCGGGCCGCATATCCCGGACGGCCGCCGCGCAGCTCGTTTTTTACCGCCAGCATGGCCAAATATACGCCCTCCCGCTCCCACTGCGTCTCCCACCCTGCCGGCCCCTTCCGGCGTAAAACGATCCGGACGGCATCCGACAGCGCCTCGATTCCTTCCCTCATCGTTTCGTCGTACCGGTGTACCATGGATGCCGGATTATAGAAATAGTGGTAGTACAGGGCATCCTTCAGGATCACAAGCCTGCGGCAGTCACAGAGGGCGGGAAGGACGATATTCACATCCTCCCCCATACGGATTTTAGGATTACAGTATTTCATGTTTTCCGTGATCAGTTCCCTGGAAAACAGTTTCATGCATCGGGACATGGATACCGTTCTTCTTTCATTTCCCAGCAGCCGGGATTTCACCCCCTCAAGGGAAGCCCCCTCATAGCTCCCGCAGGGCAGCTCATGCCGGTGCGCCGTGGCTCCGTCCGGCCTTTCGATCAGAAAATTACAGCAGACGATTTCCCCCGGGCCGCCGGAGGTTTTCCGGATCAGTTCTTCCACCATACGGGCGTCCACCCAATCGTCACAGTCCACAAAACACAGATACTCCGCGGCGGAAGCCTCCACGCCGGCCATCCAGGCAGACATCAGCCCGCCGTTTTCCTTGTGGATCACCCGGATCCTGGAATCCGCCTTAGCATAGGCATCACAAAGCCGTCCGCTTTGATCCGTGGAACCGTCGTCCACCAAAATGATCTCCAGATCCCTCCAGGTCTGTCCCGTAATGCTCTTCACACACCGCTCCAGGTAAGATTCCCCGTTATAGACCGGCACAATCACGCTTACCATATCCCTCTAAACTCCCATGGCCTGCTCCGCAGGCTTCCTACTCATGATATCCTCCGGCCTGCCCCACAGGCTTCCTGCTTAGGATATCCTCCGGCCTGCCCCGCAGGCTTCCTATTCATGATATCCCCCAGCCTGACTCGCAGACTTCCTGCTCAGGACATCTTCCGGCCTGATTCACGGCTTCCCCATCGCTTTGCCTCTCCGGCAGCGTCCGTGCGGGCACACCCGCCGCCCGGGCTCCGCGCTGCTCTATGCTTCGCGTCACCACACAGCCTGCCCCGAGGATCACATCGTCCGCGATATGGACATCCCCGATCACACAGCTTCCCCAGCCGGCTGTAACCCGGTCGCCCAATACCGGGCTGGCCGTTCCCGGCCCGGTATTCCCTGCGCAGAAATTCCCCGTAATCCGGCATTCTTCCCCGATTCGGGCGTCCTCGTTGATCACGACCGGCGCGATATGATAGATGAAAAGCCCTTTTCCCACACAATTCTCCGGGATTTCAAATCCCAGTCTGGTTCCCAGTATGTTTTTCCTGCGATGATACCAGGCAAACGCGAAACGGTCAGGCAGAAAAGGACGCGTTTTATAATATTCCGCATGCCGTAGCGTCCACACATACTGCCAGATCCGATACATCTTGGAACGCATCAGCCACGCAGCCAGCAAAGCTCCCCTTTTTTCCCCAAAATAGAGGGCCCGCTCACGGTCCAGATATTCCTTCAGTTCAGCTCTGTTTCGAATCATAGCCGCCTCTCCCAACAAAGCGTTTCGTTCAATACGGAAAAAGCTGCGCGGTTCACGCGCCTGTAGTCGAACTGCAATGATTTTTCATGGGCATTTCTCACATAACGGCCGTATTCCTTCGCAATCCGGTCCATGGCCTCCCGGATCTGCTCCACGCTTCCGTCCGTCACCTCCGAATCCAGGCCATAGGTTAACACCTCTCCGATTCCCCCCACATCCGTGGTAACCACCGGCAGCCCATAAGAAATGGCCTCCAGGATGGTCATCGGAATCCCCTCGAACACAGAATTCATCAGAAGGATGTCCGCACGCTGCATTTCCCTGTGGGCCTCTTCGGGGGCCACCGCTCCGACAAACCGAATCCGGGCGTCTCCGGCCGCCAAATGCTCCAGTTTTTCCCGTTCCTCACCGTCCCCCAGGACGGTAAGGCAGCAGTTTCTGTGATATCCTTTCACCGCTTCGATCAGCGGGCCCACGTTTTTGACCGCGGACAGGCGGCCTGCATAGAGGAAACGCACGCAGTCCTCATGGAGGCTGCGCTCCGGGAAAGGATGGCAGACGATGGAATTTTTCACCTGCATCACCCTGGCCTGATAGGCCCCGTAATCCTCCAGCGTCTTTTTCTCCAATACGAATACCGCCGTGCTTTTCCTGATCACATGCATCAGATAGCTTTGGAACATCCTGCGCACCAGAGGCGCTTTCTTAAAGAAGCGCACCCGCCTCCACATATCCAGATAGGTTCCGTGGGAAAACACATAGCAGGCCGCACCGGGCCGCAGAAAACGCACCGCCGCAAAGGCCTCCGGCGTATGGATATAATTGCAGTCTTCCTTTTTAAGCCTCAGAAGCCCCCTGTATTTCAGCAGGCCCTTCAGATATTCCAGACGCAGAGACTTCTTCACATGCCCCTGATCCGCGGATGCCCGGGCCACCGCCAGGAAGCAAAATTCCGGCGTCCCGCCCTCTGCTGCCTCTTCCCCTTCTATACGGATTCTCTGCCGTCTGCCGACCTCCCCTTCCTCACAGGAAACGCCCACCAGAAGCACATCCCTGATCCTTTCGGGGTACTCCTGCGACAGGAAGCGCAGGAAATTCCGGATGCTCGTCAGCTCCCCGCCCACCGGATAATTGCGAAAGTTACATGTATCATATAGGATTAACCGTCCCTGTCCGTTCACTCGCCACTCCTTCCATCAGCCCGAGCAGCCGCAGCGCCGGGCCGTCGCTCCACGGGTAACTGCCGTATCTTTGCGGATATTCCCCGAATCCCCCGCACTCCCCGGAACACTGCCCCACTCTGCCGTCTTTCACACAGGATAACACAAATGAGGCCGCCCGGCATACCGCTTCCTCCGCTTCATCGTCCAGAAGCCCGTCCCGTCTTCCCTCCAGCAGGGCACAGGCGATCATGGCCGTGGCCGAGGTATCTCCCGGCCCCTCCTTGGCGGGAAGAAGCCAGGCAAAACTCCCGTCCGTTCTCTGATAATCCAGCACGGCCTTCGCCAACTCCTGAAAACGCTTCCGAAGAAGGCCCCCTGTCGTCCCCTCCTCCAAAAGCCAGGGAAGGCTTCCGGACAATCCCGTCATCAGCCAGCCTGCGGCTCTGCCCCAGCCGATACACCCCTGCTTTTCTCCCGTCTGGCTGTCAAACCCATGATAGGGCAGGCCGCTTTCGGCGTCCATCCCGTTTTCCAGGAAGCGGATCAAAAGCCCCGCCCCCAGCTCCTTCGTCTTCTCCTCTTCCGTCCGTTTCCCATAGCGGCATAGGAACGGGCAGATCATCCCCAGGGCGTCTGCATAGATATGGTTTGCCTGATAAACCCGGTAGGGCAGATTTCCCTGCCCGTCCCGTTTGTGCTCTTTGAGGAAAGCGGCTATCTTTCCCGCTCCATCCAGATACTTCTTCTCCCCGGTATATTCATACAGATCCATCAGCGGCATACCGTTTGCCCCGTTGTCCAGGCAGTACATCGGCAGTCCCCTCCGGAGCCATCCGTCAAAATACTCCTTCAGAATCCCGGCGCTGCGCCCGTCCTCCCTCATTCCCTCGGAAAGCCCCTCCGCCAGCAGGGCATTGGGCCAGGAATAGCGGTCGATTGGCGGCACATTTCTGAAAAAGATATATTTTTTGATCCGGCGCTTCCATCTCTCCTGGCGGCTCGGGGCAGGCCATTTGAATATATTCTCCGCAGCGGCAGCCCGCAGCGCCTCCGCTTTCCGTTTCGTCTCCGGATCGCGCCAAAGTTTTCGTAATTGTTCCATGTTTGGCTCCCATCTGCGCACTTTGGCGCATTCAGATCAAGGCGTAAGGAGGGATTTAAAAATATTTCGTATTTTCTCTCATTCCCTCGTCCGGCTACGCTCCCCTCCGGGAAACTTTTACGCTCCCTTTCACTGATCCGTCAGGCGCTCGATCATCTTTCCCGCCTGCCTGGCCCGCTCCAGGTAGGCGGGCATCACCGCGCCCAGCCTTTTTTTCACGGCTTCCTCTTCCCGGCGCAGCCATTCAAAGCCGGCTGTCAGTTCCCCTCTTTCCCGGAGCGCCTGTACCGGCATCACATAGTTTTCCCAGGTCCCGAACAGATCCAGAGCGATCCCCCTCGCCTTTACGGAATATCCCACCACCAACGTGGGAACCAGCGAAGAATAGGCGGCGATGGTGGAATGGGTCCTCGCCCCGATGAAAAACCGGCATTTGGCAATATAACCTTTCAGCTGCGCACAGCCGCAGTCCTCGATCAGCACGACACGGCCCGTATCCCTGAATTCCCGATACAGTTCTCTTAAGACCGTCCTGTCGTCATTGTTCTTCCATACCACATGGGGGATCAGGGCCACGCTCAGATCCGTATGCTCCAGCACGTGCCGGATCAGCTCCCGGTAATTATCTAAGGTAATCCCCGGTATCTCCTCCCGTTCCACCACCATGGGGCTCACGTTCAGCCCCAGCGTGTTGCCCGCCGCAAATCCGGCCGGAAGAGGTTGTTCCTCGGCCGGAAGCAGGAAAGCGGGATCCGGGGCCAGAAAACTCTTTTCCTTCAGGCCTGCCTGTACCAGAGCCTGCCAGGTTATGGATTCCCGGGCGATGATGCCGCTGTAGCGCTTCATGTCTTCTATGATCTCCGGTTCGGAAAGGAGCTCCGGTTCGATGGAACAGCCCAGCAGAAAGGTCTGGGCTCCCTGCCCCGTAAAAAGCCGGTTCGCATATACCAGATCCTTCACCAGGGTATCATAGCAGTAATTATCTCCCCCTATGGAAATGTTGATCTGACGCAGGTTTCTTCCGCATACCTCCCGAAAACGATAACGGAATGCCGCCTCCGCGTCATTCAGCAGCCTTTCCTTCAGGTAGTAATATACATGGATAAAAAAATGTTTCCGGATTTTTTTCTCTTCTATCAGGGTGCACATTCCCCGCAGCGAATAAGCCTCGTCCTCCGCTGCGCTGTTCGTCACCACAATCGCCGGTTTCGGCAGCATCCGTATCACCGTATTCGCAATGGCCTCACAGCCATGGTTGCCGCTCCCCGCATGCATATACAGAACAATTTTATCCTTTTTCCCACGATATCGCCGCATTATTTCCGCCCTTTCCAGACATGGTATAATCTCAGATAAGCCCTCGGTGCAGCCAGGAAAACCGGCCCTTTGATCCGATAGCCTGCCGGAAGCTTCCTTCTTCCCTTTCTGCCCAGGCGCTTCCATGCCTCCCCGGCCGCTTCATGGCAGGAGCGCAGGTACTCATCACGAAAGCCGTCCCGTTCGTCCCTGGCAGCAAACGTCCCGGTTCCGTCTTCCCGCCCGGCGTTTCCGCCCCTGGCCTCCTCTTTGCCCGCCCGCTCCCGTCGGGCCGCCGCACCCTGGCCGGACCCGTCGTTTCTTCCTCCGGCCTTCTGTCTGCTCACCCGTTCCCCGTTCCCCGTCCCCGGCAGCAGCGCCAGCTTCCCCGCTGTCAGCAGCGCCGCCTGGAACAGACAGGCTGCGGCCTGCGGCGCACGGGAGGGATACAGGCCGGAAATCTCCTCCTCCGCCAGCTTCCAGCAGCGGATCTGATCCATATAGGAGGGACGGAAAGCGGAATACATCGCCCCCTCTTCGTTGATATAGTAGCAGTATTCCCGGCTTTTCGTCACGGTAACCCGCCGCAGGAACGCAAGGCAGTCCACCAGAAACATAAGATCCTCCCCGATCGTCAGATCCGTCCGGAAGCGGACCGTTTTCAGGAGTCTGCTTGAAAACAGGATGCTCCAGCAGTGGGTGTTCCCCATGAGAAGGTATTTCCCCACATAGCTTTCCGGATCCATCGTCTCGGCCATACACGTTTCCCTAACCGGAGACAGGGCCGTTTCGCCGCCCGGGCCTCCCTGCCGCTCGTCCCTCTCTTCCTTTCCCACCTCCCGAAAGCCGCCAAGCACCATGTCGCTGCCTTCCCGTTTCAGACAAGCCTCCTGACCCGCCAGCATATCCGGCAGGAGCCAGTCGTCCGCATCCACAAAGGCGATATATTCTCCCGACGCTTCCTCCAGCCCTCTGTTGCGGGCTGCAGACACCCCTGCGTTTTTCTGGCGCAGGAGGCGGACACGACCGTCCCTTACGCACCACTCCTGGCACAGGGCGGCGCTTGCGTCCGTGGAACCGTCATCCACCAGCAGGACCTCCAGATCTTTGTAACTCTGTCCCAGAATACTGGCCACACAGCAGGAAAGATATTTTTCCGCGTTATAAACCGGCACAATTACCGTAATCAGGCCATTCACTGCGTAAGAACCTCCCAATACAGGCTGGTACGGCTGTCCCAGTCAAATCGTTTTACGTTTTCATAGCCCCTTTGGACCAGCTCCTCCCGGAGTCCTTCATCCGAAACCAGCCTGTTGATACATTCCACCGTTCCCGGAATATCCTCCGGATCCGTCAGCAGCCCGGCGTCGGCCACCACCTCGGGCAGGGCGGTACGGTCGGAACAGATGACGGGGACACCCAGCTGCATCGCCTCCACAGGAGGAAACCCGAATCCCTCGATCAAAGAAAGGAATAAAAATGCCCTGGCCCCGGCCAAAAGGTTGTGCATTTCCTCCGTGCTTTCGATATATCGATAACAGGTGACGGCCTGAGCCGCCTCCGGACGGATTCGAAAGCCGTTTTCCCGACAGACGTTCTCCACACTCTCCACTCCCACCAGAACCAGCCGGAGGGGGTCCGATGCCTGACGAAAATAGGCATCGTAGGTTTTCAGGATGCCCGCGGCATTTTTATGGGGCAGGCTTGAAGTTACCGCATACAGATAGGGCTCCTTCGGCCTCAGACCGCTTTCCTTCCGCTCCCCGGCCATCGCATTGACGCCGTTGTAGATCACCCGGACGCGCGATCCGCTCCCCGGACACATGGCGTCCACCTCCCGTCTGGAAAATTCGGAAATGGTAACGATCCGGTCCGCATGCTTCATGGAAGCCCTGAGCCGGCTCATGATATAGGCATTTTCCACCCGGTTCAGCACGCCGGGAAAATATTTGTCATAAAAGAACGGGATCAGATCGTGGATGATCACCGTGTCCTTCCCCCTGTAAAAAAGGGGCCTGTATCCCCTGGGAAACAGGATCCGGTCCGCTCCGTACTTCCTGGCCTGCCCGGGAACCAGGAACAGTTCCCAGATCATGCAATAGAGCTTATTCAGAGGATTTCCCTTCATTTCCACAAAACGAACCCCCGGAATCTCGAAGTCTTTCCGGTTATATCCGTTTCCCCAAACAATAATTTCCTCGCAGTGCTCCCCATGCCGATTGCTTTCCGCCAGATGATTCGTCAGCGTCTTTGCCAGATTGTAGATGCCGATGCTCTTTCCTTTTCCTTTTACCAATTTAAAGCAGTCAATCACCAGCCTCATATTTATTCCCATGCCCTTCCCGTTTTGGGTCTTCCCCAAACGGGAATAGGCCCAAATTCGTAAGATTGAAAATTTTAATTTTCAATCTTTCTCTCATTCTGCCGCCGGGCGGCCTTCCATTCAGGGAATTTTGTGCATTAGATAACGCTTCCGTGTTACCTGCGCAAACCCCGGATTGAAAATCTTATATTTCTGTCTTCTTCCTGTCCCCTGCCACCATCTCCGTCCACCAGGAGCCCATGAAGAACAACGCGTAGTTCCTTCCCAGATAGACGGAAACGAAATGCGCCTCCAGCATGGTATACAACGCAAAGCTCGTCAACAGAACGAGTCCCATATAGTCCTTCCTCCTCCGGCATTCCCACATCGTGCGCACATACATCGCAAGAAAAGCCGCAGCCGGAAGGATCCCATACCAATAGAACAGGCGCACATAGCCCATATCAAAATATTTCACGTTTTCCGGACGGGAAAAAAGGCGCCAGTTGGTTATAATGCCCCCTCCGTCCTCAAGCGTGTTCATACTAGTAATACGTCCTGTAAAATATCGATCAAACGGATAAAAAGGCCCCTGGTAAGGTTCATAGCATGCAATCCACACGGAAAGCCCTGCGCACAGCAGCAGCCCCCCGATTGCCAGCAGATAGATCCACCTGCTCTCCCGCAATCCCTTCCCGAACGTCAGAACCGCCGCAAAGCCCAGGGTAAAAAACAGGATCAGAATCCCTGTCCGGGAATTGGTGGGCAGGTAGAGAAGGATGCCCAGGACGGCGAGCGCACCGTAATGCGGTAGACGCATCCGCTCATGATACAAATAGATCCCCAACGCCGTCAAAGCCCAGAACATGCAGTAGAAAGCGTTGGGATGTCCCAGTCCGAAGCAGTAGCGGATCCCCCTGTCCGCCTCATCCACGATATACATGTTCCCGAAAAGCCCCAGGGCCGCAAGTCCCACCAGCGCCAGGCAGCCGGCCAGCGTAACCCAGAACGAAAGCTTCAGCGCCTTTTTCAGATCCACGTCCTGAAAAGCCGCGCAGAACACCACCAGCCGTACCGCCTCGTCCCTGCCGGAAGAGAGGTAACACAATCCGGCAATGACGCCGAAGCCCAGGATCCACAGCCATTCCCGCACAGAATAGCGGGAGCAGACCAGCTTTATGCCAAACAGCACAAAAGTTAACCGAAAGAGCTGGCCCTCCAGCGGATTGATATATGCGCTTTTATCGAGGATGACGATGGCAATCTCCAGGACCAGCCCCAGATAGAAGCAGGCCTGCCCTGCCGGATAAAGCTTGTCATACCATTTTTTGTGATAATACAGCATGTTTTCTCTCATTCTGCCGCCGCGGGCGGCCTGTTCTTCGCAAAGCGGAGGAACGCTCCGTGCCGGGCTTAGGAAGCGGAGGAACGCTCTACGCCGAGCTTATGAAGCAGCCCGCCCCAGTACCCCAGCACCGTGTTCCTCCAGAACCATCGAAACCGCTCCCGGATGTATTCCCCCGGGGAAGCGCCGCAGGAACGGGCGCTTTCCCATCCCTGGTCATAGACCACCGTCAGGCGGAGCATTTCCCTCCTACAGTCTTCGTTTTCCTCCAAATGATACTTTTCATACAGGAAACGGCTGTCCTGAAATTTTCGGATATCCCGTTCCGCAAACGTCCCGGTATATTGCTCTTCATGAATGCCGATGGATACCAGCGGCTTTCCGGTGCATACGAAATGCGGATTCCGGCTCAGGATCTCAAAATACAGAAACATATCGGAGGCCCAGTTGCTTCTTTCATCAAATCTGGCGCCACAGGAACGGTACAGCGTCGCGCTGGGTGCGCCGATCTCGTTTCCCAAGAAAAGACTGCGGTAATCCGTCCTCAACCGGTCCAGATAGGGCTGCCCGGCCCGACGGCGCCAGGCCTTTTCCTCGGAAACCTGCCATGTTCCGCAAAACGCGAGAGAGGCATCCGGATTTTCCTCCAGCAGAGACACCATTTCCCCCAGGCTTTCCCTGCCCGTGAACCAATCGTCGCTGAACATGATCTTGATATACTCCCCCTCCGCCAGTTCCAGCGCCCGGTTCCAGTTAAAAATATGTCCCAAAGGCTTTTCGTTATGATAATAGCGGAACCGGCCCGGCAGGGATATTGTCCCTCTCCCTGCTGCCGGCCTGCTGCCGGCCGGATTTTCGCCGTCCCGTCCCTGCGTGCCGGCCTCCGGCCTCCGAACCGGAAAGAGAGCTTCCCCCTCTTCCGACAAGATTCCCTCCCGAAGGATCCGGGCCGCAAGGGCACCCGTTTTCCCGTCCGTAGAATCGTCGCTCACGATCACTTCCACGTCCCGGAAGGTCTGCCCCGCAACGGAGAGAAGCAGGCGTCTTACCTCCTCCACATTATTATAACATGGTATACAGATCGAAACCTTAGGACTGTCTGCATTTTTTTCCATGCCGGCTCCCATCCGCGCGTCCCTGCGCATACATTTCAGAGAAAATATCTCTCCCGCCGCCCGCTTCGCCCAGCGTCCTATCATAAAGGACCTATCTCTTCCCGGTAAACCTGCGGACCACACGCTTCACCCCGCGGCCGGCCCGGTAATAATTTCTCTTTCCCCAGGCCAGGGCATGACGCATCGCTCTCTTCCAGGCGGATTCCTCCTTCAGGATCAGGAAATCATACTCCGAAAGGTGTTCCCGCAGATAGGCGGGATAAGTCTCGTCGATCTGAACCCGTTCAAATACCGCATCCCGTCCGAAGATATCCTTCCCGTCCCTGATGTTATCGTCCACGCCGGAGAGGATTTCCGCCCGGTTCAGTTCCTGATGGGCCGCAGAACGCACCTTCTCCGCCACCCTCTTTTTGGCATTCCTTTCCCCGTGGCCTCCCATATATCCGAAGTGCCAGCCTCCGTCCGCCACCCGGATGCCGATTTCCTTTCGCTCCGGAAAACGCAGTTCGCCCAGCTGCAGGTTCCGTTCCCGCAGAAGACGGAAGCTACACATTTTGCTTCCGATCCACTGTTTCCTCTCCACCCCTTCAAATTCCCCCGCATAGGAGAGGAGGCTTCCGGACGTCTCTTCCATATTCAGATAGCAGTAAAACATCCGCTGAGCGAAATGATATATTTTATCCGGGTCGAAGTCCGCCAGGATTTCCCTGACCTTTTCCGGATTGGGGATCTCGTCCAGATCGCTGAAAAGGATGACGTCCTCGTCCCGGCATCCCTTCAGTCCCCTTCCCACCGCATTCTTCTGAAACGTATCCCGGTCATGGGTATATCCGGGCGGCGTATCCTCCACCACTACATGGATGATCCGATCCGCAAATTCGGAGAACATCTCCTTATTCTCTTCATAATACAACGGCTTCGGGTTCCCGGAAAAGGTTTCCGTAGCTTCGCTGATGACAAACCGGTCCACCACCGGAGAGAGCACATGCAGCCGAAGCTTCAGGATATCCAGTTCGTTGAAAAACTGAAAACAATCGTATACCATAAAATTCCTTTCATCCGTATGCAAAACCGCCCGAGCCCCTACCTCCTGCCATTCACGATTCTGCCATGAAGCCTGCGCAGCGCGTCCGTCACCGGATGCTTCCGCCGGAAATCAGGATAGGCCGCATTCGTCCCCTGCCACTTATGGAAAGCAAAGGGAACGATCCCTTCCGTCTCCGGCAGCATGCTTTCATGCCCGAAATACCTTGCCACCTCCAGCGGGGCAATGCGCATTCCCTCAGCCTCCAGCAGATGGCGGATCCGGCAGCACAGGAAACCGTCCTCGTTATACCAGCCCTTTTCCGGCGTCCAGGGGATATTGGCTTTCTTCGGATAATCCATCAGGCGCTTGCTTCGGATCCCCACGCTGTTCCCCACCCTGCACAGATTTCCGTGAATATCCCGATAGGTGGTATCGTCCCCCTCCTTTGGAAGCGGCCAGGGGGAGCCGATGTAGTCATAGTCCAGGAATTCGTCCCTCCACCTCTCCGGATGCACCACATAGCCGTCATAATGCACCAGCATCGCATAGTCCGTCTCAATATAGTCTCCCAGGTCATATACCGTCTTGTAGTTAAAATCGTCGATGGTTTCCAGCTTGTCAATATGCCGGTAACGGATTCCCTTCGGAAGGAAGAGCGGCCTTTTATGGGTAATGATCAAGGCATCCCCGAAGCAAATCCCCCGCATGCTGTATTCCATCGCCTTGACCGTAGCCCGCACGTTTACGCTGGTCATGGCGCACAGGGTTACGTTGGGAAGCTGGAGTTTGTTTGATTCCTTTTTTTTCATTTTAACTGCCATTCTGCTGCCGTAAGGTAGCTCTCAATTCAGAGGAAACTTTCGTGCGTAAGGTAACACTTCCATATTACCCGGCACAAATCCACGGTTGGAAAATGATCATAGATCGTTTCTCAATCTGTCTTTCTTGCCCGTTTCATCAAGTGTATCTAGTTCCTATTCTCACGCTTTGCTAAAACTTCTCCGAAAGCTCTCTCCTCCGGTCATTTTTTCAATAAAGCTAATACCTTAGGTCTAGCACCTGTCAGATATTTAAATCCAAAATGCAGACGTATAATCTCCGGCAGATAATACTGCTCTTTATAAATGCGAAGATATCCCTGCTTCATCAGCGCAGCTATTTCCCTCGATTCCAGTGGAATCTTTTCCATATCCAACGGAAGAATCTTTACCTCTTCCTCCAAGTTCTCCAACTTCTCAAATACCCCTATCAAGGATCTAATTTCCTGTCTGATCTCCTTTACCTTTTCATCCGAGCAGAAGCTTATTGCATTCCTGACCTCAGCAGGCATGATATATCTGTCTGGATACTTTAATTCTACCGAAGCATAATTCTCCGTGGCAAACATCAGAAATCTCACGATGTCCCTCGCCTGCAGCTGTCCGTTAAAATCTGACAATGCCGCCGTAATCCATCTGGAAGAATATGCCTCCTTCGAATCATCCTTCCCCAGCTTCATTCCCCAAAGTCTGTTCAACTGCTGTTCAATAATTTCACCTGAAACATTCATAACTGGCATTCCCGGATACAAGCTCTCATCCGCCTGTATAGCGAGCCATAAAGCCAGTCTCAGGGCCTCTGTCTGCGACCAGCTTAATTCAAATTGTGCATATTGGCTAGAAAACTGAACCCAATTTGTGGAAAGCGCATCCTCTGCCAGATCTTTTCTAAAAAAAATAATAATTCCTATATTCCCCAGGCTGAGTTCATTGATATCATTTAAAATTCCTCTGATCAGAGAATTTATCGCTATCATGCTGTTTCTCTCCAGTGGATTTTCATTAAAAATATTTTCTATGCCATCAAGGATAAAAACAACTCTCTTGCGCTGTCGCTGCAGTATTTCCTCCAGATCTGAAAAATCTCCAGTAACACCCATTGTTTCAAGCAATAAAGAACGCCAGAAATTCTTCCATTCCACTTCTCCATGATCTTCCGCTTTATAGGCCTTAATTTTATCTTCATTTTCAGAATATATATTCCCTAAAATTTCTACCTCATTCAATCTATTCTGGGCATTGCTGATACAATCCATTAGCGGCTTTATAAGTTCTTTTCTGTCTTCGCTGGCCAACACCGGAATTATATAAGTATCTCTGTTCTCGGCTATTTGTGACTGTTGATTAATAGACTGTATGAATGCACCCCATTCTTTTTTTATCAGCAGCTGCTTATACAGATATGTCTTGCCAGAACCTTTAGCCCCTAATACTACCAGCCTCGGAATTTCCCGCCGATAATTTCTCTCGATTCTTTGAATCACATCTGTGCACAACATGTTAGATGAAAGAGATCCCTCTGCTACTATCTCGTCCTTTGCAATACAATGTAGTCTCTTCAGAACACTCCGAGTCCTTTCTTTATCCAGCTCCTCTTTTCCATTTCTCGGTCTGTCTGCCCCGAACATTTCTTCTACAATCCTGGCAGTCCCCTGACTCATCTTTGTATTTTTCAGTTTATCGCATACATGTGAAATGCCTTCAAGATGGATCAGACCGCTCTCAAATTCAAAACTTGAGATAAAGCTTCCCCCCAGCCTGTCACCTTCTCCTGCCTCCATTTCCTCTATAGTCTTATGGAGAATTGGTTCCGCCAGCTTCTTTTGTATTTCGGTTCTCTTTTCCTCGTCAAGCGCATCGGAAGGAGGAATCATCGTCAGTAAAATCTGTGGAATATTATCCCCTTCCCTGTAATGTTCCATCACCTGCTGCAGGATCAATCCCACACCCATCACAGACTGTCTTGATGTGGAGGATACAAAGAAACGTTTCACACGCGGATCGAAAATAAAAGGTGCGGAATATTCACTGATTCCTGCCCTCAGATCCATCAGCACCGCATCCACATGCAGAGCTTCACCTAATCTAGAAAAAAATTCAGCCAGCATATACTTATTTTGATCTACATCCAATATCTTCTCTGGACTCGCATATATATTTAAAAGCTGTATCCATTCCCGGTAAACCGGAATGAAATAATGCTGTGCCGAATAAGTCTCTGCTTCGATAGTAAGTATGGACTTCTCCACAATCTGACCGATGTTTTTTATCAGTTCTTCCGTTACAGAATCCGAATAAATCAACGACAAAATATCAAGATAGCTGATCTCGTTGATATTTTTCTGTTCTTCCGCCATCCAGGTTAATCCTGGCGCTTCTATGTCGGCATCGATAATAAGAAGTTTTTTATTCCCGGCAAATTTTTCGGTTATCTCCTTTGCAAAGCTAATCACGGACAGAGTCCGCCCCACCCCACCTTTATATGAGTGAAAGGCCAATACCGGCTTCCCGGGCAGCTCATCCACAGGTAAATCCGCCTTCACATCCTGCGAAGTATAAATGCTCTTGAACAGAGGCTTAATCCGCCTTCTTCCGGGCCATAAATCCGGATCGCATTCATATATAATTTCTAGTTTCTGGCCATTAAATGGAAGAACCAAACATCTTTCCCCAGCCTGGTACATTTTCCCAAATAGTTGAGTCCAAAAATAATCCTCTTCTTTTTTCAGATCTGTAAATATCTCTATGCAATCGCTGTATACGTTGATGGCGTTCCACCCCTCCGGCCATTCTAAACGATGCAGCCTCAGTTCTGTTTCAATATCTTTCCATGTGTAAAATTTTTTCATGGATAGCTCCTATCTCTTTTTATTATAGTTATTATAGAATCTCTTGTTTATATTTCTTCATCCAACCACTTAGCTATCTTTTCAAAAACCGTTTCTGCATCCTTCTCTTCAACAAAATCCGCTGCAACGCCATAACGCCACAACTGGTTAAACTGATTTGATTGAATACATTCGCGTCCGTTTAAAGTATGAATAGAGCCAATATGGAACTCAAATATGTCGTTTTTATTCAACAGTAATTTTATGTTATGACCATCATTTTTTAAATCGCCCATTTCATCTATTTCTAACAGCTCCAAATAGGAATTTAGATCGGTTCTTTTCAACAGACGACATTTCAGGCCGCATTCAACCGCATAAAATAATATAAGCCTTTTTGTTCTGTCGTATCCTTTTATTTCCTGATAACAGTGGTAATGCTTTTTAAAGCTTACACGGAATTCTCTGGCCGTAACATCTATCACAATGTATATCCCCCATACAATTCTTCCCTAAAGGAACTACCCTAAAACTATTCCGGGACAAATTCCTTACTTTGCATATTTCACCCGATACCCCATCCGTCTCTCCAGCGAATACCAGATTTTCTTCAGATAAAATTTCCCGTAAATCCATCTGCTTCGCAGCAGGCCGAGCCGCCTTCCCGCTCCTTCCGGCCGCTGCCCGGCAGTTGCGTATCTGCCCGGATTCCTCTTATATTCCTCTAACTCTCTCCTGCATTCCTCCGCGGTAAACAGCCGCCCCTTCCTGTCCTGATAGTGGAAAATACTGTAAATATTCTGTTCCGATGCCCAGTAACCGTCGGATACGTTATGCCTGGCCCAGTATTTGGGGGCGATGGCAAACTCCAGGGTATCGGAAGTGTAGGCCGGGAAAAAAGCAAAACTGGAATTGGACAGCAGAAGATACCTGGCATTTTTGATCATCACATAATCCCGGTCCGGGTCGGAATGATAAACGGGCAGGCCCGGCAGCATTTTCCGTGCCGCCTCCGGATCGTCCGTCACGATGACGAATTCCATATCCGGCCTGCGCTTTCTCATATTTTTCATCCCGTCCGTCCAATATTTTTTCCTGAGGTAGAGTTCCGGGCTGTCCGTATATTCTCCTCCCCTGAAATTCACGATACATAAGTTATCCCTGGTAAACTCGTGGCTGTCGTAGGCAGGAAGCACCCTCATCCATTGCCGGATCTCATCCCTGTATTTCGCAAAATACCCTTCCGCCTGCAGGTTGCCATAGATCAGAGTATCGTCGGGCAGGCTGTGGAGCGCCCCGTCCTCCCCCGCCACATAACATCCGTGATCCATATCATGGCGGGAATTTCCCAGGTAAATGCGCACTTCCTTCTCGTCATACCGCTTCATCCCCCGCCTGAGTGCCTCCCCGGCATCCTCTATGGGTTCACCCAGGTTGAGTTCCATAAAATACATCCCTTTTTTGCTGTGGATGTTCACCGCCAGCTGTTCCTGTCCTGCCGTGCCGAAAGCGCATCCGCGTTCCCTGGCAATGCATCTGGCCGTAATATAACAAAACAACTGGTTCCCCAGTCCCTGTCCCTTTAAAAACTCCGTACCTATCATGCTTATACTCCTGCATATCGCAAGCAAAGCTTGCGATACTGCCGCCAATGAAGAGTTTGAAACGCAGTTTCAAACTTCGCACTTCCCTCTCGTCAGGGTAATCCCGCATTCATCCACATTGTAGATCATATCACACTTCTCTATGGTCTGCAATCTGTGGGCGATGATGACCAGGGTCTTACGCCCATGGAAACTTTCGATGGCGTCCATGATTGCCGCTTCCGTGTCGTTGTCCAGCGCCGAAGTGGCTTCATCGAACACCAGAATCTCCGGATCATGGTACAGCGCCCTGGCGATCCCGATCCTCTGACGCTGGCCGCCGGAAAGCCTGACGCCCCGGTCGCCCACGCTGGCCTCCAGCTGGCCCGGAAGCTGCCTGACGAATTCCTTCATCTGCGCCTCCTCCAGCACCTTCCATACCCTTTTGTCGTCGATCTGATCCCGTTCCACGCCAAAGGCGATATTTTCCCGCAGGGAATCATCCGTTAAGAAAATGGACTGGGGGATATAGCCGATATGGGAAAGCCAGGAGGGATAATTGTCGAATACGTTTTTCCCTCCGCAGGTAATCTGCCCTTCCTGCACGCGCAAAAGGCCCATGAGGATATCGATGGCCGTGGTCTTTCCCGCGCCGGAGGGCCCCGTCACACCCACAGATTTCCCCACGGGGATCCGCATGCAGGCGTCCTTCAGCACGGGCCGGGGGGAATCCGGGTAGGTATAGCAGATATGATCCAGCCGGATTTCCCCCTCCACCCGGATGGGCTGTGCGTCCGCCCGGTCCCTGCTCTGATAAGCCCCATACTGGGCATAATCGCCAAAATCCACGTTTTCATACACATAATCCAGCGAAGGCTGGAAAAAGGCGATATTGGTCACGTGCCCGTTGATCCGGTTCACGCTGGGGATCAGCCTGGTGGCGGCATAGCCAAAGGCGGCAATCTGGGCCACCATGTTCATCATATCCCCGCCGGAAAGGATAAAAGCGGCCACGTAAACTAAGATTGCGGTCATACAGATCGTTTCGATCAACATCCTGGGGATATTGTTGAGCACGGTGTATTTGGTGGTCACCTCCCCGGCGATCCGGGAATATTTTCTGAAATTTTGTGCAAAAAAGCTTTCCTTGTGAAGGATCTTCACGTCCTTAATACCGTAAATCGACTGGAGGCGCCATTTTCCCATCCGGCTCTGTACCCGCTGGGACTTTAAACCCATGGCGTTCAGCCCGGGCTTCATCACCCGCAGGATCATGAGCGTCATGCCAACCAGGATCCCCCCGATGATCAGAGTCATCCTGTAATCCACCACCAGCAGGAAGGTGCAGATAAACAGGGCCACCACTCCCTCCGAAGCCAGCTGGATATATTCCAAAAGGATCGTGAATACCTTCGGCACATCGCTGTCCACCAGCCGGAAGACGGTGGGGATATCCGCATTCAGATAAAATTCATAGGGCCGGTTCAGATATTCTTCCAGCATGTAGCTGACCGTCCGAAACTGATTGTTGTTCACGAATTTGGCCTGCACATAGGTCTGCCAGAGAATGAACAGATTTTTGATCAATATGATCCCGATCAGCGCGCCCAGCAGGAAAAGGATGAACTGATTAAAGTTCTCATCCGAAAGGCGCACGCCGAACCATCCGCAGGCCTTCTGCACCGTTTCATTGGCAATCATCCCCTCCCGGTTCAGGATCGCCTGTACCAGAGGCAGCACCGCGCCGATCCCAACGGTTTCCAGAAGGCCGCTGACCAGGATCATCACCCCCAGCACCACCACCTTGCGTTTCTGCGCCCGGCTCAGTATATGGTTCAGTTTCCTTATATTCTCCATCATATCCGAATCATATCCTCCGTATAAATGTCCTCGCAATCCTGCCCGTTCAGCCATCTTTCCGGCGCTGCCACCAGCTTGTCCGGATTCTCGTTCAGCCATGCCCCCCACCAGCTGAAGGAGCTGTTCGCGATGATCTGATGCCTGCACCTGCTCATGAGGAACAGATCCAGATATCCCGTATCCTCCGTGCTGCCCGTCACTAACCGCGTATCCTTCCCTGAAAGATGCGCCCCGGTCCACTCAGGATCGTTGCTGAAAAGATAGAACACGGCCTCCGGAACCCTTTCTCTGATATACGCAAAGGCTCTGTGGTAATAATCCACAGTGCAGATCCCCGTATAGATCCCGCCGTGGACGGGGTCCAGGTAATCCCCCCTGCGGACGTGCACGCCCACGGACTGCGTCCCCTCTATCTGGGAAAGGAGCCTGCGAAAGGACTCCGGCAGCGGATATTTCCCGTTTTCGATTCCCCGAAACCGAAAAGCCTCCCGCACCTGCGTTCTGCATCCCGCGAAATACTTCTCGCTCTGAAAGCATCCCTCCAGCAGAGCCGGATCCCGTTCAAATACGGTTGGGTCAAAGTTCACGCCCGCTTCCCGGTAGGCCTTTGACCTGCGGCCCGCAAGCTTCCTTCGGATCCGATGAAAGATTGCCATGGAAGCGTCCGTCATCTGAATCAGCTCCTCCCTGTCCGCCCGCTCATAATCGATGCCGAACACATCCAGCGCCTTGGGCCTGGTCCCCTGGCCGTAGCAGGTCACGTCGTCCATCTTCACCTGCCTGCCCCTGGCCGCGAGCGCCAAATACAGGGCATATTCAAACATCTGGTTTCCCAGTCCTCCCGACAATTGAACGATTACCATATTCATCCCCATTCCGGAACGTTTTCGCGATGGGGCGATCTGCCACCAAAACTATTTGCGACGCTCCGGCGCAAATAGCCGTGCACTCACATAAAGGAAAGGAAGAGAAGGGTTCGGAAAATCTTTCATTCCTCCTCACACCTCCGGCCATACCTGCGGATTCTCTGCTTCATGGGCACCAAATATCTGTCATTCACCCATATCACCCACAGATAGGCGCGCGGGGAAAACAGGAAAATTTTCATTTTCCGCTTCTCCTGCGTTTTGGCGCCCCGGCAGGCATAGACCCGGTCCATCTCTTCCCGGTCACGCAGCAGCCTCTGCCGGATCCTTCCCCGGAACCTCCTTCTCTCCTCCGGGGCCGCCTTCCCCAACGCCGTATAATACAGCAGCAGCCTTTTATAGAAAAAGTACCTGTGCACGTCCGCCAGGTCCGCCCTGCCGATGCTCTTAAGGAAGGCTTCCTTTTCCTCATAGGCCGGGATCTGATCCGTAAAAATCCGCTCGCCGATCCCTTCCCCCATGATGCTCCCCTCCCGCTCCAGCACATAATTATACCAGGCCTGATCCAGATAGACCGTCCGGCCGGCCCTGGCCAGAAGCTTCGTGGTATATACGATATCCTCGTAATATTTTCCCACGGGGAACCGCAGCTCCCCCATCAGCTCCCTGGTATACAGCTTGTTCCAGGCCGCGTTCTGAATCGCCACCTCGTCCTCTTCCAGAAGAAAGCACTCCAACGCTTCCGCTCCCTCAAATACCCAAACGGCTCCGGTGGACGCATCCTCGATCCGGTTTCTCCGGATCTGCTTATACCGGCAGACGCACAGTGGGGCGTCGAATTCCTTCAATGCCGAGAGCATGTGCTCATACATGTCCTCGTCCACCCAGTCGTCCCCGTCCACAAAGGCCAGATACCTTCCCTCCGCCCTTTCTATTCCCGCATTCCTGGCATCCGACAGTCCGCCGTTTTCTTTATGCACCACCAGGATCCGGGGATCCTCTCCGGCCAGGGTATCACAAAGCGCCCCGCTGCCGTCGGTAGACCCGTCGTCCACCAGAATGATCTGCAGATTTTTCCAGGTCTGGTTCGTCAGGGAACGGACGCACCGCTCCAGGTAATCCTCAATATTATATACGGCCACGATCACCGAAAGGAGCTCCCGCGGTTCTTCTTCCGCCAAAGGCCTCGGTTCATAGTTCTCTATTTTCCGCATACCGGCCTTTCCGCCATCCAGGCCTGAAACATCAGAAGGAACCAGATCTGGATGCGCCAGATCCCCTTGTTTATAAAATCATCCCAGATCCGTCCCACCACGTCCGGATTCAGCAGGCCCTGTTCCTCCAATGTCCTCCGATCCAGCAGCGCTTCCGCCCATTCCCGCAGCTTTGGTTCCTGCAGCCATTTTTCAATGGGAATGGAGAATCCCTTCTTCGGGCGGTCCATCAGTTCCTTCGGCACATGCCGGTAAAGCACATCCCTCAATACCAGTTTTCCCGTCTCCCCCTGCCTTTCATACGCCACCGGCAGGCTCCAGGCGAATTCCACCACATCCCGGTCCAACATGGGGACCCGGGTTTCCAGGCTCACCGCCATGGCGGTACGGTCCACCTTCACCAGAATATCGTCCGGATGGTACATCAGCATGTCCATGAGCATCACCGTATGGCAGGTTTCCTGCAAAAAGCCCGGTTCCATCCGGGTATACTGATAGGGAAGGCCGCCGGGATGACGGACAATCCGGGCCGTTAAAGGATCCGTTTCATAGGACAGGCGGTATACGTCCGCCGGATCCTTCGCCCCCAGCAGCTTCCCCTTGATCCGCCAAACGTCCTTACCTGCCAGAGGGGAATGCAGCACCAGCGCCCCCGCCGGCCTGCGTAGGACATAGGGCACATGCCTGATCTTTCCCCAGATCCGGTTCACCGACGCATAGGACGTATATCCGCAAAACAGCTCGTCCCCTCCGTCTCCGGACAGGGAAACCGTCACGTGCTCCCTGGTCATGCGGCTCACCAGATAGGTGGGGATTTGGGAGGAATCCGCGAAGGGTTCCCCGAACATGTATGGCAGCTTCGGAATCACCTCCTTCGCGTCCCGTTCGGTGATATACAGCTGCGTGTGCTCCGTTCCCAGATAAGAGGCGATCGCCTCCGCCGCCTCCGCCTCATTGTATCCCGCCTCCTCCATTCCGATGGTAAAGCTCTTCACCTTCCTGCTGCTTAGGGACTGCATCAGGGCCACCACCGTCGTGCTGTCTATCCCGGCAGAGAGGAAAGCCCCCACCGGCACGTCCGCCACCATCTGATCCCGGACGGAGGCCGCTAGAAGCCGTTCCAGTTCCTCGGAGGCCTCCTGCCTGCTGCCCCGGAAGGGATTTTCCTGCCCCCTGCGCGCCGTCTCCTTTAAAGACCAGTATCTTTCTGTAGAAGGCTCCTTCCAGGGCGCGCGGATCGTCAGAATGCATCCCGGCTCCAGCTTCCGGATCCCCCGGTAAATGGAATAGGGCGCAGGGATATATCCGTGCACGAAATAAATATCCAGCACCTCCCGGTTGATCTCATTGTCGAAACCCTCCAGGGCGGCGATGGAACCGATTTCCGAAGCAAAGACAAAGCTGTTTCCCACATATCCGTAATAAAGCGGCTTCTCCCCGATCCGGTCCCGGATCAGCCGCAGCGTACGTTCCTTTCTGTCATACAGGGCGATGGCGAACATCCCCTTACAGCGGCCTATGGCCTCCTTTACCCCGTAACACTCCATAGCCTCCAGCAGCACTTCCGTATCCGAGGTGCCTCGGAAACGCTCCACCCTTTTTTCCTCCAAAAGCCGTTTCCTCAATTCCCGGTAATTATAGATTTCCCCGTTAAAGGCTATCACATAGCGGCCGCTGTGGGAAACCATGGGCTGGGCACCGCTGGGGGTGAGGTCAACGATGGACAGACGCTGATGTCCCAGCACCACGTCCCCCTTCTCATCCGCCCACACGCCGGAGGCATCCGGCCCTCTGTGGCGCATCCGGTCGTTCATCCTTCTGATATCGCTTTCCCGGCTGCTTCTAGCGCCGCATATCCCTGCAATCCCGCACATACCTTCCGTCCTTTCCTTCTGCCTTTCTCCTCCGGCCTATTCCTCCGTCACATAAAAGTCCCCGTTTTCCAGTCGTTCCCTGATTGTTTGCTCCGCCTCCCGCGTCCTGCTCTCCCACAGCCGGGCGGCCTCGTCCCAGCTTTCATACGCGCTCTCGCCCCTCTTATCCGGGATGGAATAATGCTCCTTTAGGTAGTTTCCCAGAAAGACGCTGCATTTTTCCATGCCGATCGCGTTCGTATGCCCGCCGTAATCCGCAAAATCCACCTCAAAATCGATGCTGATCTCCCGATAATAATCGTTCATATTCAAATAGCCGTATCCCGCTTCCCGCACAATATCGGAAATATAATTGTACTGTCTCTGTTTTTCCTCCGTCATGGTATTCGGCGCGACCACGAACAGGGCATCCAGCCCGTTTTCCTGCAGATACGCAAGAAGCTCCCGAAGCACCTCCTCCTGCTCCGCAGGAATAGCCTGGCGCTGCGTCACCCCGGAATAGTCCGCCATCTCGCTGGGGCCCACCTCGTCCTTGACGACCGCCCCCTTCATCGGGTGGCGGCGGGAATAGGCAAATGTGGCCAGCTGACCGGGCTGGATCAGCGTTTTCCAGTTGGAATGATATTTAAACAGGTCGAAGTAATAGGAATATCTGCCTTCCTCCTCCCCTTCGGGCACCAGATCCCGGATCGTCTCAATCCTATTTAAGGAGTACTTCATATTATCCGTTACCCCCCTGGTATAGGCCATATTTTCCATCAGCCGTTCCTCCGGCCCCAGGTACATACGCAGTTCAAACACATACAAAGACGGATTCTGGGTCTTTTCCGCCTCCTTTACCAGATGGATGGCCGCCCTGGGACGCTGCATATTGGAAGATAAGGGATAGCAGGCAATCCCGTACTCCTCCCAGATCTTCGGCGCCGCGAAGCAGGGATAGACCGGGCTGGAGCCGATCATTACCACGTCCAGGCTGTTTGGTTTCTCCCCGTAAAACCCGTTGAAAATATCCTTGATATCCCCGTTCGTCCTAAGACAATAGCTAAGCGGCACCAGAAGCAGGAAAAAGATGCATAAAAAGCAGATCCCGCCCGCTATTCCGTTCATTTTATTTCTTAAATAAGTTATCATTTTGCCTCCCGGAGTCTCAAAAGGTAGCGCGTCCATTCCGCGCACACCCGGTCGGGATGATAGGCCTCTGCCAGTTCGGCCGCTTTTTGTCCCATCCGCTCCGCTTCCTTCCTGTCAGAAAGCATCCGTTCCAACGCGCGTTCCAGGCCCGCGGTATCCCCCGGCGCGATGAGCAGGCCGTTTTCCCCGTCCCGGATCAGCTCCGCCGGGCCTCCGCAGGGGCAGTCCGTGGAGATCACCGGCAGGCCCATGCACATGGCCTCTATCAGCGTATTGGGCATCCCCTCGCTGTAGGAGGAAAGGACGAATACGCTTCCCGCATAGATCCGCTCCGCCACGTCCTCCACAATCCCCGGGAAACGGATGCGCCCTCCCAGGCCCAGTTCCTCCGCCAGGTTCTCCAGCTTTTTACGGCAGGGCCCGTCCCCGCACAGCACCAGGGAATAATCCGGATACCGCTCCGCCAGGGCCGCAAAGGCGCGGACGAGCATCTCGTGGTTTTTGTTTTCGTCCATCCTGCCCACCGCATAGACGGCCTTCTCCCGCTCCCCCAAAAAAGGAGGGCGGATAAACGCGGGATTTAGCGGGTTTTTCATCAAAACCGCCTTCCTGCGCACCCTCTTCGGGAAAAAATCCCGCGCCTGTTCTGTCTGCGCAATCACCCCGTCGGCCAGGGGGAAGCACAGGTACGCCAGCAGGCGCATCAGCCTGCCGCCGTATTCCTCGCGCGGTTCCCCCCGCACGGACACGGCCACGGGAATCCCCAGGAAACGGGAGGTGAGAATCGCCATCAGGTTATTTTTCCCGATAAAGGACAGGATCACGTCCGGCCGGTTCTCCTTCCAGATCCGACGCAGCCGCCGGAACCTGCGCACGAAGTTTAACACCCTGCTGCGGCTGATCTCCTCCGCAGGAATCTCGCTGTACACCCGCCCGATCCGGGAAGACAGCGCATACTGATCCTGCCCTTCGTACTGATTGACCATGGTCACGCGCATCCCCCTGGCATTCAGGTACTCCGCCAGATTCACCAGGACACGTTCCGAACCGCCCCGGCGCAGGGCGCCGATGAACAACGCAATATGAAACTCCCTTTTCTCCAAGTCTTCGGCTCCTGTCCGCATGCATTTACTCCATATAACGATGATACCACTGCTGGAAGGTGAAGAACGACCAGACCACCTTGGAATAATTCGCCCCGCTGGCAGGCCCGCCGTCTCCGGTTTTCAGGTAATTTCCCACCAGGCGGACGCAGTAATCCCCGTCGAAAATCCCCTGCCGCGCCAGATAGTCCCGATCGATCCACGATAGCAGTTGTTCCTTAAGAGGCCCGCGCAGCCATGCGTCCAGCGGCACACCGAAGCCCACTTTAGGCCGGTCCAGCAGCTCCTTCGGAATGTATTCATAGGCGATATCCTTCAGGATCCGCTTCTTATTGCCTCTGTCATATTTAAAACGGTGGGGCAGGCGGAAAGAGTACTCCATCACATCCCGGTCCAGAATCGGGCACCTCGCCTCCAGCGAGTATTTCATGGAAGCCCGGTCCACCTTGCAAAGGATATCGCCGGGCAGGTAAGTGTCCATATCCAGGAGCATCCTCCTGGTCTGCCAGTTCGCCACTTCGTATCCGCTCTCCTGCCGGTATTTACACGGCAGTCCCTCCCCCGGCACCAGCGCCTCGGCGATTTCGATATAACTGGGAGAGCCGAACTGGGTCTTCGTCTCCCGGTCCCTGTTCTGCGCCACCACACGCACCCGCAGGGGAAGCTTCTGCATCACTCCCGCCTGCCGCAGCCCCGGCAGGCCGCACAGAGCGTTCACCGCAGCCCCCGCGGCGTCCAGGGCCTGGGCCTGGGCCACATTTTCATAGATATTATACCCGCAGTAGAACTCATCCCCGCCGTCGCCGGATAAGGCCACCGTCACCCGCTGCCTGGCCAGGGCGGAAACCAGCATGGTAGCGATCTGAGAACTGTCCGCAAAGGGTTCGTCATAATATTCCGGGATGCTTTCCACCAGCCGGAGCATCTCTCCCTCGTCGATGATCCGTTCCGTATGATCCGTTCCCAGATAATCCGCCACGGCTTTGGCATATTTCGCCTCGTTGTACCGTTCCTCATGAAAACCGATAGAGAAGGTTTTCACCGGCTCCGTGGAGCATTCCTGGGCGATGGCCGTCACCAGGGAAGAATCATAGCCCCCGCTTAAGAAGCTTCCCAGGGGCACATCCGCGATCATCCGCGAGGATACGGAGCGCTTCAGCAGCGCCTTCAGCTCCGCCTTCGCCTGATCGTAATCGCGTACCGGATCCTGCGCCTGCCTGTGATAAACCTCCTTGATATCCCAGTATTTACGGATCCAAAGGTCCCTTCCTCCCTTCTCCAGGGAAAAGGTCAGCACGCAGCCCGGTTCCAGCTTGTACACATCCTCGAAAATCGTATCCGGCGCATTGATGTACTGTTGATAAAGGAAACGGGACAGCACGTCCCGGCGCATCCGTCCGGGAAATCCGGGGCAGGCCATGATGGGCTTTAATTCGGAGGCAAAGACCAGATTTTCCCCGTCCCTCCAATAATAAAGGGGCTTCTTTCCGATCCGGTCCCTCACCAGATGGACTTCCCGGGTCTTTCTGTCATAAAGAGCAATGGCGAACATCCCGTTGAAACGTTCCAGACAGGAAATTCCCCATTGCAAATAGGCGGCAATGATCACCTCCGTATCGCAGTTGGAACGGAAGGGATAATCGGCCAGCTCTTTTTTCAGTTCCGGGAAATTGTAGATTTCCCCGTTATAAACCACGCTCACCCTGCCGGGACCGGCGGAGGGAGGGGCCGTCTTTTCCATGGAATGCATGGGCTGATGCCCCAATTCGGACAGGTCCATGATGGCGAGCCGTCTTTGGGCCATCCCCACCCGGTATTCCCCGCCAGGCATGATCTGTACGCCCGCGTCGTCGGGTCCTCTGTGGAGCATGGTATCGTTCATTTTGGACAGTTCTTCCCGGCCGATATCCCTTTTGCTGATGAAACCGCAAATCCCGCACATGTTTACGCCTTTCTAAAGTTGATCCCGCACCGTGGCAAAGTGCTTGCATTCGTTATCTATGGTATCCAGAAGTTCCGCATTTCTTTCCGCAATCAGCGTACGGAAATTTTTCAGGTTATCGTATCCCCTCTTCGTCCAGGAATAGGGATGGGTTAAAATCTGCACCTTATCATTGGAAAACAGGGTCTCCCGATCCGGGATCCCGTAATTCCAACGATGCTGGGCATCGGAAATATATTTTACCGCCAGGCTGGTCTGAGGTGTTATCCGTTCGGCAAAGGTGAAGTATTCGTCCTGATAGGCATTGATGATACCCGGCAGCTTGATGTCCTCCCGCAGAATATCCGCAGACGGCCTGTGAATGGAAAACTCCATGATCTCAAATCCCAGCATCTCGCTCAGGACGTTTACCTCCTGCAGGATCTTCTTTCGGATCAGATCCATATCCGTCAAACCGTTCAACGCAAAATGAAGGCCGATCTCATGGCCCCTCTCATGCATGTATTTGATCATGTCCATATTCCGTTTGGACAGGATGTTATACGCATTGTTGGTCCACTGGAAAAAATAGGTGGAGGTGAAATCCATGGAAAGCTCCAGCCGGGACAGGGCAAAGGCCCGGTCCACCGAAAATTCCACGTCATGCCGCATAATGATAAACTGGTCCTTCCCCCTCGCCTGCTTGAAATTGGCCCCTCGGCCGCTTTCCCGTATCAACTGTATGATTTCCTTATATTCTTTATATGAAAACATGGATTCATGCCTTTCTTTCAGGAAGCGTCCGCCCTCTTTTGGCCGCACACCTCTTCGATATAATCGCACCATTGCTCATAGACAGCCTGTCCGTTTGCGATGTCCGCGATTTTCCGCGCGTTTTCTCCCATCCGCTCCGCCTCCCCCGGATGCTCGATGAGATAACAGATCCCTTCCGCCATCCGGTCCTCATCCTTGATCGGCACCAGCAGACCGTTATAACCGTCCTGCATCACCGTCCGCGGCCCTCCGCAGGGACAGTCCGTGGCCACGATGGGAAGTCCCAGGGCCATGGCCTCCAGAAGCGCATTGGGAAGTCCTTCCCAATCCGAGGAAAAGGCATATACCGCCGCACCGGGCAGCACCCTTTCCAGTTCGTCGCTGGCGCCCATCAGAGCCACATAGCTTTCGGCCTTTTTTTCCGCGATCAATGCCTCCAGAAGCTCCTTTGTTCCGTCAAAGGAATCCCCGCCATAGATTTTCAGATCGTAATCCGGATGCCTTTCATGTACCTTCACAAAGGCCCGGATGAGCATCAACTGGTTCTTAAAATCCACCAGCCTGCCGGACTGCACCACGGTTTTACTGCGTGCCGCCGGTTTGGGCACTCCCAGATACTTGGGGTTAACGGGATTCAGAATAATCCGGGATTTTTGCTGCGTCCCCTTCGGGAAAAAGGCCCGCTGTCCCTCTGTCTGGAACACACACCCTGCCGCCCTGGGAAACAGCAGGGGGATCTGGATCCGGTCTGACAGGGACTCGTAATGCCCGGCAGGGTCGGTGCGGATGGAAATGATCACCGGGAGCTTCATCCCGACCGTGGCCGTCAGCGCCCTGTAATTGGCCTTCCGGGCAAAGGCGATCAGCACATCCGGTTTCTCCTCCTTCACGAAACGGCGCAGATGCGTGACGCGCCGCAGGATCTGCACCGGCCTGGATGCCTTCTCATCCGCCTCGGTTAAGCCTACGTGGACGCGCCGGATCCCCGGATCCAGCCTGAATTCATTTTCCCCATACCATTCCGTGGCAATCCATACCTCATGCCCCTCTTCGTGAAACTGATGCGCCAGGTTGGTCACCACCCGTTCGGCACCGCCCTGCTCCAGACAGTTTAAATGAAATGCTATTTTCAGCATAAAAGCCTTTCCGCCTAATTCCGACCTTCTATTTACAACAGACGATTGACAGTTCCAAGAAAAATAAGTGATTTTCTCATCGGCGCGGAGGTACAGAAATAAACTTGCTGTCCTTTTCCACAAACCGCCAAAGATATTCGACGGCATCACCTGCGTAATCGATATTGATTCGTTTTGTTGCAGCAACATCTGAAACATTATAGCCTATGTCTTCTATATAGAGTTCATCGCCACATAAATCCAGTCCATAGTGCTCTGAACCGATTCCCATAGCCTGAGATAATTTCCCGGGCCCGTTGCATAGATCCCGTATAGACTGTTGCTTTCTTCTTTTTTTCATAAGCTCCAATCCGGCGCTCGGATGCAAAGCCCTAATAAGAATGACTTCCGGAAATCCCGAACGATTCACAACAATATTCATGCACCTATTTACGCCGTATATCGTATAAATATATGCAAAGCCCCCCTCGCCATATTGAATTGCAGTCCTGTCGGTATAAAGGGAGCGATAGGCATGGGAAGCAGCATCATGTGGGCCGATATATGCCTCCACTTCCACAATGATTCCCTTTGTCGTTCCCTCCGTATCATGATGCACAATTTGCTTTCCAATCAATTCCGGAGCAACCTTCAATCCGGAGCGTAAATAAAAACTTCTGTCAAGCTTCATAATAATTCCCATATGCCTGCCCTAACCAGCATTCTAAGCAGAAGTCTCCAATGTCCTAAAAGAGCCTACCAGCTTATCAACTCTTTCTATAATGGATTCGGCTGCTATGATACCTGTTGCCGCCGAATATACAATCCCCTGGCTCAGACCGGCCCCGTCCCCAACCGCGAACAAATTCGACAACGCCGTTTCCATACATTCCGATACCTGCACCTTATCCATACACCATTCAAATGCAGGTCCATATAACAAATTATTATCATCGCCAATCCCGGGGAAAATATGATTCAGAGAGTCAATAAACTTCATAAATTCTTCTGAAAAGAATGAGTCAGCTACAACGGCTCTTATATTAGCAGTTTGATACTTCTCTCCTCGCAGATAAGCTGCATTTTCTTGCGGATCCGTTATTTTTCCCTGCCTAAAATCTCCCAGAGTCTGAACTAGCAGAGTATCCGCCGCCGCTGCCTTAAATCGTTTCGCTATAGCAGCATACTCATCGGGTTTAGGATATGATAATAAGATATTAAAATTCCCGAATCCTTCTTCAGAAAATCTCTCATTTTTTTCCGTATACGGAGAATGCCCCCCAACGATGGCATAACCGTCGCAATTCGTCATAATTACCTTTCCTTTTCTGCAAAAGCAATGCATTTTTATTTTTCTGTCTTCCCCTAATTCCCGATAAATTTTAGGATCAAAGGATAATTCCGATAAAGGCTTTAAATATTTTTGTGGCATTTCTACACGAAGCCCGAAATAAAAACCTGTTTTTCGGAACCCCACTCCCATAGGGCTTAAAATCCGTTGCAGCCAGGACGCACCGCTCTTCCCGACAGCCATTACCACATAATCCGCAGTACATACCAGGTCACACCCCGCATAGATCTGATATTTCTCATCTTTCAAAGCAATATGTGTCACAAATGTTTCATATTTTATTTGAATCGGAGATCTGTGAATCAATCCATCAATAAATCCATCTAAAATATGTATTAGATTGCTGCTTCCCATATGAAGTACATCGTAGTATTTAGCAGATAGCCTCTCCTCTGAAAATAACTTTTTATATTTTTCCTGTATGTTCCCGTCAGGCTTCCCTTTATATTGTGATACGCCGTCATATTGAAGCAATGTCTCCGTAATATGTGAAATATAGTCCTTACGCGTTCCGGATGAAAGAGAAGCGATAGTGGCATTATCGCCTCCCACACTCAAATCCTGGATCATTTTTCCATCAGAAAAAAGTCCGGCCCCGCCTCCTCCGGATAAAATTGAACAATACGGACAATGCCTGCATATCCCATCCTGTTTTGCAGGACAAAGCCTATCCGAAATAGCTTTTCCTCTCTCAAGTATTATTATTTCCAGATCAGTTCTCCCAGTCTGATGAATAAAATCTTTTATCCTATGAGCACAAAACAATCCAGAAGGGCCTGCCCCAACTATACATATTTTTTTCATTTAACCACCGTCAAATCAAGAAAATTGCACTCTGCAGTCATTTGTACACAGGACAAAACTTTCCGGCATACCAAATATGGGTTTGCTTTCTTCCACTTCTGCCGATTCAGCCTCCCTGACCAACACAGGCTGCAGGGTTTTTACCGAAAGAAACACAGTTGCTGCTGTTAAAAGAATCGTGATCACTGCCAGCAGAATGGTAATTATCGTAATGATAGTACTCAACGTTTGGTGAGATGCCTGCTTTGCCTCATTGGACGCCTGCTCCGCCTTTTTAGACGCATTTTCGGCTTTATCCCGCGCTTTTTTTGCTTCCTCTGCTAAATTGATAATCGCGCTATGCTTCACGGAACGTATACAGAATTTCTCTAATGTAATATCGTTATAATCTCCTCCATAGGAATCCTCTACACCGACAGATGACTCTAATCGGTGATAGACAATATTCAGGATATGCATACCCTGCTTTAATTTAATCTCTTCATCCGACATATTATGCAGCAAAGCAACAATTGCCCCATGGTAACCCGGATCAATCGGCGGCTGTACGGCTAAAAGGAGTCCCTTCCTGATCAGTCCAAAAGCCAGTGAAACACTGCCGCAGACATCGAGAGGCATACACAATTTCTCTTTTGAAATCACAAAAAAAGTTGCCCGGGGAGGGATACAGGCCTCTTCATTTTCTCCCAGCTTCTTTATATCCGGTTCCTCTTTTTCCGAACAAACGTAATATTCATTTCCTAATGTCAGATCATAACTTGCCGCCTGAAGATTTTCCCTTATGAAGGGATCAATAAACTTATACGTATGTTTTTGAGTCTCATTCATCCGGGCATTAATTTCTCTTTTTGTCAGAACCATAACAATTTCTCCAGTGTATGATACATGAAAGCCTCTCTTCCGTTTCCTAAATATGTGGTGTTTGTTGTTATAAATATATAGAACCAGAATAACACTTTCTTGTTTATGTCACAAGATCCTTTTCCCCATTCTACAGTTGATAAACAGCATTGGCTACAGTTCTTCCTTTCTTGTCGACGACCCAATAAAAAGAGATTAGTACTGCAGGCGACCCAAATCCGGACTGCAGATGAGAAATAGCATTCGCGATTTCTTATCGCGCTGCCGCACAGGACGCGGCATAAAAGAGTTAAAGTATCCCGGCATCCCTCTCTACAGTTTCAGTCCCCGGTACCGATTCAGGCAGCCGAAGATTTCCTGGCGTCTCGGCATGGCCAGGTCCGTGGGCAGATAAGAGGATGCGGCCAAACCGGCCAGGCCCTTCTTTTCCATCAGATCGCAAATGGAATCCACCAGCTCCCGCATGGTCTGGCGGCCGTTTAACAGGCTCTTTTCAGCCAGCGCCAGAATGAAGGAAAGGGCCGTGGACTGTTCGGAATCCGTCAGCTGCTCCAGATAGCGCAGGTCGATATCTTCCCGCCCCAGCTGGATGGAGTCCTTCCCGTGTACCTTCGTTTTCAGGCGGTCGTCTCTGCGCAGAGCGGCATTGAAGGTCGGCCGTCTGTCAAAGGAGGGCAGGTTAGGAGAACCCGGGCCCGCTTCCTTCCCGGCAGATCCCCCGGCCTCCGCCGCATAACCTGCTGCCTCCTTTTTAGCGAAATCCGTAATATCCTTGGGCACATATCGATCCATTTGAATAACGGCATCCGCAATATAGAAATAGGAACCGGAGCTGCCGGCCACCAGGATGGAAGAAATCCCGCATTCCTCATACAGGAAACGGGCCCGTTCTATAAAGGGCGTAATGGGCTCTTCCTCCCGGCACACCACGCGCTGCATCAGTTCGTCCCGGATCATGAAGTTGGTGGCGCAGGTATCCTCGTCGATGAGGAAGGCCGTCGTGCCGCTTTCCATCCCTTCTATCACGTTGGCTGCCTGAGAAGTGCTCCCGCTGGCGTCCTCGGAATAAAAGGCCTTCGTGTCCCGTCCGTTGGGAAGGTTGTTGATAAACATGGAGATATCCGTTTTCTTGATGCTGCGCCCGTCCTCCGCCCGAATCTTTACGGCATCCTCCCGGGTGATCACGTATTCCCTTCCGTCGCCGGCGATATGATTATATACGCCCAGCTCCAGCGCCTCCAGCAGCGTGGACTTCCCATGATAGCCGCCGCCCACGATGAGGGTGATCCCCTTTCGGATCCCCATTCCTCTGATTTCGCCCCGGTGCGGCAGCGTCATGGCCACCTCCATGGTGGCAGGGGAGGTAAACGGGATACCGTCCTTCATGGGCCGGTCGGACACCCCGGACTGCCGGGGCAGGACGGAACCGTTGGCCACAAAGGCGCACAGCCCTCTTTCGTCGAGCTGCGTACGGATGTAATGCTGGTCTTCCGCCAGATGGATGACCGCCTGTACCTTGGCCGCAGGAAGCTTTTTATAGAAAAAGACGCTCTCTACGCAGGCAGGAAGGAAGTCGAATAAGATACGTTCCAGCTGCCCCGCATTGATGGTTCTGCCATTGGCCGGAAAGCCCGCCGCCAGGCGGATATGGAGCCCTCCGTCTTCCGGATTCAGGGTCACCGCAGAGCGCTCCAGGATTTCCTGTCCGCAGCGGCTCACGGAAATCAGGCCGCTCTTGCCGGAGCCCTTTGCCTTGAAGGTGTACTTTTCAATTTCCTGGTAAAAAAGCCGGTTCAAATAATCCTGCAGGGCAATGCGGCAATGCTTTTCCCGATAATATGCCGCCGGAAAAGAGGCCCTCGTCCCGTTTATGAGAATACTGAGACGGGAGGGGGAAGCGAAAGGATCCCCCTGTACATGGTCGATTCCCAACACATAGGTTCCGAAGGAATATGCCCCTTTCAGATCCTTATAGGCAGGATAGCTTTTATGATCGATCGCATGGAGCATGCGCCGAAGTTCTTCCGATGTCTTCATTCCGGTTTTGATCCTTTCCGTTCAAATCAGACCCTGTTGCTGCGCAGGGTTACTCTCTTAATATATCCCCCCCCAAAAAAGGTTCCTTTTCGGAGGCAGACGGACCCTGCTTACCCGTTTCCCGGTTAACCCGTAATATGCAGCGCATGCAGGCAGGCATCCGACCCTCTGGCGCAGACCACGGTCAGCCGCTTGCCGGCGACCATCACCTTGCAGTTGCTCACGCTCCTCACCGCATCCAGCTTCAACTGCATTTCTCCCTGCGGCGTATCCAGATATAGCAGATCCTCCGTGGATTTGCTACTGACCGTCCCGCTCACCGTGGCGGGAGAGGACGTATCGATATCCACCGCAGCCGCAGTTCCCTTGATGCCGATCACACAGGCCGCATGCATATAGGCATCCGACCCTCTGTAGATGGATACCGTCAGGATACTTCCCGGTGTTAAAACCATCCCGTTTCTCGTATCCGAGTTACTGTCTATCACGATCTGCATTTCCCCGCTGTCCGTGGATAAGTACAGCAGATTTTCCCTGGTGCTCTTCGCCACCTTCCCGACCACCGCCACCGTAGCCTGCTTCTGATACGACAGATCCGCAGGCGCGGGCGTAAGCCCCGTACTGGTCGTAGGAACCGCTCCCCCGCCGTCCGAAATACTCACCGCATGCATCATCGCATCGGAACCTCTGGCGCAGACGATCTGGTAGGTCCTTCCCGCCACGAGGACGGAACAGTTCTTCATATTCGTATTGCTGTCCAGTTTAATCTGCATCTGCCCCTGCGGCGTGTCAAAATACAGGACATCCCCTCTCGTCTTTTTATTAATAGTGCCCGATACCGTGGCCGTAGACGAGGTATCCACCGTCACCTCTGCCGCGGGCGCTTCGCTGGTAATCTTGACCGCGTGCAGATAACCGTCCGTGCCTCCGGTCAGCGAAACGCTGATCTTCTTATCCGGCAGCAGCACCTTACACTCGCTGGCATCCGTCTGGCTGTCCAGCTTGATTTCCATCGTCCCCTCCTTGGTGGAAAGGAACAGCACGTCGGCGGTGGTCTCTTTCATCACCGTCCCGTACACCGTCGCAATGACCTCCGCGGCCCGGGCTCTTATCCCGCCTGCCGGGAACATGACGACCCCGAGCATCAGGCAAAGAGCCTTACAAATTTTCTTCCTCCTGTTTTTTCCCATACCAATCCTTTCATGCCGCGTCTTTTGCGGCTGCGCAACCTGAATCTTCGATTCATGTCTGAGAAATCGCGCATGCGATTTCTTATCTGTGATTCAATTTGGGCCGCCTGCGGCTCCTCCTACTCTGCTCTATCTTCCCCGATTATCCTCAAAACGGCATTTCAATACAGCCCTATCATACAATATTTGCCCTGGTAACGCAATACCCCGAAGCCCCACGATAAACACACGAAGTAACGGTTCAGCCACCCCGCAGGTTCCCGGACGCCGGGACGCATAGGGAAGGGTCCCGCCGGAAGCCCGCGGCCCCTTTGCCCGGCCCTGCGGCGCAGGGCCGGGCGAGCGTTTGTCGTGCCGAAGCCCAGAGCCGCTCAGCAGACGCCTCCCACACGCCTCATAAAATCTTAAACTTTTCGTAAGGAATTCACAAGCTTTTCCGAGCAATTCACACAGTTCGAAAGCCTTTTTTTCTGATACAATGGATATAGGAAGCCCCTCTTCCCAGGGGCAGGGCAGGGATGGTGCTCGGGTACAGGGCCGTTTTTGCACTTGCCTAAGAAACGGCGGAGCCGGCAAAATCAATATCGAAGAAAGCGAGCAGACACACCCATGAAGGAACAGATCTTAATCGTTGACGACGAAAGGGAAATAGCGGACCTGGTGGAGGTATACTTACGTAATGAAGGCTATCGGATACATAAGTTCTACAATGCTGCAGACGCCCTGGCCTGTGTGGAGAGTCAGGAGCTTTCCCTGGCCGTCCTCGATGTAATGCTTCCCGATATGGACGGCTTTACTCTGTGCCGAAAGATCCGTAAAAACCACCTTTTTCCCATCATCATGCTCACCGCCAGGGTAGAGGATATGGATAAGATCAAGGGGCTGACCCTGGGGGCCGACGATTATATCACCAAACCCTTCAATCCGCTGGAGCTCTCGGCTCGGGTAAAGACCCAGCTGCGCCGATATATCCGCTACAACACGGCCGGGACGACGGAGCGGGAAACGGATGAGATCAGCATCCGCGGCCTTTATATCTCACAGGACAGCCATAAATGTACCCTGAACGGCAGAGAGCTTTCCTTAACTCCGATAGAGTTTGGCATCCTGTGGTATCTGTGTTCTCACAGGGGTATCGTGGCGCCCTCCGAGGAGCTCTTCGAGGCGGTCTGGGGAGAGAGATACTTAGACGGCAACAACACCGTTATGGCCCACATTGCCCGGCTCCGGGAAAAAATGGGAGAACCGGCACGGAAACCGAAATATATCAAAACAGTATGGGGGATCGGTTATGTTATCGAGTGAAAAATGGAAGGGAATCATCGAAAAAATATTGGGAAAAAACAGGAATATGCGCCATCTCACCCGGCGTACGCTGGCGGAGTACATCTTAACGCTCGCCCTTTTTTACTGCGGAGTGATCGTATTGCTTTTCCTGGCATGGAATCTCTCTCACTGCTTTGTCTGGCAGGCGGATAACCTGCTTTATAGGATGCTTTCCTGGGTGAAGGAATACCTCCTTCTGGTTCTCGGCACGATCTTTCTCGCCGGCTGGGCTTTCATCACCTGGCATTTCATGTCCAAACCGCTGTGCTATCTGGATGAAATCATCCGGGCCTCTCAGCAGCTGGCCCGGCCCGGGAGCGATCCCATCGTCCTTCCGGCCGCCCTTAGCAATATCCAGGATCAGCTGAACCTGACCAGAGAGAAGGCATTGCGAAACGCGCTTCTCGCCAAGGAGGCGGAACAGCGTAAAAACGACATGGTGGTCTACCTGGCCCACGATCTGAAAACACCGCTCACCAGCGTCATCGGCTATCTCTCCCTGCTTTCCCAGGAGCCGCAGATCTCCCCCGAGCTGCGCGCCAAATATACCGATATCGCTCTGAAAAAGGCAGAGCGGCTGGAAGAGCTGATCAACGAATTCTTTGATATCACCCGTTTCAGTTTAACGACCCTCACCCTGGAACCCCGGCGAATCAACCTGAGCCGTATGCTGGAACAGCTCGTCAGCGAATTCAACCCTATTTTATCCGAAAAAAGCCTTTCCTGGGAAACCGATATCGAACCGGATCTGGAAATCCTGTGTGACCCGGATAAACTGGAGCGCGTGATCGACAATCTGATCCGCAATGCCCTGAACTACAGCTATCCACACACTGCCGTCCGGCTTTCCCTCCACCGTGCATCCATGGACGGTCAAAGCGTTCTGCCCGCTCCGGAAGGGTTGTCCGATTCGTTCGATGCCGTCCGGCTGTGTGTGAAAAATCACGGAAAAACCATTGCGCCCGAAAAGCTGAGTCACATTTTCGAGCAGTTCTTCCGCCTGGATTCTTCCCGTTCCTCCGCCACCGGAGGCGCCGGGCTGGGCCTGGCCATCGCCAAAGAAATCGTCACCCTGCATGGCGGAACCATCCGGGCGGAAAGCGAATCCGAGAGTATCACCTTTACGGTGCTTCTCCCCGTCGGCTGACGGGGTATTACACCCTAACTCCCGTCTGCCCGCCTCGGCGGGCATATAAATCAGGATCGTGAAATCGAAGATTTCACGCTAACCGGCACGCCGCGTCCTGCGCTGCAGCGCAACATGAATCTTCGATTCGGATTTGGGCCGCCCGCGGCACAAATCGGCGCATGAGAAATAGGCCATCAGGCCTATTTCTCATGCTAACTCCCATCTGCCCGCCAAGGCGGGCATACAAATCAGGATCGTGAAATCGAAGATTTCACGCTATTCCTCTGCCATCGTCCGAAGGGAGCCCACATAGGCCGCATTGGAAAAGCAGGCTGCCCGCTTCAGGGAAGCCGCACTGTACTTCTGATAGAGCGCTTCGTCCTCGAACAGCCTCTCTATCTGCCTGGCCAGGTTTCTTTCCTCCTCCGTAATATGGGACGCGTCCAGATCCTTTTCCTTACTCAGATTGGGGATCAGGATGCCGTATTCTCCGTCCACATATTCCTCCCGTCCGGCAACGGCCGCATAATCCTCGGTCAGAATCTCCGCCGGGCCGGTCATACAGTTGGTGGAAATCACCGGTTTCCCCAGCGCCATGGCCTCCACCAGCACATTGGGGAAGCCCTCGTTCAGCGAAGTCATCACATAAACGCTTCCCCGGGCCAGGTAAGGGAACGGATTTTTCTTCACACCCGGGAAGCTCACCGCATCCGCTATGCCAAGCTCTTCGGCCAGCTTCCAGTATTCCCTGAAATCCCCCTCCCCCACGATCATAAGACGGGCATCCTCATATCTGCGGTGCACCAGATAAAAGCTCTTCACCAGATGCCAGAAGCCCTTCACATCATCCTCCCGCCCCATGGAAAGGATCACCCGGTCGGAATCCCGAAAGGGCAGGCGCACCTCCTCCTGTGACTGGTCCGCGATCGTTTCCGTATCAAAGGGATTGTACAGGGTTACTGCGCTATGGCATCCCATCTCCTCCCGCAATTGTTTTTCAATGATTTTGGAACAACAGATCATCTTATCCGCCCGCCTGCTAAACAGCTTCATCATACCGGGATTTCCCAGATCCATATAGCTGCGCACGCTGCACCAGGTTTTTCCCCTCGTGCGTGACAAGACGTTCACCAGGTTCGCCGTGGTGCCGAAGCTGTAGGCGATATCGATCCCCAGCTCCTTTTTCAGTCCGGCCACCTTTCTGCTGCGGCGGAAGACGTTCCGGATTTTTCCGAGCCTGCTGCCCACGCTTTTCATATGGATGTCGATCACCTGAAGCCCCCGGATATCATAGGCAATATCCGCCGCGCTGAAAATGACGACGGAAACCTCGCAGTACGGCTCCAGAAGCCTGGCCGTGGCCACGCACACCCTTTCAAAGCCGCCTTGATGCAGCATGGGTACGATCAACATCACTTTCTTTTTTCCCATGTTCCCTCCGTCCGTGAACAAAGATAAATCTGTTCCAATACTTCCACCTGATCCTGCACGTCGAATCCCGCTCCTCTGACCGCCTCCGTCATATCCCTTCTGTCGTATTCCCTTTTTTCCGCCACATAGTCCGCCCATTCCTCCGCCCCCGCCTCAAGGCTCATGGAACCGGAGAGCGGCGTGATGAGCACCTCGGGCGTCACGCTGTCCGATACCAGGCAGCGCAGCCCCGCTGCCTGCGCCTCGATCACGGAACCCGGAAGCCCCTCAAAAATGGACGGAAATACGAAGAAGTCCATCGCCATATAATATTCCGCCACCGCCGCCTGGCTGCCGGCAAAGATCACGGCCCGCTCCACGCCGAGCTGCGCGGCCCGCTGCCTGGTCTCTTCCATCAGTCCCCCCGTCCCCACCAGGAGAAGCCTGGCACGGGGAATCCTCTTTCTGAGCCGGGCGAATACCTCCAGCAAAAAGGCATGGTTCTTCATGTGGCCAAACCTTCCCACATGACCGACCACGAATTCCTCCGGCGCGATCCGCAGCTGCCTTCTTTTTTCCTCCCGCCAATCCGCGCGAAAGGCAAAGGAGGCGGCGTCGATGGCATTGGGGATCGTCCGTACCCGTCCGGCTTCGCATGGGGCCTTCCCGAATACGGCCTCCCCGGCGAGACGGGAACAGGTCAGGCACAGATCCGCTCTCTCTGCCAGATTCCGGCGCAGGAAACGCGTCATCCATCCCTTGGGGCCCGGATCCACTCCCGCGCTCCTGGCATGGGCAATGGTTAAAGGCACCCCGGCCGCCTTGGCGACGGGCAGATAGATGGAAGCGGTGCTGGTCATATGGCCGTGAACGGCAAGATACCCCGGATGCTCCCTGAAAAAATCCTTCCAAGCCCTTCGATAGGCCGTCCAGTTTGCCACCCGGAAGCGGGGTATATGGTAGATCCGGCCGCCAAGCCTTGCGATCTCCCCGTCATAGAATCCCGGCCCGGAGGAATGCACGCAGAAATCGAACTGGACTTTCTCCCGATCCATATGACGGTAAAGATCCATCACCCGGCTTTCCGCACCGCCCAGCTGTGTCCCGCCCAGCACCTGCAGCACCCTCGCCGGCCCTTCCTGTACGCCCCGTTTTACTCCGTCTGCCATCGCTCCTCACATTCTGCCGCCCTCCTGCGGCCACAAAAAGGCCTTTTTCCTGCTCTTCGCACCGTCCTGCATCCCGGCCGGGCAATCCCGGTTCCTTCTCAGGCCCTTCCCGCACTGCGCATCTCCACCAGAATCCGTTTTCCGCCTGCCGTCAGATATTCCGCCAGATTTCCCGCGAAACCGCGCTCCTTTACGGGAAGTTCCAAAAGCCGCTCATAGGAAATCAGTTTTTCCCTGTGCCTGGAGAACATTCCCTCATACCAGTCCATCTCTTCCGGACTCATCCCGTTTACGTGCAGCACCAGGGTGGTATATCCCTCCCCTGGGCCGAAACAGGCCGAACGCTTCTTGGCTATAGGCAGAAAGACCAACCCCTCCCGACGGTAGGGCTCCCTCCCGAAGCCGTCCGTGAGAAAGCAGAAGCCCGATTCCCGCAGAGCCCGCAGCGTGTTTTTATCATAGGTATGGCCGGGAGCCATGAAAATATCCGTTTCGATCCCCTTTTCTTCCAGGCTCCGCTTCCCCAGCCGGATTTTTTCCCGCTGCTCCTCAAAGGGGACCCCCGCGTATTCCGAAAAAAGGTTCAGCGGAAACAGCCCGCCTTTTCCTGTTGTATAGACATGATAACAGCCGTGCTGGGCAATCGTCCAGCCCGCTTCCTGCAGTCCGACCAGATATTCCCAGAAATCCTCCCGGGCCCTGCCGCAGTTCAGCTTCGGATCCCGGCTGCGGGGCACCACCCCCAAAAGCGGACGGATCCCGTACCGGTCGAACAGTTCTTTCATCCTCAGGAAGTTATCCCAGTTCATATCTGCCGTGATATCATCCATGCGAAACGCGATCTTCATTCCTATACCCCTGCATACCGCAAGCTTTGCTTGCGGTACTGCCTTCCAGCAACCCGTCGCCTATTCCAGCACATCCCCGCACTTTAGCGTCACGGCACACTCAAAATCTTCGATCAGGAGGGAGCCGTCCACCGTACGCACGATCAGCTTCCCATCGATACAATCGATCACCTCGCCCGGCGCATACGCAGAAAAATCCAGCATTTCGTCAAAGGGATGAGCGCTCCAAATGACCACCCGTTCTCCCCGACAGAAGGCGAAAGCCCCCGGAAAGGGCCGGGTCACCCCGCGGATCAGGTTATAGATATCCCTGGTTTTTCCGTGAAAATCGATCCTCCCGTCCGCAGCCGTCCGTTTCTCATACCAGCCGTCAAAATCCCGGGACTGCCTGCGGATCCGGATTTCCCCCTCCTGCCAGGCAGCAAGGAGCCGGGCGATCAGTCTTTTGGAGACCAGGATATTTTTGTACTGCAGCGTCCGGATGGTATCATGGGGATTGATGGAAAACATTTCGTTGGCAAAGACATTGGGGCTGTCGGCTGCCGCATCGTACTGAAACAGGTTCAGAATGAATCTGCCGTCCCCATTGATAATCGACCAGTTCAGAGGAGAACGCCCCCTGCCATAGGGCAGATAGCCGCAGCTCCCATGGAAGCCGAAAACCCCCTGTTCAAAACGGTCAAGCACACTCTGGGGAATCAGCCGCTGCCATCCCATGGAGATCCCGATTTCAAACTGGTTTTCCTCAAAAAAACGAACCGTATCCTCATCCTTAAGCCCATAAGAACGTGTCTCATATACTTCGATCCCGTACCGTTTTGTCAGATAACCGAGCCCCTTATACCCGGACACCTGATTGCCCGCCAACACGTCCGGGTGGATCGTCACCACCAGATCCACCGGACGGATCCTTTCCTGAATATAGACGGCGATCTCCGCGGTCGTATCCTTTACTCCGAACAGTACTAACCCATATCTCAATTTTTCTGCTCCCGTCCGCGTGCATAGCACGCATCCAAATCAGGGAGGTTGAAAGTGTTCTTCTTTCAACCTTGCTCCCGTCTGCGTGCGAAGCACGCATTCAAATCAGGTTTTCCCGGTACCAGTCGATGGCGAGGCCGATTCCCGTGGCAAAGTCGTAATCCGGATCGTATCCCAGCATCCTGCGTGCCTTGCTGATATCGGCATTGGAGTCCCGCACGTCGCCCTTTCTGGGAGGCCCGAAATTGGGTTCTATCTCTTTGCCAAGGGCTCTGCAGAGATCATAATAAATATCAATCAGGAATTCGCGGCCGCCGGATCCGATATTGTAAGCTTCTCCCGCCGCATCTCCCGGCGCCAGGCAGGCCTTCAGATTGGCTTCGATCACGTTGTCAATGTAAGTGAAGTCCCGGGACTGCCTTCCGTCCCCGTTGATGGTGGGCACCTCGTCATGCAGAAGCTGCTTCAGGAATTTAGGGATTACCGCCGCATACATGCCGTCCGGGTTCTGTCTGCGCCCGAACACGTTAAAATACCGCAGGCCGTAGGTATCCAGGCCGTATAACACCTTATATAAACGGCCGTATTCCTCGTTGGTACGCTTGGTTAACGCATAAGGGGAAAGTACCTCCCCCTCGATCCCCTCCTTTTTGGGGAGAGCCGGATGGTCGCCGTACACCGAAGAGCTGGAGGCGTAGACGAATTTCTTTACCCCGCATTCCCGGGCTGCCTCCATCATGTTCAGCGTTCCCATAATGTTGTTTTGCTCATAGAAAAGCGGCATCTCGATACTTCTGGGTACGCTCCCCCAGGCCGCCTGGTTCAGTACATAATCCACGCCTTCGCAGGCCCTGCGGCAGGTATCCAGATCCTTGATGTCCCCCTTCAGGAAGGTATAGCCCGGCCTTCCCTGAAACATGTCCACATGCTCCCGTTTTCCCGTGGACAGATCATCCAGGCAGCGTACCTGATACCCCATGTCCAGGATCGCTTCGCACAGATTGGAACCGATGAAGCCCGCCCCTCCCGTCACCAGGAAAACGCTGTCGCTGTCAAATTTCAAATCTTTAAAACCCATATCGCCTCTCATTCCGCCGTCTTTGACGGCATTCCTTTCCTATCCTATCGGGCCGGCCGCTTTTAGCGTAAACCGCCGGAGGGCAGACGGCCGGATCTCTTTTTTTGTCCCGGCTTTGATCGATCCGGCCTACAGCCTCCAGTACAGATAGCCCGCCGCTTCATAATCCCGGCGGTTCAGAATTCCCTTGATATCCACCAGAACCCGCTTTGCATGGGCCGGATTGAAATATCCGCCGATTTCTTCCTCCGTCATATGTCCGAATTCCTCATGGGCGACCGCGATCACCAGGGCATCCACATCCTTCACCGCGCCCTTATCCGCAAGCCGGATCCCGTAAAGACGCCATGCTTCCTGCGCATCCGCCGTCTCGTCCACCACCACGGGCTCGATCCCGTATTCCCTCAGTTCCTTTATGATATCGATCACCTTGGTATTCCTGGTATCCGGACAGTTTTCCTTAAAGGTGAAGCCCAGGATAGCCACCCTGGCCGTTTTCACGGGGATGCTCGCCCGGATCAGGTTCTTCACCACATTTTCCGCCACGTATTTTCCCATATCGTCGTTGATCCGGCGCCCTGCCAGGATCACCTGGGAGTGGTATCCCATCTGCTCCGCCCGGTAGGTGAGGTAATAGGGATCCACGCCGATGCAGTGCCCTCCCACCAGGCCCGGGGAGAACGGCAGGAAATTCCATTTGGTGCCCGCCGCCTGCAGCACGGATTTGGTATCGATGCCCATCTTATTGAAAATAATGGACAGCTCGTTCATGAACGCGATGTTGATATCCCTCTGGCTGTTTTCGATTACTTTGGCGGCTTCGGCCACCTTAATGGATTCCGCCCGATAGACGCCCGCTTCCACCACCAGTTCATATACCTTCGCAATGGTATCCAGCGTCTCTTCGTCCATACCGGATACGATTTTCACGATGGTTTCCAGACGGTGCACCTTATCGCCCGGGTTGATCCGCTCCGGGGAATAGCCCACCTTGAAGTCCACTCCACACTTCAGGCCGGATTCCTTTTCCATGATGGGGACGCAGACCTCCTCCGTCACGCCCGGATAGACCGTGGACTCGAATACCACGATGCTCCCTTTGGTCAGATTACGTCCCACCGTGTGGCTCGCCCCTTCCACGGGCCTTAGATCCGGCGTACGGTCGTCATTCACCGGCGTGGGCACCGCCACGATGTGGAACTTTGCTTCCTGCAGCCTTTTTTCGTCGCAGGTAAATTCCACCTTGGCATTTTTGATGACCTCGTCCCCCACCTCCCGGGTAGGGTCGATTCCCGACCGGTAAAGCTTCACCTTTTCCGCATTCAGATCATATCCGATCACCTTAATCTTTTTTCCGAAAGCCACCGCAATGGGCATACCCACATAGCCCAGGCCCACCAGGGAAAGCTTCTCCTGTCCGTTTACGATTTTTTCATAAAGTCCCATTTCTACCTCTTTTCCCGGGCGGACCGGCCGCACCGTATCTTCATCGGTTTATTCCCGCGAGCAACGAGCCAAGTGACTGCTTGCAGGCATTTGGCGACTGCCGCGAGGGTCAAATACCCCGCCCCTTGGGGCGTTTCAGGTTTGACGCCCCGCTGCTTGCGGCGGGGTATTTGACTTCGCCTGTTGCTCCAGTTCTTCCATATAGGCCGCCACTACCAGCCGCCTGTCGAACCGTTCTTCCACGAACCGCCTGCCAGCCAGGCCCATCCTGCGGCGTTCTTCCCAGGGAAGGGCCAGAAAACGTTCCAGCGCTTCCACCAGGCCGTCCCCATCGCGGGGCGGGAATGCGAACCCTCCGATCCCGTCCTGAAAGGTGTCGAGACACCCCGTCACGGCGCTGGCCAGCACGGGCCTGGCCGAGGCGGCCGCCTCCAGCAGCACATTGGACATCCCTTCATGGTAGGAAGGATGCACCACGGCCTGGCAGCCCTTCAGAAAGGCCGGAACGTCGTCCCGGTATCCGTAGTATTCCAAACAGCCAAGTCCGGCCAGCCGCTGTACAAACGGTTCATAGTGTGCTCTGCTTTCCTCCTCATAGGCTCCCAGCAGCCGGAACACCGTATCCGGATGGCGCGCATGGACCCGCTCCGCCGCATACAGCAGCTCGTCGATCCCCTTATCCTTCATCAGCCTCATAACAGAGACAAAAACCGTCTTTTCTCCGGCCCCCGGATATTCCTCCGCACAATGCTCCTGCAGGTTCACGCCGGAGCCCGGGATCACCCTGGCCTTTCCCGTTATGCAGCCCTTTCCCGTCAGGAAATCCCGGTTTCCTTCGTTTTGAAAGAAAACACAGGCCGCTTTCCTTAACGCAGCCCGGTACATCAGCAGAATCATCCTCTGCAGCGGCCCGTCATGCTCCAGGGTCGTCCCCAGGCCGGTGATATTGACCAGGCAGGGAATCCGCGCCATACCGGCCGCCAGAGCACCGTAAATATTCGGCTTTATGGTATAAGTGAAAACCGCCTTGGGGCGGTATTTCCTCATCAGCCTCCCATAAAACAGCAGCAGCTTCATATCCTTCCAGGGATTCATGCCGCGTCTCTCAAAGGATGTGGGGATGAGTTCGCAGCCCAGCGTCCCTATCCTGTCCGCATATCCGGTGTCAGGCACCGACACCAGCACCCGGTATCCCCGGGCGAGGAGCTCCGAGAGCACTTCCTTCCTGAAATCAAAAAGCCCTGAATCGCTGTTGGACAGAATCAATATGGTAGAAGCCATAAAAATCCTTTCATGCCGCATCCTGTACGGCAGCGCGGCGGGAAACCTCGAATGCGGTTTCTCCCCCGTGATTCTATTTGGGCCGTCTGCGGCACCGACAAACGTTACTTTTAAAGCTTCCTCGTCATGATCTCGTTATATTTCATCATGCAGATCCCCTCTTCGTAAGCGCCGACGGCCTCCTCATTGGGCTGCCCCTCCAGATTTCTCAGGATCATGGCGGGCATGTTCACCCCGCACTCCCAGGCATGGGGATAGCCTCCCCCAAACCGTGGATTCACTTCCGAAATATAATATTCCCCGTCTACCCGGAAGATATCGATGTCAATGATACCGCGAAAGCCCATGGTCTCCGCAAAGCTTCTGATCAGGCCGAACAGCCTTTCATCCTTGACCGACACGGATTTATCCGTCTCCCCGGCCCGCATCCGTATTTTTTCCTTCAGGAAAATGGAAACCGTTTTTCCGGTGATCATATCGACATACACGTCCGCCCCGTATTCCGTGCCGTCCATGTATTCCTGAATCATCATGTCCGGCTCCCGGCCACAGTAAAATTCCAGCTCTCCGGGCCCGTCCACCCTGCTGATACCCAGGCTGGCGCTGCCCTTGGCGGGCTTTACGAACACGGGGTAGGTCATCTCCCCCCGCCTCACCGCCTCCCGGAATGCTTCTTTTTCCATGAAACATCGGCCCGTAGGGATGCCCAGCTCCCCCAGCTTCTCATACATCCGGTATTTATCCAGACAGACGGCTACCGCCTCCGCAGGGGAGATGACCGGCGTGCTGCCTGCCGCCAGGAATTCTTCCCGGTGTTCTGCCAAAAGCGTCAGCTCCGGATCGATCAGGGAAAGGACGCCCGTAATCCGCTTTTTGCGGCAGATCTCCAAAATATACTCCACATAGCCCGGCTCCGTAATGCGGGGAACCAGGATCGCTTCGTCCGCCTCATAGATCGCAGGCGCCAGGCTGCTGCAGTCCGTGGCATATACCTTCCCCCGTCCCGCCAGCTCTTTTCTGAAATATTGTACCACCTTGTTCCTGGTGCCAGCACTCAGGATCAGAATATTAGCCATCCGCATTCTTCCTTTCCGCCGCTTCCTTCTTCTTCCTCCGGATCTCGGCCAGATTCCCTTCCGACACGGAGGTATCCTCCGCCACCTCGTCCCGCTTAAACACCACGGATACCGTCATCCACAGGACCTTGAGATCCATAGCCAGGGAAAGATGTTCCACATACTCCACATCCTTCGCAAGCCGCCTGTCCCAATCCAGATAATTCCGTCCGGATACCTGGGCCAGACCGGTTAAACCGGGGCGCACCGTATGGCGCAGCCGTTCCCTTTCGGTATACCAGGGGAGATAGGATACCAGCAGGGGCCTGGGGCCGATGAGGCTCATGTCCCCCTTCCAGATGTTAAACAGCTCCGGAAGCTCGTCCAGGCTGGTGGAACGCAGGATGCGCCCGAACCTGGTGAGACGCACGGAATCGGGAAGCAGCTTCCCGTCCCCGTCCCGTCCGTCGGTCATGGTGCGGAATTTGCATAGTGTAAAGATCCGTTCGTCCTTACCCGGCCTCTCCTGGCGAAACAGGACCGGGCTGCCCAGCTTGATCCGGACCAGCACGGCCAATACAAGAAGAACCGGGCTGAGCACCACAATGGCTGCCGATGACAGGATCAGATCCAGCAGCCGTTTCCCCGCTTTCCGATAAAACATATCCCCTTCCCTTCCTCCGGAGCCCGCAAAGGCCGCCCGAACGGCCCTATCCGCGGACACGCGGCCTAAAGAACATTACCATCCTCATCCCTTCCCCCTGCCGGATAGCGGCCGAAAGATGCCGTCCGGTATAAGACAGGGCGGGAAAAGGGACGTTAAAACAGTCCCTTGATGATTCCGATGATCCGTTCCATGTCTTCCGGCGTATTTTTAATGTCGCTGGGGAGACAGACCCCTCTGCAAAAAATTTCTTCCCCCACGCTTCCCGTCTCCCTCCTGGCGATAAAATCCTCCTTTTCAAAGACGGGCTGTAAGTGCATGGGCTTCCAGATGGGTCTGGATTCGATATTTTCATCCGCCAGAGCATCCATCACCCGATCCGGGGTGACTCCGCTTGCCGGATCGATGGTGATGCAGGAAAGCCAGTTGTTGGCATCCCCGTCCGGATTCATGGGATTCATGGTGATGGCGTCTATCTCCGCAAAGGCCTCCCGATACTGCCTGTAGATCTCCTTCTTCTTCGCCTTATGCTCCTCCATATGCAGAAGCTGCCCCCGGCCTATGCCGGCGAGCACGTTGGACATACGATAGTTAAATCCGATCTGGGAATGCTGGTAATGCCTGGCAGGATCCCTGGCCTGGGTGGACAAAAACCTGGCCCTGTCCACGGCGGCCTCGTCCCCGGATACCAGCATGCCTCCCCCGGAGGTGGTGATAATCTTATTCCCGTTAAAGGAATAGATCCCAAAATGACCGAAGGTCCCCGTCATCTGCCCTTTGAAGGTGGAACCCAGGGATTCCGCCGCATCCTCTATCAGTGTTGCCCCCGCTTCTTCGCAGATGGCGCGGATCTCGTCGATCTTACCCGGGGTTCCGTAAAGATGGGCGCAGATCACCGCCCTGGCGTTCGGATACTTTTCGAATCCCTTTCGCAGGGCCGCCGGATCCATGTTCCAGGTCTCTTCCTCCGAGTCGATGAAAACCGGCGTTCCCTTTTCATAGCAGATGGGATTGCAGGTGGCCGAGAAGGTCAGATCGGAGGAAAAGACCACATCCCCGGGCCGGATCCCGCAAAGCCGCAGGGCCAAATGGATGGCCGCGGTCCCGGCGCTGAGGGCCGCCGCATAGCCGCAGCCCGTATATGCCGCCATCTCCTTCTCAAAAGCGTTCACATGAGGCCCCAGGGGCGCTACCCAGTTGGTCGCAAAGGCCTCCTCCACAAAGGCCTGCTCTTCCCCGTGCATCGTTGGGGAAGAAAGATAAATCCTCGCTTTTTCCATGTTAATCTCCATTCCGGAGCGTTTACGCGACGGGTCATGCCATCAAAGCTATTTGCGACGCTCCGGCGCAAATAGCCGTGCCTTTCCGTAGCCTGCAGACGTAATTGCGCACATAATGCGCTATGCCGCAGGCACAAATCTGCGTTTGTGAAATCTCTGATTTTCCAAACCGGTCCTCCCTGCCTCAACGGGCCTCCTCCAGCAATTCCACCATCCCCATCTGCGGGTGTATAAGAAAGCACACCCGGCGGCCTTCCAGGGCCGGGGCCGGCATGGGCGCATCGATTTGAAAATATCCCGCCGATACCAGACATTCCGATTCCTTTTCCAGGTCGCCGCAGAGATAACAGATATGATAGGGTGCGTTTTTATAGGTTTTTATAAGGCCTGCCACCACGCTGTCAGGCGCGTTGGGGCTGACCAGTTCGATCACATAACCGTCCTTTTCCAGAAAAAGGATGTCCACCTTCCGATAACCGTCCGCGGTCACGTCTCCGAGCCGCACATACCCCAGCGCTTCAAACGCTTCCGCCGCCCGGGGCAGCTTCTTTACCAGATAGCCTATATGATGAATCTTCATTGTCCAACGCCGCCTTCCTGCTTTCTCCCGTATTGATAGGTCGGGACAATCTGACGAACCAGCATCCTGATGTCGCTGCGCTCATCCTTGGAGGCTTCCTCCAGCTGCTTGAGCTGTACGAAAAAGGCCTCCTCGTCCAAATCGATGGGCTTCCCGATATGGATCAGCCGGTTGGCCGTATCCTCCAGACCTTCTTCGTCCATGAGCAGCTCCTCATAGAGCTTTTCCCCCGGGCGCAGGCCCGTAAACTCGATCCGGATGTCCTCTCCCACCTTATATCCGGACAGGCGGATGAGATTTTTTGCCAGATCCAGGATCTTCACCGGTTCTCCCATATCCAGAACGAAGATCTCCCCGCCTCTGGCATAAACCCCCGCCTGAAGCACCAGGGAAACCGCCTCCGGAATGGTCATAAAATACCGGATAATATCCGGATGGGTGACCGTGACGGGCCCCCCGGCCGCGATCTGCTTTTTGAACAGGGGGATCACGCTTCCGTTGCTTCCCAGCACATTGCCGAAGCGGACCGCCACGAATTCCGTGTCGTAATGTTTATTATAGGTTTGAATGATCATTTCACAGATCCGTTTGCTGGCCCCCATGATGTTGGTGGGGTTGACCGCCTTGTCCGTGGAAATCATCACGAATTTTTTGGTTCCGTACAGGGCCGCCGCCTGCGCCGTCTTCCAGGTGCCGAATACGTTGTTTTTAATGGCCTCATTGGGGCTTTCCTCCATGAGGGGCACATGTTTATGGGCAGCCGCATGATATACGATATCCGGCCGATACGTCTCAAAGATGTTGTTCATCCGTTTGGTATTCCGCACCGAAGCGATGAGCACCGTCAGCTTCAGATTGGGATAGCGTACCGTCAGCTCCTGCTGAATATCGTAGGCATTGTTTTCATAGATATCCACGATGATCAGGTGGGCCGGCTTATGGGAGGCAATCTGCCTGCACAGCTCGCTTCCGATGGAGCCGCCGCCTCCGGTTACCAGAACCGTCTTATTCTGCACATAGCCCAGGATGGAATCCAGATCCACCCGTATGGGCTCCCGGCCCAGCAGATCTTCCACCTCCACGTCCCGCAGCTTGCTGACGCTCACCTCGCCGTTTACCAGCTGGTACATACCCGGCAGGGAACGCAGCTTACAGTTGGTTTCCTTACACAGGTCCAGAATATCCCGGATGGCGGTACGGGAGGCCGAAGGAATCGCCACGAAGATCTCGTCCACATCATAGAGATCCGCGGATTCTATGATCTTATCCCGGCCGCCCACCACTTTGATCCCCTGGATGAACTGTCCCCACTTCTGCCTGTCGTCGTCGATGATGCACCGGATCACCATGGTGCTGTAATTGCTGGTTACGATCTCCTTAATCAGCGCGTTTCCCGCCTCTCCGGCGCCGATGATCATGACCGAAATATTGTTTTTCCGGTTCGCCATCCTGTGTTTCCTGCTGCGAAGAAAGCGATAGGAGAACCGGCTGACGAACATGAAGCTGATGAGAAGGAACAAATACATGAAATAATAGCTGTCGGGAACCGGTTTGCCGGAAACCCGGAACAGATGCAGGCCCAGTCCGGATGCCAGCGCGGAAAGAAAGCAGGCCACCACCAGGTTCTGCATCTCGTTTTCCCCCGCAAAGGCCCATAAGCTGTGATACAGCCGGAACAGGTAGAAAATCCCCAAAGTGAGCAGGATATTCACCGGAAGGAAATTCCGTATGGGAAGCAGGAACTGGTCCGGGATCTCGTCCAGCTGCATGTCATACCGCAGCAGGATCGCCAGAAAGCTGGATGCCGTCACGCTCAGGATATCGTATATGACCAGCGCCGTACGACGGTACAGCAGCTGATAGTTAAATAAATGTCCTTTTCTTTTTTCTTTATCCTTCATCTCAACCGTCATTCTGCCGCCGCCCGGCGGCCCGCAAATCAGACCCGATCCCCCTGCCGCGTTTTACGCGGCAGCCCGTTTTGAAAGGCGAAAAGCGGCGCCAGAACCGCCATGGTGGAAAATCCCAGGGGATTACAGGGATGGAACAGCCACTCCACCAGGCCCGCCACCGCAAAGGAAAGGAAAACGGCCAGCGGCAGCGCCGCATAGGCATCCTTTCCGCTGCGCAGACGGACGAACGCATACCGGAACATCCACACCAGGCTTACCAGACCGGTCAATAGATACACCGCACCGGTAAGGAGGCCGTGGTCGTGGATCACCTGTAGATAGGTATTATGGGCATGGACGCTCAGGGAGCCGTCCGCCAGTTCCACCCCCATTTCATCATGGCCGGTCAGATTCCACTGTTCTATATATCGTCTGAAAATTTCCGTTCTTCCATTCGAATAGTCCTCTTCCACCCCAGAGGGCGCGCCGTCCTCCCCCGTACCCGGCGCCGCCGAAGCGGTGAGGCCCCAAAGGGCGGATACCTGCAGTTCCTCCTGCCCCGCGGCGGAGTCCATCTTACTCCCTTCGGCTAAAAACTTGTCCACAAACCTTCTCAGGATCGGATGTTCATCCCCGAAAAGCTTCACGTCCAAGCAATAGGCAAACCGGGAAAAGGTGATATAGTTCTCCGAGTCGGCCGGATCCCCTTTGTGTATGGCCCATTCCCCCTCCCTGTCCTCCAGTTCGAAAATATACGGATCGTCATATAACGGAGGGATCAGATGGATGGCCGAATAGGTGATCGGAAAGCAGCAGAGCACCACCAGGATGAAAATCCCTGTTTTTTTCAAAAAATGCAGTACGTTTTCCCGATAGCAGGCCAGGGATACAAAGAGCAGTACCACAATCCCCATCACAAATACCGCCAAAAACCCCGTCCGGGAAAGAGTCATCACCTGCAGGGAAGCGGCCGTGCCAAACAGCAGCCCGGTCAGCCACCAGTCATACAGTTTTTCCGAACGCCGGTATTCCGCCAGCAGCTTCACGAGCAGGGCTCCCAATACCAGAGCCAGATAGGCGGACGTCACCGTCACCGTATGAAATACGAAATTGTACCGATAGAAGAACCATGCCCGGAAAGGCCGCCGCAGCACCGCGAAAACGAGGGCCGCCGTAAAATTCAGAATGATCCCGTCACAGAAAATCTTCAAAAATCGTCCTCTGCCGTTCCAGCCCAGATAAAAGAAATACAGCAGCAAAAACGCCCCTGCCATCACCAGCGGCCAGCCTCTTGTATTCCGGAATGCGATCAGAAAGCCGAAGAAAACAACCAGCAGGGCCGCATAGGGGCGGCAGAGCTTCTTCCACGCAATTCTCCTGTCCCTGATGAGATAAAAGGCCTGTATGGCCACAAGCCCTGCCACAACGAGCAGGTACACATTCAGCCGGTCCAGCTTTTCCGCCTCCACATCCCCATGACGGAGAAGGCAGAACAGGAGTCCGCCCACAGCGGACGCTCCCAGCCATACCGGATTACCGATCCACAAAAGCCGCTTCCTGTCGCACATGGTTAAAAGGGCAAGCCCCAGAAAGATCAGCATTTTCCGGAACGCATATTCCTGATAGATAGTATACATCGCATTTACGTAATCAATACAGCCCCAAAGCGCGCCCGCCCAAAAAACAGACTGTAAGAAACCCGCGGCCCGCTCCCAGGACAGCCTCTTCAGAAAGGACAAAAGCAGCCCGTCTTCCCCGCAGCCCGCTCCCGCGTCCTTCCTTTTCGCGTTCACCGCATAGGCAAACAGGGCCCCGCAAGCCAGGATTCCCGTACAATAAACGATTTTGTCCTCCCGCTTTCCTCCGTAATAGTTGAGCACCGCTACGGCCCACAGGCCGAGCGCCGTCAGCACGCCGATTAAGGGATTGCAGACCCTGCGCACGGCCCACTGCATGCGGACCGTCTGCCCGCTCCTTTGCTGCCTGGCGGAATTTTCCACCAGAAGAATCAGAAAGGCCGCCACGACTCCGATCCCGGCCATCATCGCAGCCTTTCCTGCGGCGCTCACCGGATCGGCATAGACCAGGCTTATGGGGATATTCTCCCCGACCTGCTCCTGAGGCGCGCCGCCCTCCTTTACATAATAAAAATTTCCATATAGCCCGGCAACCGTATCCGCCGTATTCTGCCTGCCGAATACCAGCTCCGTTTCCGGAAGCCCGATCTGCCATACATAAGCCCGGCCCGGCTCTGTATCGAATTCCACGGGTACGTAAAAGAAGCCCGGCGCCTCATAGGCCTCCGCAGCCACCTTCCTCGAAAACAGGACCTCTCCCAATTCGTCGTAAACCGTCATACGAAACGCTTTCCTGGAAAAATCGCTGACCGCATAGATGCCGATCTTTTCCAGATATCCGCCGTCCGCCAGAAACACCTGCTGTATTTTGCCCTGCCCCGCTACCGGCAGGGTTTCTTCCACATGATCCAGGCTCCCCTGCGTTACCCTCGACCCGTCCAGTACGCCCACCGGCCCCACCAGGAGCATAAGCAGCAAAGCATAACAAAGAATAACGATTTCAATTGCCCGGTTTTTCAGTATATTAACGTTCATACCAACCTCATTTTGCCCGGAAAAGCCGTTTCCGTAGACAATTTTCGTATTAGTATAGCACAATTTGCCAGTTCTTACAACCGGCGTGAAAGGATTTCCCGGATTTCCCGGATTTCCCGGGATTTACGTATCAGTTCAGCCACCCCGCAGGTTCCCGGACGCCGGGACGCACAGGGAAGGATCCCGCCCTGTGCGTCCCGGCGTCCGGGAGCCTGCCAAACCCACGGCGTCCTCCCTGCCCGCATAACCCTCATTCCCTCTTTGGCACCACCGCATAAAGCAGGACGGGCAGGGCAAACCACCAGATCAGTACGTAACGCACCAGAAATGTGGGGCCCACGAGAACGGTCATCCAGTTGAGAAGCGCAGGGAGGAAGGCCGCCGCCTTCCTTCCCTCCCCCTTCCATAGCAGGAAACCCAGCCCCAGGGCATAGACCCAGAAGAGGAAGCCCGGCGAAAAGAGCATGGACACCACCGGAATCCTCTGCCAGGACAGCTCCAGGCTGATCCGGCGCGCCAGCTCGTTCAGCAGCGGAATCCTGCTTTCCCTTACCCCGGGAAGTTCCGTTTCGAATCCGAACCAGGAGCTGTCTTCATAGGTAAAGGTGAATACCTGATTTCCCCGGTATACGTCTATCACCGCTTCCGGATACCACAGGCCGTAGGAGGTGAGAAGCCAGGCGTTTAAGTAGCTTCCCGGCGCTCTGCTTCCCACGGACAGCCACAACCGCCAGAACGCGCCCCTATCCTGCCTGTAGGCTTCGTTGTTGAAATGAATCTTCACCGGATCGGACAGCTTGGGGCGGTACTCGGCCAGCGCCTGCTCCGGCAGGAAGGTCATGAGGGTTTCCCGTTCCTTCGGAGTAAAAGCCTCCGGTTTATATTGATAGGTACGGGCCAGCTGCTGGATGGGGACGGCCAGCATTTCCTGGCTTTCCCCGCCCTGCGCCTGCAGCATGGTCTGAAGACAGGCGGACAGGGCGACGCAGCATACGGCAGCCCCGATCCCCGAAAACGCGGCCCGCAGGCAGGATGCCGCACGGCCCTCCCGTTTCCCCGTTCCCGCCAGAAGCACCATCGCCGGAATCAGTATGAGAAGGATATAAAATCCGTTATGCCTAAAGCAGGCCATGATAAAAAGGGAACCCGTAAGGAGCAGAAGCTTCCCGCGGGACGGTACGAATCCTCTGTCCTCTTCCATACTTTCCAGAAGCAGCAGGACGGCCACGAGCATTCCCGCGCTGTAGATCGCGTCCTTGGCAGAGCAGACCGCATAGAACGAGACCGCCGGAAAAAGGGCGAAATATACCGCGCTCCCCGCCCGCAGCCAAAAGGGCGCCCTTTTTCTTCGAAGGAAATCGCATACATAGGTAAAGCAGGCGGCCAAAAGCAGCATCTGAAAGCACAGATAGCAGGCGATTCCCGCATTGTAGCTCCCGAAGAGTTTATTTCCCGCACAGATCATCCCTCCCAAAAGCAGCACATGGGGCAGGGGATGATGGGTGCTGAAGCTGCGCAGCGCCACCTGGTTGAATTCCTCCTGGGCGTCGTATACGAAAAAGCCCGGCCAGCAGGCCAGAAGCCAAACGCTCCAGGCGGCCAGGAAGGACAGATATACCGCTGCCCTCCTTTTGGTCAGAGACAGGCTTTCCCAACGGCTTTGCAGACCGGACGGTCCGTCCTTTGATCCGCCTCCGGCCTTGGTTAGGCTCATCCATCCTTCCCCGATGAGGACCGTAAAAAACAGGGTCAGAAACGGAAGGGCAGCCCACAGCCTCCAGTCCCCCAGCTTAAGATACCCTTTCGCCTCCAGCCTGCTTCCCAGCCCGCAGGCAAGGCAGAAGCCAAAAGCCAGACATAAGGGAAAAAGAGGTCGTCTCTTCAAAACGCCGTCCTTCCAAAGTCCCCGATGGATCACGGGACAGGCCAGGGCCAGGAGCAGGACGGGCAGGAAGCCGTTGGAAAATCCCAGCCCTCTTCCCTCCCAAAGCAGGATCTGAGGCAGAGCCGCCACACCGCCCAGGCTTAGCAGGAAAGAAATCCATTTATTCTTGCTGTTCCTTTTCATTAACGATCTCCCGTACTACATATTGCGGTGCATTGTTCATGCAAATATACATTCTTCCGATGTACTCCCCTACCAGTCCCAGCATCACCATCAGCATGCCTCCGATAAATACGATGGCCGCCATCAGGGAACTGAAGCCGATGGGCACCATGGGGTTGACCAGCTTCTTGATGACGGTATATACGCCGTAAAGAAAACCAAGGCAGGCACACACCATACCCAACATGGTTGCGATCCGCAGCGGTTTTTCACTGAACGCGGTAAAACCGTTGAACCACAGCCCCAGCAGCTTGCCCAGAGTATAGCCCGACTCCCCGGCCCTTCTGTCCCTGTGTTCCACCTCCACGTTGCTTATATTGCGCGTACTTCTAAGCACCAGGCCAATCACATAAGGATAGGGGTTGCGATAGCGGAGCATTTCGTCCACCACGAACCTCCTGGCGGCAAAGAAGCTGGAAATATAAAGATCCTTCGGCTTGTCCAAAAGGAAGCACAGCATCCAGTCGTTCACCCGGCTTCCGAAATTCCGGAAGGCGTTATGGCGTTTATTCCCGTAGCGGGCATAGACCACATCGCTGCCTTCCTCCAGCCCCTTTATCAGATCCCCGATCGCGCCGGCCGGCGTCTGGCCGTCATCGTCCATGCATACCAGGATATCGCCGCGCATCTGATGGAATCCGGCCATCAGAGCCGCATGCTGGCCGAAGTTCTTCGCCAGGTTCACCCCTGTGATATTCTCCTGCTTCCCGCACAGCTTTCGGATCACCTCAAAGGTATCATCCGGAGAGCAGTCGTTCACCAGGATGATTTCATAATCGTAGCTGTCCCTGCATTTTTCCATTTCCCCGTTAATCTCATCCACCACTTCCGCCAGCATCCCGCCGGAACGGTAACAGGGAATAACAATACTGATCAATTCCTTCATTCTATCCTTCCATGCCGCGCCCTTTGCGGCAGCGCGATGAGAAAATATCCTGCTGCACAAACAGTACCGCCATCAGAACCACGTCCCGATAGGAGCCGTCCTCCTCCAGGAATTCCTCCCGCAGAAGCCCTTCCTGCACGAATCCGGCTTTTTCATAGCTTTTCCGTGCCGCCGTATTATCCGCAAATACCCGGAGCATCAGCTTATGCAGCCCCAGCGTCTTTTCGGCATAACGCACCGCCCCCCGGGCCGCCAGCGTCCCGTAGCCTTTTCCCAGCCCGTCCCTTTCTCCGATGAAAATCCCGTATTCCGCCCTGCGCTGCGTCCTGTCCACATCCCGGAAATAGACGCTCCCCACCGGCCGGTCCCCTTCCTTTTCACACAGGATAAACTGGATCACTTCCCCGGAGGCCACCTTTTTTTCCATCCACTCCCGATGCCCCTGCGCGGTAAGGGGGGCCCGGTAGAAGAAATTCCTCCTCACATGCTCCGCATTCCTCCAGCGCACGATGTTATCCGTATCCTCCATCCGGATCGGACGCAGATAAATTGGACCCAGATCGATTCGTTCCATCCGTTTCCACCTCCGTTCCCGTCTCTGACCTTTACGTACACCCCAAACGAAAAAGCTTGAGAGCAGTCGTTTCCAACCCTGCCCTGCTTACTCTGCCGGGATAAACTGCCAGATCTGCCACTCTTCCTCTCCTGCGGAAACCGCCTCCACGGGCACCACATCCCCGCGGATCCCCTGTTGTGCAAGTACCTCCTCAAGCCAGTCCCAGGAAATCCCGGCCCTTCCCGCCAGAAAGGTTCCCGCATCCGTCACCGCCTCCTGCACGGTGTCGTAGCCGAAGGAACGCAGTTTTTCCTGCGCCAGAGGGCTTTTGCACAGCCATCCGCCCAAAAGATCATAGTTTCCGAAACCGTCATCCGCCGCGAACAGCTTTTCGGAAAAATCCACCGTGGACATCACATCCGCCAGATAGAGCCTGTCCGGATGTTCGCCATAGTAAGCCCGGGCCGCCAAATCCAGCTCGTTTTCCTTCTCCCGGGCCGCATACTGATCCGCCGTCCGCTCCCACTCCTCCGGCAGGCCGGCCAGGGCGATCACCGCAAGCAGGGCCGCTGCCATCGGGCGCACCGGGAACCTGGGCAGCCCCTCCGCCGGGCCGGCTTCCCTCCCGGAGGGACCCCGTCCGGTCTCGTCCTCCCGGGCCAGCGAGCACAGCAGCAGGCAGGAGAGCATCCCGATTTCCATAAAGTACAAAGGATGGCTGATCCGCTCCGGCACCCGCTCCCGCAGGATGAGGTACAGCCACAGGACGCTTCGCACCGCCGCAAACAGACCCAGCTGCCAGAAAACCGCTCCCCGTTTCTCCCGCAGACCGGTCAGAAGCAGAAGCACCATAAGAACCGCCTCCGGCAGAAGGAAGGGCATCTCCCGAAAGCCCAGCGCCCGGTTGTCGCGCAGCCGTTCCCGGTAAAGCCACAGCCCCTCCTTAAGGCTGTGCAGGAAATAGCCCTGGGTTGTTAGGCCGTAGCCGCTGATTGCCCGTAAAAGGGGGCCGTCTATCTTTTCGGATATCCCGTAGTTATAATTCTCCAGCAGGGCACACTGGGCCTCCGACAAGCCCAGTTCATCATAAAACGCCCTGTTTTTTTCATAGGACCGCAGATCCCCGCTCTTGAAATCATAGATCTCCGTCCTGGCGTCGAATAACTCCCGGAATTCCTTCCACTCTCCGCTGCCGTAGGCCGCCCGGTCCGCCAGGTACGCGGCCAGCATCCCCAGCAGGATCCCGACGAACAGGCCCGCATAACGAACAATGTTTCTCCCGGTGAAAACGGGCCGTTCGCCCGCCCATTTCCATATCCCCGCCACCCCGGCCAGGGGCAGCAGCAGAAGCATCATTTCCGAGCGTATCAGATAGGCAAGAAGCGCCAGCCCTGCCGCCGGAAGCATCTTCCGAATCCATCCGCCGTCCTCCCTTTCACAGGTAAAAAAGCAGACCACGGCCGCCGTCATCAAAAGTCCGCTCGTTACCGTGTACTGCACAAAGACGAGATGATAGAACAGCATGCTGCCCACGGCCGCCGTTTCCGTCAGGCCCAGGAACCATTTCCCCGGAACAGATACGGCAAACCGCAGGCTGCAGTGCACAATGCAATAGATGCTCCCCGCCTGGCACAGCCAGAGGAATCCTCCCAGGACCGGGACCCCCGGCAGTATGCGGTACAGTAAAGCCAGAAAAGCCCCCAGGGGCCAGAGCATCTGCACGTTTCTGGATTCCGGCGTTCCCGTGTAAACACCGGATACAATATCTTTGATCAATACGTCGTCATTCAGATCATAATAAAAGTCAAACCACACGCCTGCGGCGCCGAACAGGACCAGGACGCACACCAGGGGGATCAGCCAATCCTCAACCCGTTTCCGGCATTCTTTAACGTCCATAGAATTCCTTTACTTTTGTGCAGATGTAGCGTACCTGTTCCTCTTTCAAGCCATAGTACATGGGCAGGCGCAGAAGCCGTTCGCTCTCCCTGGTGGTATAGCGGTCCTTTCCGTGGAACCGGCCGAACCTAAGTCCTGCGGGCGCGGAGTGCAGGGGCACATAATGGAACACCGCGAGTATTCCGGCGTCTTTCAGAAAATCGATCAGCGCAGTCCTCTCCTGCATATCCGCGGTTTTGAGGTAGAAAATATGCCCGTTATGGGTACAGTGGCCGGGCACATAGGGAAGCTCGATCCTGCCCGTCTCCTCCAGGGGTTTTAATTCCTGCCAATAGAGCTGCCACAATCCCCTCCTGGCTTCGTTGATCTCCTCCGCCAGCTCCAGCTGGGCATAGAGGTAAGCTGCGTTCAGCTCGCTGGGAAGATAGCTGGACCCGTAGTTCTGCCAACGGTACTTATCCACCTGGCCCCGGTAATATTTGCTCCGGTCCGTGCCCTTTTCCCGGATGATCTCCGCCTCCTCCACGTCCTTCTCATCCCGGATCAACAGAGCGCCTCCCTCGCCGCAGCTGTAGTTCTTCGTCTCATGAAAGCTGAAACACCCGAAGTTCCCCATGGTCCCCAACGCCTTCCCTTTGTAGGAAGCCATCATTCCCTGGGCCGCGTCCTCGATCACCATCAGGCCATGGCGCCCGGCGATTTCGCAGATCTCGTCCATCTCCGCCCCCACCCCGGCGTAATGGATGGGAAGAAGCACCCGGGTCTTCTCCGTAATGGCTTCCTCTATTAAATTCTCGTCTATATTCATGGTATCCGGCCTGATATCCACGAACACCGGAACGGCTCCCCGCAGGACGAAAGCATCCGCGGCGGATACGAAATTGAAGGACGGCATGATCACCTCGTCTCCGGGCTGCACGCCGGATAGGAGCGCCGCCATCTCCGTGGCATGGGTACAGGAGGTGGTAAGAAGGCATTTCGCCGTCCCCGTACGCCGTTCGATCCATTCGCTGCATCTGCGTGTAAATTCACCGTCCCCGCAGATCTTCTGGTTTTCCACCGCCTGGCGGATATAATCCATTTCTTTTCCCGTAAAGGGAGGTACGTTGTATCGTATCATAATCGACTCCCATCTGCACGCCGCGTCCGCATTGCAGGGATGCGGCCCCTTTCGTGCGTTTTTCTATCCGTAGACCCGGAAACCGTCGTTTTCATAGAGCAGCATATACTTCCCCTCCTGCAGAAAATCCTGGAGAGCGCGCCATTTTTTCTGTTTTTCCGCATTGGCCGATTGGGCGATCTCCTCCTCCAGGCGCCTTCCGTTTTCCTGATAAAGGATGACGAGGGGCCTTTGAGAGAGCAGGGCGGCATCCTCCAGTTCCGCCTTCATCTGATCCGAAGGGTAGGTATCCAAATCGGGCCAGCCATGGGTAAGGGCGGGCATAAGATCCAGCAGATAATGAAGGCCGGGCGCGTTTCCGAAGGTGATGAGCGCATCCCGTCCTGTCCCGCCCACACCAGAGGCCGCAGGCCCGGCTGCAGATACGTCTTCCATAAAATCCAGCAGACCCTCCAGATTCTCCGCATTCTGCGCCCTTGTCCTCATGCCTATCAGTATATCACTGTTTTCCACTTTTGCATTCCTTTTTTCTCCGTAAATTCCGTCCCCGAAGGCGAAATGGGAGCGAAAGCCGATCCCCTGCACCAGGGCTGCGGCCAGGACCGTCACGGTCAGCGCCACCGCCGGGAAGAAAAGAGGCCGCCTGGCGTACCGCACGTATCCCCGGTGCAGCGTCCCCACCGCAAAGGGGGCCGCCAGGAAAAGGTTGTTCAGGTTGGGCATGGTGTCGTTGTTGCTGCCTAAAGGCGTGACGGCCATTGACAAAAGCACCACCAGGGCAAGCAGACGGTCGCGCCGAAAGCGTCCCGCGTCCGCCATGACGAGGAAGCAGGAAATCAAAACCAGGTATAAAAGGAGCATTCCCCATTCATACATGCTCCTATAATTATAATAGGTGAAGGTGAACATTCCCCGCCCCCAGAACAGGCGGAGCAGAACCGGGATACACAGGCAGTAAACCACCTTTCCCGCCCGAAGCAGCCTCTCGGGGAGCAGGCGGAAGAAGATCCAGCCCGCCAGGATACAGCTTCCCAGAAGCATCACCCAGATCAACGTCCCCTCATAGGCCTTGAGAACGGAAGTAATCATGGAAAGGGGGGAGTAGCTCTCATCCGCAGCGGCATATCCGGTCAGGCCCGTGAACATCGAAAGCCAGGCCCCCGGGCCGTACTGTATGCAGATCAGGGCGAAGGCGGCCAGGAAGCCTGCCAGAAAGCCCGCCACGCAGATTCCCACATTTCTCCACACCTCTGCCGCCCTTTTGCCGGCCAGCCTGCCGTAATAAAAAACCGCCAGGATCAGGACCGCTTCCGCCAGATTGGGCATGCGCACCGTCGCGTTTAAGCCCAGGCAGATCCCCGCCCCCAAAAGCAGCCCCTTCCGCTCCCAGATCAGGCCCCGGTAAAGAAGGACACTTCCCAGGAGGAAAAGGAAATAGGTGAGGTAATTATAAAGGATCGTGGACGGGCACCAGCAGAAGCTGACGGCCAGTACCTCTCCCAGGAAAGCGGCCCATGCAGGCATTTTCCCCTTCAGGAAATAGTAGGACAGAAGCGCCATGGCGCTCACCACCAGCCTGGTATAGAAGTTGATTCCCAGCAGCGTGCCGCCGAAGGGAAGCTTCATCAGAAGCCAGCCCAGCACGTTGGCCAGGTAGGTGGCCACCATCCAGGTACCCTCCAGACGGGGAAAGAATCGGAAATTGGTCAGGCTGTACATGGAATCCGCCAGCTCTATGCCCTGGTTCATCCATAACAGCGGATAGATCAGCAAAAAGGCCGGAAAGATCCACCGCTTTGCAGGCCGCGCCAGTTTACTCGTTATTCCTTTAATTCCTTGTCTCATAGGCTCCCCGCTTCCCTTTTATTGACAGACGAATTTATCTTTGTTCCATACGGGAATCCAGCCCGGCCAGAAAGGACGCCGCCCGTTGTCCGGGCCTGGTTTTGAGCAGGCCTCGCCCCGCCAGCGCAAACAGCCTGCCCCGCAGCAGGTCGATGCAGATACACAGCAGGAACAAAAACAGGACGCTTTCCGTCATCTGGATCAAATACCCCGCCGTATGACAGGAGGGCTCCCCCGAGATCCATGCCGTCCATCGGCCGCTGATATCCGCCTGCTCATGGATCAAATAGACCCCCAATACGGCTTGGGACACCCGGCAGATTCGTTCGGAGACCTTCCCTTCCGGAATCCTGAGGCCGGAGAACAGGCCGAACAGCCCCAGCGCGCCCGTATAGGCGAACACATAGTTATAGTGAAAGGGAACCGAGGCATAATACTCCAGGATCCCCCGGCCGGCGCACAGCCACAGACCGGCCAGTTCGATCCCCGCCGTCAGCAGGCAGGAGGAGGCATAAAGCAGGGCGCATCTTCTTTTCCTCCCGAGCAGCGCGCTCCCGTGCCGGCGCATGCAGGCTCCCGTTAGATAAAGGCAGATAAACCAGCCGAAATCGTATCCGTAACGGTCTGAGGCAAAGGGCAGGACGCTCAGGCTCTTCCCCAGGCAGAAAAAGATCAGAAGAGTGCCGATGGCGATCCGCAGCTGCCTGGCGCTCATGGCACGCACCGCCGCATTCAAAAACGGGCTGAATAAAAGAAGCACCACGTAAGCGGTCACAAACCAATAATGGCCTGACTGGACCGGAAACAGGCAGTTCCACAAATGATAGGGATTCCACAGCTCCGCCGCGGAAAGCGCCCCGGCCGCCGTCAGGCCCACAGGGATCAGAAGGGTATAAAAGAGGACCTGGCACTCCAGCCGCAGGAGCCTGCGAAAAGAAAACCCCTTTTGAGACAGGAAATATCCGCTGATGAGCACATACACGTTCACCGCCACGATGCAGAAGGATTCCACCACAACCCCGGCGGTTTCCCGGCCGTCCGGCATCCGCCCCGCTTCCGCAGCGGGAAGCCCTCCCGTGTGGAAGAGAAAATGCATGCTCACCACCATCAGCATGGCCAGAATGCGCAGTAATTCAAAATTGGCCTGTCTTTTCCCGGTTCCCTCCATCAACGTTCCCTTTCCACTTTACCGTTCTCCACCCGATAGACCATATCGCACTTCTCTATGGTCTGCAGGCGGTGGGCAATGATGATCAGCGTCTTGCGCCCGTGGAGGCGGTTGATGGAATCCATGATCGCTGCCTCCGTCTCGTTGTCCAGCGCAGAGGTGGCCTCGTCCAGCACCAGTACCTCCGGATCCTCGAAGAGCGCCCTAGCAATGCCGATCCGCTGCCTCTGTCCCCCGGAAATACGGATTCCCCGTTCCCCGATGCTGGTATCCAGGCCCTCCGGAAGGCCGCGGACGAAACCGTCGAGCTGTGCCTCCTCCAGGGCCTGCCACACCTTTTCGTCGTCAATCGCATCCTCCGGCACGCCGAAGGCCACGTTTTTACGGATGGATGCGTCGATCATGAAGATCGACTGGGGGATATAGCCGATGTTGCGCAGCCACCCTTCATAGTGGTCCCGCACCTCCACCCCGTCCGCCAGGATGCTCCCCTCCTGCAGCCGCAGAAGGCCCAGAAGGATATCGATGATGGTGGTCTTTCCCGATCCGGAGGTGCCCACCACCCCCACGGAGGCGCCCACCGGGATTTCCATGTGTGCATGATCAAAAATCAGGACGTCCGTATTTGGATATTTGTATACAATATCCTTCAATTCGATTTTTTCCCGTACGGGAAGCTTTTCCGTCCGTTTTTTCTCCAGATAGGCCTGCGCGTCATAATTCACGCTTTCATCGTTGATTTCCTCCTGAAGATTGTCGCTCACTCCCATGAAAAACGGTTCGAAGTAGGAAATGGAGGTCAAATGGTTGTTGATCCGGTTGGCGCTGGGCAAAAGCCGCATGGCGGCCACCGCAAAGACGCCGATCTGGGTAATCATCTGGGTCATATCCTTTCCCGCTATGATCTGGAAAATCAGATACAGCACCAGTCCCGCAATACATACCGTCTCGATCAAAAGCCTGGGGGTGGAATTGAAAATATTATACTTCTGCACCGCGTTCACGTATCCCGCGCCGCATTTGGCGTATTCATTGATAAAATAACTCTCCCTGTTGGCGATCTTAATTTCCTTGATCCCCATGACGGACTGGTCAATCCATTTATACAGGCCGCTGTAATAATCCTGATTTTCCTCCCCCGCCTTTTTCATGATGGGCTTGAGCACATTTTTGACCAGCAAAAGCACCAGCACCAGCAGAGCGGCCACCGTTATGATCATGAGAGGATCCTGGGTCATCAGCACCCCCACCAGGATCGCGAACATGATCACCTCACTCACCAGCTGCAGGCTGGCAAGGATCAGCCCGTACATGTTGTTCACATCCGAGGTGATGCTTCTCTGGATGACGGAGGTATCCGCATTCAGGTAATATTCATAGGGCCTCTGCATGAAGTTAATCATCATGCGCCGGGAGGTGGCAAACTGGTTCGTATACACGAACCGCAGCTGCACCACATTCTGGAAATAGAGGAATATATTTTTCAGGACAAAGGCGGCGATGATGAAAAGCAGCATGAGAATCGTAAACTGGGAGGTGCTCTCCATCCCCAGGAAACGATAGAGATCCCCCAGATACCCTTCCCCGGTCACCTTCTCGGGACTCAGAAGGGTTTCTATCAGAGGGATCACCAGGCCGATGCTGCACGCCTCCAGCAGGGCGCCGAAGAACATCAGCACAATGATCCCCCCCATTTTGGCCTTCTGTTTCCTGTCGAGCAGGACGTTCATCTTTTTTAAAATTCTTCGCATATGCTCTTCCTCTCGCTGCCGTCTTCCGTCCGGTTACGGCGCTTCGACGATCTCCTCACAGGTCTTTAATACCCACACGCCCTCGATCCGCTTCACGCATCCGTCCGCCGGATAGGAGGGCATGGCACGGTATTCCTCCGACGCGCGTATGGCCGCCTCCGTCTCCTCCGTCACCTCCGGCATTTCCACCCCGATATAGGTCTTCATGAAATTATGCCGCACGCCGCTGGTGAGCATCCCTGTTTCCTTGGCCACTCCGGACAGATCGTCAAACCGTTCCCCGTCCATGGAATAGCTCCCCAGCAGGTCCGGCGTCCCGCTCATGCCGAATTCACCGATCAGCGCAAAGGCATCTCCCGGCCGGTACCCTTCCGTCTCTTCGATGCGCGCCATCATACGGTTGTACCAGGCATACGAACGCTCATAAGCAATCCCCATCCGGAAATAAGCCTGATTAATCACCACGAAGTTTTCATATCCCACCAAAAGCAGAACGCCGGCCGTCAGCACTCCCGCCGCCCGGCCCCAAAGCCTCTTTTCCGTCTGTCCGAAGAGCCCCTCTCCCCTCTTTAGGCTCCTTTCCAGCATGGCCGCCACGAACACGTATAAAAGCTGGTACTGATAGAGCATCAGCAGGCTTACGCTGGCGTCCGGCGCCATAATAATGATGGAACCCATGGAAAGGGGAATCGCAGCCGCCAGGAAAAAATACAGAACGGCTCCCCACGGATTCTTCCACTTTTTATTTTTAACAAAACAGGCAATCACATACCCTGCTGCCAGCAGGCAACACAGTCCGTTTAAAAACCTTGCGAACCCGCTCACATAAGAATAGGGCTTTAACAGGAAATACTGCACCACGTATTTATAAGCGCGCAGGATCAGACGCGGCAGACGCGCGGGATCCAGCTTTCCCATGTTATCCAGACCGTTATAGCCATCAAGCTCCGGGAAGATCGCCCTTGATACCAGCGTATAGACCGCTACCGAGACGGCCAGGATCAGGAAGGTCTTTATCCCCTTTTTGAAAACCGCCCCCGCATCCGCATCCTTTGGCAGCATATCCAGGAAAAGGCCGCATACCAGAATTCCCAGCGCCAGGCACAGATAGGCCTGATAGATTCCCATTCCCAGAACCAGCAGCACGATTCCCGGCAGGAACCCGTACCGGTATCTTCTGATCAGCCAGGCCGCCGAACAGGACAGCAGAATGCCCACCGCATAGCAGTCGGCGGTAAACATGAAGGTGAACAGACTGCATACGCCGGGAAACGACAGCATCATGAGCGGTACCAAAACCGCCGAGGTGATGCTCGTAAGCTCCAGAGCGGACAAAACCATACAGGCTGCCGCACAGATCATCCCGATGGCAAAAAGGCCGCTCAGCCATGGCACACTCCAGATCCCGTCCAGGGGATGGACGTATTTCAAAAACCACCGTCCGAACTCCGATCCCACGGCGTAGCCCCCCACATTGTTGATATCGTCCCAGTTGGGCAGCTTATTGGTCAGCATATAGGCATGGATCAGGATGCCTGAAAGCAGACCGCTGGCCAGGCACCATCTGATGTGCCTGGGGAGCTTTGCGAGCATTTCTCTCAGGATGTCTCCCTTCTCTTCCATATTCCGCCGTTCCTTTCTTGCGTTTCATGCCCTGCGGCGCGTATGCGGCCTGACCGGATGAGCGCGCTCTTACGTACGCGCCTTCCTGCTTCCCTTTTCAATACGCCACCCCCACGATCAGCCCGTCCGCCTCCACGTATTCCATACGGGGATCGATACAGTAACTCCTGTCGCTGCTTTTATAGATATACAGGGTATCCCCCCTCACCTCCGTCAGAGCCTCCAGCAGATCCTCCGAGGCCTCCGTGCGGATCGTGGGACAGGAAGTGACGAAATCGTTCACCGTCATGCCGTTTTCCGCCGCATAGGCGCTCAGCTCATAGACCAGTTCCCTGTCGTCCACCATATAAGAGACAAATACCACATGATCGATTTGCGGATTCTGCGCCCACTTCTTCCACACATCATCACTTAACCGGCTGATATATTCATAGTCGGTGCTGAACTGCACCTTGCGCTGCATGAGCTGCCACTTCCCGTCCGCCACCTGGAGCATGGAAAAAACCACCAGGAGTACCGCGGCCATGGCCTCCCAGGGCATCTCCTTCTCCATCCATACCACACTGCCCAGGATGATCAGGTAGACCACGGGCCAGATAAAACGGCCGCAGCAGGATACCCGCTGCCACAGACCCAGGAGCCAGTCCGGAACGCCGATCCGCATAACAACCTCCGACCCGCAGGCCACTCTGGGCGAAACCGCCACCGCCAGGCAGAACAGGATCAGGATCAGCCAGGCCGTCCCGTTCTCCTTTTTCTTCCAGTCGAGGCGAAAACCGCGGAGAAAAGACGTTTTCTCCCCCTCCGTTTTGCGTATATACCCCGCGCGCAGGCGGAGACAGAAATGGATCAGCCAGGCCAGTCCGCCGGACGCCAGCGTAAGAAGGACGCCGGTTCCCGGAAAAGCAAGCCCCTCCTCCGCCTTTGACCCGCACGTTTCCAGGCTGGGCAGCACCTGCGACCAGCCCTGGGGATTCAGCAGTCCGTTCAGATTAAACCCGGCCTGCTCCAGGGAAGGCATATCCGGAATATGGGTATGAGAAAATCCTCCCAGCAGGGCCACCGTTCCCACAGATGCTGCCAGATAGGCCAAAAGCCCCGCCAGATCCTGCCGGACACGCTTCCTGCGCAGCGCATCGGACAGCAGGAAACTGACGAGCACCAAACCGCACAACGGGATGAAATACAGCTGGCTCCCGGCCGCCAAAGCCCCCAAAAGCCCCCAGCGTCCGGCGCTCCTTCCCTCCGTCATTTCCTTTCTCTGTATTCCCAGATAAAAGGAACACAAAATCAGCCACTGTGCGCCCAGGGCCAGGTTCACCGTTACCTGGGCAAGCATCACCGGCGTAATCACGAAAAGGAGGCTTCCCACAACCGCCTCCGCCCTTTTTCTCACATAATGATGAATCAGCAGCGCTCCGAAGGCCCCCTGCGCCCCGAAACACATTGCTCCCCAAAGTCCGAAATACTGGAACCTGTCGGGAAGTATCCCGCGAAACAGCTTAAAAAACACCGCTGCAAGAGGAATCGAATCCGTATAGATCACGGAAACCTCGTTCGGATAGGTCATCCTGTCCATCAGCCCGACGGGAAAGGTCCAGGGGCTGTCCCGGTAGAAACACCAGCCCAGATAATTCTGGGTTAAATTCCCGCCTCCCAAAAGCCAGTCTATATAGGTGACATTCAGCACCTGTACGCCATAGATGCATATAAATGTGACGATTCCCACGAAAGCGCCGAGTATCCAGACCTGATTATCCTTCCAGAAAGCGGCCGCCTTTCCTCTGTTTATTCCCTGCACTTTTTTGTTTTCCTTCCGCTCTGATTTTATTTTGGCTTTTGCCAAAAGCAGCCTCAGGCGTTTTATTCTCCGATCGGCATCCTTATCTTACCATGGCTTCCCGGCTTTCGCAAGTCGGCGATTTGAAACCGGAGGATGTTTTCGAAAAGGTGGGTTCATTTCTTTAGCCTATGATGGTATAATGGAATCTATACATAGGAATGCGTCTGTCTTAACGGCAGCGCAGGGAAAATACGGACGAACTGCCGCCTGAGGCGGCGGGATGCGGGGAAAGGAGGCTGCCGCAAAATGCCGGTTTCGCACAAGGTATGGACCGGTTATCCCGAAGGCCGCAGCCATATCTTGTGATGCTGCCGTAAAATGCAGCAGCCCCTTCCTCCGGTTTATACGCGCGCCAAAGCGCGCAGACGGGAGCCAAGCATGAAATACGATTTTACATCCATCATTGACAGAAAAGGAAAGGACGCCATCGCGGTGGATTTGATTCCTTTCCCGGACGCGCAGGTAGCCGAGGGATTTTCCAAGATCCCGATGTGGGTCGCAGATATGAATTATGCTACTGCGCCTTCCATCCAGAAGGAGGTGGCCGAACGGCTGGCCCACCCTGCCTTCGGTTATTTCAACCCCAGTGACGCGTATTATGACAGTATCATAAACTGGCAGGCAGACAGGCACGGCGTGGAGGGCCTTACCAGGGAAGCGATCGGCTATGAGAACGGCGTTCTGGGCTGTGTGGCCTCCGCCGTTCAGGCTTTCACGGCTCCCGGCGAACCTCTGCTGCTGCACTCTCCCACCTATGTGGGCTTCACGGGTACCCTGGAGGGCAACGGGCGCCGGATTATTCTCAGCGATCTGAAGCGGGACGAACAGGGTGTCTGGCGCATGGATTATGAGGATATGGACCGCAAGATCAAGGAACACCACATCCATTTCGCCATTTTCTGTTCTCCCCATAATCCCAGCGGGCGGGTCTGGGAAAAGGAAGAGATCCGGGCGGCCATGGAGGTCTATGCCCAAAACGACTGTGTGGTGGTATCGGATGAAATCTGGTCCGATCTGATCCTGGACGGGCATACTCATATTCCCACCCAGTCCGTCAGCGAGGACGCCAGGAACAGGACCATTGCCGTCTATGCCCCCACCAAGACCTTTAACCTGGCCGGCCTGATCGGCTCCTATCATATTATTTACAATCCTTATCTGCGCGACAGAGTACGCAAGCAGTCCTCCCTGTCCCATTATAACAGCATGAACGTCCTCTCCATGCATGCCCTGATCGGCGCATATCGGCCGGAGGGAGCCGAATGGGTGGACGAACTGTGTAAGGTGCTTACGGAAAATGTGGACTATGCTTACCGCTATATCCGCGAACACTTCGACGGTGTGGAGCTGGCAAAACCCGAAGGAACCTACATGCTCTATCTGGACTGTGAGAAATGGTGTAAGGCCCATAACACCGATATGGATGAACTGATCCGTTCCGGTATCGGCGTAGGCGTCATCTGGCAGGACGGGCGGCCCTTCCACAGGCCCTATGCCATCCGCGTGAACCTGGCCGTTCCTCATTCCCTGGTGGTGGAGGCCATGGATCGTCTCGATAAATATGTATTTAATAAATAGTTTCAATCTCCCGAAATGACCTGTGCGCCCAAGCGTGCAGATGGGAGCAAACATAAAAAAAGGAGGAAATGCCATGTCGCAACACATCAAGCTGTCGCCGGAAGCCCTGAAGCCTCTGCGTCAGATCGACCCGATGATGATGTCCTACAACGTGGAATTTGCCGAGGTGACCGGCGGCACATTCTGGAAAGCCTATACCCCGGAGCAGGTGGCAGGGACGGAGGACTTTTATGTGGAGCCCTCTTCCGAAGGCATCGCGGCAATGTATAAGGATCTCATGCAGGTCTATCCCCCCATCGACCTTTATAATGAAAAGCTTCGCAGCCTGGCTGCACAACTGGGCCCGGTGTGGGTACGCGTCTCGGGCACATGGGCTACCAAGACGTATTATGACTTCGACGGGGCCATGGGAGGGAAAGTTCCGGAAGGCTATCTGAACGTACTGACGAAGGAGCAGTGGATCGGCGTCCTGGACTTCGTGAAAGCCATAGGCGCCAAGCTGATCGTTTCCGTGGCCAACTGCCCCGGCCTGCATTCCGCAGAGGAACCCTGGAACCCGTCCGAGGCCGAAAAGCTCTTTTCCCTGAGCAGGGAATACGGCGTTCCCATCAATGCCGCAGAGTTTGCCAACGAGCCGAACATGATGGAGGATACCGGGTTCCCGAAGGGTTATACGCCCGCGCACTACCGCCGGGACCAGGACCTGTTCTTCCGGTGGCTGCGGGCCAACTATCCGGAGTGTATCTGCGTGGGGCCCAGCACCACGGGAGGGGATAACGTTTCCTTCGGAAAAATGGGCGGGAAATCCGGCGGGGTAGAACAGCTCACCAAAAATACCTGTAACTGCGCCGATCTGTTAGAAGGGACGAGCGAGCCCCTGGACGTATTCAGCTATCACTATTACAACGGGCTGTCGGAGCGTCTCGCTTCCGTCATGCCGGCCGGACACTGGCAGGCCGAAGAAGCCAACAGCGAACCCTATCTGGCCACCGCCATCAACTTCGCTCATACCTATGCGCCTCTGCGGGATAAATATTGTCCCGGCGCTCCGATGTGGGTTACCGAATCCGGCGATGCGGGCGGCGGCGGGGATACCTGGGCTTCCACCTACCTGGACGTTTTCCGTACCCTTAACGAGCTGGGCGGGTTTGCCGCTGTCACGGACGGTGTGATTTTCCACAATACGCTGGCTTCCTCGGATTATGGCTTCCTGGCCCGTCAGATATTTGATCCCAGGCCCAATTATTTCGCAGTCCTGCTCTGGAACCGCCTGATGGGAACCACCGTTTACGATGCGGCGGAGCCTGTCCGCGAGGGGGCCCACGTATACGTACATTCCCGCAGGGATCAAAAGGAGGGATTCGTATATCTTATCATCAATAACTCCTTTACGGATACCACCACCGTAGAGCTGCCGAAGGATGCCTGGCGCTATACCCTCTGCGGCCGGGACGGCAATATGCGCGCGACGGTGATGACGCTGAACGGCCGGCCTCTCACCCTCGGTGAAGGAAATTCCCTGCCCGAGATGGAACCCGCAGCGCAGGCTGCCGGAACGGTGGAGCTGGCTCCCGGTACCTGTACCTTCTTTGTCCTCTAAAGCCCGAAACGGTTGATAAACGGTTCCGGCGGCAGAAAACCTCTGCCGCCGGAATTTTTGTGTTCGCCGATATGCCGCTGTCTGCCGTTCTGCCGCCGAAGGGAGGCTCCCGATTCCTGCTTTCCACCCATCCGCTCCTTATGCCGTTCAGCGGTAGAACTCCACCCAGTCCACTTCGATGCCGGGCATGCGCGTCGGCGTAAGGCACAGCTCATAGATCCCTTCCTCCAGCAGCACATCCCCCATCTCCCGTATCACCGGTACTCCATTGGTGCCGTTGATCTGTGGCGTAAGGAAACGGACGCCGTTCAGGCTGGCATTGCAGGCGGACTGAGCCCGCGCATCCGGGAAGTCCATTTTCATCTGCATGCGCACATGGAAAATTCCTCCCTCCTGCGCCCGGAAAGGCTCCGGACGGTCCATCACCGGTGTTAAGCGGCAGCATGACTCCAAAACAGGTATACCGTCCGCCCCAAAGGAATCTCCGCCGGACATCCGGCCCATACAGGTTCCCCCCTTTCCGGCAGGGATCAGCTCCGGACCTTCTTCCCCGCGCATGGAACGCTCCATGGCCGGCGCTTCCACCAGAAAACGACAGATATTGGCAGCGCACCTCTGCAGTTCTCCCAAAGTCAGTTCCCCCTTTTCCAGTGCTTCCAGGGTGTTGTCTCCCATGGGATTGGACGCGGCCTCCAGATTGTCCACCACCATATACAGATCGTTTTGGGAGCGTACCATGGCTGCCGTGTTCTGTCTGCTCTCTTCCCCTCCCCTTACGCAGTCATTCATGGTTGACCACCAATCCGTCATCACAATCCCGGTAAATCCCCATTCTCCGCGCAGGATGGTGGTATTCAGGTCATAATTGGAAGCGCTCCAATGGCCGTTTACCGGATTATAGGCGGTCATTACGGAATTGCCGCCTCCTTCCTTCACGGCGATTTCAAATCCCCTCAGGTAGATTTCCCGCAGAGCCCGTTCGGAAACCAAAGCGTTCACCTTGTTCCTCATCTTTTCCTGGCTGTTGCATGCGTAATGCTTCATAGTGGCATTGGATCCGCCCCGCATGATTCCCCTGATATTGGCCGCCGCCATCTTCCCGGTGAGAAGGGGGTCCTCCGAAAAGTATTCAAAATTCCGGCCGTTCAGCGGGTTCCTGTGTATGTTCAGCCCCGGGCCCAGCAGGGTGTCGATTTCGTTGCGTAAAAGTTCCCTGCCTTCCATCACGTACAGCTCTTCCACCAGATCCGGAGCAAAAGTGCAGGCAAGAAGCGTCCCGATGGGGACCTGTGTGGCCAAGGCGCCCACATCCATACGGATGCCGGACGGGCCGTCCGAGGCTGCCGCCACGGGAATCCCGTAATCCTTGGACAGCGAATCGGAAAGGCCGCCGAAGCAGGATGCCACGCCCGGCGTCACCCTGGGGCTGCACATCCCTTCTCCCCGCACGATGGTCGCCAGCTCCTTAGCGGAAAGCTGGGCGATGAAACTTTCCATGGATGCCTTTCCCTCCAGGACGTCCCGCAGACGGATCCCCCGGTTCCCCGTCTGCTTCAGGGCGGCCGGAAGCCTCTCTGCAATCCGGTCCGCCTTGGATACGGCGGTTACGGGCGTCTCCTGCCCTGCCGGCTCATAGGTCCCGTCTTCCCGCCTCCTGCCGGGCCTCAGACGGAGGAAGCTCTTTTCCGGAGCACCCGCTTCTTCTAAGCGCTGCACCACGCGGGTCTTTTCCACCACGTATCCTCCTGCGGCTTTTCCCTGGCCGTCCGTAACCGGAACCCGTTCCACGTCCCGGCAGCTGCTTCCCGCCAGGATCTCATAGCAGCCTTCCTCCAACACATAGCAGGACCGATTCCCGGTATACCCTCCGTCGTCATAGGCCGCCATGGAACGGACGGGAAAGCTGACGGATACCTCCTCTTCCCCTCCCGGAGCCAGCAGTGCCGTTCTGGCAAATCCGGCCAGCTCCTTCACGGGCCGCCCCAGCTTCCCCTGAGGCGCGCTGTAATACACCTGGACCACCTGCCGGCCTACATAACGGCTTCCCGTATTCTTCACCCGGATGCGGACGCGGATCTTTTCTCCCTCTACCCGGGCATCCAGGGGTTTTACATCAAATTCCGTATAAGAAAGCCCGAATCCAAAGGGGAAACGCACTCTTCCCGGTGCAAAGGTTTCGAAATAGCGATATCCGACGAAGATATCCTCCTGATAGACGTTCTCCGCCTCATCCCCATGGTTGGCCGTGGAGGGGTAATCCTCCATACGCAGGGCTATGGTGTCAGCCAGCTTCCCGCAGGGAGAAACCTGTCCGCTGATCACGTCCGCCGCCGCGTTCCCTCCCTCCTGGCCTCCGTGCCATACATAGAGCACGGCCGTCACGGGATTGACGGTTTCCCGATCCAGGAAGTCCATATCGATGATACAGGACACGTTCAGGATCACCGCCGTTTTCTTAAAATATTTTGTCACGGCCTCCAGCATTTCCTCTTCCTGCTCGCTTAAACGGTATCCTCCCTTCTCGTCCTCGTAATCCTTGGACTCCCCTGCCGTCCTTCCTATCACCACCAGCGCCTTATCCGACTTTTCTGCCGCACGACGCACCGTTTCCTCCGTCAGAGGCATTTCCTTCTGGCTCCAGGGTTCCGCGGCCCAGCCGCCGCCCCCGTCGTCAAAGGGGTTTTCCCGAATCCATTCCTCATAGATCCCCGCCAGTTCCTCATTCACCCGCAGGTTGGCACATTCTCTCAGACTGTCCAGCAGATTTGTGGTATAAGCCACGTTTACCGCACCCCCGGAACCCGTGCCGCTCCTGTAATAATCCTTCTGAACCCGTCCGAATACGGAAACGCATTCCCCGTCCGTAACGGGCAGCGTCTCTTTCTCGTTCAGCAAGAGAACCGCCCCCTGTGCCGCGGCGCTGCGGCACAGCCGGTCAAATCCTTCCATGGGTATCCCTATTTTTTTCTCTCTCATCGATTTCTCCCATCTGCGCTCCTTAGCGCGTATCAATCACCGGCCCCTTTTTGCCTGCCTCAAGGCATTGCGGCCGAAAGCCCTCTGCCGGGCAGCAGGTCCGGATACAACGAAACGGCACAATATACTACATAACACTAATGTAATATATTTCGCCGTTTCATACAACATCGTTTTTACCGCAGCAACCCAGGAACGCTTCGACACCACCCGTATCCTCCTCCGTCCCTCTGCACCAGGGCGGATCCGGCAGCGGCGTGCCCCGGAGCAGGCCGGAGAGGGTCTCGGGATATTTTTCGGACGACTTTCATGCCACGAAGGCGAGACCTGCTTCCCAGGAGGGACACCCCAACTGGGAAGCGCCCTGGGCTCGGCGGAGTGTCCGGGCAGCCAAAACTTTCTGCCGCTTACCGCGGATATCAAAAACGGCCATAACGATAGGAGAGGAATCCGCAGCCCCTCGCGTTATTTTCTCCGATTCCCGTTCCCAGTGCCATATAGGCAAGCGCCTGGGCCCGCTCGTCCTTTGAAACGGTCAGGCTCAGCTTGTCCCCCAGAAGCACGATATTTTTGTAGGGAACTTTCACCGGCGTCCTGTTCCTGAATTCCAGCCTCTGGAACAGAGTAAAATCCCCGGAAATACTGGTATCGCAGAAAAAATTATACTTTTTGACCAGATTATTCTTCAAGCGGTCCCGATATTCCTTAGACGGAAGGCCGCCGCGCCAATATCCTTGTCCGGTTTTCATGATCACCGGCGTTAACGAATAGACCCTTTCCAGCAAATAATAGGGAACGAGCTCCAGCTCTGCACTCAGCCCCTGGATGCCCGCCGCGCTGCTTCCTGGAAGCCGGCCGATAAAATAAACGGCAAGTTCCTCCCTGATCGTCCTGATTCGTACGGTATAGACCTTTCCCGCCTCGTAAATGCGGCCCGCTTCCAGCGGATAGGGAAGATCAAATGTATACGGCTTAAATGTGCGGGTTGTATGGAGACTTCTGTGCCTCTCGGTCTTTCCCAGCGCCGTATCCACAAAGCTGCCGATCCGCTCCGAGGCCTTCTCATAGGGCTGTGGGGCCGTAAAGCAGATCTGCAGCGACAATTCAAACACTTGCATCGCTTATTTCCTCCTTTATAAATTGGCACACGAGGTGTTAAGGTTAATAGATGTTTGCCTTAAAATAAGTACAGAATTCTTATTCATAAAGGTAAACCCAGATGGCTGTAACAAACCGTTATCTGATTGGAATATAGAATTGAATGTAAAACCATTATAGCATCGAGTCGTAAAAATGTCTATCTCAAAATATAATTTCGTTAATCTGAACAATAAAAGAAAAGCCTCTTTTTTGCCTTACCACCTATGTTTTCCGTGATTATAGACAAAAAAAGGCCTTAGGAACTGTTAAGAATTAACTTTTCAAAACCGTTCCCGTTCGGGAACCGCCCGAACGGGATTCTCCCCTTGTTATGCCCGGAGCATGCCGCCCCCGCCTGGTGTGCCTGGCGGAAGACTACCCCGCCTTAAACTTTGATCGCATTCTATCCCTCCCTATCCTTTCTTCCGCCGAACAGGCCGCATACGACCGGAAACAATACACCCGCACAGGGCCAGATGATCCAATTTTTCCCCCAGGTGCCCGAGCGGAAGCTCATAAGCAGATAAGCGGCCGTCACCACGCACCAGTAGATGCTGCTTACGGACTCCCGTTTTCTGTTCCTCCGCTTCTTCTCTATGGTATATTCCCCCTCCTGAAGCAATCTCTCATAACATCCCCACACGTAGCCGGACCAGATGATCTGATATACGCCGAATGCGACCAATAAAAGGAGCGCAGCCGCACAATAGAAATATGCTGCCCGGCTTACCTCCAGGATGGCGCCAATCCCGATCGGCACCAAACTCAGGACGCAGATCATAACGCCTGCCGAAATACAGCCCCGATATGTTCCTTCAAACTCCTGCTTCTTTCGGAAAACGATCTCCCTGCACGAATCGGACAGTACAATTGGCTCCCGATCCAAATATGCGTACTTTTCCAGGGTCATACCGTTTAGGACAAAAACTGCAGCCGCGCCCCCCACCAGCACCAAAAGCGCCACCAGCCCGATTCCCCCTGCCGTTTTTTCGGACAAGAAAAGCATATCCCCTTCCGACAGACCTTTCAGCAGAAGGAAAAGGACGGGAGAAAGGATACAGGCAGCCACCCCTGCAGCCATCCATTTGGACGCATTTTCCATCAGGAGCATATAGTTTTCCGCTTCGCCGTCCGCCAGAAAACGAGGCTGCCTGCCGCCTCTATCCTTCTTTTGGAACTCTTCCTCTTTTTGGGGCTTTTCCTCCTTTGAGGGCCTTTCCTTCCTTGGGGGCTCTTCCTCCCTTTGGGGCTCTTCCACCCTTGGGATCTTCGCCTCCTGTTTTGTTTCCCGGTCTCGTCCCTCCCCCTTCAGCAGATAATCCAGGCTCACATCGAAAATTTCCCCCAGCCTTATGAGCTTATCGAGCTCCGGGACGGAGGCATCCGATTCCCATTTGGACACCGACTGTCTGGAAACCTCCATCTGCATAGCCAATTCTTCCTGAGACCAATACTTTTCCCTTCTTAAAAACGTTATCCTTTCTCCCAAACTCACTGCCATTCCTGCCTTTCCGCCCGCTGCGGGCAATCCGAAAACCTTCACGACAAACGCATGAACGTCCCAGGGCCGGTCAAGGGCGGCAGACGGGCGCTGGGACGTTCATGCGTTTGTCCTGGAAAACCTTCCTCCCACGACGTTTACTATAACAAAAAAAGCGGCCGTCCACCACCAAGCGTACTTGGAAATGTGTCAACCACAGGTTGCGCCGTCCCGGGAGAAGCGCATGAAAACGCCACCCCCCCACCGCCCCACCCCCGCCGGGCGCCCGCCGGGGGGGGGGGGGGTCATTGGGGACTCGCGGCGGCCGGAAGACTAAGAGGGAAAAGGCCCGGGAGGCGGATCACAAACGTAAGACAAAAAAAAAGGTAGTGTGCTAGGGAAAGGGGGGGGGGTGAGAATTGTGGGCGGGCACCAACCAGCAGAAGCGGGGGGGGGGTATGTGGGGCAGTGGG